>NZ_AP023175.1:1351934-2027901 GCF_013426895.1 Paraburkholderia largidicola | reverse complement strand
GTCAATAAAAACGAAAAATGAGTGTTGCCTGCGCCAGTGTGGTGGTTGCGGCGTGGCCCCTTAAGCCCAGCTTCAGAATAAAGTACCAGAATAAGACCAAAGTCCAATATGACCTTCCAATTGAAGCGCCATCAATATTGACGTCAGCCGAGTGAGGTTGCCGCCGCGTGCCAAGGCGCATGCTGATTCGCAAACCAGATACCGAAACTCAGACAGGCGCGTAGGCACCTTACGCTGATGATTGACGTGTCCGAGCGCGAGCGTTGGGCGCAAAGCGTGTCTCTTCCATTGCTTCCGCGGTTAGCTAACCGCTATATGTCGCCCGCGCAGGCGGGCGCAACGGAGGGTGAGACGATGTTGAAGAACATATGTCCTCTGCTGGCGACGATGGCATTGGTCGCCTGCGCTGTCACAAACGAGCAACCGCTTTCCGATGTCGAAAAGGCATCGAAAACAGGGTTTCTGACCAATTATTCCCTGCTGCACCCGGGCAAGGAAGGCGAGGCGCGGCTTCGCTACATCAATCCGAATGCAAAGTGGAGTTCCTACACGGGAATCTTCCTCGAGCCTGTGGTGTTCATCAACGATGCCAACAAACCTATCGACGCGAGGGAGCAGCAGATATTGACGAGCTATTTCTACACGAAGTTGAAGACTAGCCTGTCGCGCGTGCTGCCGATTGTCGAACTGCAGGGCAAACACGTTATTGTCATCCGCGTCGCCCTGACTAACGTTACGAGCGGGACGCCAGGATTGCGCACAATCTCAGTGATCATCCCGCAGGCCCGGTTGCTCGATATGGTGCAGAGCCTCGGGACGGACACCTATGCCTTCGCCGGTTCGGCACAGGGCGAGGGCGAGGCCACGGACGGTGAAACCGGACAGGTTCTCGGCGAAGCGGTGGACGGCCGTGCCGGCGGAATGAGCATCGAGAATGCGGGTGCCGGAAAATGGGGCGACGCAGAGCATGTGATGGATTATTGGGCGGACCTAACGGCCAAACGCATAACCCAATTCAGGTCAGGCGCGCCGGCCCAGTAAGGCGCCATATTGTATTGATCGAGTGCCGCTCTCCAGGCACAAGTCGTCGAGTGCGGGACTGAGACAGGATGTCCAGAAGCCTCAATCCCCACTGTGCGCCACACGAGCACGCCGGCACGCCATCTACCTCACGGGAAAGAGACGGTCAGCGACTTTTTCAACAGCATCCCTTGGGAGCCGCCGTCGGAATAGCCCTGGTGCGAGCGGCGGCACATTGGGACGGGAGTTCACCCTTGCGAATTGAATGGCGGCTTGCTGGGTGGACGCGGCGTTGGAACGTCCGCGCGACGGCCCGGGCGAATGACGCATCATGGCCGGTTGCACGCGTTGATTGAACACGACTGCCGGCCCAGCACCTCACCCTACGCCTCTCGCTTGCTGCGCCCATACAGCAGCAGCATCGCCGCGATCACCACGCCGTAGATGATCTGACGCCCCGCCTCCGGCATCTGCGCGACCGAGAGGATCGATTGCAACAGTGTGATGAGGATCGCGCCGGCCACCGTGCCCAGGTATGAACCCCGTCCACCCAGAATCGACGTGCCGCCGAGCACGACGGCCGCGATCGCCGGCAACAGGTAAGCATCGCCCATCGACTGTGCGGCCTTCGACGCATAGCCCGCGAGCAGCACGCCGCCGAACGCGGCGAACCCGCTGCACACGGCGAAGGCGATCACGGTGACGAGCCGCGTATCGATGCCAGAAAGATACGCCGCGCGCTCGGTATTGCCGATCGCGTAAAGCGTGCGGCCAAAGGTCGTGCGCGACAGCAGGAACATCGTGGCGCCGCCGATCACCACCCACAGCGCGACGGCATTCGGCACGCCCGGTACGAGCCAGCCCGCCGCGAGCCATCGCATCACTTCGGGCGCGGAGTCCTGCGGCGACGACCCGCCCGTATAAACAATCATGATGCCCTGCGCGACCGCATTGGTCGCGAGCGTCGCGATCATCGACGGAATGCGCAGCAGTGCGACGAGGATGCCGTTGACGATGCCGATCAGCACGCCGCAACCAATCCCGACCGGAATCGCGAGGATGCGCCCGACATCGCCGTGCCCTGCTACCGCGCACGCCATCATCGCGCCGACGGTGATCGTCCACGGCAGCGACAGATCGATGTGGCCAAGCAGGATCACCATCATCAGGCCGGTCGCGATGATGCCGAGGAATGCGCCGACCTTCAGTTGCAGCAGGATGTATTCCGGCGACGTGAAGTTGCGCGAGAACATCCCGCCGACGAGCAGCAGCGCGACGATGCACGCGAATGCGATCACGATCGGTTTGTCGATTCTGCGGGTGAGTCTCGACACGAACGTCGTGCGGCCGGTCGCGGGAGCGTGACTCATTGAAACCACTCCAGACGGTTGCGCACCCTGAACAATCCGCACGCGCCGATCGCGACCGCAAGCAGAAGAATCATGCCCTGAAATAGCGGCTGCCACAGCGGATCGACGTTGAACACGAACAGCAGATCGCCGATGCAACGGAACGCGAATGCGCCAAAGATCGCGCCGATCGCGCTGCCCTTGCCGCCGAGCAGCGACACGCCGCCGATCACTACCGCGGCGATCGAAAACAGCGTGTACGAGTTCGCGCTGCCGAGGTTCGCTTCGCCGGTGTCCGTGAAGAACGTCAGAAACAGGCCGCCAGCTGCCGCGAGCAGGCCGGCCAGCGTATAGCTCGCGAACTTCGCGCGGCGGATCGGCATGCCGGACAGGAAAGCCGCAGGTTCGGACGACCCGGTCGCGTATGCCGCTCGCCCGATCGCCGAGCGTTTGAAAGGAATCCAGACGATCACGATCGCAGCGAGCAAAATGAGCAAGCTCGCTGGCAGAACGCCGGCGACCTTGCCTGTCAGCGTGTCGGCGAGATCTTCGTTGATCGATCCGCCGGGCACCGGGCGCAGCAGCAGCGCCAATCCGTAGTAGACGGCGCCCGTCGCAATCGTCGTGACGATCGGCTGCAGCCGGCCGAAAATGATGATCACGCCGTTCAGCGCGCCGCAGAGCGCACCCGCGCCGAGCACGCCGGCGATGCCGAGCGCGCTGTGCAGCGAGTCGCCTGTGACGATCCACGACCCGACGCAATTCGTCAGCACCAGCGTCATGCCGATCGACAGGTCGATGCCGGCGGTCAGCACGACGAGCGCCTGCCCCATCGAGACGAGCGCGAGCAGTACCGCTTTGTTCGCTGCCGTCTGAAATACGTTGGCCGATAACGCCGACGGATAGTTGACGAGATAGATCGCGAACATCAGCAGGAACAGGCCGAACGCGAACACCGCTCCGCGATTCTCCGCATACCAGTAACGCAGCCCGCTCATCGCGCCGCTCCCGTGGTAGGCACAATCTGTCCGACGGGCAGGTCGAGAGCACTGGCAATCAGGTTCTGCTCGGTAATCGCCGAGCCGACGAGTTCCTTCTTGATCCTGCCTTCGTACAGTACGAGCACGCGGTCGCAGCAGCCGATCAGCTCGTCATAGTCGGTCGAATAGAAGACGATCGCGGCCCCTTCGTCGGCAAGACGCCTGAGCAGCTGGTAGAGCTCCTGCTTGGTGCCGACGTCGATACCGCGCGTCGGGTCGCTGAGCAGCAGGATCTTCGGCTGCCGCATCAGCCACTTCGCGATGACGACCTTCTGCTGGTTGCCGCCCGACAACGAGCCCACGGGCGCGTCGACGCTGAACGACTTGATCGCAAGCAGCTCCATCATCCGCTCGACGAGCGACTGCTGGCGGTCGCGATCGATGATGCCGGCGGTGGACATGCAATCGAGTGCGGCAAACGACAGGTTCTCGCGTACCGACATCGGCAGCATCAAGCCTTCCGTCTTGCGGTCCTCGGGTATCAGCGCCATACCGATTTCGTTCGCGCGCGCGGCCGTCGGGCTCCCGATCGACACGGCTTTGCCGTTGATCTCGATCTTGCCCGCGCAGCCGCGCAACACGCCGAACAGCGCGAGCAGCAGTTCGCGCTGGCCTTGTCCGTCGAGGCCGCCCAGTCCGAGGATTTCACCGGGCTGCAACGACAAGCTGATGCCCCGCAGCGTGTCGCTCCATGCGAGATCACGACAGGCGAGAACCGGCACGGTGCTGCGGGCGTCCGCGGGCTGGTCCGCCGGTTTGGCCGCGGGTTTGGCAGGAAACGCATGCTGGTATTTCCGGCCGATCATCATTTCGACGACCTCATTGTCGGAGCGCGTGCCCGCCTCGAAGCTCATGACATGGCGACCGTTCCGGTAGACCGTGCATTCGTCCGCGAGCGCCTTCACCTCGTGCATCCGATGCGAGATGAACAGCAGCGCGAGCCCCTCTTCGCGCAGGCGCTTGAGCACCTCGATCACGCGCGCGACGTCGGCGGCCGTCAGCGCCGAGGTGGCTTCGTCGAGGATCAGAATGCGCGGCGCGTGTGCCAGCCCCTTCGCGAGCTCGACCATCTGCTGGCGCGACAGCGGCAGGTCCCGGACTTTAGCAAGCGGATTGATGTCGGCGGCGCCCGCTCGCGCGAGCGCCTCCTCGGCCTGGCGGCGTTGGGCCCGCCGGTCGATCATCCCGAAACGTCGCGGCGGGTTCGCAGCGTAGATGTTGTCCGCCACGCTCAAGTCGGGGATCAGGGACAGCTCCTGATACACGCAGACGATACCCGCCGCGTTCGCCTCGGCAGGCGACGCGAACGAGACCTGCCGGCCATCGAAATGCATCGTGCCCTCGTCCGGCTGCACGACGCCGGACATCACCTTCAGCAACGTGGACTTGCCCGCGCCGTTCTCGCCGAGGATCGCGTGAATGCGGCCTCTGCGCACCGTGAGTTCGGCGTGATCCAGCGCGACGGCGCCGCCGTAGCTTTTCGACACGCCCGACATCTGAAAGAACGGCTGCTCTGCGTCCTGCGGCATGCTTCGTCTCCGGTCACAGCGCGGGCCATCATCCAGTTACTGGTTGCCCTGGTTCTGCTTCATGATTTCCTGAGCAGAGAAATTGATGCCGCATGTCGGAAACGAGTTGCCGACGAAAAAGTTGTCGGAGTCGTTCGGAAAATAGTTGACGCCCGACTTCAACATCGAATCGTCGGTAACGTCGAGCGGCAGCTTGATCGCCACGGGAATCGTCTGGCCATCCAGCGCAGCGAGTGCCGTCTTGATCGCCACGGCCACCTGCGCGGGCCCGGTGCCCGCCGACGTGCACTTCAGGCCCTGGCTCCCATACTGCGCGCAGAACTTGCGAAAGCCGTTCTCCGTCTCACCACCGAAAGGCACGAACGGGTGTTTCGCATCGATCATCGCGCGCACGACGCCCGTGTCGCCGCCTTGCGCCGATATGCCATCGAAATGACCCTGCACGGCAATCGCGTCGGCGGCTGCCTTTTGCGCGACCCCGTCGTCCCACTTGCCGTAGACCTGGACGACGTTCCACTTCTTGCCGGTGTCGTCCAGCGTTTTCGTGAAACCATTGTGCCGGTCCGTGTCGACCGACGTGCCCGCCACCCCGCGAACTTCGAGCACCTTGCCGCCGTTCGGCAAATGGCCCGCGAGCCATTTGGCCCACAGCGCGCCGAGCCCATACTGGTCGACATTGACGTTGATCGCGTCTGTGCTGTCGAGCGTGTTGTCGAACGCGACCAGCACCACACCCGCGCTCTTCGCCCGGCGGATTGCAGGGCCGAATGAGGAGGGGTTCTGCGCGTTCACGATGACGGCGTCATAACCGGCATCGATGAAGTTGTTGACGGCCGAGATCTGCGCCGGAACGTCCTCGCCCGTCGAGACGACCTTGAATTCCTTGAGCTTGGCGGCAACGGCCGGTTGTGCGGTGTAGGCCTTGGCCGTCCTGATCATCTGGATACGCCAGGTGTTCGCGATATAGCCGTTCACGAGTGCGACCCGGTAAGGCGCGTTCTTCTTCGGATACTTGATGAACTTCGTATCGCTCTTCCAGGGGACCATGCAGGTGGGATCGCTGGACGGCCCTGAAACGATCGAAGCCTGCGCGAAAGCCCCGCTTGCGCAGAGCGCCAGTGCGGCGCTCGCCGCCGCTCGAAGCACGTGGATTCCAGAAAGCATGTTGCCTCCTTTTTGTTCGACTGGACGTACCGGTTGCCTGCGCACAGGTGTGGTCGTGGACGGCCGGCACGGTGTGCGTGAAGCACGGAACCTTGCGGAGATGTTATGGCGGGACTGGATCGGACTTGCAGAAGGAGCTTTTCAACGGCACCTCCCCGAAGCGAAAAGAAGGGCATGCGTATACGCGTTTCCGTCTGACAGTACTAACATCCCAATCCACGCGCGATAGTGGTTTACCAGTGAGTCCAACACACCGGGCGATCGGGCTGAAACCCTTGGTGGATAAGGACTGGGCTGCCGGGCCCGACATCCGGACGGTCGACCGCGATCGCGTCGGCGGCTTTAAATAGCCAAACGAATGCTCGACTGTCGCCGCTCGGCCCAATCTGATCGACCGTGTTGGCCGTTCCGCGACACCTCGTTAGCCCCTGCATCCCGCCGCCTTCGCTGTGCTGCACAATGACACATCAACTGCGGCATACAGATACTTCTTTTTGCCGCCATGCGTCATCGCCGATAAACCCCCACCCGTTCCATCACCCGCCGCACGTACTTCTGCGTCTCCGCATACGGCGGAACCATACCGCCGAACTTACGCACCGCCCCTTCCCCCGCGTTATACGCAGCGAGCGCCAGTGACACATCGCCGAACGTCGCAAGCAGCGTATCGAGCAGGCGCGTGCCCGCGGCCACATTCTGATAAGGATCGAACAGATCGTCCGCACCTTGCCGCGCGCCTGTTCGCGGCATCAACTGCATCAAACCTCTTGCACCCTTGGGCGACACCGCAAACGGATCACCGCCCGATTCGACATCGATGACAGCCATCAGCAGCGCTTTGTCGACACTACTGCGCTTCGCAACGTCATCGACGAGCGCCGTCCAAGCGAGAACTTTCGAACGCGCGCGCTGGGCCTCCCATGGCGCATCGAACTCGACGATCAACGGCCCATCGGCATCGGCGCCAGCATCAACGCCGCTCGACCCACCGATCACCATCTCCACACGCCCGGCCGCGCACACATTGCTCACGACACACGCCATGACCCCGAGCAACAGCATTCGGCGCATCAACGCCCCACCGTCGCATGCACTTCATTCGCCGCCTCCGCACGAAACGGCGACTGCATCCGCACGATCGCCTCGGATTCCAGCGCAACCGGCCAACGCTGGCTCTGCCCTCCGTCGACAAGCGTCGTCCTGCACACACTCTCGGGCCGTTTCGGCGAGCCATACGCATCGACGCTCGCCTGCGCGGGCTCGCGCGAAAACACACCGTTCGCCGCAATATCGCCGATCGTATTCGTCGCGTAGTACAGCACCTTGTTCGCGACGGGCACGTTCAGATCAAAGCAATAGTGCACACGCAGTTTCAGCAGATTCGCATCCTGCACATTCACATCCGATTCCGCGCCGTGCGTGGTGTCGCGATACATCAGCATGTCATTGGGGATTTCATCGTGCGCGACGCCCTCAGCGGGATAGAAGCGCGGACGCGCGAAATCGCGCATCATCGCCACCGTCGGACTGACGATCTCGATCGATGCCCTCTCGCCCACGGCACGTTGCGCAGCACGCAGCGCCGCTTGCACACCCCCCGCGTCAGCGCTGCGCGTATACAAAGGCGCGAGGCCACGCGCGAGCCCCGCTTGCATCGTCTCCATCGAACCGTGATTGACAGCCCCTTCACGCGCGGCTTCGAGCAAGGCGACATCGAGCGTCGATTTTGCCTGGTACAGCAGCACGAACTGCACGGTGACGAAGCCGAAGAACAGCAACAGCGGCGCGACGACGAGAAACTCCGTCATCCCTTGCCCCGTCATCCGGCGCTTACGCATGCCTCGGTGCTTCACGTCGAAGCCCTCCATTCAAGCCTGTCACCGGCGTCTATCTGCAAGGTCTCCACCGCATGCGCACGCATCTCCAACGCCGTTCGTGCACGCCAGCAGACGAGCACACGCCCACGACCGACATTTCGATGAACCGACAGCACGCGCCCACGCCTGTCGATAAAGACCACGTCGATCGGAAAACGCATGCCGAACGTATGCACGGCATTGCACGGTTCGAGCCATAGCGCGCGATTCGCATCGAGTCCATCGCGCCCGAGCAATCCGCGCATCCGCTCAATCAGCCCGCCCGCGACTTCGACCTCGATATCAGCCAGTTCGCCGCGACAAACCAGACGCGCGTGCTTCACAGCAAGCCCTCCTGCATGAACTTCATCGCAATCGGAAACACGCTGTAGCCCGACATCACGGCCTCGACACTGCGCATGATCTCCTTCACGTCCTGCGACTTGCTGACGAAGCCTTGCGCGCCCGCGCGCATGGCACGGGACACGAAAGTGGACGCATCGTGGCTCGACAAAATCAGTACGCGCATGGACGGATGCCCGGCTTTCAGGCGTGAGAGCACATCGAGGCCATTGATGCGCGGAATATCCAGATCGAGAATGGTGAGATCGGGGGCGAATTGACGCGCCATTTCCATTGCGGACTGGCCGTTGTCTGCTTCGAATACTTCCTGCGTGCCGAGCAATTGCAATAGATGAGTCTTGATAACCAGCCGAAACGCCGGATGATCGTCCACTATTAATATAGAAGCCAACTGCCGTTCTCCAGATTTTCTTTAATCTCACGTGCTGTCGCGCTACCACACGGCGTGTTTATCGGCTACATGCCTTTATGCGGCGATTATTCTAAGTCATTATCGACCCATTTATTCTGCGGAATATTCTGCATTCCGTATTTTTCTTTACGTCTTCTTTCCACTTTATTTGTTATTCAATTTCCGATAATGCTCACGGCATAAGAAAGTAAATCCGGCGAGCGAGATTTTGCTTATGCATGGCAGCGCACGCGTGCGGCGTCGCTTGCCGGCTAGAGGACGATGCCCGGCGGCATGCCCAACGAGGCAACTTGCCGCATCCGAGGTAAACCCACTTGAATTTAACTAACTCGTCAATTAAGCTTCCGGCCCATGAACATGAAACGTCCATCGGCCAAACCGCGCGGGCGCCGCCCCGTCGTCGAGAACTTCGACGTGCGCGAGCATCTGCTCGATACCGCTACGCGCCTGTTCTCGGAACGCGGCATCGCGGCCACCACCGTCGCGCAGATTGCCGTGGCCGCCGAAGTCACGTCCGCGCTCGTGCACTATTACTTCACGAACCGCGAGACGCTGCTCGACGCTATCGTCGAGGAACGGCTCGCGCCGTCCGTCGGCTTTGTGTGGAGCGCCGCCGGGGAGGATTCCAGCGACGATCCGTTCGTGATGGTCGCCGAGTTCGTCAAGCGTCTGTTCGACGTGACGGGCCGCATGCCATGGCTGCCGCCGCTCTGGCTGCGCGAGGTCGTCAACGAGGGCGGCATGTTGCGCGACCGCATGATCACGCGCATTCCGTTCGACAACATCAAGCGGTTCGGCGCGCGCATCAAGGAAGCGCAGCACGCGGGCGCGGTGAATCCCGACCTCGATCCGCTGTTGATGTTCAACTCGCTCTTCGCGCTCGTGATGCTGCCGCAAGCGGCCGCAAAAATGTGGCAGAGCATTCGCGGCTTTCCGGCTATCGAACGCGAGACGCTGCAGCGGCACGTCACGGCGCTGCTGCTTGGCGGCATGCATCCGCCTGCGGCACGTGGCGCGAGCAAGCCGGCCGCCAAAAACGCGGGCAACACGGCGCGCCGCCCATCCACAAGGTCCAGTTCATGAAGCATTCACGTCCATCCGCTCGCGTCGTACGGACTGTTGCGGCGCTCGTTGCATGCGGCGCGCTCGGCGCGTGTTCGCATCGCGCCGACAATACATGGCAAGGCTATGTCGAAGGCGAGTTCGTCTATCTCGGCTCGTCGCAATCGGGCAAGCTGACGCAACTCGATGTCGCGCGCGGCGATCAGCTCACGGCGAACGCACCCGTTTTCGCGCTCGAATCCGTCGACGAAACGGCGGCGTTGCAGCAGGCGCAGCAACAGCTCGCCGCCGCCCGCGCGCAACTCGCGGACATCCAGACGGGCAAGCGCCCGCCGGAAATCGACGTGACGAAGGCGCAGCTCGCGCAGGCCGTGGCGAACGCGCGCAAGGCCACGCTGCAATTGACGCGCGACGAAGCGCAGTATCGTGCGGGCGGCATTCCGAAGGGACAGCTCGACGATACACGCGCCGCCGCCGATGCCGCCAACGCGCAGGTGCGCGAGCTGACGCGCGAAGTCCAGGTCGCGCGGTTGCCAGGCCGCTCGCAACAGTTGCTCGCGCAGACCGCGCAGGTCGAAGCGGCGCAGGCTGCCGTGGCGCAGGCGCAATGGAAGCTCGACCAGAAGCGCGTCAACGCGCCCGCCAGAGGCCGCGTCTACGACACGCTGTACCGTGTAGGCGAATGGGTGCAGGCGGGTAATCCCGTCGTGCAGATGCTGCCGCCGCAAAACGTGAAGGTGCGCTTTTTCGTGCCCGAAACCGCGGTCGGCGCGCTCGCGCCTGGCCGCGCGCTGAGGGTCCATTGCGACGGCTGCGCGTCCGATATCGACGCGAAGATCACTTACGTGTCGAGTTCGGCGGAATACACACCGCCCGTTATCTACAGCAACGAGAGCCGCGCGAAGCTCGTGTTCATGGTCGAAGCGCATCCTTCCGTCGACGATGCGCCGCGCCTGCATCCCGGTCAGCCCGTTTCGGTGACGTTGCGATGAGCACGCCGAACGGTTCGTCGCAAGGTTCGCTCGCGATCGACGTGCACAACCTCAACAAGCACTTCGGCGACAAGCACGTCGTCAACGATGTGACGTTACAGGTCGCGCGTGGCGAGATCTTCGGCTTTCTCGGTCCGAACGGCAGTGGCAAGACGACGTCGATCCGCCTGATGTGCGGCCTGCTCACGCCGGATTCCGGCAGCGGCACCTGCCTCGGCTACGACATCGTGCGCGACAGCGCGCAGATCAAGCGCAACGTCGGTTATATGACGCAGCGCTTCTCGTACTGGGAAGACATGACGATCCGCGAGAATCTCGACTTCGTCGCGCGCATCTATCAGATGCGCGACCGCAAGGAGAAGGTGGATCGCGCGCTCGAAACGCTCGGCTTGCAGACGCGCGCGGACCAGTTGACGGGCGCGCTGTCGGGCGGCTGGAAACAGCGGCTCGCGCTCGCCGCCTGCATGCTGCACGAACCGAAGCTGCTGTTGCTCGACGAGCCGACAGCAGGCGTCGACCCGACTGCGCGCCGCGACTTCTGGGAAGAGCTGCACCGGCTCGCTGCGCAAGGCATTTCGGTGCTGGTCAGCACGCACTACATGGATGAAGCGGAGCGCTGCCACAAGCTCGCCTATATCGCGTACGGCAAACTGCTCGCGCAAGGCACCGCGCAGCAGGTGATCGAATCACAGGCGCTCGCCACGTGGGCGATCCACGGCGAGCGTCTGACGCAGCTGTCCGAACAGTTGCGCAAGACGCCTGGCGTCGATCAGACCGTCGTGTTCGGCTCCGCGCTGCATGCGAGCAGCCACGACCACGACGCGCTCGAAAAGGCGATCAGACAGGTCACCTCCGGCCTGCCCGTGCGGATCGAGCCGATCGAAACCGGCCTCGAAGACGTCTTCATCTACATGATGAGCCGCTCGGCCGACAACTACGGAAAAGCATCGTGAACCGCGTATTCTCCGTGACGCGCTGGTGGGGCATCGTCCTCAAGGAGTTCGTCCAGTTGCGGCGCGACCGCATCACGTTCGGCATGATCGTCGGCTTGCCGATTCTTCAGCTCGCATTGTTCGGTTTCGCGATCAACACCGACCCGAAGCATCTGCGCACGGCCGTCGTCATCAGCGAGCCGAGTCAGTTCTCGCGCAGCTTCGTAGCGGCGATGAAGAACTCGGACTATTTCCATGTCGTCGACACGCTGCCCGACGACGCCGCAGCACGCGAAGCGCTGGCGCGTGGCGACGTGACCTTCGTCGTGTCGATTCCCGTCGATTTTTCGCGGCGCCTGTTGCGCGGCGAACGGCCCGCGCTGCTCGTCGAAGCCGACGCCACCGATCCGACCGCGACACAAGCGCCGCTCGCCGCGCTGCCCGGTCTCGTGCAATCGGTCGCGGACAAGGACATCACCGGGCCGCTCGCGCATCTGAACGGCGCGCCCGCCGCGTTCGACGTGCAGATCCACAAGCTCTACAACCCCGAGGGCATCACGCAATACAACGTCGTGCCGGGCCTGATGGGCACGATCCTCACGCTGACGATGGTCATGATGACGGGCCTCGCGATGACCCGCGAACGCGAGCGCGGCACGATGGAAAACCTGCTCGCGACACCCGTGCTGCCCATCGAGGTAATCGCGGGCAAACTGGTGCCGTATATCGCGATCGGGCTCGTGCAGTCGTCGATCATTCTGGCGGCGGCGCGTTATGTCTTCAACGTGCCGTTCGTCGGCAGTCTGGTCGCGCTGTATGTCGCGGCGCTGCTGTTCATCGCGGCGAACCTGACGGTCGGCATTACGCTGTCGTCGATTGCGCAGAACCAGTTGCAGGCGATGCAACTCACCATCTTCTACTTTCTGCCGAGCCTGCTGCTGTCGGGCTTCATGTTCCCATTCGCGGGCATGCCCGTGTGGGCGCAATGGATCGGCAATCTGCTGCCGCTCACGTACTTCAACCGGCTGGTGCGCGGCATTCTGCTCAAGGGCAACGGCTGGGTCGAACTGTGGCCGTCGGTGTGGCCCGTCGCGATCTTCACTGTCGTCGTGTTGGCCATTGCCGTGCGCTTCTATCGGCGCACCCTGGATTAGGAGGTCGACGATGAAACACTACGTGCTGGTGTCGGCGCTCGCGCTGTGCGGCTGCGCGGTCGGCCCCGACTTCCATGCGCCCGCCGCGCCCGATGCGCCGTCGTACACGCGTGAAGCGCTGCCCGCCGCGACGCAAGCCGCAGGCGCGACGCAAACGCTCGTCACCGCGAACAATGCGCTGCCTATGTGGTGGACGCAGTTTCGCTCCGACGCGCTGAATCGTCTCGTCGACATGGCACTGCAACACAGCCCGACGCTCGATGAAGCGCGGGCGAAACTCGTCGAAGCGCGCGAGAACTACGTCGCGCAAGCAGGCGCGACCGAGTTCCCGACCATCGATGCGAAGCTTTCCGGCACGCGTCAAAAAGTGAATCCTGCTGCGTTCGGTGTTCCGAATGTGCCGAACCCCGGGCCGTTCACGCTGTTCAATGTGTCGGTGAGCGTGTCGTACATGCTCGATATTTTCGGCGGCAACCGCCGCGCGCTTGAAGCGCTGCTTGCGCAAGTCGATTACCAGTCGTATGAACTCGATGCCGCGCGCCTGTCGCTGGCGGGCAACGTCGTATCGACTGCGATCCGGCGCGCGTCGCTGCAACAACAGCTCGCGTTGACGCAGCAACTGGCGGATGCGCAGGCCCGCCAACTGACGATCGTCGAAGGACGCTACGCGGCGGGCGGCGTCGCGCAACTCGATGTGCGCACGCAGCGCACGCTGGTCGCGCAAACGCGCGCGCAGATTCCTCCGCTGACGACGCAACTCGCGCAGGCCGATCATCAACTCGCGATCCTGCTCGGCGTCGCGCCGTCGCAAGCGGATTTCAACGACATCACGCTCGATGCGCTGCATCTGCCCGACACCGTGCCCGTGACATTGCCGTCGACACTCGCACGCGAGCGGCCCGACATCCGCGCATCGGAAGCGCTGTTGCATCAGGCGAGCGCGAATGTCGGCGTGGCGACGGCGAATCTGTATCCGCAGTTCGTCGTGTCGGCGGGGATCGGCTCGGAGCGCACGCGCATTGAAGATGTCGTCAACAGCTTGAACGTGTGGAACCTCGGCCTGAACCTGACGCAGCCGATCTTTCACGGCGGCGAACTGCGCGCGAAGAAGCGCGCCGCGCAGGCTGCCTACGATGCGGCGTTTGCGTCGTATCGGCAGACGGTGTTGCAGGCGCTCCAGCAAGTCGCCGATACGCTGCACGCACTGAATGGCGATGCGCGCGAATTGCAGGCGCGCGATGACGCGGCGTCGGAAGCGCAAGCAAGCGTGACGATCGCACAGGCGCAGTATGCGGCGGGCGGCGTCAGTCAGTTCAGCTTGATCGATACGCAGCGCCAGGCGTTGCAGACTGCGCTCGACAGGACGCGGGCGCAGGCAGATCGTCTCGCGGATACGGCCGCGCTGTTTCAGGCGCTGGGTGGGATGACCCCGGGAGCGGCGAGCGATCAGACGGCAAAGCGATAGCCGCAGAAACGACAAACCCGGCCGAGGCCGGGTTTGTATTTTGCGCGTGGCGCCTGGTTTCGAGTCCGTGTTATCGGCGCCGGAACAGACGAATGGCGAACAGGAGAATGACCGCGCCGACGAACGCCGTGATCGTCGAGCCGATCCATCCGCTGCCAAGCGAGATATGCAGCACGCCCGACAGCCAGCCGCCGATAAACGCGCCCACCACGCCGATGACGATATCGAGAATGACGCCGAAGCCGCTGCCCGACACCAGCACGCTAGCAAGCCAGCCGGCGACACAGCCGATGATCAGCCATGCAATGATTCCGTGTTCCATAATTTTCTCAGGTTCCCACTGGGAGTAATAAGAGCCGTAGTTTTAACGCAGCGCTCGACCTGAGTTGTCAACGTTTGTCACAGTGGGAGCAACGATGCGTCGGCATGCTCACCATCCAGATATAACACCATGGTTTCTTCGTCGAAGTAGAGGCACGGGAACGGATGCGAGAGCCGCTCGACGCCATAGCCAGCCAATCCGCTCGACGTATAAAGCCGCCGCGCACGATGGTTTTCGGTACTGGCGCGAAGATGAATCTGCATCAATCGCATAGTGCGCGCATGCGTGAACGCGGCCCCGAGCAATTCGCGCGCGACTCCCACGTTACGATACAGAGGATGAACGACCACGCCCCACAGCACCCCTTTGTGCCGCAACTGCGCGTAAGGCTCCTGTTTTGAGGCCGGCGATTCCGATCAGCATGTGCTGATCGAACACGCCGAACACAATCTGTTCCGACGTTCACCGTATTTGCGCAACGATCGCGTCGAGCGGCCGTGCGCTCTCTTCTTCGAGAGCGGGCTATACAGGAACCTTCAGGATAACTAGCGAAGCTACGACAATTTATGAAAAACGCGCGTAAACAATGCAATCGTGCGCGCCATCACCGCACAGATAAACGTGTGACCGCAACGACATAGCGGAAACCAGTCGACTCACGCCGCAATAGCCCGCGCCGCATTCCTTCCGCGCAGCCATTCGAGCGCGAGCAGCAGGCAGGTCGAGAACACGATAAGAATCGTCGCGAGCGCGGCGATGGTCGGGCTGATGTTCTCGCGAATGCCGGTGAACATCTGCCGCGGCAACGTCGTCTGATCGGCGCCTGCCAGAAAGAGCGTGACGACCACTTCATCGAACGACGTCGCGAACGCGAACAGTGCACCCGAGATTACACCCGGCGCAATCACCGGCAGCGTGATGCTGAAAAACGTCTTCACGGGGTTCGCGCCGAGCGACAGACTTGCCCGCACGAGGTTGTAGTTGAACCCCTGCAATGTAGCCGCCACCGTCGTCACGACGAACGGCACGCCCAGCGACGCATGCGCCATGATCAGGCCGATATACGTGTTGGCCAGTCCCAGCGGCGCAAAGAACAGATACATGCCGACACCGACCACGACGACGGGCACGATCATCGGCGAAATCAGAATCGCCATCAACAGCGCCTTGCCCTTGAAGTTCGCCTTCGTCAGGCCGATCGCAGCGAGCGTGCCAAGCACGGTGGCCAGCACGGTCGCCGACGGCGCAACGATAAAGCTGTTCTTCGCGGCCATCCGCCATTCGTCGGAGGCGATCAGGTTCTGATACCAGCGCAGCGACCAGCCCGGAATCGGATAGACGAGAAACGTGCTCGACGAAAACGACAGCGGCACGATCGCGAGCACGGGCAGGATCAGATACAGCAGCGTCAGCACGGCAAGTCCGCGCAACGTGAAGTACCACACGCGCTCGATCATCGACGTATGCGGCGCGAACATCGGTTTGGCAAATTTCATCGCGTCGCTCCTCAACCGAGGCTCACGTTCGAACGCGTGAAGCGTCCGTAGATCACATACAGCACCAGCGTCGCCGCGAGCAGCAACCCGCCGAGCGCGCACGCCATGCCCCAGTTGATCGTCACGTTGGTGAAGTACGCGACGTAGTAGCTGACCATCTGATCGTTCGGTCCGCCGAGCAGTGCCGGCGTGATGTAGTAGCCGATCGCGAGAATGAACACGAGCAGCGCGCCCGCGCCGATGCCCGGATACGTCTGCGGCACATACACGCGCCAGAACGCTGCGAACGGATGCGAGCCAAGCGAAATAGCCGCGCGCTGATACGTGGGCGGAATCGACTTCATCACGCTGTAGAGCGGCAGGATCATGAACGGCAGCAGAATGTGCGTCATCGAGATATACACGCCGACGCGATTGAACAGCAACGCCAGCGGATCGTGTATCAGGCCCGAGCCGATCAGCGCCTTGTTGACGAGCCCTTCGCTTTGCAGAATCACGATCCACGCAGCGACGCGCACGAGAATCGACGTCCAGAACGGAATCAGCACGAGGATCATCACGAGATTCGCGCGCCGTTCATTGAGCGTCGAAATCCAGTACGCGAGCGGATAACCGAGCAGCAGCGCGAACACCGTCACCGCGAAACCGATCACGAACGTGCGGCTGAATACGGCGAGATAGATCTGCTGCTCAGGGTCGGTCGGAATGATGTGACCGAACGCGTCCTGCTTGTGATCGAGCGAGGCGAGCAGATAGAACGGCGAAATCGTGCTGCCGTTCTTCGCGATTGCCTGCCAGTACTTCGCGTCGCCCCAACGTTCGTCGACTTCGAGAATCTTCGCCTTCACCTGAGCCGGCGGCAGTGCATGGCCCGCGCCGTCGTTCAGCGGCATCGCGCGCGCCGTCTTCGCGACGAGCGAGCGATAGCCAGGAATCTCCGTGTTCAGCCGGCGCGCGAGCGCGCCCATTGCTTCGCCATCGGCGACGGCGGTGAGATCGGTGGCCAGCGCGGCGTAGGCGGCGTCTGTCGGCACCGACTTGCGGTCCCAGTCGCGCAGCGCCGTTATCGTATGCGGCAGCGCCGTCGCGATCTCAGGGTTCTGCACCGCGCGCGTCAACAGCGCGCCGATCGGCACGACGAAAATCATCAGCAGAAACAGCGCGAGCGGTGCGATCAGCAGCAGCGCCATCGCGCGCTTCTTCGCTTCGGCGGCCTTCAGCTCGCGCTTGAGTTTGTTGGTCGACTCGGGGGCCGGGTCGGCGGCGATCGTGATCGTCGTCACGGGTTTCTCCTGCGTCAATGCAGCTCTGCTACAGCGATGCGGCATCCCTGTTCGGATGCCGCATCGCATTCACCTCACACTTACTTCGACGCCCACGATGAGAAGCGTTGCTCCAGTTCGTCGCCGTGATCGGTCCAGAACGTCAGGTTCTGCAGCACGGCGTTCTTGCCGTTGGCGGGCGAGTTCGGCAGATTGGCGAGCGTCTTCGCGTCGAGCGACTTGATCGCCGCTTCATTCACCGGGCCATACGCGATGTGCTTCGCGTATTCCTGCTGCGGCTTCGACGAGATCGTGTACGCGATGTACTTCTCGGCCAGCGCCTTGTTCGGCGTGCCCTTCGGCATCGCCCAGTAGTCGAGGTCGTAGATGCTGCCGTTCCAGACCACCTTCAGGTTCTTGCCTTCTTTCTGCGCGGCATCGATACGTCCGTTATACGCCGTCGACATCACCACGTCGCCTGCGACGAGGAACTGCGGCGGCTGCGCGCCCGCTTCCCACCACTGGATATTCGGCTTCAGCTCGTCGAGCTTCTTGAACGCGCGGTCCTGGCCTTCCTTCGTGCCGAGCACCTTGTAGACGTCCTTCGGCGCGACGCCGTCCGCCATCAGCGCGAATTCCAGGTTGTAGCGCGCGCCCTTGCGCATGCCGCGCTTGCCCGGGAATTTCTTCGTGTCCCAGAAGTCGGCCCAGCTCGCGGGCGCCGTCTTCAGCTTGTCGGCGTTGTACGCCATCGCCGTCGACCACACGAAGATACCGACACCGCACGTTTGCGGCGCTTCGGGAATCAGATCCGACTTCTTGCCGAGCTTCGACCAGTCGAGCTTTTCATACAGGCCTTCGTCGCAGCCGCGGCCGAGGTCACCCGATTCGACTTCGACGACGTCCCAGTTCACATGCTTGGCTTCGACCATCGCCTTCACTTTGGCCTGCTCGCCGTTGTATTCGACAGCCGTCACTTTCGAGCCGCTTTGTGATTCGAACGGCTGGTTGAATGCGGCCTTCTGCGCGTCGCCATTCGCGCCGCCGAAGTTCACGACCGTCAGTTCCGCCGCGTTCGCCTGAGCAAGGGCGCCGAGCGCGAGGACGACAGCGCCGACAGCCACGGCACAGCGCGATTGCACGATCTTCTTCATGATGGTTCCTCTTTGGTGTGATGAACTGCTTACGACGTGGACGTTGTTGTGTGTCTACTCACGCGAACACGCGCAGATGCTCCGGCGCGAATTCGAGCGCGACGGGTGCGCCCGGCGCGAAACCGTCGAGTGCTTCCGTGCCGAGCGGCACCTTCACGAAGCACTCGTCCTGTTGCGGCAAACCGCAGCGCATGCGCACGTGATCGCCGAAATAGATCAGCCCGCGCGCTTCGCCCGCCACCGCATTCGCGCCCGGCTTTGCTCCGCTCACTGCGCCCGGTGCAAGCTTCATGCGCTCCGGCCGGATGCACGCGACGCCTTGCGCGCCCGCCTTCGCGCCACCGATATTCCGCCCGACCAGGCGCGTGCCGTCGATCAGGTGAAACTCGCAGTAGTCGCCATCGACATTCGCGATCGTGCCGCGCAGCCGGTTGCTGTCGCCGATGAAGTTCGCGACGAACTCGTTGCATGGCGCCTCATAGAGGCTATTGACGGTATCGAGTTGCTGCACGATGCCTTTGTCGAACACGGCGACGCGGTCGGACATGGTCAGCGCTTCGCCCTGATCGTGCGTCACGTAGACGAAGGTGACGCCGAGCTTCTCGTGCAACGATTTGAGTTCGTATTGCATGTGCTCGCGCAACTGCTTGTCGAGCGCGCCGAGCGGCTCGTCCATCAGCACGAGTTTGGGTTCGAATACCAGCGCACGCGCCAGCGCGATGCGCTGCTGCTGGCCACCCGACAGTTGCGCCGGATAACGCTTCGCAAAGCCTTCCATGCGCACCATCTTGAGCGCGTTGTTGACCTTGTGCGCGCGTTCGTCGGCGGGCAGTTTGCGCACCGTCAGCGGATACGCGACGTTCTGCTCCACCGTGAGATGCGGAAACAGCGCGTAGTTCTGAAACACCATGCCGATATTGCGCTTGTGCGGCGGCACGTTGTTGAGCAGTTGTCCGTCGAGCCAGATCTCGCCGCCCGTCGGAAACTCGAAGCCAGCGAGCATCATCAGGCAGGTCGTCTTGCCGGAGCCGGACGGCCCGAGCAGCGTCAGAAATTCGCCTTGATAGATGTCCAGATCAAGTTGCTTGACGACGAGCGTTTCGCCGTCATAGGTCTTGCGCACACCCCGAAAGCTGACGATTACGTCTTCGGTTTTCATTGGGTCAGTCTCCCCATGCCAGAAGATTTCGTGCCGATGCATCTACGGGTTTCTACGCACATTTGGTTCCACCCGTTTTAACGATTTGCATCGATTGCGTGATCCACTATAGCCCGTTACGGTTCTACAATAGGGAACCATTTCATAATTCCGGATAGAACCACTTGGATACGGTGATCCTGTCTGACTGGCTCGCCGCGCGGCTCGACCGGACGGCTGGCGAACCCGTCTATCGGCAAGTGCTCGGGCTGATGCAGCAGGCCATTCTGACGGGACAGTTGCTGCCCGGCGCCAAGCTGCCCAGCTCGCGCACGCTCGCGTCGGATCTCGGCATCGCGCGCAATACCGTGTTGCATGTCTACGATCAACTCACGGCGGAAGGCTATGTGTTATCGACCACGGGCAGCGGCACCTATGTCGCCGACACGCGGCCGGACACGGCCGCCGTCAACGCGCGCAAGGCGCCACCCGCCGCGAGTGGCTCTATCAGCGCAATCAGCGGCATGGTGCCAGGCGCGAACCTCGCGCAGCCCGCTGCACCCGCACCCGGCAGCCTGTCCACGCGCGGCGCGCGACTGATCCGCCAGGCGGGCGTGTCGGCGCGGCAGTGGGGCGCGTTCATGCCAGGCGTGCCGGATGTCGCGGAGTTTCCGGCGCGCACATGGAGCCGCCTGCAAGCCAAGCTCTGGAAAGAAGCGAATCCCGATCTGCTGACGTATGCGCCGGGCGGTGGCTATCGTCCGCTACGGCGTGCGTTGTCGGACTATCTGCGCGTCGCGCGCTCGGTGAAGTGCACGCCCGACCAGATCATCATCACGACGGGCATTCATCAGTCGATCGATCTCGCCGTGCGGTTGCTCACGGACGTCGGCGACCGCGCGTGGGTCGAGGAGCCGTGCTATTGGGGCGCGCGCAGCGTGCTGCAGTCATCGGGGCTGACGCTGGCGCCCGTGCCCGTCGATGAAGAAGGCCTGAACCCACGCGAATCCGATTTGCAGACGCCGCCGCGCATCGCGCTCGTCACGCCGTCGCATCAGTATCCGCTCGGCATGGTAATGAGCCTTGCGCGCCGCCGCACGCTGCTCGAATACGCGCGCCAGCATGGCGTGTGGATCATCGAGGACGACTACGACAGCGAGTTCCGATACGGCAGCCGCCCGCTCGCGTCGCTGCAAGGGCTCGACGACGCGGGCCAGGTCATCTACGTGGGCAGCTTGGGGAAGATGCTGTTTCCGGGTTTGCGGATCGGCTACATGATCGCGCCGGAACATCTCGTCGATACGTTTCGCACGGGCGTGGCCGAGTTGTATCGCGAAGGACAACTGATGCAGCAGGCCGTGCTGACCGAGTTCATCATGGACGGCTATCTGACTTCGCACGTGCGGCGCATGCGCGCGTTGTACGGCGAGCGCCGCCAGATTCTGATCGACGCGATCACCGCGCGCTTCGGCGACGCGCTGCCCGTGATGGGCGACGAAGCGGGCCTGCATCTGGTGCTCGGCCTGCCCGACGACGCGAACGACCGCGAGGTCACAGCCGCTTCGTACGATGCGGGCGTGATCGTGCGGCCGCTCGCGGCGTACTACAACAGCGAAACGCCGGCGCGGCGCGGCTTGCTGCTCGGCTACGCGTGCGTGCCGAACGATCGGATCGGGCCGGCGTTCGATACGCTTGCGAACGTGATCGAAAGGACTGCGTTGAAAACCAAGGCCGCGCCGACGCGGGCGGCTTAGCACGGCACCTTCGCATGGCGCGCCGAACGCGCCGCTAACCGTTCGTCATCAGATGCATCGGGCGATGCGCGATGCGCTCCATTTCGGGCTTCTCCACCCGCTCGATCGCCACCTTCGCCACGCCCGCGCGATGCATGCCGAGCGCCGATGCGGCGAGATACGACAGATCGATCACGCGGCCACGCGCATACGGCCCGCGATCATTGATGCGCACCACCACCGATTTCGAACTCGCCAGCGACGTCACGCGCACATACGACCCAAGCGGCAGCGTCCGATGCGCGGCCGTCATCGCGTACATATCGTAGTGCTCGCCATTCGCCGTGCGGCGACCGTGAAAGCCGCGGCCGTACCACGACGCAAGCCCCAGTTGCCTGAAGCGCGACGTGTGCCCTTTCGTGCTCGCGGCATGAGCCAGATGCACGGCATGCGCCGCGCGATTGACGCGGCTCTTTGAATCGTCGTGTACGTTGCGCTGCGAATCGTGACTCGGCTCCGTTCGCGCGCCGTGCTGCGCGTTCTTCGCCTTGGGACGCGGCTTCGGATCGACGGGCTTATGCTTCCCGGCAGCCGCCGATGCCGACGCGGGCAACGCGCTCGCCAGCAGGAAGAACGAAACGGACGCGCCCAGGCGTCGTAGCAGCGGATTCTTTTTCAAGCGATGTCTCGTCTTCGAAATGGCATCGTGCGGCGCGCGGCGCGAGGCGACGGGTTAGCCCGTACGTTTCGGCAAGTAACTTTGGGGATCGACGGCCTTGGTGCCGTCGCGCAGTTCGAAGATCAGGTATGGATGGGGATCGTCGGCAGCGCCCATTTCGGCGATCGGCTGCCCCTGCCTGACCACGTCGCCTTCCTTGACGAGCAGCTTCGCGTTGTTGCCGTATGCGCTCACGAAACGCTTGTCGTGCTTGACGATGACGAGCAGGCCGTACGCCTTGATCTCGGAGCCTGCGTAGATCACGCGGCCAGTGCTCGCCGCCCGGATCGTCTCGCCGGCTGTGCCGTTGATATGAATCGCCTTCGACCGCCCTTCCGCGGCATTCGACGTCACGGACCCCGAGGCGGGCCAGATGAAGCGCGTCTGCTGCGAAGGCACAGCAGGTGGTGCGACATTGCCGGTTGCAGTCTTCGATTCCGGGGCACCCGTTTGCGCAGGCTCCGACGCCGACGCGGGACCAGGCGCCACGCGCAGCACCTGACCGACGCTCACCGGGTAGTCGTTAGGAAGGCGGTTCCAGCGGGCGAGTTGCGCGGGATCACGCCCGAACGCATTCGCGACGCTCGCCAGCGTATCGCCCGGATTCACGCGATAGAAACCCGCCGCGACAGGCGCAGGTGCATCGAGCACGGGCGGGCGCATCGTTGGCGAGTCGGAAAAGAGGTCGCCCCAGGGCGAGCTTGCACAACCGGCGAGCGCCAATGCGACGCTCGCGATCAGAAGCCCAGGCGTCAGCTGGCGGCACGGTTTGAAGAGGTTCATCGGAATACGATCGGAAGGATGGCATCGGATGCGCCGGCGGGCTGCATGTCGCAGCCCGCCGGCACAAGCGTTGGCATCCTTAACGAACGTCCTCGCGATACGTTGACCCCACGGGCGATCGCTCAGTCATCCTTGACGATTGTTAACACGCGCGCCCGCAAAAGCGGCAAACACGTGAAGAATCGTCAGCGCGTTACTTCAAGCCAAAATCCACCCGCGTCGTCGCGCCCTTGTCGTCGATACCCGACGCGTCGAGCTTCGGCGCCACGATGAAAACGCGGCTGTTGTCGATCTTGCCTTCGAAGTACTGCTGCACCGCCTGCGCGCGGCGCTGCGCGAGATCGCGCAGGCTCGCATCGGTGATGGGCGCATGCTCGGCGAGTGCGGTCTTCATGTCGTCGTCGGGCAGCGTCTTCGTCAGGCCGACGATATTGCGCGGCTTCTTGAAGTCCGAATCCTTGTAGGCCTTGGTCAGATACTTGTCGTATTCGCTGGCGTCCACCTTGATCGTCATCGGGTCGACGCTTTCGCCATTGCCGACGACGTCCTTGAGCTTCTGCTGACGCACGAGGCGATCGACGTAAGCGGTGCGCAGCGCCGGCTGATCGACGGCAGGATCGACGCGGCCGATGATGTCGAGGCGGATCGAAGGCTTGTCGGACAGCGCCTTCACGATCATGTCGAGCTTCTTCTGCGACGCGTCGGACAGCACGGCAGAGCCCGGATCGAATTCGACGTAGCCGAGTTCCTCGCCGCTGCCGCCGCCGAACGCATGCGCGAGCAGCGAGAACGGCGCCGTGACGGCCTTCTGCAGCAGATTCAGCACCGCGTGCCAGATCAAGCCGCCGATGCTGAACTCCGGATTCGACAGCGAGCCCGACACGGGAATATCGACGTCGATCTCACCGCGCGAGTTCTTCAGCAGCGAAATGGCGAGCTTCACGGGCAGTTTGGTCGCCGTATCGTTGTCGACGTGATCGCCGAACGTGAGCTGATCGATGAAGATGTGGTTGTTTGCCGTGAGCTGGTCGTTGGCGAGCTGGTAGTGCAGATCGACGTTCAGCTTGCCCTTCGTGATCGGATAGCCCGCGTACTTCGCCGAGTACGGCGTCAGGTTGGTCAGCTCGATGCCGTGCGCGGTTGCCGTCAGATCGAGCGCCGGCTTGGCGATCAGCGGATTCACCGAGCCGCGGATCGTGATCGGGCCGTTGGCGGCGAGCTTCGCGGACACGTCGACGGGCGCCGACTGCTTCGATTCCGTGCCGAACGCGCCGACCGTGCCCTGAATCGCGATCAGGTTAGCCGTGTAGTTCGGCTTGATGAAGTTGTCGGTGTAAGTGACGCGGCCGTTCTGCAGCACGAGCTGGCCGAAATGCAGGCGCACCGGGCTTTGCGGCGGCGTGGCCGCCGTCACCGACGTGTTCGCGCCGGACGCGGCGGAGGCCGGCACGGCCGCTTGTGCTTCCGAAGCGGCAGGCATGCCGAGCGGAATCGGCTCCTTGCCCTTGCCGCTCTGATCGCGCGTGAGCGACTGCGGCGCGCCCGTTTCGTGCGCGACCACGTCTTTCAGATTCAACTTGCCTTGCGCGTCGAGCAGCACGCGGCCGTAGAAGTTGGCAAACGTGACCTTGGCAGCATCGACGTCCGTGCCGCGCTCGTCGTAATTGACCTTGATGCCCGTCAGCGCCAGCGAGCGCCATCCGGCAAACGGGTCCGAGGTCGCCTTGTCGATCATGCGCACGTCGACGAGCGCTGCGTCGCCGCGGTACGTCGCGCGCATGTCCTTCGACTTGTCACCCTGCGCGAGCGTCACGTCGCCGCTTGCATTCAGCAGCGCGCTCGCGATCGTCGCATTCAGCTTGCTGCCGAAGTACGGCTCGAACGCGGCGGCATCCAGCCGGTTCGCGTCGATCTTCATGGCGAGCTTGAGCGGCGTCGCCGTCACGTCGCCCTTCACGCCGAGCGTGCCCTTGCCGTTGACAGTGGCCTGCAGCTCGACAGGCAATGCGCGGCTCAGGTCGTCGCTGATCTTCTGCACTTTCAGTTGCAGCGGCTTCACGGCGAGTTTGACGGGGCGCGGGGTCGTGTTGTCGGTGAAGGTCGCCGCGCCATCCTTCAGGTTCAGCTCGCTGATGCTGTAGTGCCACGCCGGCCCTTCCTGTGTCGCCTTCTTCGCCGCGTGGAGCACGGTGCGCTCGTGCACCTGCTCCTGCGGCGGGCCAGCGAGCGCGGCCAGGTCGATCGTGCCGTCTTTCAGGCGCTGCGCGTCAACGGACAGGCCCGTCACGTTGACCGTGTCGAGTTCCGCCTTGCGCGCGGCCAGATCGACGCGCCTGATACCCGCCTTGCCGTCCGCGATCGAAATCACCGGCTGCTTCACGTTCCCTGTTGCCAGCTTCAACGATTGCAGATCGATCTGGCTTTCGCCGATCTGCAGATCGACGGGTTCCTTCGACCAGTTGGCCGTCAGGTTCGATTGCACGCTCAAGGTGCCGTCGAGCACCTTTGCCGCCGTCACCGTGTCGAGATACGGCTGCATCACGGGCAACTGCGCCGCCTTCAGGTCGATCTTCGCGTCAGCCGTCTTCGCGGCGAGCGACAGGTTGCCCGAAACGGCAAGCGCGCTCTGCGGCTGGTTCTTGACGTTGGTCCTGAGCGTGTAGCGCGCGGGCGTCTTGCCGAGCGTCGAGAAGTCCGCCAGCGCCACCGCGAGATTGTTCAGCCCCGCCGAGACGGGCCGCGACGCCGCCGCGTCCTGGACTTCGACGGTGCCGTTCGACAGTTCGAACTGCTTGATCTGCAGATCGAGCGGCGGCGCGGCCTTTGCTGCTTCGGCCTCGGCGCCGCTTGCGCCGGATGCGGCCGCGGGCGCGCTTGCCGCTTTGGCAGGCGTGGGCGCGGGCGCCGGCGCGAAGGTACGCTGCACGCTCAGCACGCCGCTCTTGTCGCGGGCGAGATGCACGGTCGGCGCGTCGAGATGGATGTCGTCGAAACGATAGACGTTCTTCAGCGGCTCCAGCGTCTGCGCGGCCACATGCAGCGAGCGCGCGGCGAAAAATGGCGCTTTGTGCTCGTCGAGTACGTCGATGTCGGCGAGATCCGTCGTGCCCGTGATGCGCAGCGTCGGCGCGTCGCCCGTGATGACGAAGCTCACTTTCAGGTCGCTCGACAGCTTGCCCGCCTGCACCGTGATGGGCAGTTTCGTGGGCGAATACGACAGCAGCTTCGGCACGTCGAGCCCGTCGAAGCGCAGCGACACTTCCGATTCGCGCGACGCCGCGAACGGCTTCGTGCGCCCGTCGATGGCAAGCGGACTGCCGTCGATGCGCGCGCGCAGCAACGGTTCGACGAAGATATCGGTCTTCGACGGCAAGGTGGCGATGAACGGAATGCCGAGGCGCCATTCATCGACGATATGGGTCACGCCGAGCAGCCGGTCGTCGAACGTGATCTTGCCGTTTTCTATCCGGATATTGGAGATCGAGAACTGCGCCGGCTTGCTGTCGGGCTTGGACGGCTGCTTCGAGAACTTCTCGATCAGGTCGCTGAAATTGAAACGCTGCGCGTCGTAGCGAACGATCGTAAAGCGCGGCGAATCGAGATGCACTTCATCGACGATGGGCGCGAGCCGGAAAATCGAACTCCACGACGTCCGCACGATCAGCCGTTCGATATCGACGAAATCGCCCTTCCCGCCCCGGTCGCCGATATGCACGCGGTCGGCTTCGAAATTGAGCGTATAGGGATTGAGGGCGATGCGCCCGATGCTGGCCGGCCGGTCCAGTTGCTTGCTCAACTGCTGTTCGGCGATATGCCGGATCAGCGGTGGCGCGGCGAAAAAGCCGAGCAGTCCGAACAGGACCAGCACGGCGAACAGGATGAGAACGATGCGTCTTGCGCGCCGTCCTTGCGCGACTTCGCGGACAGTCTGAAAGGATGAAGCGAGTGATGCTTTGGTCGGGCTTGCCATGCTTGGTCGCGGGTAGGGCGGCGCAGAACTCGCCGCGATGACGAATATCCAGCTTGGCCGAAGTATACGTCGTGTACTTCGGGCAAACCATCAAATGTCATGGGAATGACGACCGTTGCGGGCAAATAAACGTTAGAAAGTGTAAGTGACCCGATTTCAGTTGCGAGGACGTGTCCGGCCGACATGCGGCGGACACGTGCTTCGCTTATTGACGCACGACGGCGGGCGGCTGCCAGCTGCCGTCGCTGGCTTCGGACTTCGGCGCGTAGAGACGCAGTACAAGCTGGAAATCGCCGCGCGGCGCGGGCAGCCAGTTCGACGCCTTGCGCGGTTTGGCCGACGACACGGTCACGTCGATCGAGCCGTCGCGGTTGCGACGCACGCCCGTCTTGTCGCCGACGGACGCGCGTGACGGCGTGCTGTCGCCGAGCGCGCCGTCCTTCGAGTACGCGGTGATCGACCAGAAGCCGCGCACGGGCGGCACCTGGTTCGGCTCGAAGTGCATCACGTAGCGGTTGGCGCCGTTCAACGCGTGGCCGTCGCTGTCGAGCGTGACGTTGCCGCGCACTTCGTCGTCCTTGGTTCCGATGCCCGGCTGCGCGTACGACGCATACGCGCGCAGTGCGTAGTCGGGACCGTAGTTGCCGACGCCGTCGCCGAACCAGCTCCAGCCATTGGCCGTCAACATGTTGGTGGGCGGCGTCGCGACGCGCACACGGCCGTCCGCGAGACCGCCTGCGATCGCGTCGCTGGCCGACTTGGGCAATTCGACGGCTTCGTCCGGCTTCACGCCAAGGTCGGCGAGAAACTTGAGCGCGTGCGGATCGGCGGGCGACGGCGGGTTGTCGGGCAGCAGCCGCGCGACGCGGTCGAAGAAGCCTTTCGCGTCGAGTGCGGCGACCTGCTCGGCGGGCGTGCCCGAGACGCTGGCGTCGGCGGGCATGGTGCGCGGCGCAACGGACGCCGCCGATGCATCGCCTGTATAGACGGACAGCGGCACCACGCGAATGCCGCGCTGCAGCTTGCGCACGGCCGTCAGGTCACGTCCGCCGTTCGACTGGATGCGCACGTCTAGCCAGATATTGCGCGTGGGTGCGTCGATACGCTTGACGCCCTTGGGCAGATCGCCCTTCCAGTCGGGCTTCGCGAACGCCACCGTCTGCGCCTTGATGCCCGACACGCGCGAGGCGCCCTGCTGTTCCGCCGACCACAGCACGTTGGTCCACATGTCGAGCGCGCGCGCATCCATATAGCGGCCCGCCGAGGTGGGCAGCGCCACGATCACGGGTTCGTCGCCGACGTCGAGCCACGCGGTCGAATCGAGCGTGTCGATGCCGGGCGTCGGCGGATTGTGCGCGCCGACGGGCGGCAGCGCCGATGCGTGACGCAGGGTATTGACGGGCGCCTGGCCGGGGCCCGTGCCCACGGCGGCGTCGCGCGCCGCGCCCATCAGCACGAGCGGATAGGCGAATACGTAGGAGTCGGCGACTTCGTCCTTGATCCAGCCAGTGGGTTTGGGCGCCACGATGGGAGTCGACGCGCACCCGGTGAGAAATGCGATGCCCGCGAGCGCCGCGCAGGCGAGTTGAAACGGAAACTTTTCTCGGCGATTTTTTATCATTCGATGAACCGCGGTCCTGGGTGTCACATGCCTGAGCCAGGACGAGCCCAGTCCGCCGAGCCCCCGCCCGCGCTGGACTTGCCGAAATGTCCTGACATACCTTTTCTGACAACGCGTTTTAACTTATCCGCGTCGCGGGGGCAAGTTAATGTGAGTGTTCGGTGGTGTTTTGATGTTGCGTCTAAGGGGTGGGTGTTGTTTGTTGGTTTTTTTGTGTTTTTGTTGGATTGTTTTGTGATTGGGGATGGGGGGTGTGGGCGTTGCCGGTGAGGTGTTTTTGTTTTGCGCTGGCATCCGCGATGCGTTGGCCTGCTTCGCGCGTTGCCCCTGTGCGGGGCGGCACCTGCTTGTGGGTTGGCTGCGACGCTGGGGTTGCTTGCCTGTGGTTTCGCTGGCATCCGCGTGATGTTATTGGTCTGCATGCGTTGCCCCTGTGCGGGGCGGCACCTACTTATGGGTTGGCTGCGACGCTGGGGTTGCTTGCCTGTGTTTTCGCTGGCATCCGCGTGATGTTATTGGCTCGCTAGCGTTGCCCCTGTGCGGGGCGGCACCTACTTGTGGGTTGGCTGGGACGCTGGGATTGCTTGCCTGTGTTTGCGCTGGCATCCGCGTGATGTTATCGGTTCGCTAGCGTTGCCCCTGTGCGGGGCGGCACCTACTTTTCTTTGCCGCCGCAAAGAAAAGTAGGCAAAAGAAAGCGGCTCACACCGCCAGCCCATGTTCCTATCCACGGGCCCCCAACGTCCCCATGCTTCACACGGCAGTGCCTTGGCTGGTGCCCGTTGCCAACACTATGAATGTGCTCATCACCCGCGTCAGACTCCCGCACCAAGGCCAGCGGCAGCGAATGGTCAATGCCGCCCAGGTGGCAAACTGTGTGCAGGTTGTCGCGTCGCATGGTCTGCTGCTCTTACAGGGTGGAACGCGTGCGCTATCGGTCCGAAGTGAGGCGGGTGGAGCACTTGGGCCTACACACAGTTTGCCACCTGGGCGGCCGCGGACTGTCTGGCGCGACATGCTGTAACGCGGGAGCGCAAAGCGGGTGAGGCGCATCGCAAGAGCGCTGGCAACGAACGTGGGTCACGTGGTTGCCGTCTGAAGCGTAAGACCCTATGGGGGCCCTCAGGCAAATACTAGAACTGGCGGTGTTAGCCGCTTTCTTTTGCCTACTTTTCTTTGCGGCGGCAAAGAAAAGTAGGTGCCGCCCCGCACAGGGGCAACGCTTGCAGACCAATAACATCACGCGGATGCCAGCAAAAGCAAAAGCAAAAGCACAAGCAAACCAAACCACCCGTACCCCCTCCCCCTGATCGGGCAAATCCGAAAAAGCCGCTTGACCTTCCCATCATAGGAAGGTCGATACTGGTTCCAACGATGCGCAATAGCGCAAACTGGAGCTTCCCAGCCATGACCGAACTCGCACCACCACTCCGCGCCGCCGATACGCCCCGCCAGGCGGCATCGTCGGAACTCGACATTCAGGGCATGACGTGCGCCTCCTGCGCGCTGCGCGTCGAAAAGGCGCTCGCCAAAGTGCCAGGCGTCGCGCGGGCAACCGTGAATCTGGCGACCGAAAAGGCCACCGTCGATGCCGACGCGTCCGTCGCCGTCGATACCCTCGTCAACGCCGTCCGCAAAGCGGGCTACGACGCACAGCCGCTGAACGACGCGCCGCCACCCGACAGCGACGCACAATCGACGGCCGAACTCGCGATCGGCGGCATGACCTGCGCGGCTTGCTCCGGGCGCGTCGAAAAGGCGCTCGCGCGGATTCCCGGCGTCACCTCCGCGTCCGTCAATCTCGCCACCGAAAAAGCCACCGTCACAACCAACGGCGCAGTCGGCGTCGATCAGCTGATCGCAGCCGTCACGAAAGCCGGCTATCAGGCGACGCCGCTCTCGGCCGACGACACGACGCCCGCCGCCACCGAAGACAAGGACGCCGCCGCGCGCGCCGCCGTGCGTCGCGAACTCGGCGCGGTCGTGATTTCCGCGCTGCTGACGCTGCCGCTCATCGTGCCGATGTTCGCGGAGCCGCTCGGCCTTCACGCGATGCTGCCCGCCACGCTGCAACTCGCGCTCGCCACCGTCGTCCAGTTCGTGTTCGGCGCGCGTTTCTACCGCGCCGCGTGGAAAGCCGTGCGCGCGGGGTCGGGCAACATGGATCTGCTGGTCGCGCTCGGCACCTCGGCGGCTTATGGCGTGAGCGTGTACCAGATGGCGCTGCATCCCGGCAACACCATGCATCTGTATTTCGAGGCGTCGGCTGTCGTGATTACGCTGGTGCGCTTCGGCAAGTGGCTCGAAGCGCGCGCCAAACGCCAGACCACCGACGCGATCCGCGCGCTCAACGCGCTGCGTCCGGATCGCGCGCGCATCGTCGTCGGCACGGAAGAGCACGAGGTGCCGCTCGCGCGGGTGCGCACGGGCATGATCGTCGCGGTGCGGCCGGGCGAGCGCGTGCCCGTCGACGGCACGGTGCTGCAGGGCCGCACGCATATCGACGAATCGCTGATCACGGGAGAAAGTCTGCCCGTGCCGAAGCAGCAGGACGACCGTGTGACGGCCGGGTCGATCAACGGCGAAGGCGCAATCACGGTGACGACGACGGCCATCGGCGCCGAGACCACGCTCGCGCGCATCATCCGGCTGGTCGAAACGGCCCAGGCCGAGAAAGCACCGATCCAGCGGCTGGTCGACCGCGTCAGCGAAATCTTCGTCCCCGCCATTCTGGCGATCGCGCTCGTCACGCTGGTCGGCTGGCTGATCGCCGGACACGGCGCCGAAACGGCGATTCTCAACGCGGTGGCGGTGCTGGTGATCGCCTGCCCGTGCGCGCTCGGGCTCGCGACGCCGACCGCGATCATGGCGGGCACGGGCGTCGCCGCGCGTCACGGCGTGCTGATCAAGGACGCGCAGGCGCTCGAAATCGCGCATCAGGTTCGCGTCGTCGCGTTCGACAAGACGGGCACGCTGACAGTCGGCCAGCCGTCCGTGACGGCGTTCGAGACGGCAGACGATGTGGACCGTTCAAATGCGCTGGCGCTCGCGGCAGCCGTGCAGCGGCATAGCGAGCACCCGCTCGCGAAAGCCGTCGTGAAAGCGTTCGAAGCAGACGGCGGCGGCGCCCAACTGCCCGCCAGCGGCGACGCGCGCGCGGTCGCGGGACGCGGCGTGGAAGCGGATATCGACGGCGAAACGTTCGCCATCGGCAGCAGCCGCTGGCTGGCTGAACTCGGCGTCGCGCCGCCCTCCGCCCTCGTCCGCCACGCGCAGGCACTCGAAGCGCAAGGCAACACGGTTTCATGGCTGATCGGGCGCGGCAAGGCGAGCGCATCAGCCGACGCACCAGCACAAGCGCTCGCGCTGATCGCTTTCGGCGACACGCTCAAGCCGGGCGCGCGCGCCGCGATCGAGCGGCTGTCGCGCATGGGCGTCAAGAGCGCGCTGGTGACGGGCGACAACGAAGGCAGCGCGAAGAGCGTCGCCGCCGCGCTCGGCATCGACGAGGTGTACGCACAGGTCCTGCCGTCCGACAAGGCGCGCGTGGTGCATGACCTGAAGATCCGCACGTCGAGCGTGGTCGCGATGGCGGGCGACGGCATCAACGACGCGCCCGCGCTCGCCGCCGCCGACATCGGCATCGCCATGGCGACAGGCACCGACGTCGCGATGCACGCGGCCGGTATCACGCTGATGCGCGGCGACCCGGCGCTGGTCGCCGACGCCATCGATATCTCGCGCCGCACGTGGCGCAAGATCCAGCAGAACCTGTTCTGGGCGTTCGTGTACAACCTGATCGGCATTCCGCTCGCCGCGTTCGGATTGCTGAATCCGATGATCGCGGGCGCGGCGATGGCGTTCTCGAGCGTGAGCGTGGTGACGAACGCGCTGTTACTACGAACCTGGCGTTCGTCGCAATGATCTGAATCAACACTCTAGCTTTCAAAATTAAAGGAAAACGTTTGGCGTGCCGTTAACAGGATTCAGGCTGCCGTTTCGCTGTCGCGTGCCGTCGCGCGCGACGCATCGGAGCAGCTTCAATCCCGTTACCTGCAGACCCTCATGGACATCCTTTCACTGCGCCGCGCCAGCGTCGGCGCCAGGCTCGCCATGCTCTCGTGCGCGCTGGTGGCCGCCATCTTTGCCGCGTTCACCTTCGCCGTGACCCGCACGGCCGGCACGCAGATCAGCGATCAGGTGCTGTCGCGCATCACCGAGAAAGACCGCTCGATTGCCGCGATGATCTCGCTGTTCGACAAGGCGCTCACAGCCGAAGTGGGCCGCTCGATGACGCTGTTCGCGAGCTTCCTGCCGCCCGGCTACGCGCTCGACGAGACGCAGAAGATCGACATCGCCGGCACGCCGACGCCCGTCTTCAAGGCCGGCGACAAGGTGCTGAACAACGACTTCTCGATTCCCGACCAGTTTCTCGCGCAAAGCGGCGCCATCGCGACGATCTTCGCGCGCACCGGCGACGACTTCGTGCGCGTGACGACCTCGCTGAAAAAGCAGGACGGCTCGCGCGCGATCGGCACGCTGCTCGACCGCAAAGGCCCCGCCTACGGCCCTGTCGCCGGCAACAAGACCTTCACGGGACTCGCGACGCTGTTCGGCAAACGCTATATCACGCAGTACCGGCCGATCACCGATGCCAGCGGCAAGGTAATCGGCGCGCTGTTCGTCGGCGTCGACGTGGATGCGCAGATCAAGTCGGTCGAAGACGGCATCCGTCAACTGAAGATCGGCGACACGGGCTATTACTTCGTGCTGAACGCGTCGAACGGCGCGGAGCGCGGCAAGCTGCTCGTGCATCCCGCCGCTGCGGGCCAGATGGGCGACGAGAGCGCCGCGCCGTACAAGCGCATGCTCGACGAAAAGGAAGGCCAGATCGAATACACGAGCGCCGATGCGACGCTCGGCGAGTCCAGCGCGCAGGACAAGTTCGTGTCGTTCGTCAGCGTGCCGGAATGGAGCTGGCTGGTCGGCGGCGTCGCGAAGCGCGACGAAGTGATGGCTGACGTGATCGCCACGCGCAATCGCTTCATCCTGATCGGCTTCGTGCTCGTCGCCCTGTTCGCCGTGGTGTTCCTGATCGCCGTGCGCCGGCTCGTGACGCGCCCGCTCGATGAAGCGGCGAAGGCGTCGGAGCGTTTCGCATCGGGCGATTTGAGCGTGCGCGTGTCGGCGAGCCACGAACGGCGTGCCGATGAAATCGGCCGCCTGATGCAGGCCATCGACGGCATCGGCGAGGGACTTGCGCGCATCGTCACGCAGGTGCGCAGCGCGTCGGCCGACATGACGGAAGGCACCGCAAAGATTGCTGCGGGCAGCGGCGAGATCGCGTCGCGCATCGGCACGCAGGCCGCGAGTCTCGAAGAGACGGCGGCGAGCATGCAGCAGATCACGTCGACGGTACAGCAGAACGCCGGTCACGCGGCACAGGCGAATACGCTGGTGTCGGGCGCATCGGAAGCGGCCCTCGACGGCGGCCGCGCGGTCGAACGCGTGGTTTCGACGATGGGCGAGATCAGCCAGTCGTCGAAGAAGATCGCCGACATCACGACGGTCATCGAAGGCATTGCGTTCCAGACCAACATCCTCGCGTTGAACGCCGCCGTGGAAGCGGCGCGTGCCGGCGAGCACGGCAAGGGATTTGCGGTGGTTGCGTCGGAAGTGCGCGCGCTTGCACAGCGCAGTGCGGCGGCGGCGAAGGAAATCGAGGGCGTGATCGCGGAATCGACGGCGACGGTGTCTAGCGGCTTCCGCATTGCGGAGGAAGCTAGCACGACGATGCGCTCGATCGTCGAACGCGTTGGTCAGGTGCAGACGATTATTGGCGAAATCAGCGTGGCGTCGAAGGAGCAGTCGAGTGGGATCGAGCAGGTGAACACGGCCGTCACGCAGATCGGGGAAGTGACGCAGCAGAACGCTGCACTCGTTAGTGATGCCGAGCAGGCAGCGGCCGATCTGAGCGCGCAGGCCGACAGGCTTGCGGAAGTTGTGTCAGTGTTCAAGCTGGGCGGGCACTAGAACGGTTTTTTGGTTTGTCTGCGACGCTGGGTGGTTTGCTTGTTTTCGCGTTGGCGTCCGCGTTTTGTTAGCGTGCTTCAAGCGTCGCCCCTGTGCGGGGCGGCACCTACTTTTCTTTGCCGCCGCAAAGAAAAGTAGGCAAAAGAAAGCGGCTCACACCGCCAGTGCTTGTGTTTGCCTGAGGGCCCCCACAGGTTCTTACACTTCACACGGCAACTACGTGACCCACGTTCGTTGCCAGCGCGCTTGCGGTGCGCCTCACCCGCTTCACACTCTCGCACTACTGCATGCCGTGCCAGACAGTCCCCCGCCGCCCAAGCGGCAAACTGTGTGTCGGCCCCTTGTGCTGCACACGCCTCACTTCGGCCCCATAGCACGCGCATACCTCCATGTAAGAGCGCCAACTTATACGACGCGACCACCTGCACACAGTTTGCCACCTGGGCGGCGCAAACCATTCGCTGCCGCTGGCCGAGGTATGGGTATTCGAAGCGGGTGAGGCGTTGATTCGAAGCGTTGGCAACGAGCATCAATGAGAGCACTGCCGTGTGAAGGGTGGGGACGTTGGGGGCCCGTGGATAAGAATACGTGCTGGCGGTGTTAGCCGCTTTCTTTTGCCTACTTTTCTTTGCGGCGGCAAAGAAAAGTAGGTGCCGCCCCGCACAGGGGCGACGCTAGCAGACCAATAACATCACGCGGATGCCAGCGCAAACACAGGCAAACCAAAACCTCTCAAACCCCCGCGCGCCCAGCGCCTAAAACTCCACATCAAGCTCATCGATCTCATCGACCTCCTGCTGCGCTTCAGCAATCCACTGCTGCATCTCAGGCAACGCAAGAATCCTCTGCCCATACGCAACGATATCCGGATCGAGCTGCACGTCATACGTGACAAAGCGTGTCACAACAGGCGCATACATCGCATCCGCAGCGCTGAGCTCGCCAAATAGATACGGCCCACCGTACTCCTCCAGACACTCACGCCAGATCGTGACAATCCGATCGATATCCGACTGCGCCCGCGCCCACACCTTGAACCCAGGAAAGTGCGCTTTCAGATTCATCGGCAACGCCGACCGCAACGACCCAAAGCCCGAATGCATCTCCCCGCAGATAGCACGGCAATGCGCACGCGCCTTACGATCCTTCGGCAACAGCCCAGCTTCAGGACGCACTTCATTCAGATACTCGGCGATAGCCAACGTATCCCACACCTTGATCCCATCATGCACGAGACACGGCACAAGAATCGACGGCGACAGCAATAGCAGTTCAGCCCGCGCAGCGGGATCATCCACCGGCATCACGATCTCATCGAACGCCAGGCCGCTGAACCTGGCCAGCAGCCAGCCGCGCAGCGACCACGAAGAATAGTTGTGGCTGCTGATCGTCAGCGTCGTACCGGCCATCGATTTCGACTCAGGCATATCTCGCTCCTCGAACGAACATCGCACAACGGTATGCGACCCGGGACGCACGATACTGTGCACACACGCACCAATTCGCGGCAGAACCGGCACCTTGCGCAAAGGCGCGCAAATGCTATGCCAACGCGTCCCCGCAGCAGCCCATTCCGCCGACGCGCACGTGCGGCCCCACTGGCATATGACTTGCCTCTCATTCCCTCACGTTCTCATTCTGCGAAAGCCATGAATCCGCTCGCTTATCCGGCGTACCAGGCGTTCGCCAACTTCATGCTGCCGTTGCGCCACGGCGCATCGCTCATGCAAGGCGCGCTCGACGCGTGGCCCGACTACGCCGCCACGCCATCCGGCCGGACGCTGCGCGCATCGGCCGAATTGGTCACGCTCGCCGGCCTCACGCATGTGCGCCCGCCGTTCGGTATCGATAGCGTCGAGGTCGAAGGGCAACCCGTCGAAGTGCTCGAAGAAGTCGCGCAGTCGACGCCCTTCTGCTCGCTGCTGCATTTCCGCAAGCAAGCCTCGTTCGACGTGCCGCAACCGCGCGTGCTGGTGATTGCGCCGATGTCGGGCCACTTCGCGACGCTGCTGCGCGGCACGGTCCGCACGATGCTCGCCGAACACGACGTCTACATTACCGACTGGCATAACCCGCGCGATGTGCCGCTTTCGGCGGGTCGCTTCGGTTTCGACGAGTTCGTGCAGCATGTGATCGACTTCACCGACACGATCGGCCAGGGCACGCATCTGCTCGCAGTCTGTCAGCCGACCGTTGCCGCACTCGCCGCCGTCGCGCTGATGGCCGCCGACGACCATCCCGCGCAGCCCGCCAGCATGACGCTGATGGCCGGCCCGATCGACACGCGCGTCAACCCGACGCGCGTCAACGAGCTGGCAAAGAGCAAACCGATCGAATGGTTCGAGCAGAATCTGATCAGCGCGGTGCCGTTCGGTTTTCAGGGCGCGTTCCGGCGCGTCTATCCGGGCTTCGTGCAACTGAACGCGTTCATGTCGATGAATCTCGAACGGCATCTGGAGTCGTTCGAAACGATGTATCACGAGCGCTCGAAGGGCAATCCGGAGAAGGCGGAAGCGATCCGCGTCTTCTACGAAGAATACTTCGCGACAATGGACCTGACGGCGGACTTCTACCTCGAAACCGTCGATACCGTGTTTCAGCGGCACGCGCTGCCGCTGCATGAACTGGAAGTGAGGGGACGGCGCGTCGAGCCGTCGAAGATCAGGCGCACCGCGCTTTTCACGGTGGAAGGCGAGCGCGACGATATCTGCGCCGTCGGGCAGACACTCGCGGCGCAGGATCTGTGCGAAAAGCTGCGGCCGTATCTGAAGACGCATCATGTGCAGACGGGCGTCGGGCACTATGGCGTGTTCAACGGGCAGCGCTGGGAGCGGCAGATTTACCCGCGCATCCGCGCCGTGATTCACGACAACGAGCCGCGCGCCGTGCCTGTGAGCACGCGCGGCGCGCAGTCGTCGCTGACGCTCGCGCCGGCAGCGGCGTCGAGCCCGACGACGCCGGCGGGCACGACGCCCGCCGCCACGGAAGCGGTCGACGTCGATCTGTCGTCCGACGAAGCCGCCACCGAATGAGTTTCGTGGCGGCTGTCGATACTCAGGGAATCAGGACGTCGGACGAATCATCTGGAACATCTCGCCGATCTGCGCGTAGTCGGCGCGATAACCCGCGCGCATGATCGGCTGCGCGGCGTGCGTGTCGAACAGGCCGTCCTTCAGATACGCGTTCTGGATGTGCACGCCGACCACCTGTCCGAGCGCGAGCCAGTTGTCCATCGGCTTGCCGCTCAGATCGTGCAACTGCACGATCTGCAGCAGCTTGCATTCGAGCGCGGCAGGCGATTCGCCGACATGCGGCACCGACACGTTGCGCCCCGCGACAGGCGTGAGCCCCGATAACTGAAACTCGTCGACGTCCGCCGCAACGGGCGCCGACGTGCGGTTCATCTGCTCGGCGAGCGGACGCGTCGCCAGATTCCAGACGAACTCGCGTGTCTCTTCGATATTGCGGATGCTGTCCTTACGGCCTTCGCTCGCGAATCCGATGATCGAAGGAAAGGTCGAAAATGCGCCGAAGAAGCTGTACGGAGCAAGATTCAGCTGGCCGCTCGCCGCGCGCGTCGAAACCCAGCCGATCAGGCGTGGCGCGACGATCGCCTTGAACGGGTCGTGAGGCAGGCCGTGGCCGCTGGCTGGATCGTAGAAATAGACGTTCGACATGATGTCGCTCTCGTTGTGATTGACCGTGCGTGCTGCTCAGTTCTTTCCGTTGCCCTGGATCACGCGCCTGCGTCCCGCCTTGACCTTCGCGGTCTGCGCGTCGTCCCAGTCGTAAAAGCCCGCGCCGCTGCGCACGCCGACGCGTCCCGCCTGCACGTGCTCGCGCAGCAGATCGAGCACGTCTTCATCTTTGGCGAGCGCGGGCATCAGATGCGTGCTGATATCGACGAAGGTATCGAGGCCGCCCATGTCCGCCCCTTCGAACGGCCCAACGATACCCCAGCGCTTGCCGAGCGACGACTTCATCACGCGGTCGACGACATCGGGCGTCGCCGCGCCCGAGCGCACGATGTTCAGCGCCTCGCGCAGCACCGCGAATTGCAGCCGGTTGCCGACGAAGCCCGGAATCGCTTTCGACAACACGACCGGCTCCATGCCGATGGCGTGCATCAACGCGACGGTCGTGTCGATTGCGTGCTGCGCCGTGTCGCTGCCAGGCACGACTTCGACGAGCGGGATCATATGCGGCGGATTCCAGAAATGGGCGATCAGAAAACGTTCCGGCGCGCGCAGCGGCGCGGTCAACTGATCGGGCGGGAAGCCGCTCGTGTTGCTGGCGAGGATCGCGTCCTCGCGCAGCACATCATTCAACTGTGCGTAGAGGCGGTGCTTCAGATCGAGCACTTCGGGAATCGCTTCGATCACGATATGCGCGTTGGCCATGGCGTCGAGCGAGGCGCTCGTTTCGATGCGCGACAGGGCGTCTTCTTTTGTCTTCCCGTCGATGCGGCCCGCGTCGATCAGTTCGTCGAGCACGGCTCGCGCTTTCGGCGCGACGCTTTCGAGCCGCGCCGGATCGACGTCATGGACGATCGTCCTGTGGCCGTGCAACGCACTTTGCGTCGCAATGCCGACGCCCATCAATCCCGTTCCCACCACGCCTACGACTGGCTTGCTCAAACCCATTCCCCGTTCTGTATGTGTTGTCCGTCGAAGCTCACAAGCATAGCGCAGCACACATTTTTTCGACGCCGGATGCGACAAGGCCGGCGCGCTCTTGCGAGCGGCCGGCCCTGGTCATCCGCGCCGCGCCGTATCAGGCGACGCGGTGGCTGCCGTCAGCCGATCAGTAGTAGCGCGCCGGCGGCGGGCGGTGGCCGTGATCGTGGTACGGGTCGCGGTCGTGCGGGTGATGACGCATCCAGTCGTCGTGCGCCCAGTAGCGGTGGCCGTCGTAGTAACGGTCGCCGTGCCAGCCGATGTTGACCTGCACGCCCACCGGCATCATGTGCGGTTGCGCATAAGCGGGCGGCGGCGTGTGCACCGGTGCGTATTGCGCGAAGGCGCTACCGGCGCCGAGCAGTGCGCCGCCAGCGATCAGCGCGGCGACGATCGTACGCGAAGTCTTCTTGATGGCATTCATGGCTATTCTCCCTTTCGAGTTTCGTTGCGAGCGATGGCTGGATCGACCGGGACGGTCTTGAGATTCGCCGTTCGCTTGAGACCCACTTTAGCGGCGCAGACCTTTCACAGACGTGAGGACTTGTAAGCGCACATTTCATAAGTAGCAGGCGACGAATACGGGTGCTCGCAGGGAATTGCCGTGTTTTCACAAGGCTGTATGCAGTTTGGCGATGCGCGATGTGTCTGCATCCCACAAACCGCTGTTACATTCATTTCGGCGTGGAAATAATCGGCGAGCGATTACGACGGTGCGCGCAACGACCGGGGGGCGCTTTTCATCTGCGCTGGTGGCTGTCCAGGGCCGAAAAAACAAAAGCCCGGCCAGGCCGGGCTTTTCAGTTTCGCCGCTTCTGGATGGCGGCGAGATGCGCAGTACAACGTCTTCTTGATGTTGGACGTCTTGCCGATTAGTCGGTCAGACGGATGCCGAACAAGGTTGATTGCGACTTGCGAACACGCTCCGCTTCGCGGTGACGTGCTTCGTACGAATAATCCGAATCCAGAGGCAAGTGGGGCGACGCGAAGAGGTCGCTAACCTTTTGGAACAACGCGAAAAGATAGTTCATGGCGACTCCCGGTTGGTTGGTGATTCAGGGTTTTCCCTTACCAAGAAGTATAGGGTTTTCCCTAGCCGAAAGCTAGTGCAATGCAGCATTTTTTCGGTGTGGTCATTCGCCGCAGGGACTTTCTGGCGATATTGCGACGCAACACGTCCGTAGCATGCGGCTTCCAGACCCGCCCCTGTTTTTGGCAAGGCTGATGTGCGGATGCAACGGTGTCGCAGCGGGCTGTTCGTGGCGCGCCCCGTGACAGACAGTTAGTTGCGCGCTGTTTCAGCTGTTGGGCGAGCGGCGGCGCTAGGGGCGCCGGCTTTAGGGCTGGAAATGGAGAAACCCCGTGGCGTGGCTCCGCACGCGACGGGTTCAGAGCTTAGTGAGTGTGCGCTGACTTGCGCTTCTGAACGTGCTGCGCGTGCGCCATGTGCGTTTCGGCCGCCTTCGTTGCCGTCGGCGCGGTGGGTGCCGGCGTTGCGGGCGCCGCCGGAGCCTGGACGCTGACAGGAAGGCTCGTGGTCGACGAATCAGTGTCGAGCAGCGTCGCCAGCGTGGCCTGCTGGTTCAGCATCATCTGCTCGATGCGCTGTTCGTGCGCGGTCGACTGGTGTGAGAGGCGGAACAGCAACAGCGTCTGCGCAATACCGATCGCGATCGTCATCAGCAATGCGCAGACGACGATCGTCAGCATCCACTTCATGCGCCGCGTGTGGTCGTCGGCGGCGCGGCGCTGGTCGGCGATCACGCCGTACAGCGCATCGACCGTATCGGCGAACGCGGTTGCGCGCGCGTGATCCAGTTCGGGCGTGGCGCGGGGCGAGTACGTCGCGGTCGGCATAGGCGTCGGCGGAACGTACGACGCGGGCTGCGCGTTCGAGGCCGCAGCGCTCGCGCCATGCGTAGACGACGCTTCGGATGAAACCGCCGGTGCCGTTTTGCTATCTGGGTTCGCGGAGCGCTGGGCCAAACCGTCAGTCACAGGCGAACTCGCGCTTTCGGTATCGGCGGCAGCGTCGGCGTTTGAGGCCGGCGGGATCTGGCGCAACGCCGCGACGCTACGCACGACGCTCGCCGCCGCCAGCGACGCAGCCTGCGTCGGCGCTTCCGGAGCCGGTTTCGTGGCCACCGGCGCAACTTCGCCGTCGTCGACGGAAGCGCGCAGCGCTTGTCCTTCAGCGAGATTTTCGGGGATAACCGACTCCGCCACGCCCACTTCCGTATCGATCACCATCTGCCCGTCATGTGGATCGGCTGCGGCAGCAAGATCCTTCGACGACGCCGCGCCCCGTGCCCCGCGCGCTGCAGCCTTCCCTTCCGCCGAACCCGCCGCAAAGCCCACGCCATCCGGCGCTCCGGCGGCCGCCAGCACGACATCGGGCAATTCGAAGCCCTGCAGCGTGCCTTGCCGCACGTCGATACTCATCGCCTGCTGCTCGGCGCGCGCGGTGTCGTCGGGGAAGAGGTCGAGCGTGCCGCCGTCGCGTGCGGCATCGCTCAGTTGCGCGAGACGCTGCGCGGAGCGTGCCGCGCGCGCAAGCTTGTTTTCGGTTTCTGGAGAGACAGTGGACGTGCGCCGATTCTGCGAACGGGCGCGCGCCGGGCGGGAAATCGTGGATTCTGCGGAATCTGCCATGTAGGAAAAGCGGGAGGGCAGCGTTCGTCGCCGTTCAAGGCGCCCGACACCGCTGCCGTCGGTATTTTTCTAGAGCCCGCATTGTCTCATGCAAAGAGGGCCACAGAAGTGGATCGCAGGCTTTTTGCGACGCCATTTCACGCGATGGCCTCACACTGCGGCGTCCATCGACAGACGATCACAGGTAGATCCCGTTTACGCCGGCTCGCCATTGTCCCGAAACTCCTTCACGCCCTGGATCGCGCGCAACTGGCCGCAGATCGCCGTATATTCCGTCGACGACACGCGGTGCAGCGTGATCGTCACTTCGTCCATCTGCGGATCGTCGTCGCTCTGCTGCATGATGAACTGCTTGACGCGCGGGCTCGCCGGGCCGAGCGCCTCGTGCAGCGTATGAAACGTCATCGAGCCGCGCTCGACCAGCATTGACAACTGGCGGCGCTGCTTGACCGTGATGAAGCGCTTCTCGATCGGTTTGATCCCGGCCAGGATGATCAGAATGATGATCGTCGCCGCGATCGACGCCGTGTACAATCCGCCGCCGACGGCCAGCCCGATCGCGGCGACGGACCACAGGCTCGCCGCCGTCGTCAGGCCGCGGATGATCTCGCCGCGCAGCAGGATGGACCCGGCGCCGAGAAAGCCGATGCCGGATACGACCTGCGCCGCGATCCGCGACGGGTCGAGCACGATGTGCTGGTTGCCGAGCACATCCGCGAAGCCGAACGCCGAGACGATCATGATGAGCGTCGAGCCGACGCACACGAGCATATGTGTGCGCAGCCCCGCCGCCCACGAAAGCCGCTCGCGTTCGAAGCCGATCACGCTGCCGAGTGCTGCCGCGAGCACGAGGCGGGAAATGAGTTCGAAATTGCCGATCATATTGTTCTCCTTGTGATGTCGCCGGTTGCCTTTGTCTTTACCCGCGCCTTTGCCGTTGTCTTACGGCGCCTGCGCCCCGCTGCCCGGCGCGCGCCGTTTGCCTTATGCTGGAACACCGGCGCGTACGCCTCTTATTCCTTTCTCGACTTTCCGCACCATGAATGCAACTGCATCGACGCCTGAGCTCGCAGCCGCGCTGCGCGAGCATTTCGCGCACGTCATCCTGCCGATCTGGCGAGGACCGGGTTTCAACGCCGCGCTCGGGCTACCGTACGAAGCCGTCGCCGCCGACGGCCGCACCCCGCTGCCCGTCACCCGCTACCGCGCGATGGCGTGCGCGCGGCAGATGTTCGTGTTCGCGCTGGCAGGCGAGATGCAGCATGCACAACGCCTGTTCGAGTCGCTGACCCATATCTTTCAGGACAGCAAGCATGGCGGATGGTTCTATAGTGTGGACGCACAAGGCGTGCCGCTCGACACCACCAAGGACCTGTACACGCATGCGTTCGTCGTGTTCGCCTGCGCGGAATATGGCGCGCGTTCGGGCAACCGCGATGCGCTGGACATCGTGCATCGCGCGTCATCGCTGATCGAGGACCGCTTCGCTGCCCGTGATGGCCTGCTGCACGCCGCGCTCGACGCCGGGTTCTCGGCCACGGACGGCATGCCGCTGCAGAACCCGCTGATGCATTTGACGGAGGCATGGCTCGCGGCGCGCGCCGCCACCCAGGATGCTGCGTTCGATACGTCGCTCGCGAAGCTCGGTAACGCGATTGCGCGTACTTTCGTGCATCAGCCGACGGGGTGCATCGCTGAATTGCCGGTGGGTAGTGCGGACAACCGGCTCGAGCCGGGGCATCAGTTCGAATGGTTCTGGCTCGTGCGGCAGGCAGGCGATGTGCTCGCCGGTTCGGGTTTGCGAGAGGCGCTTGCGCGGGCGTTTATGTTCGCGCACGAACGCGGCGTCGATGCAGCGACGGGCGGCGTGCATGCGGCGCTCGACGAAGCGGGTGGCGTCAAGGATTCGACGCAGCGGATCTGGGCGCAGACGGAGTATTTGCGTGCGCTTGCCGTGCATGACGATGCAGGTGTGAGGGCGGCGTTGCCGCGGCAGATCGAACGGTTCCGGCCGCGGTTTTTGAATGCGTGTGGATGGGTGGAGTGCAAGACGCAAGCGGGTGAGGTGTCGCGGGCGGAGATGCCTTCGACGACGCCATATCATTTGGCTACTGCGTATGCGGCGTTGCCCGGGGTTTGATGTTTTTGTTTTTGTTTTTGTTTTTGCCTTGGCGGCGCGGGATGGTTTGGTTTGCATGGGTTTTCGCTGGCATCCGCGTGATGTTATTGGTTCGCATGCGTTGCCCCTGTGCGGGGCGGCACCTACTTGTGTGTTGGCTGCGACGCTGGGGTTGCTTGCCTGTGGTTTCGCTGGCATCCGCGTGATGTCTTTGGTCTGCTAGCGTTGCCCCTGTGCCGGGCGATACCTACTTGTGGGTTGTCTGCGACGCTGGGGTTGCTTGCCTGTGTTTTCGCTGGCATCCGCGTGATGTTATTGGTTCGCATGCGTTGCCCCTGTGCGGGGCGGCACCTACTTGCGGGTTGTCTGCGACGCTGGGGTTGCTTGCCTGTGTTTTCGCTGGCATCCGCGTGATGTCTTTGGTCTGCTAGCGTTGCCCCTGTGCGGGGCGGCACCTACTTTTCTTTGCCGCCGCAAAGAAAAGTAGGCAAAAGAAAGCGGCTCACACCGCCAGCCCGTGTTCCTATCCACGGGCCCCCAACGTCCCCACACTTCACACGGCAGTGCTCTCGTTGATGCTCGTTGCCAACGCTTCGAATCAACGCCTCACCCGCTTCGAATTCCCGTACCCGGGCCAGCGGCAGCGAATGGTTTGCGCCGCCCAGGTGGCAAACTGTGTGTAGGTTGTCGCGTCGTATAGCTCGGCGCTCTTACATGGAGGTATGCGCGTGCTATGGGTCCGAAGTGAGGCGTGTGCAGCACAAGGGGCCTACACACAGTTTGCCACCTGGGCGGCGGTGGAATAGCTGGTACGGCGTGCTGTAGTGCGGGAGCGTGAAGCGGGTGAGGCGCACCGCAAGCGCGCTGGCAACGAACGTGGGTCACGTGGTTGCCGTCTGAAGCGTAAGACCCTATGGGGGCCCTCAGGCAAATACTAGAACTGGCGGTGTGAGCCGCTTTCTTTTGCCTACTTTTCTTTGCGGCGGCAAAGAAAAGTAGGTGCCGCCCCGCACAGGGGCAACGCTAGCGAACCAATAACATCACGCGGATGCCAACGCAAAGGCAAACCGCGGATGCCAACGAAAGCCCGAGCAAACCAAACCGCCCGCGCAGCAAAAAGCGTTCACGCAACAGCATGCCCGCCGAGCATCGGCGCCACCATCCCCTCCCGCATGCGGTGCGAATTCAAAACCACATCAGAAATCTCAAACGCCGCCACGGCATCCTTCATCTGCCGCGTCTGCTGATGCAACGACGAAGCCGCAGCCGCAGCCTCCTCCACGAGCGCCGCGTTCTGCTGCGTCATCTCATCCATCTGCACGACAGCCTGATTGACCTGCTCGATACCCGTGCTCTGCTCCAGCGACGAAGCGCTGATCTCAGCCATCATCTGCGTGACACGCGAGATCGAATCCGACACGTTGCGCATCGCTTCGCCCGCGCGCTCGACCAACTCCGAGCCACCCTGAATCTCCGCGACCGACTCGCTGATCAGCTCCTTGATTTCCTTCGCCGACTGCGCACTGCGCTGCGCAAGACCGCGCACTTCCCCCGCGACGACGGCAAAACCGCGCCCCTGCTCGCCCGCGCGCGCCGCCTCGACGGCCGCGTTCAACGCGAGAATGTTGGTCTGGAACGCGATCCCGTCGATCACCGTGATGATCTCCGCAATACGATCCGAGCTTTGCGCGATGCCGTGCATCTTCGTGACGACCTGATTGACGACATTGCTGCCATGCGAGGTCGCATCGAGTGCGGTCTCCGCGAGCGCATTCGCTTCACGCGCATGATCGGCGTTCTGGCGCACCGTCGCCGTCAGTTCCTCCATGCTCGACGCCGTCTCTTCGAGCGACGCAGCCTGATTCTCCGTGCGCGCCGACAGATCGGCATTGCCCGTGGCGATTTCGTCGGCGCCGATGTAGATCGAATCGGCGGCTTCACGCACGGTCTTCACCGTGCGCGCGACGCTCGCCTGCATCACCGACAGACCCGAAAACAGACGGCCGATTTCGTTCGTGCCGCGCGCTTCGATCGGCTGGTTCAGGCGGCCTTGCGCGATGCGCTCGAAGTGCCGGCCCGCTTCTTCCAGCGGACCCACGACGCCGCGCCGCAGCGCCACGTATACGCCCACCGTGCCGGCCAGCAGCAACGCGAGAATCACCAGACCAACCGAGCGGAACAGCATCTGACGTTCGTCGATCGAATCCATCGATGCGCGGCCCGTCGCGTCGCCGAATTGCGTGAAGTTGTGCAACTCGGTCAGATACGCGTCCTGCATGCCTTGGGTCGGCTGGTCGAGGAACGCCTGAATGTTGCCCGCGTCGAGATATTGCGCGAGTTCGCCGAGCGCGGTGTGGATCTTCTGGTACTTCTCATTGAGCGCGGCGGCGCGCGCGTTGTTTTCGTCGTTGAGTTTGGGGGCGTTCATGAAAACCGTGAACGAGCGGTCCGCGGCGGCCAGTTGCTCGCGCGCGTGCTGAACGATCTCGGTCGGCTCCGCGCCGCCGCGCACCATCCGCGTGCCGGCGCGCGACAGGTTGATGCGCGCGTCCATCAGATGCTGGGTCGTCTCATTGACGGCATTCACCTGATGCAGCGCGACGTTGGCGAGATCGTTGACGTCGTCGTGCGTACGGGTCATCGACCAGAAACCGAGCCCCTCCGTCACCAGCTGGAAAATACAGAAAGCGGCCAGAACGCATAACAAGCCTGAAGCGACTTTGATCTTGCTGAACATCGAAACACCTGAATTGCTGAGAAGGACGGGAGTGCATCCGGGTTTACGGCAATGTCAGGCGATGCCTTGAGTGCTCTCGGCAAATTTCCTCGTGCGTGAGTATTTCGGAAGCTTACGCGCCGCGTTTACGTCGATTTACACAATAATTGCCGCGCAATTCATCGAATTACCTTGACGCGCTGCATTCGCGCTTCCTAGAGTTGGGACATCGCTACGCGGGTTATGCCCGAAGGAACGACGATGACAGATCTACTCGATCGGGCGCGTGGCGCACTGCACGCCCAGCCATTCAGCGTGCTGCTCGGCACCGAGCTGATGTATGTCGGCGCGAACGAGCTGACGTTGTGTCTGCCGATACGCGACGAGTTGCGGCAACAGCATGGTTTCGTGCACGGCGGCGTGATCAGTTATCTCGTCGATAACGCGCTGACTTTTGCCGGCGCGCTGGCGCTTGGGCCTCGGGTTGTGACGGGTGAGTACAAGATCAACTATCTGCGGCCCGCGATGACGGGTGTGCTGATGGCGCGGGCGGAAGTGGTGTATGTGGGGCGGCAGCAGGCCACCTGCCAGTGCAGTGTGTTCGTCACCGATGGGGATAAGGAAAGGCTCGTCGCTGTCGCGCAGGGGACGATCAACCGAATCGGGGATGGGACGGAGGCTGGCGCTCCGTATGATGGGGATCGGCATATGCGGGAGTGATTTTTTTTTCGTCTGCGACGCTGGTCGGGGGTTTTGCTTTTTTGTTGGTTTTTGTTTGGTGTTTTGGACTTTGCGCTGGCATCCGCGTTTTGCTTCTGGTTTGCAAGCGTTGCCCCTGTGCGGGGCGGCACCTACTTTTCTTTGCCGCCGCAAAGAAAAGTAGGCAAAAGAAAGCGGCTAACACCGCCAGCACGTATTCTTATCCACGGGCCCCCAACGTCCCCACCCTTCACACGGCAGTGCTCTCATTGATGCTCGTTGCCAACGCTTCGAATCAACGCCTCACCCGCTTCGAATACCCATACCTCGGCCAGCGGCAGCGAATGGTTTGCGCCGCCCAGGTGGCAAACTGTGTGCAGGTGGTCGCGTCGTATAAGTTGGCGCTCTTACATGGAGGTATGCGCGTGCTATGGGGCCGAAGTGAGGCGTGTGCAGCACAAGGGGCCGACACACAGTTTGCCGCTTGGGCGGCGGGGGACTGTCTGGCACGGCATGCAGTAGTGCGAGAGTGTGAAGCGGGTGAGGCGCACCGCAAGCGCGCTGGCAACGAACGTGGGTCACGTAGTTGCCGTGTGAAGTGTAAGAACCTGTGGGGGCCCTCAGGCAAACACAAGCACTGGCGGTGTGAGCCGCTTTCTTTTGCCTACTTTTCTTTGCGGCGGCAAAGAAAAGTAGGTGCCGCCCCGCACAGGGGCAACGCTTGCGAACCAATAACATCACGCGGATGCCAGCGAAAACCCCAAAAACAAAACCACCCCACCAGCGTCGCAGACAAAAAAATCACTCCGCCGCGTATGTCCTCTGCTCCTGCTCCCCGAGCCCTTCAATCCCGAGCTTCACAGTCTGCCCCGGCTTCAAATAAACAGCCTCGGGCTTCACGCCCATCCCCACTCCTGGCGGCGTGCCAGTAGAAATCACATCCCCGGGCTGCAAGCTCATACACTGCGACAAATAAGAAACAAGCTTCGCGACACCAAACACCATGGTCTTCGTGCTGCCGTTCTGATACCGGTGCCCATCCACCTCGAGCCACAGCTTCAGATTCTGCGGATCCGCAACCTCATCACGCGTGACGACCCACGGCCCGATCGGCCCAAACGTATCGAACCCCTTGCCCTTGTCCCATTGCCCAGCGCGCTCGATCTGCCACTCACGCTCGGACACGTCATTGATCACGCAATAACCCGCCACATAGTCGAGCGCATTCGCTTCGTCGACATACTTCGCTTCCTTGCCGATCACGACGCCCAGTTCCACTTCCCAGTCGGTCTTCTTCGAGCCACGCGGAATTTCAATCCCGTCGTTCGGCCCGACGATCGCGCTCGTCCACTTGTTGAAAACAACCGGCTCGCTCGGCACGGGCAGATTCGACTCGGCAGCGTGGTCCGCATAATTCAGCCCAATACACACGAACTTGCCGATCTTGCCCACACACGGCCCGATGCGCGGATTGCCTTCGACAACCGGCAGCGACGCCGGATCGATCGCACGCAGTTTCGCAAGCGAAGCATCCGTCAACGTGCTGCCGTCGATGTCGCCGACCACTTTCGACAGATCGCGAATCTTGCCTTGCGCATCCAGCAAGCCCGGCTTTTCCTGGCCCTTCGGTCCATAACGAAGCAGTTTCATCGCTGCAGTTTCCTCTGTTCAGTGATTCCGTGGTTCATAAACGTGTTCAGCGCTTCACGCTCGCGCTGCGTGGCTCAGTTCGACCAGCCGCCGTCGATCACATGCGCCTGGCCCGTCGTGAACCCCGATTCGTCCGACGCCAGATACAACGCCAGCGCCGCAATCTCCTCCGGCTTGCCGACACGCCCCATCGGCTGACGCGCGACGAACGCGGCGTGCACCGCTTCGACTGTCGCGCCCTGCGCCTTCGCCTGCTCGGCGATCCGTTGCTCGAGCGAAGGCGAGTGTACCGTGCCCGGGCAGATCGCGTTACAGCGTACACCGCGCGTCACGAAATCCGCCGCGATGGCCTTGGTCAGACCGATGACGGCCGCTTTCGATGCGCCATACACGAAGCGGTTCGGCACGCCCTTGATGCTCGACGCCGCCGACGACATGTTGATGATCGATCCGCCGCCCTTCTCCAGCATCGCCGGCAAAAACGCGCGGATCATCCGGTACATCGCCTTCGCGTTCAGATCGAAGGCGAAGTCCCAGTCTTCTTCGCTCGCTTCGAGAATCGAGCCTGCGTGCACGTAGCCCGCGCAATTGAACAGCACATCGATGGGACCGAGTTCCTGCGCAAGCGCCTTGATTGCCGCGCCATCTAGCACATCGAGCTGGCGCGCTTCGACGGGCTTGTCCTTGAGCGCGTCGATGCGGATATCGGTGGCGATGACGCGCGCGCCTTCACGCGCGAAAAGCTCGGCCGTCGCAAGTCCGATACCCTGTCCCGCTGCTGTGATCAAGGCCGTCTTGCCGGCCAGTCTTTGTACCATTTAAGGCTCCCGTTGGATTGGCGTTTGAGTCATACCGGGTATTGCAACGGCTGCTCACCGGCACGAATGTGAAATTCCCGTTGAACCGTCACAGCCGGTAGAACGCTGCCGCATTGGCGCCGAACACCGCATCGCGTTCGGCATCGGATATCGACGCGAGCAACTCCGTCGCAATCGAATGCCACAGCAGGTAGTCGCCGTTCAGGTTCAGCACCGGCCAGTCACTGCCCCACATCAGGCGTTTCGGCCCGAACGCGCCAAGCAGATGATCGACGTATGGACGTAGCGTCGCTTCCGTCCAGCCTTGCGCGGCTTCCGTCGCGAGGCCGGACAGCTTGCAATGCACATGCGGAAATTGCGCGAACCGCGTAATGCCCTCGGCCCATGCATGCCAGCCCGCGCTGCCGTCGCGGATCGGCGGCTTCGCGCCGTGATCGATCACGACGCGCAGTTGCGGAAAGCGCTGGATGAACGTTTCCAATGCATCGACGTGACGCGTGAAGATCAATGCGTCGAACGCGAGGTCGTGGGCGATCAACGCATCGACGGCGGGTTTTAGCGCGGGGTTGGCAATCCAGTTGTCGTCGGGCAGGTCTTGCAGCATCGGTCGCACGCCCTTGAATTTCGGATCGCGCGCGAGTTCGGCGATCAATGCGGGCGCGTCGGCATCGAGCATCGGCACCCAGCCGACAACGCCCGCAATCGACGCTTCATCGCGCGCAAGATCGAGCAGATAACGCGTCTCATCGACGGTCGGCGCGGCCTGCACGACGACCGTGCGCGACACGCCCGCGCGTTCGCGCAGCGGCGCGAGATCGTCAGGACCGAACGTGCGATAAAGCGGCGCGAGATCGGGCGTCAGCCAGCCGTAGTCGCCGCGCTCGGGGTTCCAGTAATGCTGGTGTGCGTCGATTTGCATGATGTGGTCGAACCGCTAGTCCTTCGGCACGGGCGCGCGTGGATCGAGCAACCCTTTGTCGCGCAGCGCCTGCCAGAGTTCAGCGGGAATCGGCTTGTCGAACGAAGCCACATTCTCGCGCAGTTCGCCCGCGTTGCGGGCGCCCGTCAGCACGGTGGCGACGGCAGGATGCGCATACGGAAACTGCAACGCGGCGGCAGCCAGTGGCACGCCGTGAACCTTGCACACGGCTTCCAGACGCGCGACGCGCTCGATCACTTCTTTCGGCGCCTCGCCATAGTTGAACTTCAGATCGCCTTCGACGCCGCGTGCGAGTATCCCCGAATTGAACGCGCCGCCCAACAGAATGCTGACGTTGCGCTTTTCGCATTCGGGCAGCAGGTCGTCGAGCGTCGCCTGTTCGAGCAGCGTGTAGCGGCCTGCGAGCAACGCACAATCGATATCGAAGTCGCGCATCGCATCGAGGATCGCCGCGCCTTCGTTGACGCCGAGACCGACCGCTTTCACGACGCCTTGCGAACGCAGATGGTCGAGCGCGCGGAAGCCGCCGCCCTGCGTGAGTTGCTGCCAGTAGTGCGCGTTGCGCTCGCCATGCGTGACGACGCCGATATCGTGCACGAGCAGAATGTCGATATCGACGATACCCATGCGCTGCTGGCTGTCTTCGAACGAACGCAGAATACCGTCGTGCGTGTAGTCGTAGATCGCTTCGAAGGGCAGCGGGTTTTGCCAGCCCTCGCTGCCGTCATACGGATTCTTGCGCGGCACGAAGTGACGGCCAACCTTCGTCGACAGCACGAACTCATTGCGCGGATAGCGCCGCAGCGCGTCGCCCAGGCGATGCTCGGCCTTCGTGTGTCCATAGTGCGGCGCGGTGTCGAAGAAGCGCACACCCGCGTCCCACGCGGCCTGAACCGCGCCGAAAGCTTCTTCATCCGTCAGGTCGCGATACAGTCCGCCAAGCGGCGCAGTGCCCAGCCCCAGACCCGTGACTTCGAGCGCGCGTCCGCCGATGCTGCGCCGCTTGCGCACGTTTGAACCCGCCGCGTCCGTCATCGTCTCGCTCTCCATGTTGTGTTTTACGTTCAACCCAACGCTCACTGCGCAACCACGCTGACCACCCGATGCGGCAGCGCCGCATTCGACGGCAGGCACGCCGGACCTACCGGCTCGAAGGTCTTGTACGTAAGGATAAACTCCTGATGCCCGAGCGACTCCGATTTCGACGCCGCCCCCTGCGCAACGGCGAGCGTGACGTCGAACACTTCGCGGCCCACTTCATCGAGCGTCGCGCGGCCTTCAAGGATACGCCCTGCGTCGACATCCATGTCGCCGGACAGGTTGCGGTAAGTATTCGGATTCGCGCAGACCTTGATGACGGGCGAAATCGCCGACCCAACCACGGAGCCGCGCCCCGTCGTAAACAGAATCACATGCGCGCCGCACGCGATCAGCTCCGCAATCTCCGCGTTGTCGCTGATGTTCGGAAAACCGAAGCGCGGCTCGCCGTCCGGCACGACGTCGAGCAGATAAAGGCCGCCTGTGGGTGGCACATCGCCGGGCTTCACGATGCCGACGATCGGCGACGCGCCGCTCTTCGCATAGGCGCCGAGCGACTTCTCTTCCTGTGTCGTCAGCCCGCCGTCCGCGTTGCCGACAGCAAAGCTGCCGTGGCCAAGTATCGAGTAGTAGCGCGCGGCCTTCGCTACGCACGCAACGATTTCGTCGCCGAGATCGTCGCGCGCCGCACGGCTTTTCATATGGAACTCGCAGCCGACCAGTTCGCCCGTCTCTTCGAAGATGCACGTTGCGTCATGCTCGATGAAGTGATCGAACGCGCGGCCCACGGCGGGATTCGCCGTGATGCCGCTCGTGCCGTCCGAGCCGCCGCAGATCGTGCCGATCACGAGTTCGGACAGCGCCATCGGCACTTTCTTCTGCTTCGCGAGTTCGCCGCGCGCTTCGAGCACCCAGTCGACGCCGTATTGAATCGTGCTGCGCGTGCCGCCCTTTTCCTGGATCGTCAGCACGTGCACCGGGCGGCCGCTCGCGCGCACCACATCGACGAGGTAATGCTTGTTCATGCTCTCGCAACCGAGCGACACGAACAACACCGCGCCGACATTCGGATGTGTCGTCAGCTGCTCCATCATCTTTTCGGCGTAGCTGTTCGGATAGCAGCCCGGAAAGCCGATCAGATGAACAGGCGGTTCCTGTTCCGCGGAAGCGTCGTCGAACGCATCGAACGAAGGACGAAACTGCGCGACGATCTCGCGTGCGACGTGATGCGCGCATTCGACCAGATAGGCGACGGCGACCACGTTGCGGATGCCCTTGCGTCCATCGCTGCGCAGATAGCCTTGCAGCATGGGCAACATGGCTGATTGCGCGGTATTTGCTACGGAAATGTCGGTCATGTTCTGTTGGCCCGCCTCAGTGATGGACGAATGCATGGCCTGCGTCGTGCGTATAAGTGGGCAGGTAATCGCTTTCGAGGTTGTGCGTGTGCAGATGCTCGCCACGCGCGACATCCGTCGTCACGTGGCCGATCACCGCGCCATAGCGCAGTACTTTCTCTTCGCTGCGCAGTGCACGGCGCGCGACCTTGTGGCCGAGTTCGATCGTCTTCGCGAGCGTCACGTGCTCGCCTTCGATCTCGATCTGCGTGCCGGCTTCGAGCCGCGCGCCAGCGATCAGGCAGTTGTCTTCGGGACTCAACAGAATCAGGCGATGATCGGTCATATCAGTTTTGTCCTTCGCCGCTGGCGAGGCGCGCCACCATCAGCGAGCCGAGAATGATTGCGCCGTAGATTGCCTGAATCCAGAACGACGGCACCTGTGCGAGCGTCAACAGGTTCTGCACGACGCCCAGCAGCAGCACGCCGGACAGCGCGCCGAGCATCGTGCCCTTGCCGCCATCGAGCGAAATGCCGCCAATCACAGCCGCCGCGAACACGGTGAAGATCATGCCGTTGCCCTGATTCGCGTTGATCGCGCCGACATAGCCCGTCACGACGAGACCGCCAATCGAAGCGAGGACGCTGCCGAGCACGAACACGCCCCACGTGATGCGCTCGACACGAATGCCCGCCGCACGCGCCGCTTCCGGATTGCCGCCGATCGCATACAGCGCGCGGCCCAGCCGGTGATAGCGCAGCATGAACGCGGCGATGCCGAATGCCACAGCCGCCAGCCATACCGACAAAGGCAGGCCGAGCACGATCGTGGTCGCGAGTTCGAAGAACGACGGCGGCATGTCGAATAGCGTGCCGCCCTTCGTCGCGCCGACCAGCATGCCGCGCAACACGATCAACATGGCGAGCGTGACGATGAACGCGTTCAAACGCAGCCGCACGACCAGAAAGCCATTGATGAAACCGATCACTGCGCCGACCACGAGGATCGCCAGCAGGCCCGCCGCCGCCGGCCATTCGAACCCGAAACCCGCCGAAGCCGCGGGCATCACGAGCATCGCGCCGACAGCGGGCGCAATGCCGACCGTCGATTCGAGCGAGAGATCGAACTTGCCCGTCAGCACGATCAACGATTCGGCGAGCACGACGAGCGCCAATGCCGCCGATGCGCCCAGCACGCTGATCAGATTCGCCTTCGTCAGAAAGCTCGGGCTGACGAAGGCGCCGATCACGATCAGCAACGCGAGCGCGGGTACCAGCGCGAGATCGCGCAGACGCGCGAACTCGATGCGCGGACGCGCGGCGCCCGCGCCCATCCCTTGAGCCGACGTAAACGCAGGCACACTATTCTTCATGGAGACTGACTCCTTCAACGGATGCGATCAGGTCGTTGTCTTCCCAACCTGCTGGAAACTCAGCCGCGATGCGGCCACGGAACATCACGAGCACGCGGTCGCAGACGCGCAGATCGTCGAGTTCGCCCGATGCGACGATCACCGACTTGCCCTCTTCGCGCACGCGGTCCACGACGGACAGCAACGCTTCTTTCGATTTCACGTCGACGCCCGCCGTCGGATCGATCAGCACGAGCACGTCGGGATCGGTGGCCAAAGCGCGGGCCATTACAACTTTCTGCTGATTGCCGCCCGACAGACCCGACACGGCTTGCTCCGGCCCCTGCGTAGCGATGCCGAGCGCTTCGATCATCTTCTTGCCGAATGCATTCTTCTTCGCAGGCGACGCGATGCCGAACTTGCCGAGCATGCGCGCGATCGTCATCGACGCGTTCTCCGCGACCGATTGCGTCAACACCAGCCCTTCGTGATGACGGTCCTTCGGCACGCAGCCGATGCCGCGCTTCAATGCAGCGGGCACGTCGCCGAGCGGCAACGCTGCGCCGTCGACGCGAATGCCGCCGCGCTGCGGCTTGCGCAGCCCCGCGATCGCTTCGGCGACGCTCGTGCGTCCGCTGCTCGTCGCGCCTGTGAGACCCACGACTTCGCCGCGCTTCACGGCAAACGTGACGTCTTCATAGTCCGCGCCCGTGAGCGCTTCGACTTGCAGTGCAACGGCCGTCGCGGCGGGAAGCGGTTCGCGGGAAGCCGCGTCGGTGACATTGAGGCCGCCGCGCTCGCCCGTCATCGCTTCGATCAACTGCTCGCGCGGCAGCGCCGACACAGGTGCACTGACGATATGCCGTGCATCGCGCAGCACGGTGACGGCCTGGCAAATCTCGTACACCTCCTGCAAGTGATGCGAGATGAACAGGAACGTCACGCCTTCGCGCTGCAACTCCTCGATGCGCCTGAAGAGCCGCTTGATTTCATCACCGTCGAGTTGCGCAGTGGGTTCATCGAGAATGATGAAGCGCGCGCCGTACGACAGCGCCCGCGCAATCTCGACGAGCTGCCGCGCTTCGACGGTGAGGTCGCCGGCGCGCGCGTCTTCGCGCACGTCGATCTTCCAGTGATCGAGCAACGCGCGCGCATCGCGGCGCATCGTGCGCCAGTCGATTACGCCGTTGCGCGTCTGCTGCCGGTTGATGAACAGATTCTCCGCGACGGACAGCTCACGGATGATCGTCGAATGCTGATAGACGCACGCGACGCGCTCGCGCCACGCGTCGCGGTCGGCGATGGGCGGCGCAAGCTCGCCGCCGAATCGCACTTCGCCCGTGTCGGACTTGCGCAGGCCGGTGAGAATCGACACCAGCGTCGATTTTCCCGCGCCGTTGCGCCCGACGAGCGCATGCGACTCGCCGGGCAAAACGCGCATGCTGACGTCTCTCAGCGCCGCGTGGCTGCCGAAGCGCTTGCCTACGCCAAGCGCCTCGACGACCGCGTGCGTGGATGCGTTCGCGTCGTGGGTCATTTGCTCGCTCACTTAAGTGCTCATTTGAGCGTGTTGCCCCAGAGGTTCTTGTCGTCGACATTCGCCTTCGTCACGAGCGGCGCGGGCAGCTGGTCTTCGAGCACGCCAGGCTGCAACTGCACGATGTTGCTGCCGTGATCGGTCGGGCCCGGCTTGAAGGTCTGCCCGGCGAGCGCGGCCTTCATGTAGTACAGGCCGTACTTCGCGTACAGATCGGCGGGCTGCGAAATGGTCGCGTCGATTTCGCCCTTGCGGATCGCGTCGAACTCTTGCGGAATGCCGTCGTTGCTGACGATCACGACATGCTTCGCGTCGCCGGCGGGAAACAGCATCTGCTTGCGGCGCAGCGTCTGCAAAGTGGGCGACAGATAGACGCCGCCCGCCTGCATGTAGATCGCCTTCACATCGGGATTCGCGGTCAACAGGCTATCCAGCGAACTCGCCGCGACATCGCCCTTCCAGCCCGCGGGGATCTCCAGCAGCGACAGCGCCGGGTAGTTCTTCAGACATGCGCGGAAGGCTTCCGAGCGGTCGCGTCCGTTGACGGAAGCCAGATCGCCCATGATCTGCACGACCTTGCCCGACTTCACGTGCTCACCGATGTACTTGCACGCGTTCGTGCCGTACGCGCGGTTGTCGGCGCGCACGACCATCGCGACCTTGCCTTGCGTCGGCGCGACGTCGACAGCGACCACGGCCACGTTCTTCGCCGATGCCGAATCGAGCGCGCGGCTGATCGCCGCCGAGTCGATCGGCCCGACGACGATGCCCTTGGCGCCCAGATTCACCATGTTGTTCATGTCGGTGATCTGCTGCGCGGGGTCGTTGTTCGAATTGACGGGCGCGAGGATGTCGATGCCCATTTCCTTCGCGTACTTCGGCAGATAGTTGTTGTACGACTGCCAGAACGGCGATGTGAGAAGCGGCAGGCCGAGACCGACCTTGGCTGTGTCAGCGGCCTGCGCGGCCGTGCTGAACGACGTGATGCCTGCGACGCACGCGACGGCGACGGCAGCCGTCAACGCGTTCTGAACGAAACGGCGAGCCGCGCGCGGCTCCTTGGCGAAACCCATGCTTGTCTCCTATGTCGATGGGCGTTGGCGCTTTAGCGCTTACGCCCATCCCATGCACGTTAGTGCGATCGATGGGCGTTGCGCCTGGGCGCTGACTCCGCATCCATCTGCGTTGTGGGAAGAGGAACCGGCGAACCGGGTGCATCGACCTTTCACTTTCTTATGGGCATTGGTGCATTCATTCACCAATGAACGTATTATTCATATACGAATATCCACAAGTCAACGTGACAGGTGTGGGTGTTTTCCCTGGAGCTGGGCGCCCTGTGTGACAGTCCTCTGACAGCCGATAATCAATGCGAACGTCAAACACGAACCGACTGCCGACGATGGATGTAGAAGACAAGGACGACGCCGATCGTTATCGCGCGCCTGCGCTGGACAAGGGTCTCGACATACTCGAACTGCTCGCCGAGCAGAAGAGCGGGCTGACGCGCGCCGAGATCACGAAGCTGCTGGGGCGCAATGCGAGTGAGATGTACCGGATGCTGGAGCGGCTGGTGGCGCGTCAGTACGTGGTGCGGTCGGCGGGTGGCGACCGGTACTCGCTGAGTTTGAAGCTATATGCGCTGGCGCATCGGCATCCGCCGATGAACCGGCTGATTTCCGAGGCGTTACCGTTGATGCAGCGCTTTGCTGCTGATGCCGAGCAGTCGTGTCATCTTGCCGTCTATGACCGTGGGAATCTGCTTGTGATCGCGCAGGTGGATGGGCCTGGCACCTGGGGCATTTCGGTGCGGCTCGGGTCGCGGGTGGGTTTGATCGATACGAGTTCGGGGCGCACGTTGCTGGCCTTTCAGACGCCTGAGCAGCGGGAGCATATGCTTGCCGAGCACACCAAGGTCAAAGGCGAAGTGACGATCGATCATGGGGCGCTTGAAGCTGTGTGCGCGACTATTCGCGCGGCTGGGTTTTCGCAGAAGGATAGTCAGCAGATTTTTGGTGTCACCGATTTGACTTTTCCTGTGCTGACGGCGTCCGGGCAGGCGATTGCTGCGATGACTTGTCCTTATCTCAAGCGGATTGATGAGTATGTGGCGCCTTCTCTTGATGAGGTTACGCAGAGGTTGCGGGAGATTGTGCAGGGGTTGTCGATGTTTGCCGAGCCGGATCGCTCGTAGGTGCGGTTCGTGGCGCGGCCTGTTTTGGGGTGCTTGTGTTTTTGCTGGCATCCGCGTGATGTTGTTGGCTCGCATATGTTTTTGCTGGCATCCGCGTTTTGTTAGCGTGCTTCACGCGTCGCCCCTGTGCGGGGCGGCACCTACTTTTCTTTGCCGCCGCAAAGAAAAGTAGGCAAAAGAAAGCGGCTCACACCGCCAGTTCTAGTATTTGCCTGAGGGCCCCCATAGGGTCTTACGCTTCAGACGGCAACCACGTGACCCACGTTCGTTGCCAGCGCGCTTGCGGTGCGCCTCACCCGCTTCACGCTCCCGCACTACAGCACGCCGTACCAGCTATTCCACCGCCGCCCAGGTGGCAAACTGTGTGTAGGCCCCTTGTGCTGCACACGCCTCACTTCGGACCCATAGCACGCGCATACCTCCATGTAAGAGCGCCGAGCTATACGACGCGACAACCTACACACAGTTTGCCACCTGGGCGGCGCAAACCATTCGCTGCCGCTGGCCCGGGTACGGGAATTCGAAGCGGGTGAGGCGTTGATTCGAAGCGTTGGCAACGAGCATCAACGAGAGCACTGCCGTGTGAAGTGTGGGGACGTTGGGGGCCCGTGGATAGGAACACGGGCTGGCGGTGTGAGCCGCTTTCTTTTGCCTACTTTTCTTTGCGGCGGCAAAGAAAAGTAGGTGCCGCCCCGCACAGGGGCAACGCTAGCGAACCAATAACATCACGCGGATGCCAGCGAAAACACAGGCAAGCAACCCCAGCGTCGCAGACAACCCACAAGTAGGTATCGCCCGGCACAGGGGCAACGCTAGCAGACCAATAACATCTAGCGGATGCCAGCACAAAAGCCAAAACCCCGAACAGCACCCCCCGATACGATAGAATACCGCCCCAACCGCAAACCCCAACCTTTATGGCCAAACTTCTGTCCGACCTCGAATTCCAGCGTTTTTCCGAACTCCAGCAGAAGCAGGCAAGCTTCACCATCACCAGCGAAGAAGCCGACGAACTCCGTGAAATCGTCTCCCGCGCGCAGCAAAAACGCGACGACCGCGCCGCGGCAATGAAGCAGATCGAAACCTTCATCGCGCAGTTCGACATCTCGCCCGACGAACTCTTCTCGGCCGATCAGATCGGCGACGCCGCGCGTAACTTCGGCCTGATTCCGGCCGCAAAGAAAGAACGCATGCTGCCGCCGACCGTGACGTTCAACGGCAAGCCGTATCAATGGACACGCGCGCTGCCCGACGAAGTCCGCGTGCCGCTGTTCGAAGCCTTCACGGCAGGACAATCGGTGAAGCCGTTCATCGCAACGCCGAAGGATGCCGTGCGCTGCGCAGCAACGATTGCCCGCCTCGAACGCGAAACGGGCGCAACGTACGCCCCCGAGTGGCTCGAAGAACTCTCCGTGTCACGCGAACAGGTGGACGCGGCAGCGATGAAGCTCGCCGCTTAAATAGACGCTCAGCTACGCGTAGTAGTAGAGGCAGCAGCAGAACACGCCGGCGACGCGCCAAAGCCCTGAGCGCCCTTTTCATCCGGCTGATCGAGCGCCATCCTGAAACCGACGACGCCCGGGTCCTCCGTGCGCGTCGTCGTGAAACCAACTGCCGTCGCCAGCCCGATCATCGCCGAGTTCTCGCGCAACGCTTCGCCGATGATCCAGTGCGTGCCGCGCGAGCGCGCATACGCGATGATGCGCTCCATCAACAGACGCCCCAGCCCCTTGCCCTTCTGATCCGAACGCACGGCCATCGCGAATTCGGCCGTTTCGTTGTCCGGGTCCGCCACGGCGCGCACCACACCGAGCGTGTGCGTCGACCCGTCGTCGTTCTGTGTCGTCGCGATCAGCGCCATCTCGCGGTCGTAGTCGATCTGCGTCATGCGCGCGAGCTGCGAATGATCGAAGCTGCCAACCGCGCCGAAAAAGCGCAGGCGCAGATCGTCGGCTGTCATCGATTCGACGAAATCGCGATGCGCCGCTTCGTCTTCCGGACGAATCGGCCGCACCGTGATGCGCTGGCCGCGCCAGTCGAGCGTCTCTTCGTAACGTCGCGGATAGGGCATGATCGCGAAGCGCGTGCGGTTCGCCGATAGCCACAGGCGCGGCGCAACAATCGCCGCGCCGTTTCTCATCACGCGCAGCGCGAGCTTCAGCGACACGATCTCGCGTATCTCCGACACCGCCTGCGAGATCGACGTCAGCGCTGTCAAAATGGGCTCGGGCGCGACTTCGCGCGAATACGCCGAGTTCGACAGGATGTCGTCCGACAACACCGGGTTCAGCGGCGGCAGGCCGAACACGCACATCGGCCGCGCTTCGTCGTGCTCGGGCGGCGCAGTAAAACGGAACACCGGACCGAAGTTGGCGTCGTCGCGCAACTCGACCGTGATATCGACAACGGCGCCGTCACGCGCTTCGTCGGGCACCGTGCGCAGGCCGAAGTGCGCGAGCAGCCGCGCCGCGTCGGCGCCTTCGAGCTGCGTCACACCCGACGAGAGCGCCGCGCACGCCTGCGCCTGCGCGGCGTCGATAGCTTCGGGCATGCGCGCGGGTTGGCCTTCGGGGGTCTGCATCAACAGCTCGCGCACGAGGCGATATTCGACGAGACGCTCGAACGCGCGTGCGAGCCGCTGCGGCGTGGTGTGCACGGGAATGCCGTGCTCGTGCAGCGCATCGCGCGTCTCGCGCTTCACGCCGCCGAAGAAGCACGCCAGTAGCCCGCGATACGCGTAGCGCTGATTCGCGATCAACGCCTGCGCGACTTCTTCGACGGGCGCGCCGTGCGTCGACGCGTGCACGACGAACGCCGTCCCCGTCGAACGCTGATCGGCCAGCACCTTCAGCGCCGTGCCGAAATGCTCGGCGCGCGCATCACTGCCGAGCAGCAGCGGATTGCCCGGCACGGCGCGCGGCAACGCCTGCGCGAGCGCATCGACGGCGCCTGACGGGCACGGCGCGAGCGTGTCGCCGGCGGCCTTGAACGCGTCGGTGGCGAGCGTCGCGACGCCGCGATCGCTGGTGATCAGCGTCGCCGTCGCGCCTGCCGCGACGCGGCCCACGCCCAGCGTTTCGATTTCATCGAGCAGATCGTCGAGCGCATCGACGCGCACCACGCCCGCGCGGCGAAACGCCGCCGTGTAGAGCGCATCGTCGGGATCGCTGCGGCCCGAGCGCAGCGCCAGCACCGGCTTGTTGCGCGAGGCCGCCCGCGCCGCCGACATGAACTTGCGCGCCGCCTTCACGGAATCCACTTCGAGCAGGATCGCGCGCGTGCCGGGGTCGCTCGCGAGATAGTCGAGCACGTCGCCGGCATCGACGTCGGCTTCGTCGCCGAGCGCCATCGCGTGCGAAAAGCCCAGACCGCGCGCATGCGCCCAGCCGAGCACCGCGTTGGTCAATGCGTTCGACTGCGACACCCACGCGACGCCGCCCGATCGCACCGTCACGGAAGGCGCGCCGAGATGCGCCTTGAGCGCAGGCGTGATGACGCCGAGGCTGCCCGGCCCGACGATGCGCAGCAGATGCGGCCGCGCGGCCGCCAGCGTGTGGCGCACGTCGGCGCGGTCGTTGTCGCAGCGCGCCTCGCCGACGATGATCGCCGCGCGCGTGCCGCGCCCGCCGAGCGTATGGACGATGGCGGGCCAGGTAGAAGGTGGCGTGCAGACGATCGCGACGGTCGGCGCATCGGGGAGATCGCCCGCGTTGCCGACGCAGGCGTGGCCATCGAGCATGTCGTACTTCGGATTGACGGCCCAGACGGGGCCGTCGAAGCCCCCTTCGATTAGCCGCTTCCAGACCATTGCACCCGTACTGCCCTCGCGATTCGAGGCGCCGATCACGGCAATGGATTTCGGGCGAAACAACGCGTCGAGATTGCGTACGGTCACGGGTGCTCCGCGAATGAGTGGGTGCGGTCGAGCCGCGCGATTTCATCAGGATAGGCGATGCGCGGGTCGCCGTGGGACGGCTTCGTCAAAGGCGGCGGGGTTCGTCTGACGTTAGCGCGGGCCACACAGTCCAAAGAGCGCAGGCGCGCCTGACGTCCGCCCACTCCCGCCCTGCGCACCATGTAGAATCGCCCCCACGGCTCGCGGCGCGGCTTTCCGGCTGCGGCGCCGCTTCCGGTGCGCCGCCGTTGCGCGCGTCGTTCAGGAAAGCGCAAGCGGGCCGAACAGAGAAGAATGATGAGACTGAAGGAAGATTTATGCGGCGTCTGCCCTCGCTGATCGCGTTGCGCTTTTTCGAAGAGACGGCACGGCACATGAGTTTCAACCGCGCGGCCGTCGCGCTGTGCGTCACGCAGGGCGCCGTCAGCCGGCAGATCAAGATTCTCGAAGAATCGCTTGGCGCGAAGCTGTTCGAGCGCGACCACAAGGGCATCCGCCTGACGAAGGCCGGCCAGCAATTGCTGCCGTGCGTGTCCGAAGCGTTCGACACGCTCGAACGCGGCACGCGCCAGGTCACGACTGCGAAAGGCCGCCGGCGGCTCGTGCTGTCCGTCCCGCCCACTTTCGCCACGCAATGGTTTTCGCCGCGGCTCGGCTCGCTCGCCATCGAGTTGCCGGACGTCGAGCTATCCGTGCGCACGGAACCCACCGACGACTGCCACTGCAACATCCGCTTCGGCCGCGACGCGCTGCCCGATGCGCATTCCGAGCTGCTGATGATCGAACGGCACACGTTGGTGGGTGCGCCGCGTCTCGGCGGCGAACCGCTCGAAAAGCTGCTGGAAACGCTGCCCGCGCTGCACGTGCTGCACAACAACGCGCGCCTGAACCTATGGCCTGACTGGCTCGAAAAAGCCGGCCTGCCCGCACACTACGCCGACAACGGCATCGAGTTCTCCACGCTCGAACAGGCCATCCACGCGGCGCGCAAAGGCGCAGGGCTGGCGATCGTCGATCGCAACATGATCGTCGAGGAACTGGGTGAAAACAGCCTCGCGCCGATGTCGGAGATCGAGGTGAGCGGGCCTTATGGATACTGGCTCGATATCGCGCCGCGCCATGCGCCGCTGGAGCATGTGCAGGCTTTCGCCAGCTGGTTGCGGGAGCAGGTGCTGGGGATGGCGTAAAGGCTTGCTATTCGCCTATGGCCTCAAAGCAAAAAGGCCGTGTTCGTCGGAACACGGCCTTTTCGTTTCACGGTGCGGGACGGCAGGCGCTTACATCGCCTTGCGGAACGGCGCGCCCGAGTGCTCGCGCAATTCGTTGAAGACGATCTTCGGCCACGCCTTCTGCGCGACTTCGATCTCGGAGACGTGTGACGCCAGATACGTGGGCGCGTCGGCGGCGTCGTAGGCAATGCGCTGCGCGTAGGAATCGCAGAAGCGGCGCAATTCGGCCGCATCGTCGCAGGTCACCCAGCGCGACATCCGGTAGCGCGCCGGGGCCATCCGCACATCGACCTTGTATTCCGTCGACAGACGGTGCGACACCACTTCGAACTGCAGTTGTCCGACCGCGCCCAGAATCATCAACCCGCCCACGACCGGCTTGAACACCTGGATCGCGCCCTCTTCGCCGAGCTGCTTCAGCGCTTCGCCAAGCTGCTTGGAGCGCATCGGATCGACCACTTCGACAGTCTGGAAAATTTCCGGCGCGAAGAACGGCAAGCCGACGAACTGCAGCAGTTCGCCTTCTGTCAGGGTATCGCCGAGACTCAGCGTGCCGTGATTCGGAATACCGATGATGTCGCCCGCGTACGCTTCGCTGACCGTCTCGCGGCGCTGCGACAGGAACGTCACCACGTTGTTCGCGCGGAATGTCTTGTTGTTGCGCGTGACCTTCAGCGCCATGCCGCGCTCGAAGCGCCCCGAGCACACGCGGATGAACGCGACGCGGTCACGGTGCGCCAGGTCCATGTTCGCCTGCACCTTGAACACGACACCCGTGAATTTCGGCTCTTCCGGCAGCACCGGGCGCTGCACGGTGAGGCGCGCGGACGGCGGCGGCGCCAGATCGACCAGCGCGTCGAGAATTTCCTTCACGCCGAAGTTGTTGATCGCCGAGCCGAACAGCACGGGCGACTGCTGACCCGCGAGGAATTCGTCGCGATCGAAAGTCGGCGTCGCGCCCGTGATCAGGTCGATCTCTTCCTTCGCGCGCACCCACGCGTGGCCGAAGCGGCGCTCGCCTTCTTCGTCGCCCAGCGCCTGGATCGTTTCGACTTCGCCTCCGAGCGTGTCCTGACCCGCGCGGAACACCCGCACCTGATCGTTCTGGATGTCGTAGACGCCCTGAAATTCCTTGCCCATGCCGATCGGCCAGGTGAACGGCACAGCCGACACGCCCAGATGCTGTTCGATTTCGTCGAGCAGATCGAGCGGCTCGCGCACTTCGCGGTCGAGCTTGTTGATGAACGTGACGATCGGCGTCTTGCGGCTGCGGCACACTTCGAGCAGCTTGAGCGTCTGCGCTTCCACGCCGTTCGCACCGTCGATCACCATCACGGCGGCATCGACGGCAGTCAGCACGCGGTACGTGTCTTCCGAGAAGTCCTCGTGGCCCGGCGTGTCGAGCAGGTTGATCACGCACTCGCCGTACTCGAACTGCATCACCGAGCTCGCGACGGAAATGCCGCGCTGCTTTTCGATCTCCATCCAGTCGGACGTCGCGTAGCGGTTGCTCTTGCGGCCCTTCACGGTGCCCGCGATCTGGATCGCGCCCGAGAACAGCAGCAGCTTTTCCGTGAGCGTGGTTTTACCCGCGTCCGGGTGGGAAATGACCGCGAACGTGCGGCGGCGTTTGAGTTCGGAGACTGACATGGGCAATTAGGGTCATGGCGCACGCCCTTCTGGCGGGCGGCGGTACGGCAACCGGTGCGGCGGCGGGCGTGCATCCGCCCGCGGGAATCGATGCGAAGCGGCGATGATACACGTACCGGGGTAACCCATTATTTTAGCCGGTGTCGCGTGCGGGGGTTCTCTTTCTGTCTGGATCGTCTTTTCAATCGCCGCAGTCATTGGTACGACATCGTGAACGTAGCCAAGGCGTCGGCAGATCCGCCATCGATTCTTCCCGTCCGCACGTAGCGCGCCGAAAACGGCAGTAAGAGCGGACCGCCCGTTGTCAGCGTCGTCGAGACAAAAAACTGGTTGGCGACATAGGCTTGCGCGGAAGCCGGTCCGTAGTACACCAGCACGTCGTCGTGAGAAATCTGGTAGCCGACGCCACGCGCCGTCGAATCCGGTGTCAGGGTCAACGTGCTGGTGCGGTTCGCCGGGTCCACCGCGTCCGTCAGCGTCATGGCCACACGCACACCCGCGTCGCAATAGAGTGAAAGGACGAACGGCGTAGCGCCTGTGGTCGCACCTATCTCTGACAGATCCTTGATCCACGCAGCCGGCATCGTCACCTGGACCGCCGGTCGGTTCACCGAACATGCTCCGATGGTGAACCCACCGCTGGCCGAGCCGGAAAACACATTGCCCCACGCCCAGTTTCGGGGATCGTCATTGACGTTCAGCGTCATCGACACGGATGGCATGGTCAGCAAGTCGGCCGCGCCGATCGGACCCGTCTTGACGAACTGGGCACCGACGTCGATGTTGTAGTCCATGCCTGGCTCGTGCGCACCTGGGGGCTGGTGGCACGTTATCTTGTTGTACCCGTCCGGTATGGTCAGCGGCAGTTGCCTGCAAGATGTGCCAGGACCGTTCGATATCGTGAACCGCACACCCACGCCGGCGACATTGGTCGGATAGACGTCCGGATAGCCCGGCACTTCCGTGTTCGGCGCAGCCTTGAACGTGAGAAAGATATCGCGGTCGCAGCATGGGTCCTGTTGGCAATGGAATCTGATGCTGTTGGTGTAGGTCTGCGTCGTACTACCCACCGGTGCGTCGCGGCCGAACACGTTTGTGCCGACGGCGGGCGAATAGTTGCTAAAGACGCTTTGATTGCAATTGATCTGCGCATGAGCCGCGGGAGCGGCCAGCAACAGACACATCAGCGCCACGAGTCGAGCCAGCCTCATGAACCGCCGGGCGACGCCCGCACAGGCATCTGTCAGCTTCATTTCGTCACTCCTTCAAGGTGAATTTCCGTGCTGGAAGGTGCTTTTTCCGCCGGCCCGACAGGCAGGCAATGCGCCTCGAGCGACGCATAGCCGATTTCCGCCTTGCCGCTTTCCTTGCGCGGCGGCAGCGTGTAATCGATGCTGCATTGCTGGCCGGTCTTGATGCCCCACTTCACCGTCAGCGTTCCCTTCTCATACAGATCGCGCGCGAAGATGCGGCTGTCCTGCCCCACGACACCCACGCTCTGGCCTTTCCCGTCACGCACCTCCGCGCCGAACGGCAGCGCCTTGCCGCCCGCGCGCGGTGCGCGAATCAACACGGCGCGGCCGGTGTCGGTCTTGTACTGGAACAGCACGACCGATCCAAGACGCGGCGCCGCGCTCTCCGATGTCGACTCGAACTCGACATCCATCGACGCGCCCTTCGGATCGATATCCACCGTGTTCATCGCATACGGGGTGAGGTAAGGCACGATGGCGAAGCCGTCACCGTCGATCTTCGCGCCCGTCGCACCCGGCACGCTCGCGCCTCGTGCGCCCTTCGCCTCGACGATGCCGAACGTCTCGCCCACCGTCTGCGAGAATGTGATGCCGCCGCGATGCGCGACGATCGAACCGCTCGCGCCCGCCGACACCTGCGACGTATGCGCGCCGCCGCTCGCCGATGCCGTCAACTGCGCGTACGGTCCGCGATATGTGCCGCTCGCGCCGCCGTTCCCGCTGGTGCCCGTCGCCGGCGCGTCGTTCACCGTGCCGTAGACGTTGTACGAGTACTGGTTGTCGCCGCCGGCCGTGCCGCTCAGGCTCGCCTGCAGGCTGGACGTGTCGTGGCTGCGGTTGTAGGTCGTCGACAGCATCGGTACGTGTCGTGAACGGCCGAGCGGAATCGTCGTGGTCAGCATGATTTCGTTCGACGCCGTACCGTACGCGTTCTGGGTGCGCCCCAGCGTCACGCTGTACGTGCCGAATCGATAGCTGTTCGAATAACCCGTCTGATAGAAGAGGTCGCGCCCGCCGCGATTCCAGTAGTCCTGCGCCGTGACGTTGAGGAATACCGAGCCGTATTTCGCAAGGGTCTGGCTGATGGTCAGCTGAAACTGGCCGCGCGTACGGTCGGCGGGATTGCCCACCGATCCATGTCCGACGTAGTCTCGCAACCGCGCGGCATCCGTGAGATTGAGATAACCCGAACTCGAGTAACGGTAAGCGCCCAGCGCAAGGTTGGTGTCCGTCGCATCGACGAACTTGCTGTAGCTGATATGCAGGCTGCTGCCTTGCAGCGACCCTTGCCCCGGCACCAGCGTGTGCGCCAACGTGATGTCGCTCGCGACGGCGCCCACAGGCGTGTTCAGCGCCACGCCGAAATTGGCGGCCAGATAGCCGTCTGCAGCAATGCCGCCGCCATAGAGCGTGACGAAATTCGTCAGGCCGCGCTGCACGGTCAGTTGCGCGAAGACGGGCTTGGTCTGCAGGGAATCATCGCGGAGCTGGCCCATCGTGAAGGCGAAACGCGTGCTGCCCGGCCGCAGCAATTGCGCGACCGACGCATACGGCACCGTGAAATACTTCTGGCGGCCGTCGGCTTCCGTTACGGTCACGTTGAGATTGCCGCCGTAGCCTGTCGGATAGAGATCCCTGATCTCGAACGGCCCGGGTGGCACCACCGTTTCGTAGATCGTCTGGCCGTTCTGGCTGATGTTGACGCGCGCATTCGATTCGGCCGTGCCGCGCACGACAGGTGCATAACCGCGCAGCGATTCCGGCAGCATGCGATCGTCGGTAGCGATCTGCGCGCCGCGAAACGCGACGCTGTCGAACACGTCGCCCGTGGTATAGGCTTCGCCCACCACGACCTGCGAGCGCAGCTTCGTCACGTCGTGCTGAAGGTAAGTCGCAATGTCGTCGAACTGGGTCTTTTGCCCCGTCATCGCCGTCACAGACGACTGATGCCGGAAATGCCAGCCACCCACGTTCACGCCCACATTCAGTCCGAGATAACCCTGCGTCGCGCGCGTGCCATTGTTGCTCGACTGATAGACGTTCGCGTTGTAGCTGAGGAAGCCGGCATTCACGCCGTTCTCCCAGAGTTCCGGCGGCACATAGCCGCGCGCATTGCTGCGCATGTACTTCTGCGGAACCGTGATCGTCAGTCTTTGTTCCGCGAAGTCGAAATCGACCGTGGCTTGCGGCACGACAGCGCTGACGTCGACGCATTCGTTCGCATCCGGCGGCGTCACGCTGTCTTTAGTCCCAACGACGCGCGAGAAATCGACGCCCCACTTTTCCAGCATCCTGCGCGTCACGCACGCTCGTGCACTCTGCTCTTCGCCCGTCGCAACGAAGCGCACACTGTCACGCGCCATGCGCACGTCGTTGACCCAGACGTCGACGTAGTAGTCGCCCGGTGCTATCACATTGCCGCGCGAAAAGCGCGAGACATCGACCTTCGAGCCGGATTGAAGAAACGTGGAGTCGAACTCGACGGCATCTGTCGAATCGGCCACTGCGTTATCGGCATATAGCCCGGCGATGATCGCAAAAACGGGCGGCACGAGCGCGGCGGCGGGGCGCAGCGTCCACGGCCCGGCCATCATGCCAGCACGAACCGGCGATTCAGGATGTCGAGAGCATGTCATGTCGGGAAATCGTTGCTTGCACAAAGCTCGCGGCATAGATGGCAGATTGACGAAAGCGAAGTCCTGCACGACGGCTTCCCCGTCCGGCCGACAACTCCATCGCTGAAATTACGCGACGTACACGCGCAACGATCCGCCGTGCGCATCGGCGCACGTCCTCACGTCTGGTGACATCGGAAACAGACCGCGGCCGGTACACGGCCGCGGAGAAAGCTAATGCAGACCGCTCAAGGACCGATGGCGGCGTCGCCCTCGATCGCACCGCCATAGTCGTTAATGGCGATGTAGTGAATCTGGCCCGCTCGCACGCCTTCCATCTGTGGGATCGCGAAAGTCTGCTTGCCGTGGGGCTCAACCATGCCGCCCATATCGTTCTCGTAGCGATGGCCGTTTGCCGTCACCGTGATCTTGCTGAACGACACGTGGTAGGCGGTCGGATTCGACAGCGCGAGCGCCTGTCCGTTACCTTCGTCGGCCGGCACGACTTTCCATTCGATCTGGCGCGGCGCGTCCTCGGGCGTGCCCGGCAGTTTCGGCGGACGCACGAACAGCTTGATCCGCGTGCGATAGGCGAGTTGCAACGTGTTGACATCCGGTTTCGGCGCAGCTTTCGGCGGAATGTCGAGCACGTTGAGCCAGTAGACCGATTCCCGGTCCTGCGGCAGCGCATCGCCGCTGTAGATGACGCGCAAGGTCTGCGACCGGCCCGGGTTCATGCGGAAGATCGGCGGTGTGATCACGAACGGCGCCCTGCTTTCGTCGGGCTTCGCATTGGCGTCTCCGCTGTCGAGCCAGACCTGAACGAGCGACGGGTTGTTGCTGTCGTTGGTCAGCTTGACCGTCACTTCCCGCTGGTCGAGCGGATAGACAACACGCGTGCCACCAATCGTCACGCTGGCTTGCGCGGCGCTCGCGGCCATGACGCCCGCGAGCAGAACAGTCGGCCATCGGCAGATCAGTCTCCGTACCATCAACATGTCACGCGTGCTCCGCTCAATTCATGAGATCGGGGCACGCATGCAAGCGCGCGCCCCGACAAACAAGGCTTACTGATACTGCATCGTGTATTGAACGGACGTGCTCACGTTACCCGGCTGCGCTTTCCCCGTTGCGTAGTACTGCGCGAAATAGTTCAGGGTGGCCGAGCCGCCCGTGATCGTCGCGCCGTTGGTGGCGAAGTTGTTGTTGTCGCCCGTCAGGACGTTGATCGGTTGGGTGTTCGCATTGAGCAGACGCACCTGCACGTTGAGGGCGGGCGAAGCCGATGCCTGGTTCGTCAGATTTCCGCTGCTCTGATCCACAGTCGGGCCATTCTCAAAGCGTGCGATCGCCTTCGTCGCCGCGCCCGAACAACCGCTCAGCGAGAAGCGGATATCACCGAGGTTGGACATGCCCGCCGTCGCGCCGGCTGTTGTCAGCGAGCCAGCCTGCACGGTCGGCAAGGTCACGGCCAGGTCGGCGGGCGAACCGCTCGCCTTGCCATTGATCGAGCAGGTGGTGTCCGACACGGAACCCGTGATGGTGATCGTGCCGTCGGCCGCCTGGGCCGCCGTCGACAGGAATGCCATGAGACCGATAGCGGCGATCGACAATACGCGTTTTTGCATGCTGATGCTCCAAGTAACTGCTGATAAAAAGATGCTTCCCGACGCTTCCCTGTCCGCTTCCAACGTGTCGGCGCACTTTCTACGGACGTTCAGAAAACGCCCTCCGAGGCATGCGCGCTTGCGATGCCAGCGAATACCGCGTCGTGGGAAGCGACCCGATGGTGAGTCGACGGACGATCTGAACGAATGAGGCGCGTAATGTCGTTAGTTGGGCATGCGAAGCGATCAGGAAACTGATCTGACGGCAAACGTTTGCGTCGATGAACGCGTTGACAGAAAGTAACACTCCCAACTACCGGCCTTGAATGACGAAAATCAATGATCCCATTTTTTTAAGACTCGGTTCTGTAGGGGGATCGGAGAGAGCGCCCAGAATGGCAAAAAGCCCGAAGCGCCCTTGTGGGCGCTTCGGGCTTCAACCGAAGAACGCGTTCCGAAAGCTGGCGCCGCTACGCCCCGCTCGCCTGGTTCAACGTCAGATGCTTCGTCTCCGGCGCCCATGCAATCGAAACAATCATGCCGACCAGCAGCACGCCGGACAGCGCGAGCATCGTCGAATGAAAGCCGAGTTGCGCGATGCCGAGCGGCAGCAGGAACGTGCCGACGGCGGAACCCAGCCGGCTGCACGCAATCGCGAGTCCGACGCCGCAGGCGCGCACTTCCGTCGGGAAGCACTCGGGCGGAAACACGCCGACCAGATTCGAGAACGCGGACATCGTCAGCGTGAACACGGCGAACGCGACGATCATCCACAGCGCCGCCGATTCCGGCAGCACGCTCAGCGCGAGCAGCGACAGGCACGTCACCGCGAACGAGCCGATCAGGAACGCGCGGCGCGACAGCACGATCGTCAGCCAGATGCCGAGCAATGCGCCGACCACGAGAAAGCCGTTGAGCAGGAAATCCGCGCCGGAGCCGTTGTCGAGATGAATCGCCTTGAGGATCGACGGCAGGAACGTGTAGATCGCGAAGTACGGAATCACGAGGCACACGAAGAACGCGCAATTGAAGATCGTGCGGCGGATCAGGTCGCGTTTGAAAAGACGCGCAAAACCGCCTTGCGCACCGTGCGCGTGATCGTCGTGCGCGCCGTCGATCGTCACGTTCGCGCCGAAGTACTTCAGCACGATGGCCTGCGCTTCCGCGACGCGTCCCTTGCCGTGCAGCCAGCGCGGCGATTCCGGCGTGCCGATGCGCATGACCAGCACCACAAGCGCGGGCACGCCCGCCGATGCGAGCAGCCAGCGCCACGCATCGGGCGACGCATCCGCATAACACAGGCCGAGCACGTTCGCGATCACGTAGCCGATCGTCCAGATCACGCTGAACGAGCCGAGCAGCGTGCCGCGATGTTTGCGCGGCGAGAACTCCGCGAGTATCGCGTGACCGACGGCGAAGTCGCCGCCCATGCCGAAGCCAATCAGCACGCGTAGCGCGCACAGCATCGCAGGCGACGACACATAGAACTGCGCGAAAGCCGCAAGCGTGATGATCAAAAAGCTCAGCAGGAAAATGCGCTGGCGGCCCATGCGGTCCGACAGCCAGCCGAACACCAGGCTGCCGACGAAAATCCCCATCAGCGCGGAGCTGCCGATCATGCCTTGCCAGAACGCATCGAGCGGCATCTGCTTGTTGAGCGACGCGAGCGCGTAGCCGATCGTGCCGAGCGCGAAGCCTTCCGTGAAGTGCGCGCCGAAGGTCAACCCGGCGATCTTGATATGGAAGCCGTTTAGCGGCACATCGTCGAGCGAGACGGTGTTGCGATTCGTGTGTTGCGAGGGTTTAGATTGGGCCGGCGCTGAAACGCGCGGGGACGGGGATGCGGGGCCGGACGGCCGCGCAAGCAGGTCTTGATCGCTCAAGATGTCTCCTTGTTATCGCGTCCCGTGGTGCGCGCCGGGACGCTTGCTTCCTTGCCCTCCGCCGCGCGTGGCGGACGAAGCACTGTCGACTAGCGGCCCAGACCGCCCATCATCATGTACTTCAGTTCGACGTATTCATCCATGCCGTACTTCGAGCCTTCACGCCCGAGGCCCGACTGCTTGACGCCGCCGAATGGCGCGACTTCCGTCGAAATGATGCCTTCGTTGATGCCGACCATGCCGCTTTCCAGCGCTTCCGCGACCCGCCATGCGCGCCCCAGATCGCGCGTGTAGAAGTACGCGGACAGACCGAACGGCGTGTCGTTCGCAGCCTTGACCGCTTCGTCTTCCGTCTTGAAGCGGAAGCACGCGGCGACCGGGCCGAAGGTTTCTTCTTCGGCGATCAGCATCGGTTGCTTTGCGTCGACCAGCACCGTCGGCTCGTAGAACGTGCCGCCCAGCGCGTGACGCTTGCCGCCCGTCAGCGCCTTGGCGCCATGCTGGAACGCGTCGGCGACATGCGCCTCGACCTTCATCAACGCGGCTTCGTTGATCAGCGGACCTTGCTCGACCTCGCCCGTCAGCGCATCGCCGACGCGCATCTTCTTCACGGCTTCCGTCAGCGCCTGCGTGAACGCGTCGTAGATGCCGTCCTGCACATAGAAGCGATTCACGCACACACAGGTTTGCCCGGTGTTGCGGAACTTCGACGCCATCGCACCCTGCACGGCGGCCTCGATATCGGCATCGTCGAACACGATGAACGGCGCGTTGCCGCCCAGTTCCAGCGACAGCTTCTTCAGCGTATCCGCCGACTGCTTCGCGAGCAGCTTGCCGACACGCGTCGAGCCCGTGAACGACAGCTTGCGCACGACGGGCGACTCCGTCAGCGTGCCGCCGATCGCCACGGCATCGCCCGAGACGATGTTGAACACGCCCGCCGGAATGCCCGCGCGCTCGGCGAGCACGGCCAGCGCGAACGCGGACAGCGGCGTTTCTTCGGAGGGCTTCAGCACCATCGTGCAACCGGCGGCGAGCGCGGGACCGGCCTTGCGCGTGATCATCGCGAGCGGGAAATTCCACGGCGTGATCGCCGCGACCACGCCAACCGGCTCACGCGTGACGATGATCTTCGAATCGGGCTTCGGGCTCGGAATCACGTCGCCGTAGCTGCGCTTCGCTTCTTCGGCGAACCATTCGAAGAAGCTCGCCGCGTATCCGACTTCGCCCTTCGCTTCGGCGAGCGGCTTGCCTTGTTCGCGCGTCAGGAGTTCAGCGAGCGCATCGCGATGTTCCAGCATCAGCTCGCCCCAACGCTTCACGCGTGCGCCGCGTTCCTTCGCGGTCAACGCGCGCCAGGCGGGGAATGCACGCTCGGCGGCGTCGATGGCTTGCGCCGTTTCCTGCGCGCCGCCCTTCGCGACGTTGGCGATCACCTCGCCTGTCGCCGGATTGCGAACGGGATACGTATTCGCGCTTTCGTACCACTCGCCGTTGATGTAGTGGCCCGTGCGGAGAAATTCACTCATGCTGCTTTATCCAGGTTGCTTGCGACGTCGGCGAACGCGCCTTGTGCGGCACGCGCTTCGCGCGCGATGCGCTTGCCCGCGGTGTAGTCGTTGATCAGATCGCACGGCGTGTAGTTGCGCTCCAGCTCATGCAGTTCTTCCGCTTCGAGCTTCGTGCCCAGCGCGGCCAGCGCGCTGTCGAACTGCGCCGGCGTGTCCGCGCCGACCAGCATGCTGGCGATGCCTTCGCGTTGCAGCACCCACGCCTGCGCGATCTGCGCAGCGGATACACCACGCTTCGCCGCCACCCGCGCCACGGATGCCGCGATCTCGCGCGACGCCGCGTCGCCATACATTTGTGCGGTGAAGAAGTCGGTCTGATTACGCGTCGATTGCGCATCGCTCGTCAGAAGACCGCGCGCGAGCGGGCTGAACACCGAGACGCCCACGCCCTGATCCTGGCAATACGGAATCATTTCGCGCTCTTCCTCGCGATACGCGAGGTTCAGCTGCAGCTGCATGTTGATCGGCTTGTGCCAGCCGTTGCGCTCGCACGCCTGCATGATCTTCGCGAACTGCCACGTGTACATCGTCGATACGCCGATGTAGCGCGCCTTGCCTGCACGCACGATGTCGTTGAGCGCGCCCATCGTTTCTTCGACGGGCGTGTTCACGTCGAAGTAATGCAGCATGTAGATATCGACGTAATCCATGCCCAGGCGCGACAGCGAGCCGTCGATGCCGTCCATGATGTGCTTGCGCGAATGGCCGCCCGCGTTCTGATACGCGCCCATGTCGTAGCCGACCTTGGTCGTCACGACGATCTCTTCGCGGCGCGCGAGGCGCTTCAGGATGCGGCCGACCACTTCTTCGCCGACGCCCGTCGAGTAGAAGTCGGCGAGGTCGATGAAGTTGACGCCGGCTTCGAGCGCATGGCGGACGATCGGCTCGCTTTGCGCTTCATCGAAAATCCACGGCTTCCATTGCGGGGTGCCCATGTTCATCGTGCCGAGGCACAGACGCGAAACCTTCAGGCCCGACTGGCCGAGGCGGATGTATTCCATTTGCGATATCTCCAGAGTCCCGGCGAGGGCTTAACGCTGCTTCGGCGTGTAGAACGGGTTCGACACTTCACGCGCCGCGGCGAACACTTCGTCCTTATGCGGCAGGCCCTTCATCGCCGCGAGAATCGCGTTCTTGCACGCGCGGTAGTTGTTCTCGAACACGGCGTCGAGATCATCGGTCTTCGGGTTGACCCAGTTCGCCGACACGACGACCCAGTCGTTTTCCGCTTCGGGCGGCAGCGTGCCGTTCTCCAGCGACTCGGCGACCGCCTTTGCGATGCCCGCCTGCGATGCGCCCCACGTCGCGTTGCCATGGAAGTCGCCTTCGATCTGCGCCTTGTTGACGTACAGCGTCAGCGGCTTGGTCGGCACACCGGGACGCGCGATCACGACGAACGGCGCGTGACCGGCGGACGGCGTCGACAGCGCGGTGGCGAACGCCTGGCCAGCAGGGCCGTTGCGCGGGCCGACCAGCACGTTGATGTGCGCGAGGTTCACGCCCGGGCCTTCGAATCCTTCGCCGATATACAGTTGCTTTTCCGTGGTGCTCATCTGTCCAGTTCCATCAGGTTGAGTGGGATGCGCTGATTGTGCTGGCCGAAAAGCAGGACGATGAAGCGATGTTTTGTGATCCGGGGTATGAGGCGCACTCAACTCCGGGTTTCCACTGAGTCATGGCTAATGACGAAAAGCGCTGAGGTGAGCGTTTTCGGGAGGCAGGAAGATTCGCTGCAAAAGACGCTTTCAGCACGTGCGAAGCGTTCTCAGGAATGACGTCAGCGAGGCACGCGAAAAGTGCGTCGGCGCGCCGGACGGAATGCCGCAAACCCTTTATTCATAAGGCTTTCGCAGCAGCCAAGGCAATCGTGACGACGCGCTCGCCGCAATGCCATCCAGCGAATCGCAGACAAGCGATGACGATACCGGCGCTCCGCTTCGAACGGTCAGCGCCAGCTAAAGGTGAGAGTTTTCGGGATTCCCGCGATGGTGCGCCTGGCTGCTGCGCGTTCGCTCACGGCACGGCTCGCCGGTCAACGAAGAACACCGCTGCGGGACGAGAACAACCGGAAGCAAGAGCAAGCGCACTGATCGATTAAGAGCGATGTGCGCTTGCGCCAGATTCATTCGTCGATGAGAAACTTGTCGCGATTCTTGCCCGCGAGCCAACCCGGCGCCCGGCCACGGCCGCTCCAGGTTTCGCCTGTCTTGGGGTTGCGGTACTTCGGCGGCAGCGCGGCTTTACGCGCCGCGCGCACCTTGCTCGAGAAGCCAAGCTCCTCAGCGGTGATGCCAAATTCGGCGATCTTCTGTTTGATGTCAGCGATCGCCTGAGTCACTTCCTGTTCACGTGCCTGTTCCATCTCCTTCTGAAGCTTTTCGAGTTGGGCGGTCAGCTGTCTGTATGTGGCCATCTGGCGAAGTCTCCTTGCAAAGCTGTACGGCAACTGAGACCGTACCAGACCTAAAAAGTGCCGGGTAGCAGTGTAGTGCTGTCAGAGATCCACGAGCACTGCGCACCGTCAAACAAACGTGCGATCAGATTGACGACGGGATCGGCGAATCGACTGGTGATGAAGGCGCCTTGCCATGCGAACGATTCGATCGACAGGCCGGCGCCCTGCGTCGGCCATTGAACGTGTCCGAACGAAGGTATACGAAGCGGGTCGCGCGAGCATTGCGACGCGAGCCAACTGGCCACGGTCGATATCGCCTTGCATTGCATCGACCATATGCGCAGGACGCACGGCCGAAAATCCTGCTCTGTCCATAAACCAGTCCCGTGAGCAAGGCCGGGTGCGCGCAAGGTAGCGGCGCTCAGCGCTTGTATCGAACTTCGAGTGCGTGCAACGCGTCGCTGAGCCTCTGGACGCGCCTGATCTGCGACGGTACCAGCGCGGCAACCGACACCGATTCGATGCGGTTGCGCCAGTATGACAGCGGAATGCCGTCGGCAGCCGAGATGCGCGAGATGACGTGCTCCAGATGCTCGATATCCTTTTCTATCTGCTCGTGATTCATGGACTTCCCCGTCGCCCCTCGCAAGGCGCCATCGGTTAGCACGAAATGTGCCGCGGGAAATCGGCTGCCGCTCTCTCAATGTCGTTGTATTGCCTGCACACGCTTCCCGGCATCGGATGACGGTACGTGCTCCTTGTCACGCAACCGCATCCGCAATCAGAAATCTATACGAGGATATCGATGCGTTCCGTTAGGCGGCGCACGGAAGGGCCTTGCGCGATGCGCCAGCGCAACGCTTGCGGGCCGCGCAAAGCCACGATGGCGAGTGGTTGTTCGGAGCGGTCGAGAAATCGGCCGATGCCCGCTTCGATCTGCGCGAATGCTGCAACGAAGGCGCGATGGTTCGGGTCGATGCGTGTGCATCGACCGCGACATGCTGCGCGCGATATATCGGTGTGACGTGCTTCAGGGTTTCAGCGGGCCGCGAGCGCGGCCTGGCATGACATGACGACAGTGCTGCTTACTTTCCGCGGCATGCGTAGAGCAGGCTGCGCGCGCCGTTCGCCGTCGTCGAGCGAATCGCGTCGAACGCGCCGCCACACATTGCTTGCGCCTGCTGCTCGCAGTTGTCGGAGCCGGCGGGGCATTGAACGAGCGTGGTGGGCCGGCCATCCGGCGCGAAGAGCGGCGGCGCACTGCTGCATGCGGCGAGCGCGCCCGTCATCGCGACGACGACAGGAAGCGCCGCGCCGCGAACCCGATGCATGACGCGCGCCGTGGATGTTTGACTGCGTTTCATGGAAAACCCCGTTGGCCACTTGTTTTTCGACGAACGCGATTGTGCCATGGCCGCCTTGTGTTGCGTTTATCGCGTTATTGCGGCGGTGACTTCGGCTCCGTTATCGGTTCGGTTAGCGGCTCCGTTATCGGCTGTCTGTCGGGTTCCGCAAGCGTCTTGTAGGGCATCGGTCCTTGCGTGCTCGCGCCGAGCCGCATGAACACCTGCTCGACGTCGGGGATCGCTTCGAGCTGCTGCTGCAACGCGTGCCTGTCGAACGATGCGGGCGCGCAGCCTTCCGCATAGACGAAGCGGCGCTGCACCGTGATCCACACGCTCGTGCCGTCGAATGCATGCGGGTTCGTGAAGCGCGCGTGGATCGCGCTGGCGATATCCGCGTCGTACATGTAGGAGTTCGGCTTCGTGCATTTGTGCGCGAGCCAGCAGGTCGTGCCTCGCTCCACGCGATAGTGCGCGTCGTCCTCCATCTGCGCGTGCGTCATCATCGGGCCGAGCGGCACGGGGCAATCGGCGATCGCGTGCGAAAGCGTGAAGAACGGATCGTTGTACCAGTTGCGCCGCTCGCCCGGCGCCGCCGCCGATGACGCCTCCTGCGCATTCAACCCATTGAAGGCGGCGCTCGCGATCATCAGCATGATCCAAACGATCCAGCGTGTCATGGCCAGGTCTCCGTCGGGTTTGCGTGGCTGCCAGCAGCATGATCGTACGGCGCAGCGGCGCACCCGGCGACCTTCACACTTCGATGCCGTACGCAGCGATCTTCTTGTACAGCGTCGCGCGTCCCATGCCGATGCGTGCGGCCGCTTCCGTGACGCGTCCTTCGCACGCGCGCAACGCTTCGTCGATGAAGCGCTTTTCGAACGCGGCCATCGCGTCCGCCCACTGTTGCGGCTGCGCTGCGTCCGATACCCTGGCAGCCGATGTCTGCACGGATGCGGGCGCATCGAACGCAACCTGCCCGCGCACGGGCCCGATGAACGGCGCAAGCGCGCGCGCATCGATACGTTCGCTGTCCGACAGCATCACCGCGCGCTCCAGCGTGTTGTGCAGCTCGCGCACATTGCCTGGCCAGCCGTACGCACACAACAGCCGCAGCGCGTCGTCCTGCAATTCGAAGTGACCGCCGCGCACCTGTGTCGACAGATCTTCGAGGATCGTATAGGCGAGCGCCTCGATATCCGTTTGCCGCTCACGCAGCGGCGGCGCATGAATGGTCAGCACGTTCAGGCGATAGAACAGGTCCGGCCGGAAGCGCCCCGCGGCGACGAGCGCGGGGAGATCAGCCGAGGTCGCCGCGATGATCCGCACGTCGGCGCGCACGATCCGGTTCGACCCGAGCGGCTCGAACTCGCGGTCCTGTAGCACGCGCAACAGCTTGCCTTGCAGCGGCAAAGGCATATCGCCGATCTCATCGAGAAACAGCGTGCCGCCATCTGCGAGTTCGAATTTGCCGACGCGTCCCTTGCGGTCCGCGCCCGTGTACGCGCCCGCCGCCGCGCCGAAGAACTCGACTTCGAGCAGCGTATCGGGAATCGCGGCGACGTTGACGGTGACGAGCGGTTTGGTCGAGCGCGCGGACGCGCCGTGGATCGCATGCGCGAGCAGTTCCTTGCCGGTGCCCGTTTCGCCGAGCAGCAGCACGGGCGATTCGACTTGCGACGCGCGCCGCGCCTGGCGCTTCACTTCGAGACTGGCCGCGCTCGTGCCGACGAAGCTCGCGAACGTGTACTTCGCGCGGCGCGCCTGCGCGAGCGACTGGCGCGTCGCGATCAGTTCCTGTTGCACGCGCGAGTAGTGCGAGAAGAGCGGCGTGAGCGCCTTCATCTCGTCGAAGAGCGCAAAACCGACGGCGCCAACCGTCTTGCCGGCGTCGTCCTTCAACGGCAGGCGCGTGACGACGAGCGGCTCGCGGTCGGTCTCGAGAATGTCGAGCAGGATCGGCTTGCCGGTCGTCACGACTTCGCGCATCAGGCTATTCGGGATCACGGCTTCGCAGTCGCGGCCGATGGCCTGCTGCGGATCGGCAAAACCAAAGCGCGCCGCGTAACGTTTATTGATCCACACGACACGCGCATCGGCATCTACGATAAAGGTGCCTTCGCTGAAGTTCTCGAACGTGCGGAAGAGCGAGTCCATCGCACGGCGCAGAACTTCGCTGTAGGTCGCGGGCAAGCCCGACCAGTCGTTCATCATATTGTCGTTGTCTCCTGTCGATCATGGTTAGCGCTTGGGCGCTTACCGGGATCCCATGCGAAGCATCTAGTATTTTTATGCTTATTGTCTCAAAACGTGGACGAATTATCTCACACAGGAGACCTGCAATAACCCTATAGATTCAGGTATGCTTCGGCGCATCGAATTCGACAGACTGCAATTCGTCTCTGTTTTGAGACGATTCTGTACAATCGTTCGAATCGTCGCGCGGCACGCTTCGCCGCCCGGGCCGCAGAAGCCCGGCTGACAGGCATGGCACGGAACCTGCATTCAGGGGCGCCGGCCGCCGCGCCCCGTCGCGCGCGTCCACGTAGAACAACCAAGTATTGGAGACTCAATTGGCTTTTGTCATCGTCCTCGCCGCCCTGGCGTTCCTGATGTTCGCCGCCTATCGCGGCTACAGCGTGATTCTCGTCGCGCCGATCGCCGCGCTCGGCGCGGTCCTGCTGGTCGATCCCGCCGCCGTCGCGCCCGTGCTCTCGGGCATCTTCATGGAGAAGATGGTCGTCTTCGTGAAGCTGTACTTCCCTGTGTTCCTGCTCGGCGCCGTGTTCGGCAAGGTCATCGAACTGTCGGGCTTCGCGGCGTCGATCGTGCACTCGGCGATCCATTACATCGGCCGCTCGCGGGCGAATGCGGTGATTGTCGCCGTGTGCGCGCTGCTGACGTACGGCGGCGTCTCGCTGTTCGTCGTCGTGTTCGCGGTGTATCCGTTCGCCGCGGAACTGTATCGCCAGAGCAATATTCCGAAGCGTCTGATGCCGGGCGCGATCGCGCTCGGCGCGTTCTCGTTCACGATGGATTCGCTGCCGGGCACGCCGCAGATCCAGAACATCATCCCGACGACGTTCTTCAAGACGACGGCCTGGGCCGCGCCCGGCCTCGGTATCGCCGGTTCGCTGTTCATCATCGTGGTGGGCCTGTCGTTCCTCGAATGGCGCCGCCGCTCGGCGATGGCGAAGGGCGAAGGCTACGGCACGTCGCTGCTGAACGAGCCGGAACAGGTCGCGACCGACCGCCTGCCGCATCCGCTGCTGGCAATTGCGCCGCTGATCCTGGTCGGCGTCGCGAACTTCGTGCTCACGCGCATGATCCCCGAATGGTATGGCGCGACCTACACGGTTTCGCCCGACGTGCTGCCCGGTAATCACGGCCCGGCCGTGACGGCGACGATCAAGTCGCTGGTCGCTATCTGGTCGGTGGAAGGCGCGTTGCTGCTCGGCATTCTGCTCGTCGTCATCACGGCGTTCGGCAGCGTGAAGGAGCGGTTCGCTTCGGGTACGAAGGCAGCGGTCGGCGGTGCGTTGCTCGCCTCGCTCAACACTGCGTCGGAGTATGGCTTTGGCGGTGTGATCGCAGCACTGCCGGGCTTCATCGTGGTCAGCGACGCGCTCAAGAGCATTCCGAATCCGCTCGTGAATGCGGCCGTTTCGGTGAGCTCGCTGGCGGGTATCACGGGCTCGGCATCGGGCGGCATGAGCATCGCGCTGGCAGCGATGTCGGATCTGTTCATCAAGGGCGCAGAGGCCGCGCATATTCCGATGGAAGTGTTGCATCGCGTGGTCGCGATGGCGAGCGGCGGCATGGATACGCTGCCACACAACGGCGCGGTGATTACGCTGCTGGCCGTGACGGGCCTCACGCACCGCGAGTCGTATCGCGACATCTTCGCCGTGACGATCATCAAGACGCTGGCAGTGTTCTTCGTGATCGGGCTTTACTACACGACGGGGCTGGTTTAAGCAGGCTGCTGTACTCATGCAAAGGGGGCGCGCTGCGCCCCCTTTTTTATTGAGCCCCGCTTACGCACGACCCATCAATGAAACTGCATGCTCAACTGGACACGTACGCGACATAAGGCCCAGCGCCAGCCGACGACGGCGACTGACCCGAAATGCCGTAGTACATATGGCGGCCGTAGAAGAACGGCATGCCGATGTCGATCCCGTTGAACAGCGCGACGCCGAGGTTGTTGAACGCGTAGTTGCCGGAATTGATCAGCGTGACGCTATTGCTGACATTGAACTTGACGGTTGCCGTCGCGGAATTGGCTGCCGTGAAGACCGCCGACAGCCCCGTCGGCGCCGCCGGCGTATAGAAGCCGTTCGATGCCTTGCTCAGCGTCGTGCTCTGGAAGTACAGACCGCTCGAGCCGGAGTCGAAGAATGCACCCTTGCTGTACGTGCGTCCTTCGAACACCGCATCCATATCTCCCCAGATGTTAGTCGGCAGGATGGTCGCGTTGGTGCCACTCAGCCCATTGTTCGATTGCGTGTCGATGCCGAAGACCAGCGTTCCCGTTGCCGTTGCAGCACCTGTATCGGGCACTTGCGCCATCTCGACGATCACGCCGTTGTTGTCGGTCGTGAACTTCGTCACGGGATTGGTCACCTGATCAACAATGTTCACCTGCGCCGGCGTGCAATTCGAACCCGTGCACACGTAGTACGCACCCGCGACGAGGCCGTTCTGACACGAGGCGCCGCAATCGTTCGGCGACGTGCCGATACCGAGAATGCCGTTCGCGCCGAGATCCGTGGGCGTCGTCATGTTGGTGCCCGTGAGGCAACCGTTAATGCCCGTCGGAATGGTCGCGCTCAGCGACGGATCGGCGATCACCTGGATCGGCACGTTCGAGGCGACTTCGCTCGACAGGCTCACGTCTGCCGTACGCACCGTGCCCCATGTATTGCCCGAACCGAACGACTCGCATTCCGCAACGTTCTGAGCGCCTTGCATCTGCAGCGGCAAACTGTTCAATGTCGGAATGACGGACGCGAACAGGCGCAGGCCGAACGATTCGGTGTCGACGAGCACGTTGTCGATAACCGAGCAGTTCAACGCGGCACCCGTGCCCGGCGCGCAGACCTTCACGCTCACCATCGGGAAATTCCGCTTGATGCTGAACGACGAAACCACGATGGGCACCGTATTCGCCGAGCCCGACGACACGGGCACCGCGGTCGGATCGGCGAACGCGGTACTCAACGCCACGGGCGTGTTGGTGACGGGCGTCGATGTGCCGGACGCGCTATTGGTCGACGCGTTCGATGAACCGCCGCCTCCGCCGCATCCAGCCAGTGCCACACACATGCCGCTGACGGCAAGAATCCATTTCAATGCACGCATTTTTCAGTCCCCTCGCCTTATTGGATATCGTCGCTGCTCACGCCAGCGGGAAGACCCGTCGGCAACCACGCACGTCCGACGAACGCGCCCATATGGCCGCCCGTCTGGACTACGACATCCGAACGCTGCACCGTCGCGGGACCGAATGCGCTGCCCTGCTGCGCATGCTGTTGATTGACGGTGTCGAGGTAGCCCGCAAAGTAGCTGCCCAGCAGCGAGCTGAGATCCGGCATGTGAGGGCCATGCCAGGACACGGCGAAGACCGCGCCCGATTGACCGACGTACTCGCGAACCAGCGTGCCGTCGGCGAGCGTCGCTTCACTCACGGTGTAGGGCACAGACGTCGCGCTCAGGCGCATGACAGCCTGAGTCGAGCTTGCAGTCGTTGTCGCGGTATAGGTGGGAGACGAGCCAAGCGCCGCGTAAGCGGAAAGACAGTTGGCGAATGCGGCTGCTGCCAACAGGCATTGCAAACGTAACTTCATTCAAGTCCTCGGTTTATTTTTTCTTCGATTGAAGCCAATCCCCGTTCGCTCACAACATGCGTGCGAGCGATTTGATATTTTGCTTCCATCATCTTTAAAGGTACGACTATCACTTTGATTTCTGCTCATGCTTTTTGCATTTATTCACGCATTAGCTAAAACATGACGGAGATCAATCTCGGTTAACGGTATGAGGACTTTAAACTGAAGGGAGACGCGGGAGAAAAACGGACTGCGCTTGCAATACCTGCTTCGCAAATTGAGTGGCAGTTTCAAACAGACAGCAGAATGAAATGAATAGAAAGATTAAATTAATCTTTTGGATGCCCTGTCGCCATCATGCAATACGGCTTTAAAGGCGCTTTAACCGCACGATGAAATGACGTGAACAACACGCACAAACAACAACGGCGCGCTGCCCGAAAGCAAGCGCGCCGTCTTATTCGTTCTTGTTAGAGAGCCTGAACCGACGGACCATCGTGTGTCGTCGATTCGACGACGATGTCTCCCCGATCATGTTCGACCTTCGCATTGCGATTCAGGTCGGCGCCAACCTCGCGCGCGCCCGAAGCCGATACAGATTCCGTCATGGTGTCCAGGGAAGGCGTGAGATAAATAACGACAGATCGCACAAAAACTCCGTTTGGCACCAAGCCGCTATTTTAACGCATGCGCCTGGCGCCGCCCGCGTTTGTTCGAGCGACAGACGAACGACATCATGACGACGCCGAGCGGCGCCGTCTTCGTGCTTCGACGGAAAGTACGACCGCTAGTGGCGCATCGACTCCGGCAGAGACAGCAGCAGCGCGGTCACATCCATGTCCTCGTCGAGTTCAGGCCAGATCAGTTGCTGCTTGTCGATCGAAATGGCGAAGTGTTCGCGCTCCGCATCCGTTGCCGCAGCGAGCGTGGGAAACCAGTTGAGTGGAAACTCGACGGCGCGGCCGTCGGATAGATCGAGAAACAGGTGTGCACTATCGAAATGCACATCGACGGCATCGGCACGCATAATCGCCTCCCGTGGGGGTCCACTCAAAACGATAGTCGTGCCAGCCGCGCGCTTCAAGCGCATTGCACGGGGCAGGAACAGAAAAATCGTCGCAGCGAAACCGCTTACAGTTCGGGTCGCGCGAGATCGTGTTCGACGATGTGTTCGCCGTACACCTGCGCTGCGGCGAGCGCTTCTTCTTTGGTCGGATAGGGACCGAGATCGGGCGCGCCGTCGAACGGAAAAAGCAGACGCCCGTCCGTTTTGCGCACCACGCGCAGCACGCCGAAAAAGCGCCGGTAGCCCGCGAGCTTAGAGCCCGCGCTGACTTCGAAATCGCCCTCTGTCTTGCCGGGCACACTGGGAATGAAGCTGCTCATGATGGACGTCTTGATGCGTGAACTGTCGTGCGAAAAGCGCTATTTTCGCACGCTCATCGTGAGCGCTTCATGTCAGGTCCACCTGCGCATTCGAACACGCATTCAACGGTGCGTCGACGCGTCGCCGGGCCGTTCGTTGATATACGTCGCGACATCGCGTTGTTCCAGTGCGTCACCCAGCTTCATGCGCAGGAAACTGCTCGTCGTGTAGCGCGTCACGCTGGAATAGAACTGATTGACGAGCTTCGTGATGGTTGCCGAATAGCTCTCGATCAACTCGGGATTGATCGAAAAATTGTCGTAATTGACAATGGCCTGCGGCTTGAACCGCACGCCCGACAGACGCGATTCGACCTGTTGCCAGATCGCGTCGATCTGATCCTGCGTGGTCACCTGCATGCCCTCGAAGTTGACGAAGAACATGTTCTTCTCGGCGTCGTAGTTGAAGCGCTCTTCGAGCGGCAGGCAAAGCAGCAGCGTGCGCAGGCCCATCGGCGCGTCGCGAAAGATCCGCTCGTCCATCAGGCGCGGCGGCCGTTCCATGATCGGCTTGAAGCCCATCTGCGCGACGATATCGTTCTCCACGTCGACGCCGGGCGCCACTTCCGTCAGTTCGAGTCCGCGCGGCGTCAGCGTGAACACGCAGCGCTCGGTGATATACAGCACGTGCTGCCCGCGCTTCGCGGCATATTCGCCGCTGAACGTGCGATGCTCGACTTCATCGACGAACTTCTGGTTCTTGCCTTCGCGCCTGATCTTCAGGCGTCCGTCTTCGATCGCAACGTCCAGATTGCCCGCGTTGAACGTGCCGACGAACACCACGCGCTTCGCGCTCTGGCTGATGTTGATGAAGCCGCCCGCGCCCGCGAGCTTTGGCCCGAATTTGCTGACATTGAGATTGCCCTGCCGGTCCGCCTGCGCGAGGCCGAGAAACGCGACGTCGAGCCCGCCGCCGTCGTAGAAATCGAACTGATACGGCTGATCGATGATGGCCTGCGTATTCGTCGCCGCCCCGAAGTTCAGCCCGCCCGCCGGAATGCCGCCGATCACGCCCGGCTCCGTCGTCATCGTGAACAGATCGATCACGCCTTCTTCGTTCGCGACGCTCGCAATGCCCTCCGGCATGCCGATGCCCAGATTCACGACGCTATTGGCCATCAACTCCATCGCCGCGCGGCGCGCGATCACCTTGCGCTCGGTCAGCTCCATCGCCGCCACCGAACTCGCGGGCACGCGCAGTTCACCCGCGAAGGCAGCCGAATACGGCTCGGCGAACGTCTGCCAATGATGCTCGGGCCGCGCAACCACGACGCAATCGACCATGATGCCGGGTATCTTCACCTCCCGCGGATTGAGCGTGTTCGTATCGGCGAGCCGCTCGACCTGCACGATCACGACGCCGCCCGAATTGCGCGCGGCCATCGCGATAGCCAGCGCTTCGAGCGTGAGCGCCTCGCGCTCCATCGTGACGTTGCCGTTCGCGTCGGCGGTGGTACCGCGAATGATCGCGACGTCGATCGGAAAGGTCTTGTAGAGCAGATACTCGCTGCCGTCGATGTCCACCAGCTTGACGAGATCTTCCGCCGTGCGGCTGTTCAGCTTGCCGCCGCCGTGGCGCGGATCGACGAAGGTGCCGAGACCGATCGTGGACAGATGCCCCGGCTTGCCGGCGGCGATATCGCGGAACAGGTGCGAAATCACGCCTTGCGGCAGGTTGTACGCTTCGATGCGGCCATCGATGGCGAGTTGCTGCAGCTTCGGCACCAAGCCCCAGTGTCCGCCGATCACACGCCGCACCAGCCCTTCATGCGCGAGATGATTCAGCCCTTTGGACTTGCCGTCGCCCTGGCCGGCGGCGTACACGAGCGTGAGGTCGAGATGCGCGCTCGACGCATCGGGCGTCCCCAATGCGCCTGGTCCCCCCGACGTCGCCGCATTCGCATCGAAAAAGCGCTCTTCGAGCGCGATCGCCACTTCCTCCGCGAAACCGACGCCGACAAAACCGCCCGTCGCGAGCGTGTCGCCCGCGCGGATCAGTTCGACTGCGGCGCGCGCGCTGACGACCTTATTGCGCCCGACCTTGCGCTCGGTCACGGGAAACGGGTACTGGAATACGGCGCGCATGGGGTCTCCTTGTTGTTGACCAGATTCAGCGCTTCGGCGTCCCATGCAAGACGGTTGCTACCGGTTCGTAGAACGTCGCAGCAGGTTGCGCCAGCCAAGGTGCAACCGTCAGGCGCGCGCCGTTTTTTGCGGTGCCTGACCATGCAATTTAGCAAGCCGCAGAGCGATCGTCAGCATTTATTGGCGGCGGCGTTGAAGTGCCGGATTCGCCGAACCGGCGTTCATTTAAAAACGATTCGACGTTCTTTTTGTGCCGCCTTTTTAAATTGACGTGAGAAAGCTTAGGTAAGCAGAGCTTTTCCAATGCGCGTCACTTCTTTGCTAAAACAATGCATCACGCATTTAAGAACGTAACCAACGACGAGGTAGTTCGAGTCCTCGAAAACAGGCACAATCGTATGAGCTAAATAAAAGCACCGGCGCGCCGTAAACGTAGAAAGCAGCGCCGTCCGCAAGCGCAGCAACAATTGCCGCCAAAGCGGCTGGCCATCATGAACGGCAACACACTTCCCCATACGATTAACGCACGATGCGCGGCGCGCGTGAGTTCGCTCACGTCCACGGTACGCACCGCGCTTATTACGGCGCCGCTTTTGCGCCCGCTTCGCGCATTGCGCGCGCACTAAGGCGAGTCCGGAAATGCCGACGAGCCTCACATTGAAATGGCGCCGTGCGCTTCACCGGCACGGCGAAGACGGGTCGCACCAGGACCAGCACTTTCTCGCCCTGCTGCTCGACGCATGGTCGAACCGCCGCCCGGCCGGCCCGTTCGGCTTCACGGTCAGCGTCGCCACGGGGATCGGCGCGGGTGCGGCGAGCATCGCGTTGCAAATGGCGCTGCGCGGGCCGGCGAGCGCGCCGTTCAGCCTGCAGATCGCCGTCGGCGCGACGGTGGGCGCCATCGCGATGATCGCGACGCGTCAGCGCTTCGCCGCGCAAAAAGCGCGACAGGCGGCGACGACGGCGCTTGCCAGTTCGTTTCTCGATGCGAGCCGTGATTGCGTCAAGCTGCTCGACCTGCAAGGGCACATGCTGCGCATCAACGACTACGGCGCGACGCTGATGGAAGCCACGTCGCCCGTGCAGCTCGCAGGCGCAGACTGGCTCGGCTTCTGGAAAGGCGACGACAATGACGCCGCGACGGCCGCATTCAGAAGCGCGCTGAACGGCACACCCGCCTCGTTTCGCGGCGTTTGCACGACGACGACGGGCCAGCCTAAGTGGTGGGATTCGCAACTCATTCCCGTGAAAGACCATGCCGGCAAGGTCGTCGCCGTGGTCTGCGCGTCGCTCGACATCACGAGCCAGACGCAACTGCTCCAGCAACTGCGTGCGAAAAGCGAGCTGATGTCGGAGATGGAAGCGCACGTCAAGCTCGTGTTCTTCTCGTACAGCGCGAACTTCGAATATTTCCATTACATCACGGCGGGTTCGTCGAACGTGTTCGGCGTCGAGCCGGACGAGTTCATGCGCAACCCGCACGTCTGGCGCGACATGGTCGTGCCGGAAGACCGCGCCGCGCTGCACGCGGAAATGGCGCGCATCATGGCCGAATCGTCGGAAGGCCGCGCGCAGTACCGGATCAGAAAAGCCGACGGCTCGGTGCGCTGGCTGCGCAGCACGGGCTACCCCGTGCTCGACGACAAAGGCAATGTGCTGCGCATCGTCGGCATTACGGAAGACGTGACGATCGAGCAGGAGCGCGTCGCGGAACTGGACCGCCTCGCCTATACCGATTCGCTCACGGGTCTCGCGAACCGTGCCGCTCTGCTGCGCGAAATCGCAAGCCGCTGTGCCGCGGGACAGCCGTTCGGCCTGATGTTCGTCGATCTCGACCGCTTCAAGGTGCTCAACGACACGCTCGGCCATCTCGCCGCCGATCATCTGCTGCGCAACGTCGCCGGCGTCATTCGCCGCTCGCTGCCGGGCGACGCGTATGTCGCGCGTCTGGGCGGCGACGAGTTCGCGGTGCTGATCCGCAGCGTGGTCGACAAGGCGGGGCTCGAAACGCAGGCGAAGGCGCTGCTCGGCGGGCTGTCGGAGAACCGGCTGCAGGACAGCGCGGGCGCGTTCATCACGGCGTCGATCGGCATCTCGATCTATCCGGAACACGGCAGCGGCCACGACGCGCTGCTGTCGAGCGCCGACGTCGCCATGTACGCCGCGAAGAAAACCGGTCGCAACGGCTACCAGTTCGCGGGCGAGGAGGCGGCGCGGACCATCGGCGACTTCGAACTCGAGCGCGACGTGCCCGAGGCGCTGAAAACCAACCAGTTCTTCCTGCACTTCCAGACCATTCACGAGCCGCATTCGCTCGCGGTACATAGCGCGGAAGCGCTGATCCGCTGGCAACACCCCAGGCGAGGCAGGATTTCACCGGGCGATTTCATTCCGCTGCTCGAAGAAACTGGCTTCGTCGAGGACGTCGGCGTCTGGGTGCTCGACAACGCGCTGCGCCAGCTCGCCGCGTGGCGTCAGGCGGGGTCGATGAATCTGGGCGTGTCGGTGAACGTGTCGGCGCGACAACTGGGCAGCGAGCAGATCGTGCGCGAGGTGGACCGCGCGCTCAAGCAGTACGGCATTCCGCCCGGCAAGCTCGAAATCGAGCTGACGGAAACCGCGCTGATGAAGAACCCGAAGCAGGCGCAAAAGTCGATCGTCGAACTGAAGCGGCTCGGCGTACGCATCGCCATCGACGATTTCGGCACCGGCTACTCGAGCCTCATGTATCTCGCCGATTTCGAGCCGCACACGCTGAAGATCGACCAGCATTTCACGTCGAAGATCGAGCACGATCCGACGACGCAAACCATCGTCGAAGGCGTCATCGGCCTGGCGCACAAGTTGGGCATCCAGGTGATCGCGGAAGGCGTCGAGGAGGCCGCGCAGCTGGAGATTCTGCGTCGGGTCAACTGCGACTATGTGCAGGGCTTTCTGCTCAGCCGGCCGCAGCCGCCCGAAGGGCTGATCACGCCGGCGTGAAACGGCGCGCCCGTCAGAACCTGTGCCGCAGGCCCGCGCCGATCAGCACCTGATTGTGGCTCGATGAAGGGTCGGCCGAATTGATGACGGCCGGCGCGCCCGACGACGAGCGCTGATAGATCGCTTCCAGATAGGTGTCCGTGCGCTTCGAAAACTGGTAGTCGGCCTGCACGCCGCCGTTGTGCCAGTGCGAGGTGGATCCCTTCGTGTACGTGTACGAGCCTGCCAGCGCAACGGTCGGCGTCAGCTGGTAGACGCCGTTGACTTCGTAATTGGAAAAGCCGACGGACGGCGCCACGCCGCCCGTGTCGAGCACGGTCACGCCGGTGAACGTGGAGCGTGACCACGCCGCTGCCATCGTGAAGTCGCCGATCGCGTAACTGATGCCGACGCCGTAGGTGTTCTGCGTCTGCACGGCGGCGTCGAAGACATCCGTGGCGCTGGGCAGCACGACAGCCTCATACGCGCCCGTCGACGAATTGCCACGCCCGTTCGCGTGCAGATACGCGGCGCCCGCATTCAGCGCGCCCGCCGCGTAGTTCATGCCGAAGCTGTACGCACGGTTGTTCGCAAACTGCCCGGCTGCGTTCGAAAACGCGTACATGCCGCCGACCGTCAAGCCGCCGAACGACGGGCTCGCATACTTGACCGAGTTCGCCGCGAGATAGGTGTTGTTCGCGTTGTCGTTGTCGAACGGATGGGCGAACGCGGTGCCGCCTGTGCCGCCCGTCAGCGTGAACGGCGCGAAATAGTCGTGAACGAGATCGTACTGATGGCCGAGCGTCAGCGTGCCCGCCTGCTCGCTGCCGAGCCCGACGTAGTAGGGGTGGTCGTTGAACATCTCGCCCGAGGTCACCGAAAAGCCGCGTTCGAGCCGGAAGATCGCGCGATAACCGCCGCCCAGATCCTCGATACCCTGCAAGCCCCAATAGCTGCCGTCGACGAGACCCGACGTCGCCTTGTATTGCGAATGCCCGCCGGCGTTGCTGATATATGCGAGGCCCGTGTCGAGCTCGCCATACATCGTGACACTGCTTTGCGCGTGTGCGCCCGTGGCGAGCGAGAAGAGCGCAGCGCTCACGGCGGCCGCGGCGGCTTTCTTTTTGATCTTGTTCGCGGACATGCTTGGCTTCCCTGAGTTGAGTCGATTCGGCTTTGGAAGGCGACTTTTTATAGGAACGACAGCCACACGCACAAGGGGAGCGCGCCAAACATCGCGAAACCGCTCCGTAAACTACATTACGAATTGCAAGTAAGTCCCATTATCGGATTCGCGAGAAACGGAAGTAAAGCGAAAACAATGACCCGCGCTGCAGGCTGCGCGGTGAATCCCACCAAGGCACGCCAGGACGGCCCTGTCTCGAAAGCGTACGCCCAATGTCCGGCGCCCGGCGTTGTTTTCATGCGACGCCAGGCGCTCGCATTCGACGCAACAGCGTCGTACCGAACTCTGTGATATCGGCGCGAGCGCGACTTACCTGAGTCAAATACCAGGAAAACCCTAAAGCATCAGGGGTCAATGCCGTTAAGCCTTACAGAACCATTCGGGTGCGGAGGCATCCGGCAGTCCAAGGAACGTCATGCGCAACAATCAGCCTGTCACCCAGAACGAGTACGACTATCCGTCCTCGCAGATGCTCGTTTCGGCAACCGACCTCAAGGGCAAGATCCAGTACTGCAATCCTGCCTTCATCGCCGTATCTGGCTACAGCCGCGACGAGCTGATCGGCCAGCCGCACAACTTGATCCGCCATCCCGACATGCCGGCCGAAGCCTTCGCCGACATGTGGACGACGATCCGCGCCGGCCGCCCCTGGTCGGCGTTCGTCAAGAACCGCCGCAAGAACGGCGACCACTACTGGGTGCGTGCGAGCGTCACGCCCGTCGTCGAGAACGGCACGACCGTCGGCTACCTGAGCGTGCGCGTGAAGCCGGATCGCATTCAGGTGCGCGAGGCGGAAGCGCTCTACGCGAAGATGCGCGCGGGCACGGCGCGCGGCGTCCGGCTGCATCAGGGCGTGGTCGTGCGCACGGGGCTGGTCGGCAAGCTGCAGGCGTTGATGCGCCTGCCCGTCGCCATGCGCGCGACGATCGGCTACATGGTCGCGCCCATCGCGCTGCTTGCAGCGGGCCTCGCGGCATGGGGCGGCACGCCGCCGCTGCCATTCTGGATCGCATTCGGTGTGACGGCCGCAGTGAGCGCGGCGGCTGCGCAGTTGCTGTCGCGCCATCTCGGTCAGCCGGTCGATGCGATGGGGTCGTTCGCCACGCGCATGGCTGCAGGCGACCTGACAGCGGATCTCGCCATCGCGCGACACGACGATCTCGGTGACGTGCTGCAGGCGCTGAACCAGCTAAAAGCGAATCTCGCCGCGATCGTCTCCGACGTGCGCGCGCAGATCGGCGGAATGCTCGACGCTGCGCACGAAATTTCGACAGGCAATCTGGATCTCGCGCGCCGCACGGAAATGCAGGCGGCGTCGCTGGAAGAAACGGCGGCGACGATGGAGCAACTGACGACCACCGTGCAGGCCAACGCCGATGCCACCGTGCGCGCGCTCGATCTCGTCAGGGATGCGCAATCGGCGGCGGCGACGGGCGGCCAGGTCGCGCTGCAGGTCGAGCAGACGATGGCAGGCATCACCGAAGCGTCGAAGCGCATCGCCGACATCACGGGCGTGATCGACGGCATTGCGTTCCAGACCAACATCCTCGCGCTCAATGCCGCCGTCGAAGCGGCGCGCGCGGGCGAGGCAGGGCGCTCGTTCGCCGTCGTCGCGAGCGAAGTGCGCATGCTGGCGCAGCGCTGCGCGGCGTCCGCGAAGGAAATCAAGCAGGTGGTGGATACGACGGTGAGCGAGGTGTCACAAGGCACGGAACTGGTCGCGCGCACCACGGCGCAGATGGGCGTGATCGATCAGGCCGTGGCGCGCGTGTCGTCGCTGATCGTCGAAGTCGCGAACGCGAGCAGCGAACAGGCCGACGGCATCGGCCAGGTCAATCAGGCCGTGGCGCATCTGGACAGCGCGACGCAGCAGAACGCCGCGATGGTCGAGCAGGCTGCAGCGACGGCGCAACGTCTCGCGGAACAGGCCGACGTGCTCGACGAAGCTGTGCGCCTGTTCACGGTGGCGGGCGCGCAGGACGCGCGCGGCGCGGTCAGCAAAGCGGTACGCCCCGCCGACCGGGCGTTGCGTAACCCGGCCACGCCGGCTCGCGCAGTCCGCGCTGCCGTCGATGAAGACGCTTTGGTCTGACGGATCATCGTTACTACCATCTCGACAGCGCGCTATTGTCCGATAAAGATAGGTCCGTCAGCGCCCAGAATTGAGTACGGGCCGGCTGACCCGAGTAACAACGGCGTTTACGCAGCCCGCCCTTCTGGACGGGCTATTTTTTTGCTGCGTTCAACCGAACGCGAGCAATTCCAGCTGCTGCGGCGCTTTCGACATCGGCCGCTCCAGCGTCAGCAGCGCTTCCTTCCGATGCAGTCCGCCCGCGTAGCCGGTCAGATCGCCCGCGCTCGAAATCACCCGGTGACACGGCACGATGATCGAAACGGGATTGCGTCCGTTGGCCGCGCCGACCGCGCGCGACGCGGATAACGGCGAGCCGAGCCGCCGCGCGATGCTGCCGTAGCTCGCCGTTTCGCCGTACGGAATCTGCACGAGCTGATCCCACACGTCGCGCTGGAAAGCGCTCCCGAGCATTCTTAAAGGCACAGTGAACGCATCGCGCTCGCCCGCGAAGTATTCGTCGAGCTGTTCGCGCGCCTGATGCAGCACCCGTGACGCGTTCGCAGCGGCAAGCGCGCCGTCGGCGGCCGGAAAATACTTCTGTCCGACGAAGTACACGCCCGTCAGCGCGTCGTCTTCGGCGCGCAGCAGAATGTCGCCGAGCGGGCTCGGCATCGACATGCATTGCTTCATGAGATTTCTCCTGCATGGTCGCGAAGGCCGGCGGCAAGGTCGTGCGCGGCCTTCTGGATGCGCCCACTGTATCGCACCGGCACGCGGCGCTGCTTCCCGGATCTTGCTGATCGAAGCCCATCACACGCACGCGTCATTGCCGTGACAGCGAAAAAATGTGTGTCGCGAACCCGCGCGAAATCTGTGCCGTCGCGTCCCGAAACGCACGCGACACGCGCGCTCGCTGCCATGCAAAAAAATCGCGGCACCCCGCCAGGAGCCGCACCGGCCTTATATTTGCGCGCGCCGCAGCGCCCCTTCGATGCATCGCGCACGCCTCGCCCGCATAATCCGGAGAGTGTGAGCGCCACGCGACAGACGGCGCGCGGTACTGCCCTTACAATGCCTGTTCGGCAACGTTGTTCAATCACGCAAGAGGGAATTTTCGATGCGCACCACCGGGTCTTCCGGGGCAATGGCCCTGCTCACCGAGCACGACGACGCAACGGGTCGCGAACTGCGCTCACTGCGCCTCGAATCGACAGAAGACGGGAAAGGCATACTTCTGATCGAAGTCGATGAACGCAAGCCGGGCATTCACCGCGAAGTGCGTTATGAAATTACGCCTGCGGAACTGATCGCAGCCATCCGTGCGCATGGCGCCGAACTACCGGGCGAGCAGCATAACCACCGTCAATAATTCACTGCAGTCATCAATAGCCATACGAAGCGTGCGCGGCGCAGGTCGAATCAGGCGCCGCGCCTCTTGTTTTTTGCGCAGTCACCATCATCTTTGACGCCTCGACGGACGTCGCATGACGTTCATCGGACGCACCAAAGCCTTTCCGCCGAAGACCGAGGCGTCAGGCGCTTTTCCCGCACGTCGGCAATATCCGGACGCAAAACGCACCTCTCTTGCACGCGTTGAAAATGCGTCCATAATCTTTTAGTCACTTCCAGTCGTCTTCGAGGCCGAAACGGTCACGAAAGTAAGCCGATGCTACATGATCTCGTCGAGCAGTACGGGCCTGCTATCGTATTCGTCAATGTGCTTGCCGCATCCATCGGGCTGCCCGTGCCCGCGATGCCGTCCCTCGTGCTGTTCGGCGCGATGGCCGCGATGCATCCCGGTTCGGTCGGCGCGCAAGTGCTGCCCGTGCTGGTGCTCGCGGTATTCGCCACGCTGATCGGCGACAGCGCGTGGTTCGCAGCGGGCCGCATCTACGGCGGCAACACGCTGAAGACGCTCTGCAAGCTGTCGCTGTCGCGCGATACCTGCGTGAAAAAGACCGAGCGTTTCTTCGGCCGCTGGGGCGTGCGCGTGCTGGCCGTCGCGAAGTTCGTGCCGGGCCTGTCGATCGTCTCCATTCCGATGGCGGGCGCGATGGGTACGCCTTACCGCATGTTCCTCGCCTACGACAGCATCGGCGCGACGCTCTGGTCGGGCCTCGGCCTCGGGCTCGGCGTCGTGTTCGCGCAGCAGATCGACATGCTGTTCGCCGGCGCGAGCCGTCTGGGCAAGATGACGGCCGTGGTCGTCGTGGTGCTGCTGGCCATCTACTGCGCGTACCGCTGGTACAGGCGTCGTCAGCTGATCAAGAAGCTCGCAACGGCACGCATGGACGTCGACGAGCTGTACGACCTGATGCTGGACAAGCGCACGCCCGTTCTATTCGACATCCGCTCGGAAGAAAAGCGCGCGCTGGATCCTTTCGTGATTCCCGGCTCGGTGTTCGCGGATGAGCGCCAGCTCGAGGAAATCGTCGCGAAATATCCGCACGACCAGAAGCTGGTGATCTATTGCTCGTGCCCGAACGAGGTGTCGGCGGCATGGATGGCGAAGCAATTGGCGGATGCCGGCTTCAAGGACGTGATTCCGTTGCGCGGCGGCCTCGATGCGTGGCGCGATGCGGGCCGCCAGCTCGAACCGCTCGCCGACGAGCCAGAGCCGACGCTGGATATCGGCATCACGCCGAAGACAGTCTGACCGACATTGGCTGCATGCCGCATCAGGCGTGCGGCAAAGCAAGGAGCATATTCGATGGGTGTAACGCGAGAGGGTGAAGACGCTCAACGCGCCGCCGTCAACGAGGCGCCGTTCTCGACGCTTTCGACACGGCGTCACCAGATGTTTCCCATACTCCAGCCCGAGGAAATCAAGCGGCTGTGCAAGTTCGGCGAAAGGCGGAATTACGAAGCGGGCGAGATGCTGTTCCTTACGGGCACCACCGGTCCGGGCATGGTCGTGGTGCTGAAAGGCTCGGTCAAGGTCTACCAGCGTGATGGGCTCGGGCGCGAACTGCTCGTCAACGAACACCATCAAGGCTCGTTCCTCGCCGAAGTCGGCCAGTTGTCGGGCAAGCCGGCGCTCGTCGACGGTATGGCGCTGGAACACGTCGAAGCCCTGCTGATCTCGCCGGAGCGGCTGCGCGCACTGATCGTCGCAGAGGCTGAACTCGGCGAGCGCATCATGCGCGCGCTGATTCTGCGCCGCGTCGGGCTGATCGAGCGCGGCGCGGGCGGACCGATCATCGTCGGCAAGAGCAATGACCGGCGGCTCGTGTCGCTGCAAGGGTTCCTCGCGCGCAACGGCCATCCGCATACCGTGCTCGACGAGCGCGATGAAGACGGGCTGCGCGTCATCGAACAGTTCGCGGCCGGTCCCGAGGACATGCCGCTCGTGATCTGTCCCGACGGCTCGGTGCTGCGTCATCCGAGCGACCCGGAACTGGCAACCTGCCTCGGCCTGATCCCCGATCTCGACTCGGAACATGTCTACGATGTGGCGATCGTCGGCGCGGGTCCGGCGGGGCTGGCGACGGCCGTATATGCGGCCTCGGAAGGTCTGTCGGTGATCGTGCTCGACAGCCGTGCGCCGGGCGGACAGGCGGGCGCCAGTTCGCGCATCGAGAACTATCTCGGCTTTCCGACGGGCATTTCGGGCCAGGCGCTCGCGGGCCGCGCGTTCGTGCAGGCGCAGAAGTTCGGCGCGCACGTGGCGATTCCCGTCAAGGTCAAGCATCTGCACTGCGAGGAACGTCCGTACCGGCTCGAACTGCAGTGCCAGGGCAGCATCCGCGCGCAGACGATCGTGATCGCGAGCGGCGCGGTGTATCGTCGGCCCGAGATCGACGGGCTCGACCGCTTCGACGGCCGTGGCATTTACTACTGGGCGTCGCCTGTCGAGGCGAAACTGTGCAAGCGCGAGGAAATCGTGCTCGTCGGCGGCGGCAATTCGGCGGGTCAGGGCATCGTCTATCTGGCTTCGCATGCCAAGCACATCCACGTGCTGATCCGCCGCAGCGGCTTCGAGGCCACAATGTCGCGCTATCTGATCGACCGGATCGCGTCGCTGCCGAACGTCACCGTGTATCCGGATACGGAGATCGGCTGGCTCGAAGGCAACGAAGGCGGGCTCGAGCAGATCGGCCTGAAAAACCCATGCGCGGACGGACGCGACTGCTTCGACTCGCGGCATCTTTTCCTGTTCACGGGCGCCGATCCGAATACGGACTGGCTGCGCAGCTGCGGCGTCGAACTGGACAAGAAGGGCTTCGTCATTACGGGCGCAAACTCGGCGTGCGATCTGAACACGTCAGTCGAAGGCGTGTACGCGATCGGCGATGCGCGCGCCGGATCGACGAAGCGCGTGGCGGCTGCTGTCGGTGAAGGCGCCCAGGTCGTCGCGCAAATCCATCAGATGCTCGCGCAACTCGCGGGCGAAACGACCGTCGCGCTCGGCGCCTGATACTTCCGCTTTTGCACCGGCCTGCGCGCTTCGCCGCGCAGGCCGGTCGCCTCTCCTGTTCCCCCAATCGTCAGCCTGCTTACTGGTTGTTACATAAGCCACCGTCTGCTTGCACCTGTGATGCTTTCTACTTCGTAAGATCAAGTCAGGCTTCAGTTAGCAATCGGCTTGGGACGGATGGAGAACAGCATGATCAAACGTGCGATGGTATTTGCGGCAATCGGACTGGCCGCTGCATGCGTATCGACGGCCGCATCGGCGCATGTCGGCGTCGGCGTGTATCTGGGCGGGCCCGTTTATGCCGCGCCGCCGCCCGTCTACTATGCGCCGCCTCCCGTGGTCTATGCACCGCCGCCGCCCGTCTATTACGGCGGATATGGTGGCTACGGGCCCCGCTACTGGGGCGGCGGTCCGCGCTGGCACGATCATGGCCGTCATCGCGGCTGGGAAGGACGTCATCATCACGGACGCTGGTAAAGGGGCAACGCATCGCGCGACGGCAAATGCCATCTGACGGTGCGTTTGCGCCGATCACGCTACAGTAGCGACACGTCCGGCATGGCAAGCCGCCATGCCGCCCCTGGTAAGGCGCGACTCGGGTTTCGCTCGACGCTGCGCCTGCCGGATCGCTATAACGCCGCTACGACGCCGACCGCGTGATCACACTGCCCTTACCCGCCGCCCGCACCCTGCATCTGGCCGCTCAAGGCCTGCTCTCCCCGCCGCGCCGCAAGGCGACCAAAGCCGATGTGCTCGACGCCATCCGGCGAATGGCGCAATTGCAGATCGATACGATCCATGTCGTCGCGCGCAGTCCTTATCTCGTGCTGTTCAGCCGTCTCGGACCGTATCAGCCGCAATGGCTCGACGAGCATCTCGCCGAAGGCAAGCTGTTCGAGTACTGGGCGCACGAAGCGTGTTTTCTTCCCATCGAGGACTACGGCCTGATGCGGCACCGGATGCTCGATCCCGGCGACATGGGCTGGAAATACGCTGCCGACTGGCACGCGCAGTACCGCGCCGAAATCGACGATCTGCTCGCGCATATCCGCGCGACAGGACCCGTGCGCTCGGCGGACTTCGCGCGCGAAGCGGGCAAGAGCAACGGCTGGTGGGACTGGAAACCGCAGAAGCGGCATCTGGAAGTGCTGTTCGCGATCGGCGCGTTGATGGTCGCGGAGCGGCGCAATTTTCAGCGTGTCTACGACGTGACCGAGCGCGTGTTGCCGCATTGGAACGACAAACGCCATCTGCAGCCCGTCGATGCCGTCGCGAAAGAACTACTGCGGCGCAGTTGCCGCGCGCTGGGTGTCGTGCGGTCGGACTGGGTCGCGGATTACTACCGGATGCCGCGCCGCCCTTACGCCGACGCGCTCCATCAACTGGCGGACGAAGGCGAGCTGACACCTGTGCGCGTCGAAGGATGGAAGCAGCCGACTTTCGTGCATCGCGACTTCACGCCGATGATCGACGATGCGGCAAACGGCAAGATTGCGTCGACGGTCACGACACTGCTGTCGCCATTCGATCCCGTCGTCTGGGACCGCAAGCGCGCCGCCGCGCTGTTCGACTTCGACTATGTGATCGAATGCTACGTGCCCGCGCCGAAACGCAAATACGGCTACTACGTGCTACCCATCCTCAATCGCGGCAAGCTGATCGGCCGTGTCGACGCGAAAGCGCACCGCGCGAGCGGCGTGTTCGAACTGAAGGCGCTGCATCTGGAACCGGGCGTGCGCGTAAGCGGCCGGCTGACGTCGGATTTGCGCCGCGCGCTGCAGCGTTGCGCAGACTGGCACGGCACGCCGCAATTGCAGATCACCTCCGCACCCGACGAACTCAGAGCCTCGCTCGAAACCGGCGAAGACTAAGCGCTATCTACGCGTTCAATGCAACGCAGCCCACGCGAGCGAAAGGGAAAACATCCCGAGCACGATCGACGCCGCGCGCTGCATCTTCACCGGGTCGAGCCATGTGAGCTTGCCGCTGCCGAGCGCCGCGCCAAACGAGATCCACGCGAACGCGATGGGCGCGAGCAAACACGCGAACAGCGACATCGCAAGGCCATAGGTTGCGAGGTTCTCGAATGCAATCGACGGAAAGATCGTGCCTGCGAACAGCAATGCCTTCGGATTGAGCAGCGTGGCGACGAATAGCGCGCGCGGCCCGTTGGCCGGTTGCGCCGAGTCGGGCAGCGCCACGGCCGCGCGCCACATGTCGACGGCCAGCCACGCGATGTACAGACCGCTCGCGATGCGCAGCACCGAAGGCAGCCACGGCAGCGTATGCGCCGCGTGCACGAGAAAACGGCCCCACGCGGAAATCGACACGAGATACCCGGCCAGTTCCGCGCCGATCAGCGGCAGCGAGCGGCGCGCGCCCTGGCGCAGGCCAGCGGCTGCCAATAGCGTGTTGGTCGGGCCAGGCGTGATCAGCACGACGATGATGCCGAGCGCGAGCAGCGCCGTGTTGGAAGGAGAAAGCATCAGGTGAAGACGGGCAGGTCGGAACGAGCGCCCTTTGTATCACAGTCGCGCGACAGTGCCGATTTCTGTCAGGAAAACGGCTGCATGCGGCGTACTCGAAAGCGCCGCCGCATGCACCGCGGCACACGTTCAGTGATCGATTTTGACCCGCAGTTCACGCGCCGTTTCGAGCAGACCTTCGTAGCCGGAACGCGCATGTTCCGGCAGGTCCGGGTCGCCGACCAGCGTGCCGAGCGTTTCGATCAGGCTATAGAGAATGCCGCGGGCCGCGCTCGCCGCGATGTTGCCCGACGACACCATTTCGTTCACATGCGACACGGCTGCGTCGAGATGTTCGAGGTCCGGCTGAACGCCAGTTTGCTGCTTGTCCGGATCTTCGGGCGTCATGATGAATCGTCGCTCCTGTTATGGCTCGTCAACAAAGGGTTCTATCGTTATATATATACCGATCGTGTGCAGCCGTCCATTCGCACAGACGGCATGCACGGGCGGCATGTCTCTTTCGACTGACGACGATCAAGCCGAGTTCACGCGGCGTTCAGGGAGTCCATCGATACATCAGGATTTTCGCGCGCGCATCGTCTTCGAGCAGCACGACATATTCGCCGTTAGGGCGCCGTACTGCGCTGATGCCGAGATACACGTCGACCCATCCCGTCGTGTTGCCGACTGCGGCGCCCGGCGTCATATAGCCGACCATCTGTCCCGAGCGCGCATCGTAGACGTCGACCTTCGGCGTGTACAACTCGGCGACGAAGATATAGTTGCCCGCCACGGCGACGCCGACGGGCGTGACCTGCGGATTGCTGCTCGCATTCCACGGCAGCGCGATCGTATAAGCGGGCGTGGGCGAGCCCGAACTCCAGTTGTCGTAGCGCACGAGAATGCGGCCCGCTTCCTTCCAGTGCGTCGCGTCCCACGGCAGGCTGCTCGTGTAGCCGGACACATACATCGTGTCCGTTTCGGCGATATAGACGATGCGCACGATGCGATTGAACGGCGCGGGCATCGGGAACGTCTTCGAGCTTTCGTACGTGTAGATCGGATTGCCCACGCCGTCGAAGCCCTGCAACGGCGTTTCGCGGATACCGCTCGCTGGCGTCGCGAGCCACACGTTGCCCGGCGTATCGACCCACCAGAAGCCGTTGCCGACCGTGCTGCCCGTCGACGGATTGCCGGTGATCTCGCTTGCGTCGACATGGCCGTCGCCGTTCGTATCGCGCCACATCCATTCGCCGTAAGTGGGCTGGCCGACGGGCCAGTTGCCCGGCAGCGGATTCTGCGCGAACAGGCCGGAGGGAATCGCCACTTCGTCATGCGCGGCATCGAAACGATAGACGTTCAGGTAATGCGCGCCGGGGTCGAGCGTGTACAGATACGGCTTGCCGTTGATCCGCCGCACCATCGGCTCGCCGCGCACGCCGCGCGGCTGATGGAAGGTCGGGTCGTCGGGGAAATCGAAACGGTTGAGCGTGAAACCCGCGTACTTCCATTCGCTGCCGGGCGGCTGCGCATAGTCCATCGTGAAGCGCTTGGAGCCGGTGTAGACGATGTTCGGCGTCGCGGGATCGAAGGCCGCGCTGTCGACAAACGTGAGCCCTTGCAGCCGCCAGTTGAAGCCGCGTGTCGCGTAGCGGTAGCTTTCCAGCACCGCGCCCTGTCCGACCGTCGCCGACGCAAGCGGACGCGGCCCTTCGCCGTTCTGAGCGACGTAGAGGTTGCCCGCCTGATCGAAGCCGATGCCCGTGATGCCGTTGAAGCGCCAGTTGCCAGGCGTGCCCTTCGGTTCGTGGAAGATGCCGTATAGCGTACCGAGCGCGCCCGTCAGTCGGGTCGCGCCACTTGCCGACCGGTCGTAGACGAGGACCTGCTGCTTCGGGCCGTTGTCGGCGACGAGAATCTGTCCCGCAGGGGAAATGGCGAGATCCGTCGGCACGGTGCCGGCGGGTAACGCGAGCGTGCCCGCCAACGGCGCGCCCGTCGACGAATAGTGCAGCACGCTCACGCTGCCCGTGCCGAAGCCGCTCATCACCCAGAGGGATGCGTCGGTATCGAGCGCGATGCGTCCCGGTGCCGCGACATTCCACGAGCGCAGACGTCGCATCGTGTTGGCGTCGAACACGACGATCTGATTGCCGTAGGTATCCGACGCATACAGTTCGGTGTCCGTCGCTGCGAGGCCGCGAATGCCCGCGTCCGCGCCCGTCGCGACCGCGTTCACGCGCAGAAAGCTGTTCTTCGTTGCGTTTGCGCTGTTGCCGATGCCGCTGTCGAACGGCGCGCCTACCGCGATGTTCGCAAGCGAGCGGCGCGTGATGCCGAACCACGTCTGCCCGCTCGGCGGATAATCCGCGCCGACCAGGCCATTGTTCTGATTGCCGATCGACATGGCCGCGTACACGTAGGTGTGATTCGAAGCTATCGCATCGCCGCCTGCCGCGCCCCAGCCGTGCGTCGCGCCGGCAACTGCAATTTTGTCGCCATTTTTATAGGCGGCTATTTCGCTTCCGCTTTCATCCCATGGCGAATTCGTGAATACGGTGCCATCCGGCGCAACGTTAATTGCCTGAATGTCTTGCTGCATCCATTTACCGTCGCCAAATCCAAAACTATTGCCTATCCACGAGGTGGTGTAGGTCAATTGCGATTGCGCAGCAGCGCCGAGGGGAATCAGGCTGCCAAGCGTGAACAGCGCGGCAGCGAGGCGGGTCGAGACTTTCACGGTCGTGTCCTTGCGAGAAGCAAAACGTTAGCAAATGCAGATAAAGATCTCATCGATGTGCTTATCGAAGAGCATTTGCCATTCCGTACGAATTAATACCCAATTCGCATGGAATAAACTTATTGTGCTTGTTATCTTCTCAAATCAGAACGCGACCGTTTCTCCTTAAATAATTCGTTTAGCGATTTTTTCCGCTTTTATTCGAATCGAATTGGCATTAGCTTGAAGGATCAGACAGTTCGCGCACGGCGCACGAATAGCCGCTGTGTGACGCCGAACGCGACGAGGTTGCCCGCCACCACCAATACGAGTCCGACGACGGCAAGCGGCGACCATCGGTAGCCTTCGAACACCGTCGACACCACCAGCGCGACGAACGGGAACAGCACCGTGCAGTACGCGGCGCGCTCCGGACCGATGCGCCCGACCAGCATCAGATACGCGGTAAAGCCGATCACCGAGCCCGGTACAGCGAGATAGACGAGCGCGCCGAGATAGCGCGCGTCCGTCTCCAGTGCGAACGGCAGGCCGGCAGCGAGACTGCCCACCGTGAGCACGCTCGCGCCGATCAGCATCGCCCAGCTGTTGGTGACGAGGGGATGCAGACCCATCGACTGCATGCGGCTGGACAGCAGATTGCCCGCCGAAAAGCACAGCGTCCCCGCGAACGCGACGGCGAGACCGAGCCACGCGGCATGATCGCCGAGATGCCCGGCCATCTGCTGCAACGACAGGCACAGAATGCCCGCCAGCCCGAGCACCGCGCCGACGATAGCCGTCGGCTGCAATGGGCGGCCCATGAAAAGGCGACCATTGAGCGAGTTCAAAAGCGGCGCCGTCGAAAACACGACGGCCACGAGACCGCTCGGCACGACGCTTTCCGCGTAATAGAAGCAGAGGAAGTTCACGCAAAACAGCGCGAGACCCTGCGCGGCGAGAAAACGCCACGCCGCGCGCGGCGGCCACATCGGGCGACGCATGATTTTCAGCAGCGCGAACAGCACGATGGCGGCGAGCCAGAAGCGGCACGCAATCGAAACGGACATCGGCACGGCGCCGAGCTGCCACTTGATCGCGATCCAGGTCGTGCCCCAGATGAGCACGGTCACAACATAAAGAAACAGATTCATTGCATCAGGGCCACACAATACGAGTTGGCCCGACTATGCGCCAGCGCACGTCCGTTCGATTGTCCAGAATTGCGCACTTTTGCCATGCCGCCGGGAGCGAAATGCGTGCTGGCCGTATACTCGATGCAAGCACTGAGTTTCTGCGTCCCCTTTTCGTTTCGCCGCATCCACGTGAACCCACCGCCCATCGCCACGACCGACCCAGCCGATCCGCCGTTCGGCCTGCATTCGGTCTGCAAGACGCTGAGCGACTCCAATGCGACACTCGAACGCTTCGCGTGGCTGGGCGATCAGCTCGCTGTTGCAATCTGGACGCGCGAAACGAAGGAAGCCGAGACGATCTACGCGCAACCCGGTCATCACACGCTGTCGTGCTATCTGGACGGCGGCTATCGCACCGAGCGCCAGAAGCTGCCGGGCCGCTATGGCGCCCCAAGCCGCCTGTGCGCGCTGCCCGGCGATCACGAATCGCGCTGGTGGGTACGCGGCCACATGCATTTCATGCATCTGTATTTCCTGCCCGAGCACTTCACGCAGCGCGCGATCCGCGAACTGGACCGCGAGCCGCGCGAACTGACGCTTGCCGACCGCACGTACTTCGAGGACGAGCACATTGCGGCGCTCTGCCAGTCGCTCGCGAACGATGTGTGGGACGACGCCGACGGCCGTTTGCGCGCCAACGAAACATCGCATGAAATCCTGAGCCTGTTGCTGCGCTCGCAGGGCGTCAACCGCACGGGCGCGGTGCTCAAGGGCGGGCTTGCCGTCGCGACGCGCCGCCGGCTGCGCGAATACATCGATCAGAATCTGACGCAGCCATTGACGCTCGGTGAACTCGCCGCCGTCGCGAACCTTTCCGAATTCCATCTTGCGCGGATGTTCCGTGCATCGTTCGGCCTGCCGCCGCATGCGTGGATTGCGCAGCAGCGGCTCGAACGCGCGCGCACGCTGCTGCGCACGACCGCGTTGCCGCTGATCGATATCGCGACGCAGTGCGGCTACGCGAACGCGAGCCACTTCAGCCACCGGTTCCGTCAGGGCGTCGGCGTGTCGCCCGCCGCCTGGCGGGAGGCGCTGCGCGCCGGCTGACATGTCGCGCCTGCGTCGCGTCCGGTTCGGGCGTACGCTGTCTTTTCGTTTTCCACTCTCCGTCCCGATGCGCGTCGCTGCGTAGACGCGCGTTTGCCCTTTCTGCCATTTATGGACTTTGTTTGTCTATTTGAGACAAATAGTCTACACTCGACAGCAATCAACCTGCGCCGCGAACGTCTGACCAGCCGCGCCCTAGCCACTGCTTTCACACGAGGACAGCACTCATGCAAATCAGGGAATTTGGAGTCGAACGCTGGATGGATCTCTATGAGAACCAATGTGAGTTGAACCTTGCGGAGACGTGCGTCGAATCGCTGACGGTTGGCGAACTGCTGAAGATCGCGGGCAAGGAAGACGCGCTGCTCGGCGAGATTCTGCCGATGAAGCTGACGTATGGCGCGATCGACGGCACTGAGCGTTTGCGGAGCAATGTCGCGTCGCTGTATGAAAAGCAGGGCGTGCCGAATGTGTTGATTACGCACGGCGCGATCAGCGCGAATGCGCTGGTTTATGAAACGCTCGTCGAGCCTGGCGATCATGTGATTTCGGTGCTGCCCACGTATCAGCAGCATTATTCGATTCCCGAGAGCTACGGCGCGAACGTTGAGATTTTGCGTTTGCGTGAAGAGAACGGTTTTCTGCCTGATCTTGAAGAACTGAAGCGGATGGTCAAGCCGACCACGCGCGTCATCGCGATCAACAATCCGAACAATCCGACGGGCTCGTTGATGGATCGCGAGTTTCTCCTGGCGATTGCGGAGATTGCACGTTCGTGCGGCGCTTATGTGCTGAATGACGAGGTGTATCGCGGTACGGATCAGGAAGGGACGGGCTTTACTGCGTCGATTGCGGATTTGTACGAGAAGGGCATCAGCACGGGCAGTATGTCGAAGACATGGTCGTTGGCGGGCTTGCGGGTGGGCTGGATCGTTGCGCCTGTTGAATTGCTTCAGCGCGTCCGGACGCATCGCGACTACAACACGATTAGTGTCGGGATGTTGAATGATCTGCTGGCTTCCATTGCGCTGGAAAATCGCAAGGCGATTCTGGAGCGTAATCACGGGATTTTGCGGACTAATCTTGCTGTGCTCGATGCGTGGATTGCCAAGGAGCCTTTGCTTTCTTATGTGAAGCCGAAGTCGGGGACGACTGCTCTTGTGAAGGTTAATGTCGATATGACTTCTCGAGAGTTCTGTGTCTCTTTGCTTGAGAAGACTGGGGTGATGTTTACGCCTGGCAGCGCGCTGGATGTCGAAGGGTATGTTCGGGTGGGATACACGAATAATCGTGAGGTGCTTGTCGCGGGGCTCGCTAAGGTGTCGGAGTTTTTGCGGGGTATTGCGCGTTGAGGTTTTTTTTGCGCCTGCGCGGCGCGGGCGGTTGGGTGTTTTTGTTTTTTCGCTGGCATCCGCGTGATGTTATTGGTCCGCAAGCGTTGCCCCTGTGCGGGGCGGCACCTACTTTTCTTTGCCGCCGCAAAGAAAAGTAGGCAAAAGAAAGCGGCTCACACCGCCAGTTCTTGTGTTTGCCTGAGGGCCCCCAAAGGTTCTTACGCTTCATACGGCAACAAGATTGCTCAGGTTCGTTGCCAACGCTCTCTCTATACGCCTCACCCGCTTCATGCGCCCGCGTCGCGGTACGCCGTGTCAGACAGTCCGCCGCCGCCCAGGTGGCAAACGGTGTGTAGGTTGCCGCACCAGACAGGTGAGCGCTCTTACCAGAAACACCAATCTTGCTACACAGTTCGGAGTGGTGCGCGTACGGCGCGAAAGCCTACACACAGTTTGCCGCCTGGGCGGCACAAACCATTCGCTGACGCTGGCTCTTGTGCGGGTGTTTGACGTGGGTGAGGCGCTAATGTAGAGCGCTGGCAACGGGCGTCGATCAGCGCGTTGCCGTCTGAGGCATAAGACCCTTTGGGGGCCCTCAGGCAGTAACAAGGGCTGGCGGTGTTAGCCGCTTTCTTTTGCCTACTTTTCTTTGCGGCGGCAAAGAAAAGTAGGTGCCGCCCCGCACAGGAGCCTGTCCGCATTTTTGTGGGCGAGGCGGTTAAAGGAATCGTTAGCCGCGCGCCTGCGTGAATCGATCGCCAAACAGAATAGCAAACTGGTTCATGGCTGACTTCCAGTCGAAGGCTGAGCGCACGTTTTTGGCCAGGACGTTGCGCAATGCCAGCCAGAGTAGCTTGATGGCAGCATCGTCATTGGGGAAGTGACCGCGGGTCTTGATGATCTTGCGTAACTGCATGTTCAGACTCTCAATGGCGTTCGTGGTGTACACGACCCGTCGGATCTCGGGTGGAAACACGAAGAACGGCGTGACGTGCTCCCATGCGCGCTGCCAGGACTGCACGATGCTCGGGTATTTCGCGCCCCATGGCCCATCAGCGAAGGCTTGCAGAGCCTGCTTCGCGGCCTCTTCGCTGGCCGCTGCGTAGATCGGACGCAGCGCCTGGGCGACGGCCTTGCGGTCCTTCCAGCCCGCGTATTCCAGGCTGTTGCGGATCAGATGCACGATGCAGGTTTGCACCGCCGTCTTCGGATAAGCCGCGCCGATCGCGTCGGTCAGCCCCTTCAGGCCGTCAACGACCGCAATCAGGATGTCCTGGCAGCCGCGGGTCTTGAGTTCGTTGAACACCTTGAGCCAGAACTTCGCGCCCTCGGTCTGCTCGATCCACAGGCCCAGCACATCGCGCTGGCCGTCCGCCTGAATGCCCAGAGCCAGATACACCGCCTTGTTGCTGACCACACCGTCATCGCGGATCTTGACCCGCAACGCGTCGAAGAAGACCACCGGGTACATCGTCTCGAGCGGACGGTTCTGCCAGGCCAGCGTTTCGGCCATCACCTCGTCGGTGACCGAACTGATGAAATCGGGCGACACCTCGGTGCCGTAGCTCTCGGCCAGAAAGGCCTGGATCTCACGCACGCTCATGCCACGCGCGTACATCGCGATGATGCGCTCGTCAAAGCCGGTGAAGCGGCGTTCGTGTTTGGGGATCAGGATCGGCTCGAAGCTGCCGTCGCGGTCGCGCGGCAACTCGACCCGGACGACGCCACGATCGGTGATGACCGTCTTGCGGCTGGCGCCGTTGCGCTCGTTGGCCTGGCCAGCGGGTTTGGATTCGCCCGGCGGATACCCCAGATGCAGATTCATCTCCGCACCCATCGCGCGTTCGATAATCGCCTTGTTAAACGCCAGCATCAGATCCTGCACCTCGCCTGGCGTCATCGGCCCTTTGACCAGTTCGTCCAGCAGTGCCTTGGGCAGTTCAGGCAGCGGCCCTCGGGCCGCTGCCTGAGACGCCACCGTGCGTTTCTTCTTCATTGGCATATCCATGACTTTTACCTCTCATGATATGCCTCGCCCACAAAATGACGGATAGGCCCCCGCACAGGGGCAACGCTTGCAGACCAATAACATCTAGCGGATGCCAGCGCAAAGCCCCAAAAACCCCAGCCAGCTTGCGCAGACAAAAAACTACTTCAAAGCCCGCATCAAAACCCGCGCGACGTGCATCGCACTCACCCCTGCTCCATCATAAATCTGATGCCGACAACTCGTCCCATCCGCGACCATCACAGTGTGAGCATCGATCCCACGCGCCGCAGGCAGCAACGACAACTCCCCCATCGCCATCGACGCCTCATAGTGCTCCGCCTCATACCCGAAGCTCCCCGCCATCCCGCAACACGACGATTCGACGGTCGATACCTTCAACTCGGGAATCCACTTCAACACTGTCTGAACAGGCGAAAACGCATCGAATGCCTTCTGATGACAATGCCCATGCACCAACGCCTGGCTCGCATCGTCAAGCGGCTTCAAATCGAGCGTCAATCGACCAGCCTTATGCTCGCGAACAAGAAACTCCTCAAACAGCATCGCGAGTTTAGACAGACGCTCAGCCTCTTCCCCAAAACCATACTGAAGAAACTCGTCGCGCAGCGACAAAAGACATGAAGGCTCCAGCCCAACCACAGGCACACCACGCTCGATAAACGGCCTGAACGCATCGAGCATCCGGCGCGCTTCGCGCTTCGCTTCATCCACGAGTCCCGCTGCAAGAAACGTCCTCCCACAGCACAGCGGACGCTCGCCCTCGATCTTGTTGAAGCGCACGGTATATCCCGCCGCTTCGAGCACCTGTTGCGCGGCGCGCGCGTTCTCCGGCTCGATGTTGTTGTTAAACGTATCGACGAATAACAGCACTTCTTTTTGCGCGCTCTGCGCATTCGACGACGCAGCCTTCACATCTCCACGACTCAAAAAAGGCTTCACAAATCGCGGCAACGATCTCTGCGGCGCAAATCCCAACGCACGCTTGAACCAGGGCATGTCAGCCGCAAACGCAAACACGCCCGGCATGCTCGCTGCAAACCCAGCGTAACGCGGCATAAACGCGATCATCTTCTCGCGCAAACGCAGGCCATGCTTCTGCGCCCACGCAGCGCGTGCTTCGATCTTGAACTTCGCCATATCGATGCCCGTCGGACAGTCGCGCTTGCAACCCTTGCACGAGACGCACAAATCGAGCGTGTCCTTCACATCCTGGCTGGCAAGCCCTTCATCACCCAACTGCCCCGACAGCGCAAGCCGCAATGTATTGGCCCGTCCGCGCGTCACATGCTGCTCGTCCTTCGTCACGCGATAGCTCGGACACATCGTCCCCGCATCGAACTTGCGGCAATGACCGTTGTTGTTGCACATCTCGACGGCCTTCGCGAGGCCGCCCGCCAGGTCGTTGCCCGTGCCACGCGCGGTCTCCACGCCCGTCATCGGATCACGTTCGACATTCCACTGCGACCAGTCGAGGGCTGGCGTCAACGCACGCGCCTTGTATCCCGGTGCGAAACGGAAGTTGCTCGCATCGTCCATCTTCGGCGGACGCACGATCTTGTCCGGGTTCATCCGGTTGTTCGGATCGAACAGCGCTTTGATCTCGCTGAACGCCCGGTTGATGCGCGGACCGTATTGCCACGCCACCCATTCGCCGCGACACAAGCCGTCGCCATGTTCACCGGAATACGCGCCCTTGTATTCGCGCACCAGCGCCGCCGCCTCTTCGGCAATCGCGCGCATCTTTGTCGCGCCGTCGCGGCGCATGTCGAGAATCGGCCGCACGTGCAGCGTGCCGACGCTCGCATGTGCGTACCACGTCCCTTCCGTGCCGTTGCGATGAAACACCTCGGTCAGCCGGCTCGTGTACTCGGCGAGATGTTCCAGCGGCACCGCGCAGTCTTCGATGAACGACACGGGCTTGCCATCGCCCTTCATGCTCATCATGATGTTCAGGCCAGCCTTGCGTACTTCCCACAGCGCCTTTTGTTCGCCTTGATCGGACATTTGCACGACCGAGTCGGGCAGGCCAAGATCGGCCATCAGCTCCGTCAGTTGCTTGAGCAACGCGAGTTGTTCGTCGCGGTTCTCGCCTGCGAACTCGACGAGCAGAATCGCTTCGGGCCTGCCGACCAGCGCCTTCTCGATCACCGGCCGGAACGCGGGATTGCTCATCGCGAGATCGATCATCGTGCGATCGACCAGTTCGACGGCAACGGGCTTGAGCTTGACGATGTGCTGCGTCAGGTCCATGGCCTGCCAGAACGTCGGAAAGTTCACGACGCCCAGCGCCTTGTGCGCAGGCAGCGGCGCGAGCTTCAGCGTCAACTGGCGGCTGAACGCGAGCGTCCCTTCGGAGCCGACCAGCAGATGCGCGAGATTCGCAAACCCATCGTCGGTATAGGCGCGCGGATTCTGACAGTCGAACAGATCGATGTTGTAGCCCGCGACACGTCGCAATACCTTGGGCACTTGCGCGACGATCTCATCGTGCTCGCGCAGCGCAATCGCCTTCACGTCTTCGACGATCTGCTGCAACCGCACGCCCTGCGGCGCATCGCGCAGCGAAGCGAAATGCGCTTGCGTGCCGTCCGCGAGAATCGCGTCGATCGCTTCGACGTTGTGAACCATGTTGCCGTATTCGATCGACCGCGAGCCGCACGAATTGTTGCCCGCCATCCCGCCGATCGTACATTGCGCCGCCGTCGACACATCGACAGGAAACCACAGACCATGCGGCTTCAGCCACGCATTCAGATGATCGAGCACGATGCCCGGCTCGACCGTCACCGTGCGCTTGTCCTTGTCGAACGCGATGACCTGATTGAGCCATTTACTGGTGTCGATCACGAGCGCTTCGCCGACCGTCTGCCCGCACTGGCTCGAACCCGCGCCGCGCGCGAGCAGCGGCACGCGTTCGCTGCGCGCGATGTCCAGCGCAACGAGCAGATCGTCCTGATCGCGCGGCACGACCACGCCGATGGGCATGATCTGATAGATCGACGCATCCGTCGAATAGCGTCCACGGCTTGCTGCATCGAACAACACATCGCCGCGCAATTCCTTGCGCAGGCGGTTCGCAAGCGGCGTGCTCAGACGCGCCGACGACGGCACGAGATGAATCGGTTTGACCAGCAGAGAATCGGCGTTCGACATGTGCTTCGGCCTATAAAAAGCGAGGCGTGTAGTGCGAAACTATTCGAGCGTGACGCTGACGGGCGCAAGCCCGTCGATATGCCCGCGCGCAGTGCCCGCATGTTGCGGAAAGAACATGCCCGTATACGAACCCGTCGTGAGGATCATGTCGGTTGTCACTGCAATGCGATGATGCTGCGTGCAATGATTGACGAGCCACGTCAGCAGGCGCCGCGGATCGCCACAAGGGTTCGAAGGCGTCGCCTTCACCACATCCTGTCCTTCGAACGTGAAGCCGAGCGTGGGCGCCACGAACGGAAAATCACGCCGGTACTGCGTGAACTCGCCGACAATCAGCGCGCCGTGATTCTGCAAGTCCGCGAGTTGCGCGAGCTTGTCGACGTTGGGCCATTGCGCGAAGCGGCTCGCAACGATTTCGATGGTCGCAGCCATCGAATCGATTGCATCGAGCACTTCGACTTCGTGATACGCGCTGGCCGACGGCTCGAAGTCCCGACCGAAGCGAAACGCGATTTCCAGTTCGAGGCCAAGCGGCGCGTAATGCGCGCGCGGCAAACGCGCGCCATCCACATGCAAATCTGAAGAAGGCAGCGGCGCGCCCTGAATCGCGCCCTCGGCGGATTTAGCGCCGATCTTCCAGCCGCCGATACGCGCGCCGCGCAACGCCAGCAACTCGTGCTGGATCGCGTAGGCGGCGCTCATGTCGGCGGGAATCAGTTCGGGCGAGAGTGACGCGAGCGTCGTGTGATCGGCGCGCGCGTCGGCAAGTTGTCGAGTCAGCATGGTCATTCAAACGTTGGCGAGGCTCACGCGTTAAAGCGCGTGGCGGGTTGTGCACTCGGCTCTGCACCGATTTCAAAACGGCTTTCGGGCTGCATGCGGAACGCAAGCACGACGCCAATCGCCATCAGCAGCATGCTGCCCGCGAACGGCAACTCCCAGCTGCCGAACGTATCGATCAGGTAGCCCGACAGCACAGGCGAAATGATCGCCGCGAGTGCCGAGCCCGTGTTCATCATGCCGCTTGCGGTGCCCGAGTATTCAGGCGCGATGTCCATCGGGATCGCCCACATCGGGCCGATCGTCATTTCGGCGAAGAAGAAGCCCGCCGACAGACACACCATCGACACATACAGGTTGTGCGTAAGCATCAGCGGCACGAGCGACGCGAGCGTGAGCAGCATGCAGATCGACACCATCCAGCTACGCGCGCGCCTGAGGTTGCCCGTGCGCTCGAAGATCTTGTCGGTGACGATGCCACCCAGCGTATCGCCGATCACGCCTGCAAAGAACACCGCCGAAGCGAATATCGCCGACTTCTTCAGGTCGAGGTGATAGCTATGCAGAAAGTACTGCGGAATCCAGCTCAGGAACAGCCACAACGTCCAGCCATAGCAGAAGTACACGATGGTCACGGGCGTCATGCGCTTGAAGAGCGCCTTCCAGGGCACGTTTGCGGTCTTCGCTTTGGGGGGCGGCAGGAAGTCGAGTTCTTCCTGCGTGATGCGGCGATGTTCTTTCGGATATTCGGTGAACGTCATCGCCCAGACGACGACCCACAGCAGACTGAACGCGCCGCAGATATAGAACGACTCGCGCCAGCCCCATGTCGTCATCACCAGCACGATCACGCCGGGCGCAACGGCATTGCCGATGCGCGCCGCCGCGTGCGTGATGCCTTGCGCGAAGCCGCGCTTTTCTTTCGCGACCCAGCGCGACATCGCGGCCGTCGCGGCCGGAAACGTTGCGCCCTCGCCGAAACCGAGCAACACCCGCGCAAAGAGCAGCGAGACGAGGCCACCCGCGAAGCCCGTCAGCAGCGTCGCGAGCGCCCAGATCGCGCCGCACGCAATCAGCGTGCGCTTCGCGCCGAAACGGTCGCTCACCCAGCCACCGATGATCTGAAACACCAGATACGGATAGGCAAAGGCCGAGAAAACAAGGCCGATTTCCGTATGCGAAAGGTTGAACTCCTTGCCGAAGCCCGCGGCCGCCGTGCTGACGTTGACGCGGTCAAGGTAGGTGATGAAGTACATGATGCATAGCATCAGTAGAACGATACTGGTCGCACTGGTTACACGAAACCGCTTCATCGTCTGTCTCCGTTGCTGGCGGACGGGGCATTCGCACGGCGTGTTCGGCCTTCATGCCGCGCGAGCCGCCGTCCGCAGGGTCTGCCGTTGGCGTTGGTCGCGTTTGTGGTTCGCTTGCGTCTTTGTCTTTCTGTTCGCTGCTGTGCGTCGCGCTGGCCGGGCGCGTGAGTACTTCGGAATTGCGTTTGCGATGAAGGAAGCAACGTGTCGCCGTTTGCGCTTCCTTCGTCGTCTGGTTATCGGCAGCTTATGTGGCTGCTTAAGTATTCAATCAAGCGGCTGCCTTGAGCTTCGGTGCGTTCGGCTGCGACATCAGGAATTCCATCGCAGCAGGCAGGCCGCTCGCCGCAACGGGCACACCCGCGATCTGCAGGCCCATTTCGACGCCGGCAAGCGTCGCCATCAGCGTGAGGTCGTTGCAGTCGCCCAGATGCCCGATGCGGAACATGCGCCCTTTCATCTTGCCGAGGCCCGTGCCGAGCGACATGTCGAAGCGTTCGTAGATCACCTTGCGCACGGCGTCCGCATCGACGCCATCCGGCATCATCACGCCCGTCAGCACCGGGCTATACACGGACGGATCGGCGCATTGAATCTCGAGGCCCCATGCGCGCACTGCGCGGCGGCAGGCTTCGGCAAGGCGGTCGTGACGCGCGAACACGTTGTCGAGCCCTTCGCCGAGAATCATGTCGAGCGCCTCGTACAAGCCATACAGCAGGTTCGTATTCGGCGTGTACGGCCAGTAGCCGCTCTTGTTCATCTCGATGATTTCAGTCCAGTCCCAGAACGCGCGCGGCAGCTTCGCCTGCTTGCCCGCTTCGATCGCCTTCGGCGACACGGCGTTGAAACTGATGCCCGGCGGCAGCATCAAGCCCTTCTGCGAACCCGAGACGGTGACGTCGACGCCCCATTCGTCATGACGATAGTCGGCGCAGGCAAGCCCCGAAATCGTATCGACGAGCAGCAGTGCCGGATGGCCCGCCGCGTCGATCGCGCGGCGCACGGCAGCGATGTCGGACGTCACGCCCGTCGAGGTTTCGTTGTGCACGACGCACACGGCCTTGATCGAATGCTGCGTGTCCTCGCGCAGCCGCGCTTCGATCATTTGCGGTTGGACGCCGCGCCGCCAGCCTTCGATGCCCGGCAAGCCCAGAAACTCCGGCTTCAGACCGAGGTTCTCGGCCATCTTCTTCCATAGCGTCGCGAAGTGGCCCGTTTCAAACATCAGCACGTGGTCGCCGGGACTCAGCGTGTTCGACAACGCCGCTTCCCATGCGCCCGTGCCCGACGCCGGATAGATCACGACCGGCTGCTGCGTCTTGAAGATCTTCTTGATGCCGTCCAGCACTTTCAGGCCCAGCGCGCCGAACTCCGGGCCGCGGTGGTCGATGGTCGGATAGCTCATCGCCCGCAAGATGCGGTCGGGCACCGGGCTCGGACCCGGAATCTGCAAAAAGTGGCGGCCTGCGGGATGAAAGTCGAGTTTCAGCATCGGTCGATCTCCTCGATTGAATTTTGCATGCAAAAAACTATAACAAACGATTCGTGACAATCCCAAGGCGGTGTTTACCCTCGCAGTCAGTTAGCGGGGTGCATGCTTTAAAATCGGTGTAAATCGTGCTTGAGGATTTTTGTATGCAAAATTCGGACATTGAAGCAGGCCTGACACCGCCTCCCCTGATGCCGAAGGTCGAACGCCAGCGTTTGCACGACACGGTGGTCGAACACATCCGGCGCTTCATCGTCGAGGGGGTGCTGGAGCCGGGCAAGAAACTGAACGAACGCGAACTGTGCGAAACACTCGGCATTTCGCGCACGCCGTTGCGCGAGGCGCTCAAAGTGCTGGCGGCGGAAGGCTTGATCGAGATCGAGCCGAATCGCGGCGCGTCGGTGTCGAAGATGTCGGAAGCGGAACTACGCGAGACGTTCGAACTGATGAGCGGGCTCGAAGCGTTTTCCGGCGAACTTGCGGCGGAGCGCATGACGGCCGCCGAACTCACCGAAATCAAGGCGCTGCACTACGCGATGCTCGCGTGCCGCGCGCAAAACGATCTGGCCGGTTACTACAGCCGCAATCAGGCGATTCACGACAAGATCAACGAGGCCGCGCGCAACTCGGCGCTGCGTCAGACGTATATCGCCGTGAACCGCCGCTTGCAGGCGCTGCGCTTTCGCTCGAACTTCCAGATTCCGAAGTGGGACAGCGCGATTCACGATCACGACGAGATGCTCAAGGCGCTGGAAGCGCGAGACGGCAAGCGCCTGAGCGTAATCTTGCGGCAGCACTTGCTCGACAAGCGCGATGCGGTGCTGCAAGTGCAGTCGCGCGAAGATGCGGCGGCTGCGAAACTGAAGGCTTAAAAGCAAAACGCACGGCTCGATGCCGTGCGTTTTTTCTATCCAGTCACCGTTGCATCACGCGCCCGCGCGACCCGTGTGATCTTTCTGCCGCAGCGATTGCGGCAGGCCATACAGAATGATCAACGCGCAGATCAGGCTCAACGCACCAATCACATACAGCGCGGGCGTCGTGCTACCCGTCACGTCGCGCACGCGCCCCACCATCACCGGGCTGACGATACCGCCCAATTGACCCAACGTGTTGATCAGCGCGATACCGCCCGCCGCACCCGCGCCCGTCACGAGCTTCGGCGGCAGCGCCCAGAACGCGGGAATCGAAGCGATTACCCCTGCGCCGAGCACAGCGAGTGCGATGACCAGCATCACCGTCTGCTTGTCGAAGAAGCCTGCAGCAAAGAAACCGACAGCGGCCATCACGAGCAACCCGCTCACGAACTTGCGGCGCTCGCCCGATGCATCCGACAAACGTCCCACGATCACCATGCAGATCGCGCCGCAGATATAAGGCACGGCCGTCAGCAGACCGATGATCGTCGGGCTTTGTGTGCCTGCGACACGGATCAGATGCGGCGCCCAGAAATTCAGGCCGTAGGAAGCGATCTGAATCAGGAAGTAGATCAGGCCGAGCGTGAGGAAGCCGGGCGTGCGAATCGCGCCGAGCAGCGAGTGACCATGCGTGGTCGGCTGCGCCTGCTGCGCGATCTGGCTCGACAGATAGGTCTTTTCGGCAGGCGACAGCCAGCCTGCGTCTTCGATGCGATCCTTCAGCACCTTGAGCACGAGAATGCCGAGCACGATACACGGTAGGCCGCCGAGCATGAAGAGCCAATGCCAGCCGCGAATGCCGAACACGCCGTCCATCTGACCGAGCACCAGACCCGAGAGTGGCGCGCCGACGAGACCCGAGAACGCCGATGCGAGAAACAGCAGCGACGTCACGCGTCCGCGATAGCTCGCCGGAAACCACAGCGTCAGGTAGTAGAGCACGCCGGGCGCAAAGCCCGCTTCCATCGCGCCGATCACGAAGCGCAGACCGTAGAACTGCCATTCGTTCTGGACGAACACCATCGCGGCTGTCGCGAGACCCCATGAAATCATGATCCGCGCAATCCATCTGCGCGCGCCGACCTTGTACAACAGCATGTTGCTGGGCACTTCGAACAGCACGTAGCCGATCACGAAGAGACTCGCGCCGAGGCCGTACGCCGTATCCGAAAAGCCGAGGTCGCTTTGCAGCTGGAACTTCGCGAAGCTGATGTTGATGCGGTCGAAGAACGCGAACAGATAGCAGATCATGATGAGCGGCATGAGCCGCCACGTGACCTTCTTGATGATGTCGGCCGTGGCCGTTAGTTTGTCGTCGCGGCCGCCTGCCGCCACTGCGCCTGGTGTGCTCATGGTTGTCTCCTTACAGGCCGGATTCGTCGTCCGGTCGTCGGTGTTGTTGGTCGGGTGAAGTTCAGATAGCGCGAACGTAATCCGGCACGGGATGCACGTCGCAATTGCGGCCCGCTTTCATCAGTTGGCCCGGTACGTCATGACCGAGCAACGCGGGCAGCGTGCGCGACAGCGCGATCAGCTTTTGCAGATCGATGCCTGTCGGAATGCCGATCTCGTCGCACATGTTGACGAGGTCTTCCGTGCAGATGTTGCCCGACGCGCCCGGCGCAAACGGGCAGCCGCCGAGGCCGCCGAGCGCCGCGTCGAAGCGGCGCGCGCCAACTTCATACGCGGCCAGCACGTTCGCGAGCCCAAGGCCGCGCGTGTTGTGGAAGTGCAGCGTGAGCGCATCGGCGGGCACGCGTTGCAGCACGCGCTTGACCAGCCGCGCAACCTGGCGAGGATTCGCCATGCCCGTCGTATCGGCAAGCGTGATGCCGTCGATGCCCATCTCGCGGTATGTATCGACGATCGACACGACACGGTCTTCGTCGATCTTGCCTTCGAACGGGCAACCGAACGCCGTCGCCACCGTCGCATTCAACGACACTGGGAAATGCTTCGCGAGCCGCACGATATCGCCGAATGCATCCAGCGACGCCTCGCAGCTCATCCGCATGTTCGCGCGGTTGTGTGTCTGGCTCGCGGACATCACGAGGTTCAACTCGTCGGCGCGTGCATTGAGCGCGCGTTCGGCGCCCTTTACGTTCGGCACCAGCGCGACGAAGATCACGCCTTCGCGGCGCTGGATCTGCGTGAACACCGCTTCGCCGTCGCGCAACGCGGGAATCGCTTTCGGCGAAACGAACGAGCCCGCCTCGATGCGCGTGAAGCCCGCTGTCGACAACTGATCGATCAACGCGATCTTGTCGGCCGTTTCGACCCACGTCGGTTCGATCTGCAAGCCGTCGCGCGGCGCGACTTCCTGCACGATCAGCTTGTCGAACTGAATGTCGTCATTCATTGCACAGCTCCTTCGCGGCGCAGCCGCTCGATTTCGCTTTGCTCGTAGCCAAGATCGGCGAGCACGCTCGACGTATGCTCGCCAAGCGTCGGACCTTGCCAGCGCACTTCACCCGGCGTCTCCGACAGCTTCGGTACGATGCCCGGCATCTTCACCGACGCGCCGCCCGGCAGATCGGCCTTCAGCAACATCTCGCGCGCCTGATAGTGCGGATCGGCGACGATATCGGCGACTGAAAAAATACGGCCCGATGGCACTTCGGCGCGTTCGAGCGCGGCCAGCACGTCGTCGATCGATTGATGCGAGGTCCACGCCGTGATCGCGGCATCGAGCATCGCGCTTTGCGCGACGCGGCCGTCGTTGCGAGCCAGCGCGGGATCGTCGGCGAGATCGGCGCGGCCGATCACATGCATCAGGCGCTTGAAGATCGGATCGCTATTGCCCGCGATCACGACAAAGCCGCCATCTTCCGTGCGATACGTGTTCGACGGCGCGATGCCCGGCAGCGCGCCGCCGCTGCGCTCGCGCACATGGCCGAGCAGATCGTATTCGGGCACGAGGCTTTCCATCAGGTTGAACACGCTTTCGACCAGCGACACGTCCACGATCTGTCCATCGCCCTGTCCAGTCTTCACGCGCAGCAGCGACATCAACGCGCCGATCACGCCGTGCAGCGAAGCAAGCGAATCGCCGAGGCTCACGCCGACGCGAGCGGGCGCGCCGTCGACATCGCCCGTCGTATAGCGGATGCCGCCCATTGCTTCGCCGATCGCGCCGAAGCCCGGCCGATCGCGATACGGGCCCGTCTGGCCATAGCCGGAGATGCGGACCATCGTGAGTTTGGGGTTGATGGCGTGCAGTACGTCCCAGCCGAGGCCGAGCTTTTCGAGCGCGCCTGGGCGCAGGTTTTCGATGACGACGTCGGCATCGGCGGCCAGACGTTTGACGACATCAGCGCCCTCTTCCGACTTGAGATTCACGCAGATCGACTTCTTGTTGCGCGATTGCAGATACCACCAGAGCGAGGTGCCTTCATGCAGCTTGCGCCATTTGCGCAACGGGTCGCCCGTTTCGGGCGCTTCGATCTTGATGACTTCGGCGCCGAACTCGGCGAGCAGGCGCGCGGCGAACGGCGCTGCGATCAGCGTGCCGATCTCGACGACGCGAATACCCTGCAACGGACCACTCATGATGCTGTCTCCAATCTTGTTTCACGTTGGAGACAAATGTAGAAGCGAGGCCGCCGGGGCGTCCAACCGCATTTCGCCAAGGACCGTTCGCGGTTCGCGAACGCTCGGCGCTAAGCCTTGCTGGACAAGGCTTCCACCGAGGACAGATGATCGAACAGCAGCTTCGCGACGGGCGACAGACGCGCCGCATCCCGCGTAACGATGATGAGGCTGCGCTCGGCCCATTCGTCTTCGAGCGCAACCGACACGAGTCCCAGCGGCCGCCCCATGATGCGATACACGTTGACGGGCAGCACGCCGACGCCCATGCCCGCCTGCACCATGCGGCACACGGCGTCGAAGCCCGGCACGTGAATGCGCAGCTTCAGTGCCTTGCCCGCCTGGCGCGCCGCCATGTGCGTGCGCGCGTTGATCGAACTGGCCGAATGCAGACCGACGTGATCGCTGTCGAGCGTGTCTTCGAACGCAACACTCGTACGGCCAGCGAGCGGATGGTCGTCGCGCATCACGACGCACAGCATGTCGTGCCGGTAATGCGTCACTTCGAGGCCACGCGCGTCGGCTTCACCGGAACAGATGCCGAGATCGGCGAGACTGTCCGCCACCGCCTCGACTACGCCGCCGCTTGGCCGCTCTTCGAGGTCGATCTTCACCTGTTCGTTGACGGCGAGAAATGCGCGCAGATCTTCGGGCAAGAACTCGACGATCGCGGAGAGGTTCGCCATCATCCGCACATAACCGCGCACGCCGCTCGCGTGGCCTGCAAGCTCGATACCGATGTTCTCGATGCCGCGCATCACGCGGCGCGCGTGATGCAGCAGCGTTTCGCCCGCGGGCGTGAGCGTCATGCCGCGCGCGTTGCGCTGAAACAGCGTCGCGCCGACGGCCTGCTCCAGTTCGAGCAGCCGCTTGCTCGCGGCGGAGACGGCGATGGCCTCGCGTTCCGCGGCGCGCGTCAGCGTGCCTTCCTCATACACGGCGATGAACAGTTGCAGCGTGGTGAGGTCGAGGCGGCGAAGCAGGTTCTTCAGGACCATGACGGACAATTAGCGCATTGGATTGCGTGATATTGTGCCGCGAGCCTGCCGCTTGCGCTCGAAGTCAATCGAAACACATCGGCGCGATCGGGTCGCTGGCGGGGAAAGTGTCCATCAGCGCTTCGTCCATCAGTTGTTCGTCGTGCGCGTCGCGGCCCTCGGCGTCGGCGTTGTAAGCAGATTTGCTATCCTGTTCCATCCTGGGTTCCTCCGGTGATTCATGGTTGTCGATGGCTTCAGTATTGGTTTTGAGGCCGCTGCCTTCAACCTGCGCTCACCGCCGTAACCTGCCAACCACACGTCGTCTGCTGCCGTTTTCCATTACGCGTTGTCTGCGAGGTCACTGAATGCCGAGCGTTGCCATAGCGATCTTTCCGGGCGTCCAGGCGCTGGATGTCGCCGGTCCTCTCGATGTGTTCGCCGAGGCGAATCTGTTCATCGGCGACAAGGAACGCTATGACGTGGCGCTGCTCGCCGCGGACAGCGCGCCGCTGCGCGCGTCGAATGGCATCCGGTTCGTCGCCGACGAAACCTTCGACCAGCCACGCAGCACGTTCGATCTCGCCCTGGTCGCAGGCGGTCCCGCCTTGCCGGAAAGCACGCCCGACGCGCGTCTCACGGCCTGGCTGGCGAATGTCGCATCGCAATGCGAGCGCTACGGCTCGATCTGCACGGGCGCGTTCGCGTTGGGCCACGCGGGACTGCTCGACGATCGCAACGTCACGACGCACTGGCAGCACGCGCAGCAGCTCGCGGCGCAGTTTCCGAAAGCGCGCGTCGATTTCGACCGCATCTATCTGCGCGACGAGCGGCTCGTGACGTCGGCGGGCGTGACGGCGGGCATCGACCTCGCGCTCGCGCTCGTGACGGAAGACCACGGCCCGCAGACGGCGCTAAAGGTCGCGAAACGCCTGGTGGTGTTCTCGCAGCGCCAGGGCGGGCAGTCGCAATTCAGCCCCTACCTCACTGCGCCCGCCGACGAGGCCTCGCCTGTGGCGAAGATCCAGGCACATGTGATGACGAACATCCGCAACAACTTCACGGTCAAACAACTCGCGGATGTGGCGGGCATGAGCGCACGCAATTTCGCGCGCATCTTCGTGCAGGAAACGGGCGTGACGCCTCATGAGTTCGTCGAGCGGGCGCGGATGGATGCGGCGCGCAAGCTGCTCGAAAGCAGCGGCGCGGCGCTCAAAACGATTGCCTACGATTGCGGCTTCGGCACGGCCGACCGCATGCGCATCGTATTCACCAAGCGCATTGGCGCGACACCTAAACAGTATCGCGAGCGGTTTCGCCAGGAATGAACGAAGCGCCTGCACACGTCGAATGCGCGTGAGAAAATGGTGCGCTGATCAACGGTCTCATTGAATATCGAGCACATCGACATGAACGCTACTACTTCCGTTCGCGCCATCGTCACGGGTCACACGCGTGGTCTCGGCGAGGCGCTCGCACATCGGCTGCTGGCACAAGGCATCGCCGTGCTCGGCATTTCCCGTTCGCGCAACGAAGCGCTCGCGAATCAGGCGGGCTTCGAACAGGTCGCGGTCGATCTGGCGGATGCCGAAAGCCTCACGCAATTGCTCGCGGGCGACACGTTGCGCAACTTCCTGAAGGGTGCGCAGACCGCGTTGCTGTTCAACAATGCGGGCATGGTCCAGCCGATCGGGCCCATTGAAGCGCAAGACGTTGCCGCGATTGCGCAAGCTGTGACGCTGAACGTGTCGGCACCGTTGATGTTGGCGAGCGCGTTCGCCACGGCCAGCCCGGATGCGAGCGACCGGCGCATCGTGCATATTTCCAGTGGCGCGGCGCGCCATCCTTATTCCGGGTGGAGCATTTACTGCGCGACGAAGGCCGCGCTCGATCACCATGCGCGTTCTGTCGCGCTCGACGAGAATCGCGCGCTGCGTATTTGCAGCGTCGCGCCGGGTGTCGTCGATACGAACATGCAGGCGGAGATTCGCTCGACAGGTCTGGAAAAATTCCCGATGCGCGAGAAGTTCGAAGAACTGAAGCGCAGCGGGAAGCTGGCGACGCCGGAAGAGTCGGCGGGCAAGCTGGTTGATTACGTGTTGAGCGACACGTTTGGGGCAGTGGCGACGGCCGATGTGCGGGAGTTGCCGCAGGGTTGAGGGGTCTGCCCAACGGGCAGACCTACGGCTTCGCTTTCGTTACCCGAATATCGCCAAACCGTTCTTCTGAATGAGCTGAAGCAGACGCGCGGCAATCCCACTCGGCTTCTTGTCGCCCTGCTCCCATTGCCGTACCGTCGACACCGTCGTGTTGAGATAGAGCGCGAACACGTTTTGGCTGACGTTCACGCCCTTACGGATACGCGCAATATCTTTTGCATTGAACTCCGGTACTTCTTCGATGCAGAGTTCGTCGTACTCGCGCATCGTTTTCTTGTCGATGACATTGGCCCGATGCAAGCCGGAAGCAGCGCTATGAATAGCTTCTGACGCATCGCTTCTAGAACGTGTCTTAGCCATTGCAGATCTCCACTAGTTCCTTCGCTTCCAACATCCAGTCTATGTCGGCGGGCTTCGCCGCACCGTAGTCCCGGGCAAGCTTCTTGAAACCGCGCAACTCGCGATCGTCAATGTTCTCGCGGGCGCTCTTCGCAAATACGTAGACGAACACCCAAAAATCGCCGACCTTGTTGACGACGATGCCTCGCTTCGTGTTCTTATCCAGACGCTTTTTCCAGACGTTCCCACCGAGGTCGTCGCCTTGTCCGTCGGTCAGCTCTCTCGCAGCCTTGCATAGCTCCGCGTCTGGGATACCCGCAGACCTGGCCTTTTTGGTGAACCAGGCCGTTTTGAAAACCCGCAGCGCCTTTTTCTTCATTTGAGGTCAAGTCGTGGACGTGATGAAATATACCACTTAGTGGTATATTTTTCAAGTGGAGACATGTCACGACCGCGGGAACCCCTCCCGTAGCGAAGTCCCGAAAACCCTCACCTTTACAGGTTGCGTGCTTCTCAAATGCCTCATTCTGCCTGCTCGTCATCCTCTAAAAGCGTGTGGAAATGGGCTGAAACGGGCGTTTTCAGATCATTCGAACCATGCCGATGCAGCTTGAGGTGCGTTCGAAACGCACCCAAAGACTCACTCCCGAAAACCCTCACCTCAAAACAACTCGGGCCACGATACGCAGAACCTGCGCATCGCGGCCCGACATAAAACACGTCAGAGAAGCCTAGGCTTCCAGCTGCTCCAGCACCTTCCCCTTCGTCTCGATCCCCAGAAACTGCACGACAAGCGCCGCAAGAAACGGCACCACGGCAAGCAGATAAAACGCCACATCGAGATTCCCGCCGACCATCGTCTTCGACACCAGCGTCGGCGCAAAGATCGCTGCAAGCTTCAACCACGCGCCGCCAACACCGCACCCAAACGCGCGAATACTCGTCGGATACAACTCAGGCGTGTACACATAAGCCGTGATGAACCCACACGCCAGCCAGCCGAGCGCGAACGCACAGCACGTCGCCACCACATAAACGGAGGCGTCATGGAACACGCCCGCCAACACCAGCGACAACGCGCACAACATGAACGACCAGTTGATGATCGGCTTGCGGCCCACCTTGTCGACCAGCATCGCGCACAGCAGCGAACCGAGCACGCCAAGCACGGACGCAGCAACAGCCAGATTCAGCGCCAGTTGCAACGGCGCGTGATACACCGTGCGATAAATCGTCGGCAGCCACGTCGACAGACCGTACTGGATCACGCCGCACGTCATCCACAGCATCGCGACAGCCGCCGAGCGCTTCCAGTACGCCTTGCCGAACAGATCGCGCATCTTGCGTTTCGGGTGGCGCGCAGCCATCGCTTCGAAATCAGCGGGATCTTGCATCGGCGGCAGCGCGCTTTTGGCGGTGCGCTCGAAAGCGTGCACGGCATCGGCGGCTTCGTTCATGCGGCCGCGTTCTGCGAGCCAGCGCGGCGATTCGGGCACGAGCCTGCGCAGCACGAAGAACAGGATCAACGGCATGCCGCCGATAAAGTACATCGCCTCCCAGCCGAAGCGCGGCACGATCCACGCGCCCAATGCATTCGACGCAAGCAGGCCGACCGGGAACACGATCTCGTACAGCAGCACGAAGCGCCCGCGTCCATGCGCGCGGCAGATTTCATTGATGTACGTCGCGGCCACGGGCAACTCGCCACCCAGCCCGATGCCCTGCACGATGCGCAACACGAAAAACACTGCAAATGTCGGTGCAAAACCACACGCGATACTCGTCACACCGATCAACCCCGAACTCAGCGCGATCGCCTTCACGCGGCCGTGACGCTCCGCATACCACGGAAACAGAAACGCGCCGATCAATTGGCCGACCGAACTCGCGCCGATCATCAGGCCCACATCCCACGGCGTCAGATGCCATTTGCCGATCAGGATCGGCAGCGTCGCGGCGATCGCGATGACGTCGAAGCCGTCAAAGAACGTCGCGAGGCCGATCAGTATGCGCGCGCGCACCAGCATCGCATTCGCGGGCAATCGTTCGAGCCGCGCAATGATCGAGCCGCGCGTCGCGGGATGGGAGACACCGGCGCTGCTGTGTGCCTCAAACGTGTTGTCGATAGTGCTCATGCGTCGTTTCTCCGCCCCGTACTGTGGTTAGGCAAGCGCCTTGTCGGCGTCGGCCAGAGCCGCCACATCGACCGTGCGCCCCTGGGTCATCCATTTGCGCGCGAGCTTCAGATCGCGCGGCGTGTTGATCGCAATCACGCCGCGCACGCCACCGTCCGCGACATGAAAGAGCGTCGCGCGGCGCGCGCTGACATCGCCACGCACGACGAGTTCGGCATCGGCGGGAATGTCGCCGAGAATCTGCAGGTTCACGTCGTATTGATCCGACCAGAACCACGGAATCTCCGCATACGGTTCGAACTGACCGAGCATGGCCTTCGCGACGACGATCGCCTGGTTCTGCGCATTCGCCCACGATTCGAGCCGCACGCGACGCTTCAACCACGCGCTCGGATGATTCGCGACATCGCCGCAAGCGAAGATGCGCGGGTCGTTCGTCATGCCGTGTTCGTCGACGACGATACCGTCGTTCACAGGCAAGCCGGCCGCTTCAGCCAGCGACGTATGCGGCGTCAGACCGATGCCCGCCACGGCGAAATCGGCATCGATGGATGTGCCGTCCGCAAGCGTCGCGCGCACTTTGCTCGCGTCGTCAGGATGCGTGTCGAGCGACGTCAACGCAGCGGACAAACGCACGTCGACGCCATTCGAGCGATGCAGATCGAGCAGGAAGTCCGATACGGCAGGCGGCACCGAACGCGCACACAGACGCGGCGCGCCTTCCACGACCGTCGCCGCGACGCCGAGCTTGCGCGCCGTCGCCGCGACTTCGAGACCGATCCATCCACCGCCGATCACGAGCACATGCTTGCTAGCGCGCAAACGCTCGCCGAGCGCCGACGCTTCGTCCAACGTGCGCAGATACGCGATGTGATCCGTCTTCACCAACGACGCAGGCAGCTTGCGCGCCGCGCCGCCCGTTGCGATCACGAGCCGGTCGTACTGCACTTCGCGTCCCGATTGCGTACGCACGATGCGTTGTGCGCGGTCGATCTGCGTCGCAACGTCCGGCTGCCATGCTTCGACGTTGAGCGAAGCGAAATCGTCGCTTGCGAAGAGGCGCACCGTATCGATGTCGGCATCACCCGACAGCACCGCTTTCGACAGCGGCGGCCGCTCATACGGCAGATGAATCTCATCCGCGATCATCACGAGACGGCCTTCGAAGCCCGTCTTGCGCAGCGTCTTCACGACCCAGCCCGCAGCCTGCCCCCCGCCGATCACGACGATCGTTTGCGGCACGTCCGCGTTGCTCGCAGCGTTTGAAATGGCAGCGTCAGTCATGTTTGCGCTCCGTCATGAACTTGCCTTCCGGCGCCTTCGCGTTCTTCTGACGGCGCGTGTTGCCGTCGATACCGCCGTCGATCGCCCATTCGGCGAACACGGTCGGACCCGGTTCGAAATCGCGCGGCTGCCATTCGGGCGTGAGTTGATCTTCGTCGGCGTAATACTCGATCAGTCCGCCTGCCGGATTCTGGAAGTACCAGAAGTACGCGGACGAGACAGGGTGACGTCCCGGCCCGAGTTGCGTATCCCACCCGCAACGGCTGACGTGCATGCCGCCACCGAATACTTCGTGGATGTCGCGCACGGTGAACGCAACGTGATTCAATCCGCGCTTGCCTGTCGGCAGTTGCAGCAGAAAGATGTCGTGATGGCCGCCGTGCGGCGCGCAACGCATGAATGCGCCACGGCCCGGATAACGGTCCGACATCTCGAAGCCGAGTCGTTCCTGATAGAACGTCTCCTGCTCCGCGAGGCAGTTCGTGAAAAACACGACGTGGCCCACTTCGACGGGTTCCGCGCGTTCGTAGATCGGACTAGGCGTATCGACACGCAGCGTCTGGCCCCATACGTTCGACGGCGAACCATGCACATCGACGGCGCGCTTGCGTGTCACTTCAACGCGAATCGCCATACCGTTCGGATCGATGCAGCCGACGGCGTCGTCGTTCGAGTAATAGCCCTGCGCGCCTTCGAGACTCGCACGGTATTTGTCGAGATCGGCGGGCGTGGCGACGCCCCACGTCACTTCGCGCAGCGTCGGACCTTCTTCGAACGCGGGCGGCAGCGACGGGTCGTTCGCCATCACCGCGAGCACCGTGCAACCGTTCAATGTTTCGAAGCGCGCGCGCGTTTCGTCGTGCGCGGTTTCCTTCATGCCCCAGTCGGCGAAAAAGCGCCGACAGGTATCGAGATCCGTCACGCCGTACGTGATCTGTTCAATGCCGAGAATGCTCATGTTGCGTGCCTCTTCAGTTCGCCCAAGCCAACGGGGCGTCGTTCAAGCCCCAGTAGAGGCTCTTTTGCTGCATGTACTCACGAATGCCCAGGCGGCCTTTCTCGCGGCCCATGCCGCTTTCTTTCCAGCCTGAGAACGGCGTCGAAATCGAGAACAGCTTGTACGTGTTGATCCAGACGGTGCCCGCTTCGAGCGCGCGCGCGACGCGCCATGCGCGCTTGTAGTCCCGCGTCCAGATGCCGGCGGCGAGACCGAATACGCTGTCGTTCGCTTCTTTCAGCAGCGACGCTTCGTCGTCGAACGGCATCGCGACCAGCACGGGCCCGAAGATTTCTTCCTGGCAAATGCGTGCGTTGTTCGACAGGCCCTCGAGAATCGTCGGCTGATAGAAGAAGCCTTGTTCGCGGTTATTGCCGACAGGCCGTTCGCCACCACACAGCAAACGGCCGCCTTCTTCGAGACCCAGCGCGACATAACGCTCAACCGATTCGCGATGCTTCGCGGAAATCAGCGGACCCATCTGCGTGCTTTCACTCGCGGGATCGCCGACGCGCAACTCACGCGCTTTCGCAGTCAGCCGCTTCATGAACTCGGGATAGATCGAGCGCTGCACGAACAGACGCGAACCCGCGATGCACGCTTCGCCCGACGAACTGAAAATGCCGTACAACACGCCGTTCACTGCATGATCGAGATCGGCGTCGTCGAAAACCATCGTCGGCGATTTGCCGCCGAGTTCGAGCGACACAGGCATCAACTTGTCCGCCGCGATCCGCGCGATGCCGCGCCCCACTTCCGTGCCACCCGTGAACGACACTTTCTTCACGAGCGGATGGCGCACCAGCACATCACCGATCACCGAGCCCTTGCCGGGCAGTACGCTCACCACACCCTTCGGCACGCCCGCTTCCTCGCAGATGCGAGCAAGCGCGAGCGACACCAGCGGCGTTATTTCAGCGGGCTTCAACACGACGGCATTGCCAGCAGCCAAAGCGGGCGCGAGCTTTTGCGCATCGGAAGCGATGGGTGAATTCCACGGCGTAATCGCCGCAATCACGCCGATCGGCTCGTGTACGCTCATCGTCAGATAGTCGCCGCGCGAGGGCGTCACTTCTTCGTCGAGTGTTTCGAGGCACGCCGCGAAATAGCGGAACGTGTTCGCTGCGCTCGCGACCAGTACGCGCGTTTCGCCAATCGGCTTGCCGTTGTCGCGGCGTTGCAGTTGTGCGAGCGCTTCGTGCTTCGCCATGATCAGATCGGCGATGCGATACAGAATCAGCGCGCGCTGATGCGGCTTCAGACCGGACCAGTTCGGCTGGCGCCACGCGAGGTCGGCGGCTTCGGCGGCTTCGCGCGCATCGTCGGCATCGGCCGTCGTGATTTCGGTGTTCACCGAGCCGTCAGCGGGATAAATGCTCGCGTACAGTGCACCGCGCCCGCGTTTCCATTCGCCGCCGACAAAAATGTCGGCGGTGGGCACGAGGCTCGAAATGATGTCGGTGTGGGGCATGTCGTACTTCCTTTGACTGTCAGATCTTCAGATCACGCAGCGGGCCGCGCGATTGCGCAGCGCGCGGATCGCGCTGAACGCGGTCAGCGCAGAGGTCTTCGGATTGTCGGGCAGCGGCTTGCCGCTCATTTCGAGCGACATCTCGCCGAACGCGCCGCGCGCGACGATGCGATGCACGTTGCGCGTCACGGCGGGATCGGCGATCAGACGCACCATCGTCTGATCGAGGCCGAGACCGGCGAGCGCGACAGTTGCCGCGACGTTTGCGTTCTTCGGATACAGGCGCGCCGCTTCGCGCGCGCTGCCTTCGAAAATCACGCGCGCTTCCGTCAGCGTCTGCAGATCGCAGAGTTGCTCGGCGGGCGTGCCGAGCCAGCCCGTCGGCGGCTTGCGGCCGATGTACTGCACTTCGTCGAGGCCACCGAGTTTTGCCGCTGCGAGCGCGTCAATGCCGCCAATGGCGCCGGAAAGCAGCGTCACGGTTGCATGGCCTTCATCAGCGGCGGCGTTCAGCGCTTCAAGCAGGCTCAGATCCGACAGCGCGCCGATCGACGCTACGGCGCAATCGGTGCCTGCCTTCAGCAGCGGCACGACATGGCTCACCAGCGCGCCGTGCCCCGCGCATTCGAGCGCGAATTGCGGACGCGACTTCAATGCATCGACGGTCCACACGACATCCACATCCGGCCCGACCTGCTCACGCACGGCGTTGGCCTGATGCTCGGGCACGATCACATGCGACACATGCACTTGCGGATCGGCAGCAACCGCGTGATACACGGTCTGACCGATGGCGCCGAAACCGATCATCGCGATGTCGATGGGCGTGTGATGATTGATGCCCGCAACGTTAGGCATGTTCTGGCTCCTGTTTGCGCACGGGCGGGCCGGCGAATGCAGTGGCGAATGAACCGACCGACAACATGTCCACTTCGACCAGCACCGGCCCGCTCTTCGCGATGCCGTCGCGGATCACATCGTCAGCCTGATCCAGCGACGAAATGCGGTAGTGCGTGAGGCCGAAGCTCGCGCAGAACTGCGCAAAATCCGGTTGATGCAGTTGCACGTAGCAGCGGCGGCCGCCATAGTGCGCGTCCTGAATGTTGCGGATCACGCCGTAGCATTGATCGTTCATCAGCACGATCATCACGTTCGCGTTTTCCTGCACGGCCGTGACCAGTTCGCCGACGTTGACCATCAGGCCACCATCGCCGACGAGGCAAACGGTCTTCGCCGCCGCATCCGCGAGCGCCGCGCCGATCGCCATCTGGATGCCCTGGCCGATGCCGCCGCCAAGCGCATGCACGCCCGCGCGCGGCTGGAAGATCTTCAGCATGCGGTTGCCCCACGTGCTGTTCGAGATCGTCACGTCGCGCACCCAGTTGTAGTCGCGGCCCACGGCGTGTTGCAGCACGTCGACGAGGCGCTTGTACGGTCCGAGACCCTTGCCCGTTTCAGCGACAGCGACTTCGCGCGTCGCGGCCAGATCACCGGCAAATGCCGGGTCGATCTTCATGCGGCCTTCGAGCAGCGTCGCGAGCTGATCGAGCACGGCGACGGCATCGCCATGAACGAACAGCTCATTGCGATAGCCGCGGTTGTCGGCGAGTGCGTCGGCGTCGACGCGGAACAGCGGTTGCGGCAACGCGAGCTTGTACTTGAGCGTTTCGTTGCCCCGCAGACGCGAGCCAACCACGAGCAGCGCATCGCAGGTCTTGTAGAACTTCTCGACTGTCGGCTGCACGTTGAATGCACCGAGCGTCGCGGGATGATCTTCGGGCAGCACGCCGCGGCCCTGCACGCTGGTCACGACGCCGAAGCCGAGCTTCACGAGGCGTTCGACCTGTGCACGCGCATGACGCGTTCCGCCACCGAGCCACAGCAACGGACGCTTCGCTTTCGCGAGTTCGTCGGCAAGTTGTTCGACGCGCTTCGCGTCGTGCGTCAGCGTGTTGATGTGCGGCGCAGCCATGTCGACGGGCCATTCGATTTCAGCGGCCTGGATGTCGATCGGAATCTCGACACTGACGGGACCACTCGGCGCCGTTTGCGCGACGCGCACGGCTTCGCGCACGGTTGCCAACGCCGTCTCGACCGAGCGCACGCGGTATGCGGCCTTCGAAATCGACGAGAGCATCGCCAGCTGATCGGGCGCTTCGTGGATGTACGCGAGGTCCTGATCCAGATACGTCGATTCGATCTGACCGGTGATATGCACGAGCGCCGTGCCTGCCGTCAGCGCTTCGACCATCGCGCCCGCCGCGTTGCCCGCAGCCGTGCCCGTGCTCGTGAACGCGACGCCGAGGCCGCCCGACACGCGCGCGAGACCATCGGCCATGTTCAGCGCGCCCGCTTCGCCGCGCGCGCCGACATAGCGGATGTTGCCGCGCGTGTTGATCGCGTCGAGGATCGGCATGTTGTGGATCGAGATCACGCCGAATGCAGTTTTAACGCCGCATTGCTCGAGAAAAGCGGCGATCAGCTCGCCGACGGTGGTTTTGTTAGACATGACGTGCAACGCCTCCGGAAACATCGATATGGCTTCCCGTCGTGTACGACGACAGGGGTGTAGCGAGATAAAAGAGCGCTTGTGCGGCCTCTTCAGGACGGCCGAAGCGGCCGAGCGGAATGTTCTTCTTGCGCGCGAGTTCGCTGGTCCATTCTTCCCAGCTTTGTCCCGGCTGCGCCTGCGTCTGATAGCGTCGGCGCCATTGGCCCGACTCGACGATGCCGATCAGAATCGAGTTCACGCGAATGCGCTGCGGCGCGAGTTCCACGGCCAGCGACTTGATCAGGTTCTGCACGCCCGCGCGCGCCGACGAGGTCGCGACCATATGCGACTCCGGCTGCAATGCGAGCAGCGAGTTCACGCAGACAATCGAACCGTGGCCTTGTTGCGCGGCTTGCGTGAGCATCGGCAGAAATGCGCGCGTCGGACGGATCACGCTGAAGTACTTGAGGTCCAGTTCTTCGCGCCACGCTTCGTCGCTCGTGTCGGCGAACGTCGATACGCGGCCCTGGCCTGCGTTGTTCACGAGCATGTCGGTGCGGCCGAAGCGTTGCTGTACTGCATTCGCAAATGCGACGACTTCATCGGCATCGAGCACGTTGCAGCGCGCGGCGAGCAATTGCGCTTGCGGAAACTGAGCGCGCAACGAAGCTTCGGCGCTTGCAAGCCGGTCGGTGTCGCGCCCGCAGATCGCTACCGATGCGCCCGCACGCAAAAAGAGTTCGGCTGTTGCGAGACCGATGCCGGACGAGCCGCCCGTCACCACTGCAACCTGTCCTGTGAGATCGATTTGAATCATCAGAGCCCCAATGCCTTCATGTACCTGCTTTCCGCCGACGGCCGATAGTTCAGCCGCAGCGACAGTTGCTCCGCCGCAGTGCGCACCTTGTCGATGAGGCCGCCATCGAGCAGCGCCGCGTCGATCTGCGGACGCGGGATCGTCGTCGTGATGACGGCGGCGATGCGGCCCGTATCGTTGCGCACAGGCACACTGATCACGGAAATGCCGTTTTCAAACGACGATTCGCTGATCGCGAAACCGCGCACTGCGTCGTCCTTCACGCGCTCGTACAGTTCATCGACAGTGGCGGGCGTGTGTTTGGTGAAACGTTCAAGCGTCTGCTCCGGATACAGCGCACGCAGTTCGTCGAGCGACAGATCGCCCATCAGCACGTGGCCATGCGTCGTTGCATGCGCGGGCAGCCGCGTGCCGACGTTTACCTTCACCGAGCTGAACACGGGCGCGTGACTCTGCGCCTTCGCGACGAACACCACGTCGCGGCCGTCGCGGATCACGATGTGCGTGGTCAGGCCCGTCGCGTCGCGCAACCCTTCGATCAGCGGCAAGCCGAGATCGGTGAGTTCGAGCGAACTGAGATATTCGAAGCCGAGGCGCAGCACCGCGACGCCCAGGCGATAGTTACGATCGCGATCTGCCCGCTCCAGGAAGCCTAGCGATTCGAGCGTCTGCAGCAGACGGAACACCGTCGTGCGCGGAATGCCGAGGCGCTTCGACAACTCGGGCGCGCCGAGCACCGGTTCGCGCGGCGAAAACTCCGTGAGAATGCGCAGGCCGCGTTCGAGTCCGGGCACGCGATAGCTCGCGTCGTTGCGGTCTTCTTCTGCTTCAGGTGCAGTGCCCGTCAATTCGGGGGTCATGCCTTGCTCCATTGGCCGTCGCTCGCGCAGCAGAATGCGTCGATGAGCGCGGTGTAGTCAGTGCTCGCCTCGATATAGCCCGCGTGACCCGCGCGCGGGATGATCTGCAAACGCGTGTTTGCTGCGAGCGCGATCCGTTCACACGACGACGGTGGCGTAATCACGTCTTCTGCACCGACCGCGACGGTGATACGGCCTGTGTACGTCGTGACATCGCTGGCGAGGTCGGCGTTGGCGAGCAGATGCGTCGCCTGTGCGTAACCGTGCGGCACGATGCGCGACATGTTCCAGCGGACCCAGTCGCGCGATGCGTCATCGGCGTGCGGCGACAACATGTTGGCGCTGCGTTGGTCCGCGAGTCCTTGCGGGCCGAGTTCGGCGAGCATCGCAAGGCGGCTGTCGCGCTTCGACGCGCGCACTTCTTCGGATGCCGCGCCGTAGCCCGCCGCGGGCGAAATCAGCAACAGACCGGCGACGCGCTCAGCGTGCGATGCCGCGAACGAGCCCGCGATGATCGCGCCAAGCGAATGACCGACCAGCACGCAACGTTCTATGTTTAGTACGTTGAGCCATTGCTCGACTGCACTCGCGTACTCGCTCGCGGCGGGCGAAGCCGATGCAACAGGCGTCGATTCGCCATAGCCCGGCGCGTCCCACGCGAACACGCGGCGCGTCGTGCCCAACGCTTCGAGTTGTTGCACCCACGAAGCCGCGCCCGAGCCGATACCGTGCAACAGCACGAGCGGCAGCGCATCGGCATGTGCGGCACCCGCTTCGCGATAGCCGATCGCGCATTGCGGCGCAATCTCGATCCGCCGTGCCGGGAAGTGCGAGAGGCGCGTTTCCAGCGTGACGGTTCGATCGACAGTGACGGGCAAGGCTGCGGACATGGGCATGACTTCGTGAGTGGTGGGCTTACTTCGCGAGATCGCGCTTGATCTTTGCGAGCGGCGAGTCAGGCGGATACGTCGGCGTGATCGGCTTCGACGAACCGAGCATCACGCACATCAGCGCGTCTTCTTCACCAATGTTGATTTCCGTGCGATACACGCCCGGCGGCACCGAGATCAGATCGCGTTCGCCGAGCACGGCTTCCCACGTTTCGCCGTCGCGCTCGCAGATCACTTTCATCTTGCCGCGCAGCACGAAGAAGATTTCTTCGACGTCGATATGAATATGGCTCGGGCCGATGTTGCCGGCGGGAATCACCATCGTCGAGAACGTGAAGTTGCCTGCGGGCACCGTGTTCATATCTTTCGCGACACCCGTGCCGCCCGTGCCGACATAGCGCATTTGCGCGCGACGGTACTTCGGGTCGTAGTCAGCCTGGAACTTCAGCGCGTCCCAGTCGTAGCGGCGCGTTTCGAACCGCGCGACGCGCGTGTCCATCCATTGTTCGAAACTTGCGTCGGCGGGTTGATCCCACGATTTGCGTTCGAGATCGGCGTCGGCCATTGTTTTCTCCATGTGGTTTGCTGGTTCGAGCAAGGTCAATTCATCACGAAGCCGCCGTTCACGGGCAGCAACTGGCCCGTCACGAAGCGGGCGGCGTCCGTCAGCAGGAAAAGCACGGGGCCCGTTACGTCATCGGGCACTTGTGCGCGGTTCAACGCGCGGCCTTTCAGGTAATACTCGTGGCGTTCGGCGGGCACGTAGGCCGTCGCTTCGACTTCCGTGAGGCCAGGCGCAATTGCATTCACCGTGATGCCGTGCGCACCGAATTCGCGTGCGAGCGAGCGCGTCATCGAAATCACCGCGCCCTTGCTTGCGACGTACGCGAGCAGCTTCGGCGCGCCCCACATCGCCGTGTCCGACGCAACGTTCACGATCGCGCCGCGCTTCGAGTCCCGCAGATGCGGCAGCGCTGCTGTGCACATGAGCCACGTGCCGCGCACGTTGACGTTCATCACGGCGTCCCATGTTTGCGTGGTCAGTTCTTCCGCGAAGCGTCCGCCTGAGTTGGTGATCGCGGCGTTGTTGATCAGGGCGTCGATGCCGCCCATCTTCTGCGCGGCTTGCGTGACGAAGGCATCGATGCTGTCGGGACTGGCGAGATCGAGCGGAATGAAATGCACGTTCGCACCGAGCTTCTCCGCGAGCGCACGGCCTTCAGCTTCGAGCACATCGCCGAACACGACTTGCGCATCTGCTTTAGCAAGCGCATCGATGAACGCTGCGCCGAGCCCGCGCGCGCCGCCCGTCACGACGACGCGCCGACCGCTCAAACCGCTCAGGCTGGAGACCGTGACATCAGGCATGAGCATGCCCCGTCGACGCTTGCGCGCCTGCTTCCGCCTGCTTCGCGTTGAATGCGTCAAGCTCCGAGAAGTGCTGTTGCGCGCGTTGACGCAGCATGCGGCGCACGCGCGTCATACCGACATCGTGCTGATAAAGGAATTCGTGTTCGCGCGCGTTCGGTGCGAGGCTTTCGAGCACGTAGCGGTCTTGCTCCAGCACCGCCCAATGCAGGCCTTCCAGGCGATTGCGATACAGGAAGCGCCATGCGTCGCGCTGCCAGCCGCTCACCTTGCGCGTGCGCCAGAAGTAGACCTGGCAGTTATCGTTATCGACGGGCACCGCAAAGCCGATGATGCCGAAGCTGCCGCCAGGGCCGAACTTCTTCTTGTAGGGAATCGCGAGACGCATCCACAGGCAACCTGTTTCGCCCAGTTCGACCCAGTCGAAATTCACGTCGCGCTGACCGACCTTCTCGAACATGAGGCCGGTTTCGGTTTTACGCACGCGCATGTCGGCCTGCTTGTCGCCTTCGGCCATCGAATGCGACGTCGCGTGCAGATACGCGCCGTGCATCGGGTCCATCACGTTGTCGATGGCGTACTGATAGTTGCACTTCCAGTTCGACACGCACAGGAACTGCGAGTACTCCGCGCCGACCAGTTCGTCGGGCAGTGCGAGCGGCGTCGGCTCCTTGTGCGCGTCGTCGCCGAACCACAGGAAGATCGCGCCCGCGTGTTCCTCGACGGGATACGACTTCACGCACTTCTGACCTTCGAGCGGACAGGCCGACACGGCAGGCACGGCCTGCACGGTGCCCGAGCCGTCGACTTCGATGCCGTGATACCAGCACGCGACGCGATTGCCAAGATTCCAGCCGAGCGACAGACGCGCGCCGCGGTGCGGGCAGCGGTCTTCGAGCGCGTGGACTTTGCCGTCCTGATCGCGCCACAGCACGATCTGCTCGCTGAGCCGCGTGAGGCCGATAGGCGCATTGCCTACCTGCCAGCTCGGCGCGACGGGATACCAGTAGTTCTTGATGCCGCGATCGAGATAAGCCTGAATCGGATCGGCGGCGGGGCTCGTTGTATTGAGGGACGTCATGGGGAAACTCCGTGTTCGCTGGGATCGGTTGAACTGGCTGCGCTTATTCCGCGAGCAACCGCAGTTCCGCGGCGAGACGCTCTTCGCTCCACTGCGCGCCTTCCGGCGTGCGGAATCCGACCCGGTTCAGACCCGCCACCACTTCGTGCAACTCGACTGCGCCGGCTTCGAACACCTGTTCCAGTGCATTGCCGAAGTCGTTCTCGTATTGCGTCGGCTCCGCCTTGCGCGTCTGCCAGATCATGTTTTCCGTCTCGCCCGGCTTTTCGATCACGCCCTTGCCGGCGACGTTGTTCGGCTGCGGCGCGAGCCACGGCTTGAGGAAAGGATTGAAGTTCACGAAGGCTTCTTTCATGTCATTCCACCTTGATCTGGATTTCTTCACCCGCGAGGCGCACCGCGTACACCTTCAGGTCGCGGCCGCCCGGCTCTTTCAGACATTTGCCCGTCGGGATGTGAAAAACGGCTTCGTGCAGCGGACATTCGACCGTGTCGCCGTCGATGAAGCCTTGAGTCAGCAGCGCATACGCATGCGGGCAGACGTTCTCGAGCGCGTAGACCTCATCGCCCACCTTGTAGATGCCAATTTCCTTGCCGTCGCCGAGCTTGAACTCGACGGGCGCGTCTTCGGATAGCGCGCCGGCGTGTCCGGCGCAAAGCCACTGTTCACTCATTTCTCACCTTCTCCGACCAACCGGTTCCGACCGTTTGACGTTCCACCTAAGGAACATCAGTTTATGTATGGTCATTATAGGAACATGTTCGGGCGGACAAAATAAAAATTCTGCGCTTCCAGGGAAAACACCGACAGCAGCTTTTTCGCAACGTAAGAAGGCCGTAAACCGGGCCAAATCAAAGGGTTGCTGCGCATAAAGAGCGCGCGCGTACGGCACTGGACTGATCTGATGAATGAGGGTTTTCACCATCGCAAAAACTTTTTTGTTCGTTCATTTGACTCTCTATACTTTCCATAGGCGATACACATGCCCATAGGTGGAACGTAAAGCGGATAGCCGACGTAGCAGGCGACCAGAAGGCCATCCAGAGAGATGACAGGCAAAGGAAGAGAAACCGGCATGTCCGGCTCTCGACTACACGATCAGGAGTACCAAGGGTGAAACGCATCATCGCTGCCGGCGCGGCAGGACTTGTGGTGACATCGACGGCATGGGCGCAAAGCAGCGTCACGCTGTACGGCAGCCTCGATGCCGGCATTGCTTACGTGAGCAACGTCGGCGGACATACGAAGTGGATGGAAGAACAAGGCAACATGCAGCCGGACCGCTGGGGTCTGCGCGGCGTCGAAGATCTGGGCGGCGGTCTGCACACGATCTTCCAGCTGGAAAACGGCTTTTATACGAACACCGGCAACTTCGCGAAAGCGGGCACGCTGTTCAACCGGCAGGCTTATGTGGGCATCAGTTCCGACCAGTTCGGGCAGATCACGCTCGGCCATCAGACGCCGTTCAACTTCGACATGCTCGGCCCGCTCAGCACCGCTTACCTCGCGGCGAGCTGGTTTGCGTTCCACCCGGGCAACATCGACGAACTGGCTGATACGGGCGTCGTACCGTTCGACAACTCGGTGAAGTTCAAGTCAGCCAGCTACGCGGGCTTCACGGTCGGCGCGATGATGGGCCTCGGCAACACGACGAACTTCTCGACGGGCAAGACGATGAGCTTCGGCGTGAACTACGCGAACGGCCCGTTCAAGGCGGCCGCCGTGTATTCGAACGAGCACAACCGCACGCCTTCGATCGTCACCACGGGCATCAACACGTTCCAGGGCGTGCCGGCCGCCACCTATTCCGCCGACAAGGTCGAGAATATGGGCGCTGGTCTGTCGTATCAGCTCGGCAAGCTGCTCGTGCACGCGCTGTACACGCGCGTGAAGTTGCAGTCGAACGGATTCTCGGACACGTATCAGAGCTGGGACGCGGGCGCGAACTATCAGTTCACGCCGGCCAACACGCTCGCGGGCGGCGCCGCGACGACGACGCTGTCGGGTCGTCGCTGGACGCAGTTCGAAATCGGCGATATCTATGCGCTGTCCAAGCGCACGCAGGTCTATGTGAATGTGCTCTACGAGCACGCGAACGAGAACGCGAACGCCGCGTTTTTCACAGCGGGCGTGTCGGGCGGCCGCAACCAGGCAATCGTGCTGACAGGCATTCATCACTCGTTCTGAGCGATGGTTTGAGGCCTTTTTTAAGGCCTCGAAATGAGACAGGCGGCCTATCGAGGCCGCCTGTTTTCGTTTTTCTGCCGCACTATTTGCGACGCGAGCGCAAGACCCTGCCTAGCGACGCGTTTGCGCGAGCGTTGGATCGTCGGCCGACGGGCGATAGTTCAGACGCGCCGACAGATCGAGCGCCGCGCCGCACACCTTTGCGACGAGCGGCCCGCGTTCATCGTCACCGATATCGGAACGCGGCACTGTCGTCGTCATCGCCGCGACGATCTTGCCCGTCTGATCGCGCACGGGCGCGCTGACCACGGATATCCCGCGCTCGAACGATGCCTCGCTGATCGCATAGCCTTGCGCGGCCGTTTCTCGAATGCGCTCGTACAGTTCGTCGACGGTGGCGGGCGTGCGGTCGGTGAAGCGTTCGAGCTGCTGCTCGGGATAAAGCTGACGCAGCTGCATCAGCGAGAGATCGCCCATCAGCACCTGGCCGTGGACGGTCGCGTGCGCGGGCAACCGCGTGCCGACGTGGACCTTCACTGAACTGAACATCGGATCGTGCGTCTGCGCCTTCGCGACGAACACGACATCGCGCTCGTCGCGTATCAGCAGATGGGTGCTCAAGCCGGTCTGATCGCGCAACCGCTCGAGAATCGGCGTGCCGAAGTCGGTCAGTTCCAGCGAGCTCAGATACTCGAAGCCGAGGCGCAGCACCGCGACGCCAAGACGAAAATGCCGGTCGCCATTCGCGCGTTCGAGAAAACCGAGCGCTTCGAGTGTTTGCAGCAGACGGAACGTGGTCGTACGTGGAATGCCGATGCGCTTGGATAGCTCGGGCGCGCCGAGCACGGGTTCGCGTGCCGAGAACTCAGCAAGAATGCGCAAGCCGCGCTCGAGGCCGGGGACGAGATAGGTCGAGCCGCCGCCGGATTCTTCTTCGGCGGATTCCGCTGGATCCGTGCTGCGCATCGTGTCCTCGTCAGCCGGTGCGCGCGCCGCCTGCGTTCCGGCAGCCCGGTGTCCCACTCCTGTCGTGTTTTCTCTTGCCATGTCCGGCTATGTCGTTGAACCGTGGAAGATTGAGATGATAGCGCGAAGGGGTGGGTGGGACGGCGTTGCCTTCCATGCACGCACCGTTCTCATGCCATTGCAGTGACTGTTCGGAATCCGATAAATGCTTCCGAACTTTTTCCGTGTCCTTGTGCGATCTCGACAGAATCCATTGATCGTGATCAAAGCCGATCGATCTTTCGCGCTTGTTCCTGCTGTCCGACTCGCACCAAACCCACCAAACCTGTTTCCCGCCTGCTCAGCAAAAACCCTAGGCGAGCGAAAATATATTTTCACAAGATAATTTTCATGTAAATTCACTTTCATTCCAGCCAGCCCGACAGACCCGCTCCGACATCATGGTCCGCCAACGTCAGAATCCACCCACCGCCGCCGAGCCTGCCATCGCCGCCCGCATCACGGCTGCGATGCCGATCCTCACGCCCGTTCACCGGCGCATGGGCGAGTTCGTGCTGGCCAACCAGTTCCGGGCCGCGACCATGCGCATCGACGAACTGGCCACCGCCGTCGGTGCGTCCATCGCGACGGCGAACCGCTTTGCGCGCGCGCTCGGCTTCGACGGCTATCCGGCGTTTCGCGAAGCGCTCGTGCGCGGCTTCGAAGCGACGCTCGCCCCTGTCGAGCGCCTGCGCACCGCGCAGGAATCGCAGACGAACGGCGACGAACTGTTCAGCGCGTCGCTCGAACAGGCCGCCACCAATCTCGGCACGACGCGCAGCACGATCGACGGAACAGCCGCCGAGGCCGCCGTCGAAGCGATCATCGCCGCGCGCCGCGTGTTCATCCTCGGCTCCGGCGCGAGCGCGTTTCTCGCGAGCCTGATGGAGCACAACCTGCTGCCGTATCACGACAACGTGCAGTCGCTCGCCCTGATCGGCGGACCGACGCACGCGGCGCGCCGCCTGTTCAACGCGGGCAAGGGTGACCTCGTGATCGCCATCGCGTTCCCGCGCTATGTCGACGACACGATCGAGCTCGCGCGCCGCGCCGCCAGCCTCGGCGCCGACGTGCTCGCGCTGACCGACGGTCCGACCTCGCCACTCGCCACGATCGCCACGCGCTCGCTCTTCATCCGCGCCGAGCGGCGTCTTGCCGCGACATCGGAAGCGACCGTGCTCGCGGTGATCGAAGCGCTGTGCGACGCCGTCGCGTTCCGCGCGAAGCGCTCCGCGCAGGCGGCCGCCAACATGACCGAGTTCGTGTTGCCGTGGCTCACCGACACGTCGGCGCTGCAAGCTCATTCGAAGTCCGCCACGCGGCCCACCTCCAACCAGGCAAAGAAGAAGAAATGAACACCAAAGCGGTAATCGCGATTCATGGCGGCGCAGGCACGATCGTGCGCGCGTCGATGGCCCCCGATGCGGAAGCCCGCTATCACGCCGAATTGCGCGCCGTGCTCGTCGCCGCGCAACGCGTGCTCGCCGATGGCGGCAGCGCGCTCGACGCCGTCACGCAAGCCGTGCGGCTGCTCGAAGACTGTCCGCTGTTCAACGCAGGGCATGGTTCGGTTTTCACGTCGGCGGGCACGCATGAACTCGATGCGTCGATCATGGACGGCCGCACGCTCGAAGCAGGCGCCGTGTCGTGCGTGAAGCGCGTGCGCAACCCCATCGTCGCCGCGCGCCACGTGCTCGAATACAGCGAGCACGTGATGTTCACGGCCGAAGGCGCCGAAGCATTCGCGCAGGCGCAGGGTCTGGAATTCGTCGATCCGTCGTACTTCCACACGGACGCACGCTATCGCCAATGGCAACTGGCACGCGAGCAGCAACGCGCGATGCTCGACCACGACGGCGCAGCGCTTGCCGCGCAGGAAGCAGCGTCCGCCAATAAAGAAGCCCTGCCCCACGAGCCCATCGATCCGAACAAAAAATTCGGCACGGTCGGCGCAGTCGCCGTCGATCTATACGGCCACGTCGCGGCCGCGACCTCGACGGGCGGCATCACGAACAAGCAGTTGGGCCGCGTCGGCGATGCGCCGCTGATCGGCGCGGGCTGCTATGCCGACGACGCAACCTGCGCCGTCTCGACCACGGGCTCGGGCGAAATGTTCATGCGCATGGTCGCCGCCTACGACGTCGCCGCGCAGATGGCGTATCGCGGCGTGTCGCTCGACGAAGCGGCAAACGATGTCGTGATGAACCGCTTGCCGCGCATCGACGGACGCGGCGGCCTGATCGCCGTCGACGCGCACGGCAACGTCGTGCTGCCCTTCAATACCGAAGGCATGTACCGCGGCTATGCGCGCGTTGGCGAAGCGCCCGTCACGGCGATCTATCGCTAGCCCGCCCGCCACGCTTACGCCATCCCCTGTTTCAGATGCCGGGAGACATCATCGTGCCGAACACGCCGAATACGCCGCACCAGCCACGCCCGCTCGACAGCCTGCCGCCGCAACGCGTCGTCGATATCGATCGCCTCACGGTCGCGTTCCGTCGCGGCGAGACCACGTTCAACGCGGTACGCGACCTGTCGCTTTCCGTCGATCGCGGCGAGACGCTTGCCATCGTCGGCGAATCGGGCTCGGGTAAATCGGTGACGTCGCTTGCGTTGATGCGCCTCGTCGAACACGGCGGCGGAAGCGTTGCGAACGGCAGCATCGCGTTTCGCCGGCGCAACGGCAGCGTGCTCGATCTTGCGCGGGCATCGCAATCCACCATGCGTTCCGTTCGCGGCGCAGACATCGCGATGATCTTCCAGGAACCGATGACGTCGCTCAATCCCGTCTTCACGGTCGGCGATCAGATCGGCGAAGCAATTGCGCTGCATCAGAACATGAACCGCAGCCAGGCGCATGCTGAAACGCTGCGTCTGCTCGATCTCGTGCGCATTCCCGAAGCGCGCCGCGTGGCCGCGCGCTATCCGCACCAGTTGTCGGGCGGCATGCGGCAGCGCGTGATGATCGCCATGGCGCTGTCGTGCAAGCCGTCGCTGCTGATCGCCGACGAACCGACCACTGCGCTCGACGTGACGATCCAGGCGCAGATCCTCCAACTGATTCGCGGCTTGCAAGACGAGATGAACATGGGCGTGATCTTCATCACGCACGACATGGGCGTCGTCGCCGAAGTGGCGGATCGCGTGCTGGTGATGTATCGCGGCGACAAGGTCGAAGAAGGCGAATCGGCGCAGCTGTTCGCTTCGCCCGTGCATCCTTATACGAGGGCGCTGCTTGCGGCCGTGCCGAAGCTCGGCTCGATGCAAGGCACGAACTCACCCGCGAAGTTTTCGCTGCTCGCGCTGGACGGTGAACGTACGCAGCAGCCGCTTCCCGAAGCCGACACGGCATCGGAAGCATCGAAGCAGGTACAGCCGATTCTCCGCGTGCGCGACCTCGTTACGCGTTTTCCCGTGCGCAGCGGTCTGTTCGGCAAGCTCACGGGTCGGGTGCATGCCGTCGAGCGCGTCAGCTTCGATCTGCATGCGGGAGAAACGCTCGCGCTGGTCGGCGAATCCGGTTGCGGCAAGTCGACCACGGGGCGCTCGTTGCTGAGGCTCGTCGAAAGCCAGAGCGGCAGCATCGAGTTCGACGGCAAGGACATCAGTTCGCTCACAGGCCCTTCGCTGCAAGCTTTGCGCCGCGATATCCAGTTCATTTTCCAGGACCCGTTCGCGTCCCTCAATCCGCGCCTGACGGTCGGCTTCTCGATCATGGAGCCGCTGCTCGTGCACAACGTCGCGAGCGGCAAGGAAGCGCAGGAGCGCGTCGCGTGGCTGCTCGACAAGGTCGGCCTGCCCGCCGACGCCGCGCGCCGCTATCCGCATGAATTCTCGGGCGGCCAGCGTCAGCGGATCGCGATTGCGCGTGCGCTCGCGCTCAACCCGAAGGTCGTCATCGCGGACGAATCGGTGTCGGCGCTCGACGTTTCCGTGCAGGCGCAGATCGTCAATCTGATGCTCGATCTGCAACGCGAACTGGGTGTGGCGTATCTGTTCATCTCGCACGACATGGCCGTCGTCGAGCGCATCAGTCATCGCGTCGCGGTGATGTATCTCGGCCAGATCGTCGAGATCGGACCGCGTCGCGCGGTGTTCGAATCGCCGCAGCATCCGTACACGAAGAAGCTGATGGGCGCCGTGCCCGTCGCCGATCCCGCGCGCCGCCACGCGAAGCGCATGCTCGCCGCCGATGAACTGCCCAGCCCGATTCGCGCGCTCGACAACGAGCCCGTCGTCGCGCCGCTCGTCGCCGTGGGCCCCGATCATTTCGTCGCCGAGCATCGCATCGGCGGCGCTTACTAGACACAGCAATACCCGCAACAACCCCGTAGCCGCGCAGACCAGCGGCATGACAACAGGCAGTTCCCTCGCTCAGTGGAGTTCTGAAACGATGACTACGCTTCTCTTCTCTCAACCGTTGCGCCTGCGTTCGCTCGTGACGAGCGGCGCGCTGGTGTTCGCGATGCTCGCGTCGGGCGCTGCGCACGCGGCAACCACGGCCGTGATGGCCGTCGACTCGACGTTCACGACGCTCGACCCATACGACGCCAACGACACGCTCTCGCAAGCCGTGTCCAAGTCGTTCTATCAAGGTCTGTTCGGCTTCGACAAGGACATGAAGCTGGTCAACGTGCTCGCGACGAGCTACGAAGCCAGCCCGGATGCGCGCGTCTACACGTTCAAGCTGCGTCAGGGTGTGAAGTTCCAGGACGGCACCGACTTCAACGCCGCCGCCGTCAAGGCGACGTTCGACCGCGTGACCGACCCGGCGAACAAGCTCAAGCGCTACAACATGTTCAGCCGCATCGAGAAGACGGAAGTGGTCGATCCGTACACCGTGAAAGTCACGCTGAAGGCGCCGTTCTCGGCGTTCGTCAACGTGCTCGCGCATCCGTCGGCCGTGATGATCTCGCCGGCTGCAATGAAGAAGTACGGCAAGGACCTCGCGTTTCACCCGGTCGGCACGGGCCCGTTCGAACTCGTCAAGTGGGACCCGGCGGGCGATCTGACTGTGAAGAAGTTCGATGGTTACTGGAAGAAGGGTTATCCGAAGATCGATGAAATCGACTGGAAGCCCGTAGTGGACAACAACACGCGCGCCGCGCTCGTGCGCACGGGCGAAGCAGACTTCGCGTTCCGCATTCCGTTCGAACAGGCCACCGCGCTGCAATCGGAATCGAAAGTCGACATCATCGCGACGCCGTCGATCATCAACCGCTACGTGAGCCTGAACACGACGAAGAAGCCGTTCGACAACCCGAAGGTGCGTGAAGCGCTGAACTACGCGATCAACAAGGAAGCACTCGCAAAGGTCGCATTCTCGGGCTACGCCGTGCCCGCCGACGGCGTGATTCCCGAAGGCGTCGATTACGCGACGAAGCTCGGCCCCTGGCCGTACGACCCCGCGAAAGCACGCGCGCTGCTGAAGGAAGCTGGCTATCCGAACGGCTTCGAAACGACGCTCTGGTCGGCGTACAACAACTCGACTTCGCAGAAGACGATCCAGTTCGTGCAGCAGCAACTGGCGCAGGTGGGCGTGAAGGCGAGCGTCGAAGCGCTCGAAGCGGGCCAGCGCGTGGCGAAGGTCGAAAGCGCGCAAGACCCGGCGACGGCGCCCGTGCGCATGTACTACATCGGCTGGTCGTCGTCGACGGGCGAAGCGGACTGGGGCATCACGCCGCTGCTCGCGTCGTCGTCGGTCCCGCCGAAGCTCGTGAACACCGCGTACTACAAGAACGATACCGTCGACAGCGATCTCACCAAGGCGCTCGAAACCACGGACCGCACGCAGAAGGCCGCGCTCTACGGCGACGCGCAAAAGCGCATCTGGACCGACGCGCCGTGGATCTTCCTCGTCAAGGAGAAGATCGTGTACGCGCGCAGCAAGCGGCTTGCGGGCGCATACGTGGCGCCGGACGGCTCGTTCAACTTCGATGAAATCGCGCTGAAGTAAAGCGCTGATGACGCTGGTCTCGATGCGTGCGTTTCGAGACCAGCGCGTTCGCTTCATGCAGCCCATGCTTTTCGATAGCGGATCGCTCTCATGCTGAATTTTCTCGTCAAACGTCTGCTGGGCCTGCTGCCGACACTCCTGATCGTCGCCGGCCTCGTGTTCCTGTTCGTGCACATGCTGCCCGGCGACCCGGCGCGGCTCGCAGCCGGCCCCGAAGCCGACGATGCGACCGTCGCGCTCGTGCGCGCCGACCTCGGCCTCGACAAGCCGATGCCGCAGCAGTTCGTGAACTTCTTCATGCGCACCGCGCATGGCGACTTCGGCATCTCGACGCGCAGCAAGCGCCCCGTCTCTGCGGAGATCGGCGAACGCTTCATGCCGACGCTGCTACTCACGCTCGTCAGCATGGTGTGGGCGGTGATCTTCGGCATGGCGATCGGCATCGTGTCGGCCGTGTGGCGCAACAAGTGGCCCGACCGGCTCGGCATGACTATCGCGGTGTCGGGCATTTCGTTTCCCGCCTTCGCGCTCGGCATGCTGCTGATGGAAGTGTTCTCGGTGAAGCTCGGCTGGCTGCCGATCGTCGGCGACGGCTCGTGGCGCAGCTACGTGCTGCCGTCCATCACGCTCGGCGCGGCTGTCGCAGCCGTGATGGCGCGCTTCACGCGGGCATCGTTCGTCGAGGTGCTGAACGAGGACTTCGTGCGCACCGCGCGCGCGAAAGGCGTCGCCGAGCAATGGGTCGTCATCAAGCACTGCCTGCGCAACGCGATGATTCCCGTCGTCACGATGATGGGCCTGCAGTTCGGCTTTCTGCTCGGCGGCTCGATCGTCGTCGAAGTGGTGTTCAACTGGCCGGGCATGGGACGCCTGCTGGTCGACGCCGTCGCGATGCGCGATTACCCCGTGATTCAGGCGGAAGTGCTGCTGTTCTCGCTGGAATTCATCGTCATCAATCTGATTGTCGACGTGCTGTATGCCGTCATCAATCCGACCATCCGTTTCAAGTGAGGCCCGCATGAGCACGACCGCCGACAACACCCGCACCGTCTCGTCCACCCGCGACGAACGCGCGATCCGCACGCCATGGAGCGAGTTCTGGCGCAAGTTCCGCAAGCAGCACGTCGCCCTCGCGGCGGGCCTGTTCGTGCTGGTGCTCATCGTCGTTTCGATCGTGGGCCCGTATATCGTTCCGTACGACCCTGAAAACTATTTCGACTACGACGCGTTGAATGCGGGACCGTCGGCTGCGCACTGGTTCGGCGTCGATTCGCTGGGCCGCGATATCTTCAGCCGCATCGTCGCGGGCACGCGCATTTCGCTTGCGGCGGGCTTCGTGTCGGTGGCGATCGGTGCGGTCGTCGGCACGTTCTTCGGTTTGCTCGCGGGCTACTACGAAGGCTGGTGGGACCGCATCACGATGCGCGTCGCCGACGTGCTGTTCGCGTTCCCGGGCATTCTGCTCGCCATCGGCATCGTTGCGATTCTCGGCAACGGCATGATCAACGTGATCGCAGCCGTCGCCGTGTTCAGCATTCCCGCGTTCGCGCGGCTCGTGCGCGGCAATACGCTGATGCTCAAGCAGCTGACGTATATCGAAGCGGCACGAAGCATCGGTGCGTCGGACTGGACCATCATCATGCGACACATTCTGCCGGGCACGATTTCGTCGGTGGTCGTGTATCTGACGATGCGCATCGGCACGTCGATCATCACGGCGGCGAGCCTGTCGTTTCTCGGCTTGGGCGCGCAGCCGCCGACGCCCGAGTGGGGCGCGATGCTCAACGAGGCACGCGCCGATATGGTGACGGCGCCGCATATCGCGCTGTTTCCGAGCCTCGCCATCTTCCTGACTGTGCTCGCGTTCAACCTGCTCGGCGATGGCTTGCGCGACGCGCTCGATCCTAAGCTGGATCGGCCATGAACATGCTGTCGATGCCGCATGTCGGCGTGTTGCCTGCAGGCGTGTTGGGCACGATCGGCGATGTGGCTGGCGTGACGGTTGGGCATTGCACGCTCGCTGATGGGCCGATACAGACAGGCGTGACCGTAGTCCGGGCCCATCGCGACGATCCGTACCGTCACAAGGTGCCTGCTGCTGCGAGCGTGATAAACGGTTTCGGCAAGAGCATCGGACTCGTGCAGGTCGAAGAACTCGGCGTGCTCGAAACGCCGATCGCGTTGACCAATACGTTTGGTGTCGCGGCTGTCGCGCAGGCGCAGATCCGCGCCGCCGTTGCGAGCAGTCCGCAGATTGGGCGCGAGTGGTCGACCGTCAATCCGCTCGTGTTCGAATGCAATGACGGTTATCTCAACGATATTCAGGCGCTTGCCGTTGCAGACCAGCACTACGTCGCGGCGCTCGATGCGGCGACATCCAGGTTCGAACGCGGCTCGGTCGGCGCGGGCCGCGGCATGTCGTGTTTCGATCTAAAAGGCGGTATGGGCTCGGCTTCGCGCATCGTGAATGTGGCGAGGCAAGACTTCACTGTCGGCGCGCTCGTGCTCGCGAACTTCGGGCGGCTGCCGATGCTGACTATCGATGGCGTCCCGATTGGACGTGAACTGTCTGCACGCAAGCAGACATCGACGCAACCGACTGCCACAAAACCCGAGCAAGGCTCGATCATCATGATCGTCGCCACCGATGCGCCTCTCGATTCGCGCCAACTCAAGCGCCTTTCAATGCGCGCCGCCGCGGGCCTCGCGCGCACAGGTTCGGTGTATGGACACGGCAGTGGCGATATCGCGCTCGCGTTCTCGACGGCGTGGACTGTTCCGCATGAGGCCGATTTCATCGCAACGCCGCCGTTGCTCAGCGACACGCGTCTCGATCCGTTGTTTCACGCATGCGCGGATAGCGTCGAGCAGGCAATCATCGATGCATTGTGGTCCGCCACCTCCGTCACCGGGCGCGACGCGCACACACGTCTTTCGCTGCGTGAAGCGGCGCCCGATCTCGAACAACTGTTGAAGCGGCACACAACATGAAAGCACTGATTTCCGTCGATATCGAAGGCGTGGCAGGCGTCGTGAGTACCGAGCAGACGCGCGCGGGCAATGGCGAATACGAACGCGCGCGCCGCTGGATGACGCTGGAAGCGAATGCAGCGATCGAAGGTGCATTCGCGGGCGGTGCTACGGACGTCTGGGTCAACGACTCGCACGGCGGCTTTCGCAATCTGCTGCCCGACATGCTCGATGCGCGCGCCAACGTGATACTCGGCAAGCCGCGCACGCTCGGCATGATGGCGGGCCTCGAATACGGGCCGCAACTCGTATTCATGATCGGCTATCACGCGATGGCGCAAAGCCGCGGCATTCTTGCGCATACGATCAACAGCTTCGCTTTTACCCGCGTGACGATGAATGGGCGCGAGGTGGGCGAAGCCGGGATTTATGGCGCGTTGGCTCGTGAATATGGCGCGAGCGTCGTGCTGCTTTCGGGCGATGACGTGTTTGCCGATGAGACGAATCCCGTGTTTCGCGATGCGACGTTCGTAGTTACCAAGAACGCGACGGGTTTTGGAAGCGGTGTGACGCAGACGCCGGAGCGTGCGTGTGCTGCGATCAGAGAAGCAGCACGGGAAGTTGTCACGAAGTTCGAGGGGCGAGCCGTTGCGCAACGCGTTACGCGTCAGCCTGTCGATATCGAATTGCGCGTGCAAACGACTGCGCTCGCCGATCTGTTTGCGCAGATGCCGTCGCTGGAACGCGTGGACGGCGTGACGCTGCGGTTTTCTACACCCTCTGTCGAGCATGCGGTGCGCACGCTGAATTGTCTGTCGGCGATGTCGTTCATGTTGCGCTGAGAACTTCCTTGGACTTTTGAAGTTCGCTAGTAGCAGTCAGTCTAAAAGCCAACCGCTATCGCCTTCGATAAGCGTGCCGCCGTGACTTGTCGAGTCGCCCATTCGCGCAACGCCCGAACCATCGAATACCGATGACGATCCCGACACGATTACCGCTCCGCAACTGGTCTTGTCACCGACCCGTGCGACGGCACGACCACCGACAAGCACGCCGCTGGTACCCGTAGTCACGATGCCGGGACCGTGAATGGGACACATGTGTTGATGTCCAACCAGAACCACTGGGCGCATAAAAGTCCTTCACTGTCGAAGCGCTTATCGTGCCGAAGCCTTCGGCTGCTCGCCGGCATACTTCCACTGGAAACTGAACGGGTCTACGCCAATATTGCCCGGCAGGTTCGGCATCTGGTCGCCCTCCTTCACAAAGGCTTCGTGATATCCCCCGATCATGTCAATGGTCTGGCCTACCGCCTGCCAGTACCCCGTTCGTGGTGAGAAGTCGCCGGGGCGGGCAAAAGGAAACGCTGGCACCTGAGTCCGGGCATCCACTTCACCGAGGAATTCGATCTTTCGACCTTTCGCGGCTTCTTCCTCTGTGGGTTTATAGACCTTGAAGTACAGGCGGTTCGATGGAGCATTGTCGGTAATCGGATAGCGCATGCGGCCCTTGCCCTGCGCATCGGTTCGATCAAGGACTTCGCGTACGGCGATCCAGTCAAGCTGGCTCTGCCAGTAGACCATTTCGTAGATATGGGTGCCGGGAAGGAACTGGCTGTTCTCGATGAGGAGTTCCGCAGGGATTCCACCATCAACCTGCCGTTTTGGATGGATCGCATATCGATACTTCATTGTTTCGTCGTCACGCGGTGCCGCTTTGATTGCCATAATGCCGTCATCTTTGCGAGAGATTCGCGGCTCTATCTGTTTCCCTTCCGAATAAATTCGCTCATGCGGCCCGTCCGGTGTTGGGCTACCAGTAGCTTCGACGTCCGAACTCGTCGGATTTATAAAGGTAAGGCTGTACCGTATCATTGTGTCGTCGTTCCCCATGGCCCAATCGATAAACTTGATCAGAGTAATGAGGGGATTTTTCACCCAGTTGATACGGTTGTCAGGAATACCTGTCTGGTTGGCGCTGCCGGAAGACTGGTTGCTGTTCATGGTGACAATCCCGCTACTGATTTTTGTGGACGACGACTGTGTTTCAATTGTCGAACAGGCTGTAAAGGTCACGATACTCCATACGGCGACCACCCATCGAATAGGTCGCCGACTACGCGTCAAGTTCTGGTTCATCTTTTGCACTCTCGATAAAGAAAGCAATACTCTCGGCATTGGCAAGTGCCCAATTCGGGGAGAATTCAGCCAGCACTCTTGCCGCGCGTGCGCCGTAGGCAGTGCGGCCATTGAAGTCCTTTGGATCGCTTGTTGCGGCAGGCAGCGCGATAATCTGGTCTTTTGCATGCGCAGTGTTTTGCAAATGTGCGACCTCATGCAGTTGGACCTCCATCCGGTTCTGGTCGACAGGATCATTCTTACTGAACGGGCGGAAAAACAGTCCGTACTGGCACCCGATATTGGCGTACTCCATCTGAAAACCGGCTTGTGCAGGTTGCAGCGGCCGCACTGGGTACGAAGCGGGGTGTACCCACGCGCCTGCCTCAAAGCCCACTGCACCCTTGATGACACGCTGCAGTGAAATGTGCCGGAAAAAGTTCCTCATGCCTTTCATATATAGATAGACATGGTGACCGGCAGGCGCGGCTGCGAGCGTCCCGTGAAGCGTTTCGGGCGCGGCAATTGCGTTGGGATCCACGCCGAACCAGTAGATGAAGTTTTCCCAGAACGTTACGTGACCGATATTGTGAATGTCGTGCGTTGTCGCATACTCACGGGCGACTACGGGCGTTGGCGCCGGGGGAGACGGCAAGGTAGCCGTGGCTTCCTTCCAGGGCTCAAGCTGCGCCAGGCGCTTTTCGATCAGCTTCAGGCCCGTATTCCAGCTTCGCAGGATTTCCTGTTCGAATGCTTCTTCTGAGAGATGCACATCCGTCGTCAAGCATTCGCGCATCTGCGCAAGGAAGCCGAGCGGATGAAAGTGCCAGTTCTTCGCATCCATCGGTTGCGCCCGCGGAGTCAGGGATGGACTGGTCACACCATCCTTCTTTACCTGAGCTTCGGTCCAGAACTGCTGGCGTCCTACGTCATCAAGGAACGCGTTAAACTGCTCATCGGTCAATTGTGGAAGTGGCGGATGCGCGCCAGTTTTCAGCTTCTGGTAGCGCGTCGCGTTGTGGTCCTTATCCCACTCGGTGTGAAAACGCACTGCCGTACGGCGTAGGATTGCATCTACGCCCGCACTATGCAGATCGTTCAGGTTTAACGCTGCTGGCAGCTTGCAAGCCGCACCGAGTATCTGCTGCATCACCGCGTCGTCGTCCTCGACGAAGGCATCATCGGTTGTGTTCAGATCCCTGTCGTCGTATGCCAGCCAGCCACTACTCATCCAGTCGCTATCGGTAGTCAGCGAGATCCATGCATCGTTGGCGAAACTTCGGCCGTCAGCGGCTGCAAGAGCTTGGGACGAATAGGCATACCAAGCGACCCCAGATAAATCGAATAGTTTGAAACAACGAAGCTCTAACGCGCTAGTTCCGGGTTTTCCATCTACCCTGCAAGGAATCGCTGATGCAAAACACGATCCGGCAGAAACTCCTATAACGTCACTGCTCGTCAATGCTGAGACTCCGAAGGGCGGACGCTTCATGAGCTGCGCAATCCTCGTCAACCACACCTTCCCCGCGCCATCGCTCTTACCACCATCCGCGTAGTCCTGATGCGCCAGGCTGGGGTTGACTATGTTAAGCGGCTCAAGCGCCTTCATCGGCTTAACCAACGCGTTGTCGGCAGTAAATATCTCGAGGTGGAAGCTGTCGGCGATCACCCCGAGCTGGCCATCGGTCATGCCCGCATAACCGATGACCTCGCCTGCACGCACAGGATGGCTAACTGTCTTCACCGCATCGAGCGTGCGCCACATTTTCTCCGTCGGATGGTTCCCGTACAGCGCACCGATCGGATAGCCAAGCCGTACTTTTGCTGAAACAGCAAGCGGCACGGCAGGATCAAGGTCCAGGTAAAGATGTTCGATCCAGCCCTCGACCGTACCGCCCGTGTTGACGTCCGTAACACGTATTCTCGACATCCGGTGTGGATCATTGTTGAGAGCCAGAATCGTAACCAGGTCGCCTCGCAAGGCACTCACTGGCAAAAAGCTCTCGCCCGTTGCGAGAAAAGGCGGCAAAAGTCTCTTGTCCTTCATTGACGATAAGGGCATCAGATTCGCGTATAGCGAATAAAAGTGCGCGCCGGTATAGCGGTTTGTCGGATTGGCGCCGTTATTCTTTTCAAGCTCGTGACGGATCAGTACAAAGCTGCCACTGATCTGCCGATAGGCCGACCGCCTCGGCGCAGGCTTTGCATTCTCTTTGACCTTCATGTCTAACGAACTGTGGGTGTAGTCACTGTCCAGCCGATAGGCGACGATCACGCCCGCGGCAACCGCCCGCACAGGCTTCGTCGACTTGAGATGTACACCGCCATGCCAGAAGCGGTTTATCCCGACAGGAAATACGCCGCCGGACAACCCTCGTGCCTGATCCAGATACTTCTTGACGAGCGCGGGCGTGGTCAGTGCCGCCCCGTTCGACGCTGCATAGCTGACAGAAGGCGGAGGGCTGTAGTAAGGATCGTCTTCAAAAGGAAAAGTAACAATCATTGTTCTATGTTGTTCAACTCAGCGTCGTGAAGTGCTGGACTGGCGGATTGCTCAACCGGAAAACGGAAAGGTCTCGGGATCGAAAGTCGACCCGTCACGCACGTCGGAGCGCATTTCAAGTGCGTTCTTTACCCATCCGGTTGTCGACTGCACGGGTCCCTTCAGGACGATCCTGACCGCCTCCAAGGTGATGCCATTGCCGTCGAGCGTGATCGTTCCTGCCGGCCCCTGGATCTTCGCCACGTCGCCTGCCATCAACGTAAGTACCTTGCTGCTCAGATCGAGGGCCTGCCCGGCCTGCAGCTGATAATGGCCTTGCACGGTATGCTCCGCATGCCCCTTGATATCGACCAGATGGTTTGCGGTAATACGATCCTTGCGATGATTGCCGATCTCCTCGATACGGTCCTTGGCGATGTGCAGGGTATGATTCCGGCCAATCTCCAGAAACGCGTCGTGGTCGATACGGTGATGCCGGTCATGACCAATCTTCACCTGCTCGTTGTTGCCGACCGTCTCTGAACGGTCGTGACCAATCGTTGTGTTTTCGTCGTTCTCAACAGTCTTTATCCGGTCGTGCCGGACCGCGTGCGACTCGTCATTCTCGACCTCAGTGCGCATGTCTTTCTCGGCCTGCAGCCACAACTCTTCCGCGCCCTTCTTGTCCTCGAAGCGGATCGCGTTGGCGTTCCCGTAGCCGCCATCCTTCGACGAGCGCGTGAGGATGCCACTTTGCGTCGCGTTGCCGGGCAGATCCCACGGCGGCATCGTCATCGCGTTATAGACGCGTCCGGTCACGATGGGCAGATCCGGGTCGCCGTTGACAAAGTCCACGATCACTTCCGTGCCCACGCGTGGAATATGGATGCCGCCGAAGTTGCTGCCCGCCCACGGATACGACACGCGCACCCAGCATGACGAGTTGTGGTCCTTCGGGCCGTGGCGATCCCAGTGGAAGGCGAGCTTCACGCGCCCGTACTGATCGGTCCAGATTTCGCTGCCGGGCGCGCCCGTCACGATCGCCGTTTGCGGACCGGTGGTGCGCGGCTTCGGATAATGCTCGCGCGATGGACGGAAGACGGTCGTTGCCGGCTGCACGGCGAACTCCGTCCTGATGCGGTATTGCGCGCCGCTGCCCGTCACCTCGGCGACTTCCTCGGCCTCGAGCGTCGCGCGTAACACCAGGTATTCGCGGTTGGCACCCGCCTGCGGATGGCCAGCAAGAGTGAAGGTCGTGCCGCACACGATACTGCGCACATTGCCGCCGCCCGAGGCCACCTCGCCCTGCGCGTACAGTTCCTCCATGCGCACCCGCGCGAACTGCTCGCCGTGTTCGCGATCGGTGTAATCACCCGGCCATTCATAGCGTTCGAGCTGGTTGTGCGCGGTGTCCTGAGCCAGCTCGTTCTGCGCCTGCAGTTGCGCCTTTGGCTTCTTGAAGTCGAAGTCGTTCGTGGTCCAGATGCCCGTCTGCAGGCGGTCAGAGGTGTTGAACCGGCCGATGTATTCACGGTCGATCTTGTGACCAGGCGGGTAATACCACAGCGTCTGGTAGGCGGCACTCTCAACCGTTTTATGCGCACCCAGATGATCCACCAGCACCATCCGGTGGAATGTATTCGAGTGCTCGACAAACCAATAGATGCCGTGCTCGGCCATCAGGCGTTGAACGAAATGAAAATCCGTTTCGCCATACTGGACCTGAAAGTCGAGCACCGGATACGTGCCGCTCAGGCGCAAGTCGTACGAGTAGAGATAGTTGCCAAACACCGCTTCGAGGATTTCCACCACGGTCTTGCGCTGAAAAATTCGATAGTCCAAGCGCAAATCCATCAGCGCGATCCACGGCTGCAGCAGCACGCGGTAACGCGACTGCCGGTTCAACTGCTCCACGAACCCCGCTTCCATCACGATGCCGCTGATCTCACGCGTACCCGCGCCGATGTTCGCGGAACCTGTCAGCCCCGTAGCGCCCGCCACGAACTCACCCATGCCGTCGAGCTGGATAGTCACCGTCAGTTCAGTGCCGATCAATGCTTTCAGGTCGACCGACGCGGCTTCCTCTTCCGGCATGTCCAGCGGCGTCGTAAGAAAGAGATCGTAACCGTAGAGGGAGGAGAGCTTCTCTTCGCCGCGAAGTGCTGCCAGTTGAAGGACGGGTGAACCGTCGGGAAACTGCGGCAGCGCAGGGCCGCTGACGCTCAGCGTGCGGGCAGTCAGAAAGTTCAGCATGCGGGGCGGACTCCCGGCCGAGCGGAGCGCAGACTAGCGTGTCGACATGTTAAGTCTTGCATGCGGCAGATTCCTTTCTTATGCGTTTTGATGTCTACCGCCTTGTGTATCTACGCGGGAGCACAACTTAACTTCACTTCAACGCGGCGCGAAAGACTCTGCCTCAGGCTTGACCTTGATGCATATCAGAACAGTCCCAATAATTAGCTATCCGATTCAAATAGCATTTGTCTGTCAGATAGCGCGCTTATAGCGCGACATTGACGGCAAACAACTCAGGAATACCGTACGGGCGATCGACTGGGGGATGAATATGGCCGACAGACTTCTCGACGCCGCAGAATGAATTACGCGGGCGTCGCGCATTCAAAACAGGCGCCTCGAACGAGGACGAACGGGTCGCGCTGCGCTATGGTTTCGAATGAAAGCGCAACGCGACCCGCTGAAGGGGGACGGAAAGATGATCGAGTCGGCGGTTGACTCTATTGAAGAGAAGGTACGGTGAACAAAATCACGTGTTTCAAACCCGCCGCTTGCTCCGCCGGAACTGATCGAACAGCACCGCGAGCAGCAGAATCCCACCGCGAATCAGATACTGATAAAACGTCGGAACATTGAGCAGGCTCATCGCGTCCTGCACCGAGCCCATAATCAGCACGCCAACCAGCACACCCGAAATCGTCGCGACACCACCTGTCAGCGACACGCCGCCCAGCACGCAAGCCGAAATCACGCCGAGTTCCAACCCAACCGACGTCTTCGGATCGCCGAGACTCATCCGCGACGCGAGCATCACGCCTGCGAAACCCGTCACCAGCCCTTGCAGCACGAACACCGTGATCTTGATGCGCGTAACCGGCAGACCGGCCAGCAACGCCGCCTCGCTATTGCCGCCGACAGCCAGCACATTCTTGCCGAACACCGTCTTGCGCAGCAAAAATCCGAACAGCACGAAGCCGACGATGTTGCTCCAGATCGGAAACGAAATACCGAGGAACGAACCGCCGCCAAGATCGAAGAAGCTCTCTTCCGAGATCATCACCGCATCGCCGTTCGACGTAATGAACGCGAGGCCGCGCACCACTTCCATCATCGCGAGCGTGACGATCAGCGAATTGATCTTGTAGCGCGCAATCAGCACGCCGTTCACCATCCCGACCGCGCCGCCCGCCAGCACGCCCGCGGCAACGCCGAGCGTCACGCTGTGCGTTGCCGTAATCAGCGTCGACGCTACGACACCCGAAAACGCGACGATCGACGCCACCGACAAATCCACTTCGCCAAGTGCCAGCACGAACATCATCGTCACGGAGATCGAACCGATCAGCGTGACCGAGAGCAACAGGCCCTGCATGTTGCGGGTCGTCAGAAAGTCGGGCACCGCGAACGACAGCACCGCGAACAGAATGACGAACACCATCACGATGCCCGACTTGTTGATCAGGTCCCACGTGCGCGCCGCGTGCGCGGCCGCGCCGGGCGATGCGGCGTGATTGGCTGCCGGCTCGGTCGCCGGACGTGTGCTCGGTGTTTGCATGGTCTTCCAGTTCCGTGGTCTACGTGGTGCGTTGTTGCGCGTGCTGAGTCGCTGAATGCGTCACTGCGGCAAAGCAAGTTTGATCAGTTGATCGGGCGTGGCCTGCGCTTTCGGCAGATCGCCGACGATGCGCCCTTCCTTCATCACCAGCACGCGGTCCGCAATGCCGATCACTTCCGCCAGATCGCTCGAAACGACGATCACCGTGCGCCCCGCTTCCGCGAGGTCGTACAGCAGGTCGTAGATTTCCGCGCGCGCGCCGACGTCGATGCCGCGCGTTGGTTCGTCGAGCAGAAACACGTCGATGCGCTCGGCCAGCCAGCGCGACAAAATCACCTTCTGCTGGTTGCCGCCCGACAACGTGCCGATCACGGTTTCCGTATTGCGTGTCTTGATCGACAGCTTGTCGATGTATTCGCGCGTCAGATCGCGTTCGCGCTTGCCGTTCAGCAGAAAACTCAATGGGCTGAAGTGCCGGCGCGCGCTGATGTTCAGGTTGTCGGCCACGGAAGCAATCGCGACGATGCCTTCCTGCTTGCGGTCTTCCGGACACAGCGCGATGCCTGCGCGCACCGCATCGCGCGGCGTCGCAAAAGCAACACGCTTGCCGTTCAGTTCGACATGGCCGCTTGCTGGCCGCGTCGCGCCATAGAGCAGCTTCATCAACTCCGAGCGCCCCGCGCCCACCAGCCCGAAGAAGCCGACAATCTCGCCCTTGCGCGCAGTGAAGGAGACCGGAGCGGAAAGCCCCGGCCCCATCAACTGCTTCGCTTCAAGCTGTACCTCGCCCGGCGTACGCGGACGATATCCATACACATCGCGGATCGAACGGCCCACCATGCAGCTGATGAGCCGGTCGCGATCCAGATCCGCAACGGAATCGAACGTTTCGATCCGGCGGCCGTCGCGGAACACCGTGACGCGGTCGCACAGTTCGTAGACCTCGTCCATCCGGTGCGTGACGTAAATCACCGCGCGCCCTTGAGCGCGCAGCGCATTGATGATCTTGAAGAGCCGTTCCGTTTCTCGCGCGGACAGCGAACTGGTCGGTTCGTCGAAGGCGATCACGCGCGCGTCGCGCATCAGCGCCTTGCCGATTTCGATCATCTGCCGCTGACCGATCGACAGGCTCTTCACCTGCGTGTTCGGATCGATCGATTCGCCTAGCCGCTCCAGCTCGGTCATCGCGCGTTTGACGAGCGCTTTCTCGTCGAGCACGCCGAAGCGGTTCGGCAACTGCCCGAGCATCAGGTTCTCAGCGACCGTCAGCTCGGGCACGAGATGCAGTTCCTGATAGATGATCGCGATGCCCGCCTCGATCGCGGCTTTGGTCGTCGTGAACTTGTGTTCGACACCGGCGAGGCGCAATGCGCCCGCCTGCGTCTGGTTCACGCCCGACAACACCTTCAGCAGCGTCGACTTGCCCGCGCCGTTCTCGCCCATCAGGCCGTGCACTTCGCCGCCGCGCACGTCGAACGAGACGTTGTCGAGCGCCACCACGCCCGGAAACGCGACGGTGATGCCGTCGAGTTCGAGATGCGTGGCGGACGCCGTCAACGGCTGTTCCGAAGGAGCGACATAGGTCGCGCTGCTGGCGTCATTCGCGTTCATCGTGTTTTGCATCCGTTCTACCGCATCAGATTCCGAGTTCCGTCCGCACGTCCTTCCAGTTTTCGCGCGTCATCAGCTTGCCCGTGGTCTGCGTATCGGCAGGCGGCTGCTTGCCCGACTTGATCCAGTCGACGAGGTTCTGCGTGCTCTGCTTGCCGTGGTTCGTCGAGCTGACGGCGATCGTGCCGTAGAAGCCCGTCGGTTCCTTCTTCTGGAACTCGGCGAACGCTTCGCCCGCGCCGTTGATGCCCACGCCGATCACGTCCGCGCCGGGAATGTGCAGTTGCTCGGTGGCACGCACGCCGCCCAGCACGCTCTCTTCATTCAGCGCGAAGATCACCCACTTCTTGATGTTCGGATGCTTCGACAGCACGGGCGACGCTGCGTTGAAGCCGCCTTCGTCGTCGGTGGTCTTTTGCGGCGCGTCGAAGATGTTGTCCTTCTTGAAGCCGTTGGCGAGCAGCGATTCCGTTGCGCCGTCGGTGCGCAGCTTGGCCGTCGGCAGTTCGTAGTCGGTGATGCGGATCGCGCCCACTTCTTCCGGCTTCCAGCCGCGCTTCTTCATTTCGTCGGTGATCGCCGTGCCAACCTGATTGCCGATCTTGAACGCCGACATGCCCAGATGCGGCACGTTCGCGAGCGGCTTGCCCGTCGAGTCGACCAGTTGATCGTCGACGGTCACGAACTTCATGTTGTAGCGCTTTGCGCGCGCCTGAATCGCCGGTCCGAGACGCACGTCGGGCGGGCAGATCACGAAGCCCTGTGCGCCTTGTGCGCCGAGGTTGTCGATCGCGGCGAGCACTTTCTCGCCGTCGGGCGCGCCGATGTTCACAACCGAGAAGCCTTCCTTCTGGCCCAAAGCCGCCGCCGCTTTCTGCTCGTTGATGAACCATGCCTGTTCGGGCATCTTCACGAGCACGCCGATTTTCAGCGGCGTATCCGCGTGTGCGGTCATCTGCACGGCGAACGGCGCGGCCAGCAGCGCGGCGGCCATCGCGGACAAAGTGAGGCGTCTAAGCTTACGGGTCATGCTTGTCTCCTTGGATCAGGTCGTTGCTTGTGGTTGTTCGAATCAGCGCTTAACAGGTCTAACGGGACGACCAGGCCCGCGCATCTCTCAGGCGCTAGTCGTGAAACGGCTCGACCTCGTGACGACGGCCAAGCAGGAATGCATCGGCCACCAGCCGCAGCGGGCGCACATCCACGTCGTGCTCGCCATGCGTGATCAGCCAGTGGAACCGCTCATACAGCGACGGATATTCGCGCTCGGGTCCGATCTCGACCGGCTTGCCCGCAATCGCGAGCTTCTTGCCGCCTTCGCTCAGATGCAGCACGCCGTCCGTGGTCTTCACTTCGATTTCCCATTGCTCGACGGGACCATGACGCCAGTCGAACTCCGCACGCACGGGCACGCCCGCTTCGTCGATGAAGTCGAGGTCGGCGGCGATCGGCGTCTGCACGTTGGCGGGAACCGAAAGCGTTGCTTCGCGCAGAATGACTTCGCGCGGCAGCATGTGCGTGATGATCGACAGCGCATTGATGCCCGGATCGAACACGCCGAGTCCACCCGGCGTCCAGATCCACGCCTGACCCGGATGCCAGCGGCGCACGTCTTCCTTCCAGCGCACCTGCACTTCCTGCAGCGTGCGCGACGCAAGCCATTCACGGGCCGTTTCGACAGCGGGCGCGTAACGCGAATGCCATGTCGCAAACAGCGTGCGGCCCGCGTTGCGCGCCATCGCGCGCAATACGTCCACTTCGTGCACGCTCGCGCCGGGCGGCTTTTCGAGCATCACGTGCTTGCCGGCTTCGAGTGCAACGCGCGCCTGATCGAAGCGCACTTGCGGCGTCGCGCAGAGCGACACCGCATCGAGTTGCGGCTCGTTGGCCAGCATCTCTTCGATGGTCTTGTAGTTGCGCACGCCGTCGACCTGCGCATTGCGACTCGCGCACGCGACAAGCTCGAAGCCGTCGAGCGCGGCGATAGCGGGAAGATGCTGGTCGCGCGCAATCTTGCCGACGCCGACGATGCCAATGGAAAGTCTGTTGTTCATATAGTGAGCTTCGAGGGACTAACGGATTGTTAGCGGCCCCAGCGTAACGCAAGCGCATGTGCCGCGCGTGCGCATCCGCATGAATCGACGCGAGCGGCATTCGACATCGCGCCGACTTGCAGAGCGAGTCGCACAACGTGGGATTCGACGAAGCGTTTGCCCGACCTTGCCACTATTTGAGACTCCTCATTTTCTTCACGCTGCCGACTCGCCTGTTCACCGTGCCGCCGACGAATTAGCCAAACTATATGCGTGGAGTCGACACGGTGTGATTGGTGTTTTCCCCCATGCACAACACCCAAAAGTCATTCTATTTATCGACTCTAGCAACGTGCAACCCGTATTACAGCGCACAACGTACCCGCTATTTAAGACATTCCGCTGACAATGGACTTTTCAAAAGTTTGCTTGTAAGCCCTAATGGACATCGGCGGAAGCCACGCATATAGTCTTACTATATTTGAACAAAATTGAACGAGACACCATGACCGACCAACCCCGCAAACTGCGCTCCGCCGCCTGGTTCGGCACCGCCGACAAGAACGGTTTCATGTACCGCAGCTGGATGAAGAACCAGGGCATCCCCGACCACGAATTCGCCGGCAAGCCGATCATCGGCATCTGCAATACGTGGTCCGAGCTGACACCGTGCAATGCACACTTTCGCAAGCTCGCCGAGCACGTGAAGCGCGGCGTCTATGAAGCGGGCGGATTTCCCGTCGAGTTTCCGGTGTTCTCGAACGGCGAGTCGAACCTGCGGCCCACGGCCATGTTCACGCGCAATCTCGCGAGCATGGATGTCGAGGAATCGATTCGCGGCAATCCGATCGATGCCGTCGTGCTGCTCGCCGGTTGCGACAAGACCACGCCCGCACTGCTGATGGGCGCGGCCAGTTGCGATGTGCCCGCGATCGTCGTGAGCGGCGGGCCGATGCTCAATGGCAAGCACGAAGGTCGCGACATCGGCTCGGGCACGGTCGTGTGGCAGCTGAGCGAACAGGTGAAGGCGGGCAAGATCTCGATTCACGAGTTCATGTCGGCGGAAGCGGGCATGTCGCGCTCGGCGGGCACCTGCAACACGATGGGCACGGCGTCGACGATGGCTTGCATGGCCGAAGCGCTCGGCGTCACGCTGCCGCACAACGCGGCGATTCCCGCCGTCGATTCGCGCCGCTATGTGCTCGCGCATCTGTCGGGCATGCGCATCGTCGAGATGGCGCTGCAGGACGTGCGGCTGTCGAAGCTGCTCACGCGCGAAGCGTTCGAAAACGCAATCCGTGCGAATGCGGCAATTGGCGGATCGACCAACGCGGCGATCCATCTGAAGGCGATTGCCGGACGTATCGGCGTGCAGCTCGAACTGGACGACTGGACGCGTATTGGACGCGGCACGCCGACGCTCGTCGATCTCCAGCCTTCAGGCCGCTTCCTGATGGAAGAGTTTTACTACGCGGGCGGCTTGCCCGCTGTATTGCGCAGGCTCGGCGAAGCCGGTCTGCTGCCGCATCCCGACGCGCTCACTGCGAACGGCAAGACGCTGTGGGAAAACAGTATCGACGCACCGATCTATAACGACGAAGTGATCCGGCCGCTGGAGAAGCCGCTGCGCGAAGACGGCGGCCTGTGCGTGCTGCGCGGCAATCTCGCGCCCAATGGCGCGGTGCTCAAGCCGTCGGCGGCCACGCCTGCGCTGTTGAAGCATCGCGGCCGCGCCGTGGTGTTCGAGAACTTCGACGACTACAAGAAGCGCATCGCCGACCCCGAACTCGACGTGACGGCGGACTCGGTGCTCGTGATGAAGAACTGCGGGCCGAAGGGTTATCCGGGCATGGCCGAAGTCGGCAACATGGGTCTGCCGCCGAAGCTGCTCGCGCAGGGCGTGACGGACATGGTGCGCGTGTCGGATGCGCGCATGAGCGGCACGGCGTATGGCACGGTGGTCCTGCACGTGGCGCCCGAAGCGCGCGCGGGCGGCCCGCTCGCGGTGGTGCGCGACGGCGACTGGATCGAGCTGGATTGCGACGCGGGCCGCCTGCATGTCGATATCGACGACAAGGAAATGACCACGCGTCTCGCGGAATGGAAAGAGTCGCAACAGCGCAATCCCGCCGATGCGAGCGGCTATCGCAACCTCTATATCGACCATGTGCTGCAGGCCGATCAGGGCTGCGATTTCGACTTTCTGGTGGGTTGTCGCGGCGCGGAAGTGCCGGCGCATTCGCACTGAACGCGCCGCGCTACGTAGCGTAGCGAATCAGCTCAGGGTATGCGCTCCGACGCCGAGAATCTTATCGGCGTCGGCGCGGGCGTTTTCGAGCTGCACGAGGCTCGCCTGACGCGCGGCCAAGGCATCGCGATTCTGGATCGCGGTGAGGATCGCCTTATGGCGCGGCAGCGATAGCGCATGCGTGTCGGGATGGCGGCTGGTCAGCTTGATCGACTCCGACAGCGCCAGCGACATCATGTTGCCGATATACGCGAGCATGTCGTTGTGCGTCGCAGCCATGATCGCGCGGTGAAACTCGAGGTCCGGCTCGAGCAGATCGCCGGCGCTTTGCGCATGCTCCATGCGGTCATACGCGGAGCCGATGCGCACCAGGTCTTCATCCGTTGCCGCCGTCGCCGCGAGCGCGGCCGCAGCGGGTTCTATGATGCGGCGCACCGTCATCAGCGACAGAAAGAACTCACCTTCGGGAATGCTGTTGAGCGTCCAGTAGAGCACGTCAGGGTCCAGCATGTGCCACTCTTCGCGCGGCCGCACGACGCTGCCCACGCGCGGCTTCGAAACGACCAGCCCTTTGGCGACCAGCACGCGCGTCGCTTCGCGTAGCACGGGACGGCTGACACCGTATTTTTCGCACAGCGTCGCCTCGGCGGGCAGGCGTTCGCCTGGCGCCAGCCTGCCGCTTACGATCTCGATGCCGAGTTCCTGCACGATCCGCGCATGCAGGCTTTTGCGTTTCTGAAGATGCCGGTAGTCCATGATGTATTTGTTGTGGCCGTGCGAATGCGGATAGCTGTACCGTTCCCGTTGTGGGCTCTGCAAAGCATAGCATGGGGCGCACGCACCGCCTTCCCCTTTGGCGAAGCGCCACACGCAGTCATTATCGCGCTTGCCTGATATCGCCATGCGTGCGCTGCGCCGCGTTGGGTTCGTTTTTTGCTTGATCGTTTGTGGACGGGCTGCTTTACTCAAAGACAGTCCAGACAACCCGTGCATTCAACTCGACATGGACCCACGGCAATGAAGCTCAAACCGCTACTTCTGCTGGTCGCATGCGTGGCGGCGGCGAACGTCGGAACGGCCGCTACGCGCGACGAGCAGACCAAGGCCTGCAAGCACGACGCGATCAAGTTCTGCGCGATCCATATTCCCAACAAGGAGAAGATCGAAGCGTGCATGAAGCAGCACTACGACAAGCTGTCGCCGAAATGCCAGGCGATGTTCGACCCGCCTGACAACGACAGCGGCAGCGGCAGCCAGTCGTCGAGCTAGGCGCGCTTGTCAACGTGCTGATCGTGTTCAGCCCGCTTTGACGAGCGGCACGGCCACTTCGACCCGGCCCGTTTCGAGACCGACCGTGTTGCGCATGGCGCGCAAACGGAAACCATCGAGCGCGCGATACGCGGCTTCTTCGCCGATGCCAAGCTTCGCGAGCAGGTCGACGACGATCGCATAGAGGATGGTCGAGTTGCCGTCCTCCACTTTCACTGCGATGCCGAGGGCGCCCTTCGCCCCCAGCTTTGCCGTCTGCGCCGACGCGCGCACTCCGATCGCATAGCTCGCGTCCGCGCCCACCTTGCCGACCAGCGCGCGTTCGAATGCGCCCATCAGCGCGGTGCAGAAGCGCCCTTCGCCGGCGACCATTTCCGGGTGCGTCGTCATCGCGCGATAGATTTGCGCAAGCGCCGCGTCTCTTTTCAAATCCGTCGATACATGCCCGTCGGCGGCCCGCGCGAGCTTCATGTAAAGACGCGCGAGACGGTCGAGCGGGAACGCGGGCGTCGGCAGATTGCAGCCGTCTACAGCCCATTGCACGCTGTCGGCGGGCAGATCGCAGACGTCGGCGACCGTGCGCTTCACGAGCCGCTGCAACGGATGCTCCGGCAGATGGTAGTCGGCAAGCGCCGCGCCGATTGCCCGCGCGCCCGCCAGCATGCCCGCGTGCTTGCCCGAACAGTTGCTGCACACGGCGCCCGGAACGAAGTCGCGTTTGATCCATTCGCGGTAGACGGCATCGGAAATAGGCGCATGGCCGCCGCAACGCAAATCGGCTTCCGTCGCCTGCGATTTTTCGAGCATGCGGCGCGCGCGTTCGATGTGCCGGTCTTCGCTACTGTGCGAGCCGCACATCAGCGCGAGGTCCGCGTCGTCGAAACCAAAGCGCTCGAGCGCGCCCGACTCGACGACGGCGAGCGCCTGAGCCGGCTTCGCTGCCGACCTGACCAGCGTGACGCGCGACGGGTCGCCGCACGAATACAGCAGCGCGCCCTCTGTATCGACGACGGCCACATGCGCGATATGCGTGTTCTCGACAACATCGCCGCGATAGACGGTGGCAGCAACGGACATCCCGGTCTCCTTATCTGTTCGGTTCGGTCTGCGCAACGGCAGAGCATGCCGCCGGATTCTACAACCCTGCCAGGCGCGATACGTGCGTGTCGAGTACATTGGATTCACCCGGCGCCTGGCTGCATCGGCCCAGGTTATGCGAACGGGTTCATCACCGGGTTCATCCGAATCAGGCCGCGCAAGCGGAATCGATCGTAAAGCCATTACGACAGGAGAAAAGATATGCACATCGCCAGAAAACTGATCGTCCTCCTCGCCTCGGCCTCGTTGGGCATCGGCGCGGCTGCGCCGGCATTTGCGCAAAACGACGCGGGCACGGACGCGGCGGGCGTCGCCGCCTCCGCCGCGAAGCCGACCAAGCAGCAGAAAAAGCAGGCCCGCAAGGAAGCGCGTGCGAAGAAGAACGCCGAGTTGAAGAAGCTCGAAGATGCGGGCTACCAGCCTGGCCGCTCGAACGACCCGAACTACCCGCAAGACTTGCAAGACGCGCAGAAAAAGGCAGGTATTGGCGCGGGCGCGAGCCAGTAATCATCGTGTGATCGAGTCGGCCGCACGCGGCGTTGTCTGCGTACGGCCGTACCGCTTTTCGCAGTGTCGATAGTCGCTGTATGACCCTTCCCGCCAGTCCTCCCTAAGCGTCACTTTCTGTTCGGCCATCGCCGTTTGTGCGTCGTATTCCACGAACGCCCGACGCTATGTGATACTTTCCAGCGCTTGTCCACACAACGAATTGCATCGCTGCGACGGGGGCATAGCCGTGCAGTCGCACATTCCGGCTACAACTAAAGACGCCAACGCTTTTTCCAGTCAAAAATGCCGAATCCATCACACGAGCCGAGCGGCCGCGCAGAAAAAATGACCGCCATCGCCGCTGTCGATCAGATCAGTTTTCGCCGCATCATTCGCCGCAATATCGCGCTACCGCTCGCGCTCGGCGTCGTCACGATGGCGCTGTTCGTCGCGCTGATCGCCTATCTCGTCAATACGATGAGCTGGGTCGAGCATTCGGAGCGCGTGATCGGCAACGCCAATGAAATGCTGCGGCTCGCCGTCGACCGCGAGTCCGCATTGCGCGGCTTCCTGATTACGGGCGACGAAACTTTCCTCGCGCCGTATCAGCTGGGCCAGCCGCGCTTCGAAACCGAGATCAACACGCTGATGCAACTGGTCTCCGACAATCCTTCCCAGGTCGAACAGCTCAAGCGCATTCGCGGCGTGCAGCTGCGCTGGGACCAGTTCGCGCAGGAGATGATCGATCTGCGCCGGCGTAACCTCGACTACACCGATCAGGTGAAGAGCGGTCGCGGCAAAATCGAGTTCGACGAAACGCGGCGGCTTTTCGGGCAGTTTCTTTCTGTCGAAGAAGCACTGCGTCAACAGCGCTCCAGCGACGCACGCAGCGTCACATCCGTTCTGGTGGGCGTCTTCCTGCTGTTCAGCCTGTCGATCAGCGGCTTCATCGCGTATCGCGGGCGGCGCGATCTGGTGAATCTCTCCGAGTCGTACGACGGCGTGCTCGCGCGCCAGGCCGAGCACACGGAAGTCTTGCAGCAGCAGGTATGGCTGCGCTCCGGGCAGCGCCTGCTCGCGGAGAAGATCGTCGGCCAGTCGAGTTCGCCTCTCGTCGGCCGCGCGATACTCGATTTCCTCGCCGAGTATCTCGACGTCTCGGTCGCGGCCATGTACGTGCGCGACCGCGCGACCAGCAGCCTCAAACGCATCGCCACCTACGGCTTCAGCCAGGAAAGCGAACAGGCGACGCGCACGTTCCGCGAAGCCGAAAGCCTGATCGGCCAGGCTGCCGTGTCGCGCCGTACGCTCGTCTTGCACGACGTTCCCGACGATTACGTGAAAGTCGTCTCGGGCACGGGCATGAGCCCGCCGCGCAATCTCGTCGTGCTGCCGATCGAAAACGACGGCATCGTGAACGGCGTCGTCGAACTCGGCTTCATGCGCAACATCGCGCCGCGCGACCACGAGTTCCTGCAACTGATCGCCAACAGCATGGGCGACTCCATCGAAGCCGCGCTGTATCGCGAGCGCCTGCAGGATGCGCTCGCCGAAACGCAGCAGCTGAATGAAGAACTTCAGGTGCAGCAGGAAGAATTGCGCGTGTCGAACGAAGGGCTCGAAGAACGCGGCCGCGCGCTCGTCGAATCGCAATCGCGGCTCGAAGCGCAGCAGGCGGAACTCGAGCAGACCAATGTGCAGCTTGAAGACTACGCGAAGCGCCTGGAGCGCCAGAAGTCCGATCTGCTCGAAGCGCAGGACGAACTCGCCGCGAACGCCGCGCGGCTGGAGCAGTCGAGCCGCTACAAGTCCGAGTTCCTTGCGAACATGTCGCACGAACTGCGCACGCCGCTGAACAGCTCACTGATTCTCGCGCGCCTGTTGCAGGAAAATCGCACCGGCAACCTGACGGAAGAACAGGTGCGCTACGCGGAAACGATCCACGCGTCGAACAGCGATCTGCTGGTGCTGATCAACGACATTCTCGATCTGTCGAAAGTGGAAGCCGGGCAGATCTCGATCGACAGCGAAACCGTGCCCGTCGACTCGATGCTGCAGTCGCTGCGCGAAATGTTCGAGCCGATGGCGGCGGCGAAGCATTTGCAGTTCTCCGTCGAGCGCGCGCCCGGCGTGCCCGAGACTTTCGTCACCGACGGCCAGCGCGTCACGCAGATTCTGCGCAATCTGTTGTCGAATGCGCTGAAGTTCACCGAGCACGGCGAAGTCGCGCTGACGGTCGGCGCCGGCGACGCGGACACGCTGCGCTTCGACGTGCGCGACACGGGCATCGGCATTGCCGCCGACAAGCTCGAACTGATCTTCGAAGCCTTCCAGCAGGCGGACGGCTCGACGAGCCGCCACTATGGCGGCAGCGGCCTCGGCCTGTCGATCTCGCGCGAATTCGCGCGGCTGCTGGGCGGCCGCGTGAGCGTCGCGAGCGAACCCGGCAAGGGCAGCGTGTTCACGCTATGGCTGCCGTTGCAAGGCCCGGCCGATGCGCAGGCCCGCGCGACGCAGGTCACCGAGCCGCTGACGCTGCCAGTGCGCAGCAAGCCCGCGCCGCCGCCCGTGGCCAACGCTGCGTCTGCGTCTGTGTCTGTAGCCAGGCCCGCGCTTTTGCAGACGGGCAACGCGCAGCCGACGATCGGCGATGACCGCGACAACCGGCGCCACGAGAACCGCCTGATTCTCGCGATCGAAGACGATCTCGTCTTTGCCGAAATCCTGCGCGATCTCACGCATGAACTCGAATTCGATTTCGTCCATGCCACCGATGCGACGACGGGCCTCACGCTCGTGCGCGACATGCAGCCGACAGCCGTGCTGCTCGACGTCGGTCTGCCCGACCGCTCTGGGCTGACGGTGCTCGAATGGCTGAAGAACGATCCCGCCACGCGACACATCCCGATTCATATCGTTTCCGCCACCGATCACGCGGAGAAAGCGCTGCATCTGGGCGCCGTCGGCTACACGATCAAGCCTACCGCGCGCACCACGCTCGAAGCCGCGATCCGGCGGCTGGAGTCGCGCCTGCAACAGCGCATGAAGCGCGTGCTGGTGATCGAGGACGATGCGGCGATGCGCGCGAGCATCCACGCGCTGCTGCAAAGCGACACCACGGAAATCGTCGCCGTCGCGACGCTCGCGGGCGCGCTGGAGCAACTGTCCACGACGTTGTTCGATTGCGTCGTGACCGACCTCGCGCTGCCCGACGGCACTGGTTACGATCTGCTCGAACAGCTTGCCGCCGACGTCACGCATCAGGCGATGCCCGTCATCGTCTACACGGGCCGCATGCTGTCGGGCGACGAAGAGCACCGGCTGCGCCGCTACTCGAAATCGATCATCATCAAGGGCGCGAAGTCGCCGGAACGTCTGCTCGATGAAGTGACGCTGTTCCTGCATAGCGTCGAGTCGTCGCTCGCGCCCGAGCAGCAGCGCATGCTGCGCACCGTGCGGCAGCGCGACAACCAGTTCGAAGGGCGCACCATCCTGCTCGCGGAAGACGACGTGCGCAATATCTTCGCGCTGTCGCATGTGCTGGAGCCGCTCGGCGCAAAGCTCGACATTGCGCGCAACGGGCGCGAGGCGCTCGAAGCGCTGAACACCGGACGCGAGGTGGATCTCGTGCTGATGGACATCATGATGCCGGAGATGGATGGCCTGACGGCGATCGCGCACATCCGCCGCGACCCGCGCTTCGCGCATCTGCCCATCGTCGCGCTGACGGCGAAGGCGATGGCGCAAGACCGCATGCGCTGCCTCGAAGCGGGCGCCGACGATTACATCTCGAAGCCGATCGACGTCGACAAGCTGATCTCGCTGTGCCGCGTGTGGCTGCGGCAACGTTAGGCGCGAGGAACCGTCAGCCATGAGCCGTATCTCGTACGACGATTCGCCGCAACGCATGCACGATTTCGATATCGAGCTGAAGCTGCTGCTGGAAGCGATCTATCTGAAGTACCAGCACGACTTCCGACATTACTCGATGTCGTCGCTGCGGCGGCGTCTCGTGCAGGCGCTCGAAGAGTTCGGCGTCAGTACCCTGTCGCAGCTGCAGGACAAGATCATGCGCAACGAGGCGGACTTCGTGCGGCTGTTTCACTACCTGACGGTGCAGGTCAGCGAGATGTTCCGCGACCCCGCGTACTTTCTCGCGCTGCGCAACCATGTGCTGCCCGTGCTGCAAACGTATCCGTCGATCAAGGTGTGGGTGGCCGGCTGCAGTACGGGCGAAGAACTGTGGTCGTTGAAGATCCTGTTCGACGAAGCGGGGCTCACCGAGCGCACGCTCTTCTACGCCACCGATATCAATCCCGACGCGCTCGCGCGCGCCGAAGCGGGCATTTACGCGCTCGACCGGATCGCGGGCTTCACGCGCAACTATCTGGCCGCGGGCGGCAAGCGCTCGCTCGCCGATTACTATCATGCGGCGTATAGCGGCGCGCGCTTTTCAGGCCCGCTGAAAGAGCGCGTGGTGTTCGCGGATCACAGCCTGTCGACCGACGAAGTGTTTCTCGAAGCGCATCTCGTGTCGTGCCGCAATGTGCTGATCTATTTCGATCGCGGCCTGCAGGACCGCGCGCTGGGGCTGTTCAAGGACACGCTGGTGCGGCGCGGCTTTCTCGGCCTGGGCAGCAAGGAAAGCCTGCGTTTTTCGACGCAGTACGATGCATTCGACGAATTCCGCGAGCGCGAGCGCATCTATCAGAAGCGTTAGACTGCCCGTGCCCTTCAATATCGAACGATCGATCGACGCGTATGAACACACCTCGCCGTCCCTCTTCGCCGTCCGTGCCGGGCGCTGCCGCGCCGGTGGAAACGCGTGCGTTCGAGGCGGTGGCGATCGGCGCGTCGGCAGGCGGCATCGACGCGTTGAACGTGCTGTTGCCCGCGCTACCCGCGTCGTTCGGGCTCGCCGTGCTGATCGTCTCGCACCTGCCCGCCCATTCACCGAGCTGTCTCGCCGAAACGCTCGGCTATCGCTGCGCGCTGCCCGTCGTCGAGCCGGATGCGGGCGAGCCGCTCCTGCCCGGCCGCGTGCATCTCGCGCCGCCCGGCTATCACATGCTGGTCGACGACGACCGCACGGTCGCCTTGTCGATCGATTCGACGGTGCGCTATTCGCGGCCGTCCATCGACGTGCTGTTCGAGTCCGCCGCGCACGTGTACGGCGAGCGGCTGCTTGGCATCCTGTTGTCGGGCGCGAACGACGACGGCGCGCACGGCCTCGAAGTGATCCGCGCGATGGGCGGCCTCGCGTGGGTGCAGGACCCGCAAACGGCCGTCTCGTCGACGATGCCGCGCGCGGCCATCGCGCTTGGCGCCGTCGACGAAGTGCTTTCTCCAACCCTGATGGCCCGGCGGCTCGCCGGTTTGCCGCCTCACACTAGAACGATGACATGAGGAACTCACCCGTCAACATTCTGATCGTCGACGATATCGCGCATAACATCACGGCGCTTGAGGCGCTGCTTGCGCGTCCGGGCATCGAGCTGCTGGTCGCGAACTCCGGAACGGCCGCGCTCGACCTGCTGCTCAAGCATGAAGCCGCGCTCGCGATCCTCGACGTCAATATGCCCGGCATGAACGGCTTCGAGCTGGCCTCGCTGATGCGCGGCAGCCCGCGTACGTCGCACGTGCCGATCATCTTTCTGACGGCCACGGCGGAAGACGCGTCGCGCACGTTTCGCGGCTACGAAGCGGGCGCCGTCGATTTTCTGCACAAGCCGTTCGACCCGCGCATCCTGCAATCGAAGGTCGATGTGTTCGTGCAGCTGGAGCAGCACAAGCGGCAACTTGCCGATCAGTTGCTGACCACGCGTCAACTGCTCGAAGCGAACGAAATGCTGATGGCCGTGCTCGGCCACGATCTGCGCACACCGCTCGGCACGGTGCTGGCGTCGGCGGAATTTCTGGTGCGCAATGCCTCCGACGAGCAATCGGCGACCGTCGCGGGACGCATCAGGAACAGCACGATGCGCATGTCGCGGATGGTGCATCAGCTGCTCAATCTCGCGCGCCTGCAAGGCGGCCGCATGCAATTGCAGCCGCGCGCGAGCGATCTCGCGGCGCTGTGCCGCGGCGTGATCGAAGAGTTCGCCACGCACGAGCGCGCCGGCCAGATCGACTTCACGTCGCGCGGCAATGCGACGGGCACGTGGGACACCGACCTGCTGTGGCAGGCCATTTCGAATCTGATCAGCAACGCGTTGCATCACGGCGAGCACGACAGTCCAATCACCGTGGACCTCAACGCCGACGAACCGAACCGGCTGCGGTTGACCATCAGCAATCGCGGCGCGATACCGCCCGCGATGCTGCCGCATCTGTTCGAGGCTTTCGGCACGACCAGCGCTGGCGAGCGGTCGCGCGAAGGGCTCGGCCTCGGGCTGCACATCGTGCACAAGATCGTGCACATGCATGGCGGCAAGGTGACGGGCAAATCGGATGAGATCGTCGGCACGGTATTTACGGTCGAACTGCCGCGCACGGCGCAAAGCTGGGTGCTCTGACACGGCGCGGCGGCAGGCAGGCCGCGCGCCTGAAATACTTCGTAAGAGATACGGCAGCGGCGCGCGCGCCTTGCGCGGCATGGGCAAGCGTCCGCGCCCCGTTTCGCGCGCCGCCCCAGCACGTGTGGCTGTCAGTCGATGTAATAACGGCTCGCCCTCAAACCGCACTACAATGCTTGCCGTCCGATGCCCGTTGTTCGCTTCTTCATCATGTCCAGCCGCCCTTCCCGTGTTGCTCTCGCGTTGACCTTGCCCGTGCTTGCCGTGCTCGGCGCGTGCTCGACGCCGCCCAAGGCGAAGCTGCAGGAAGACTTCGTCAGCAGCGGCGCAAGCCCCTACACGCGCACGTTTCAGGTGACGAGCACGGAAGCCTGTGAAGGCGCGCGCCGCGCGCTCTTGAGCCAGGGCTACATGACGACGCTGGTGCGCCCCGATACCGTCGACGCCAGCAAGAACTTCCAGCCTGCCAGCGACTCGCACTTCACCGTCGAATTTCACATCGTCTGCACGGCGGGCGACGACGCGACCAACAGCAGCATCGTCTATGCGAACGCGGTGCAGAGCGGCTACGCGCTCAAGAAGAGCGATACGTCGGCGAGCGTCGGGCTGAGCGTGCTCGGCTCGCTGTCGCTGCCGATCCGCCAGAACAGCGACGCGATGGTGAAGATTTCGAGCGAAACGATCCAGTCGGGCAAGTTCTACGACGGCTTCTTCAATCTGATCAGCCACTATCTGGCGAACGTGGTGCGCAGCATGCCTGTGCCCGGCAATAGCGTCGACGCGACGCCGCTGCCGATGCCCGCTCCCGCGCCGGCGCTGGTCGTCGCGCCGATGTCGTCCACGCCGGGCGGCAATGCGGCGCCCGTCATCATGCCCGCGCCATCGAAGGAGCAGACCGCGCCGCTTGCAGCGGCCGCGACGCCGGTGGCTTCGGCAGCGCCTGCCTCCGCGACGACGCACGCGCATGAAGCCGCCGCTGCCTCGCCTGATAGCTCGCCTGCGATCATTGAATCGCCGGCTTCGGGTGCGGCGGCTTTGGCGCAGTGAGATTACGCGGCCGTGTCCACCGGCCCCCACCCTGGAATGTTCAGGTAATAGCGCGTCGAGCGTCCGCCGCCGACCTTGCAAAGTAACCCCATCTCCTCGAGTTCGATGAGTTCGCGCGATGCCGTGGCTCGCGAGGTGCCGCCGATGCTCTCGTACTTTTTGGTGCTCATGCCCCCGTCGAAGCCGTTTGGACCGGCATCGAGCAAAAGATTGACGACCTTGCGCTGCCGAGGCGTGAGTACTTTGTCCTGATGGTTCATCCAGAAAATCGCTTTAGCGAGCGTGGCGTCCACGACACCGGACGCTTCGTCGCAGGACACTCGCACCTGTTCCACGAACCACAGAACCCATTCGGTCACGTCCAGTTCGCCGTGCTGGGCGCGCTCAAGCTGCTCGTAATAGTCGCGGCGCTTGTCGAGCAAGCGCTGCGAGGTGCGAATCAGGCGGCTGATTTCACCGCTGTCGCGCGCCAGCACAAGGTCGATGAGCACCCGACCGATGCGGCCGTTCCCGTCCTCAAAGGGATGAATCGTCTCGAACCACAGGTGAGCAAGTGCTGCTTTGACCAGATTGTCGTGCTCGGTCGGTGCGTTGAACCAGTCCAAAAACTTCTGCATTTCGACAGGGACGTTCGCGGATGATGGGGCCTCGTAGTGGACCCTTTCGCGTCCGACGCTCCCGCTGACGATTTGCATCGGCTCAGCATGGTCTCGGTAGGCGCCGACAAGCACTTTGGTCATGCCGGAGTAGCCGGTCGGGAAGAGCGCCGCCTGCCAGGCACACAAGCGCTCGTGCGTGAGAAGCGCCTCCCTTTGCCGCACGGCGTCATCCATGATGTCGAGCAAGCCTTCGACGCTTCGGGGCGCGATGGGGCCATCCTGATTCCCGACACCCAGTCGCCGCGCCACGGACGAACGCACTGCGGTGAGATCGATGCGTTCGCCCTCGATCGCGGCCGTCGCGACTGCATCCTGGCTCCAGGCCTCGGCGGCAAGTTCGAGGCGTTGCTCGAAGCCGAGACCCGCCAACTTGCCTTCAACGACACCCTGAGATCTGCGCGCACGGGCCACCTCGCCGCCGACGCGGACAGCGTCGTAGTGCATGCCTCGCCACGTGGCGGCCTGCCAGATGAGAGATGAGGTTGATGACATGGTGGTGAGGAGCGTTGAGTCGATTACGGGCGCTAATCGCCTCGAATTGTGAGTCGAATACGAGTATAGCCGACCGTGAGTCGATTGCGCGCCCAATCGACTCAAAACATGAGTCGAAACTCACTCGCCGTGGGGACTCAACTGCCCGGCGCCGCTTCTCGGCAGCGTGATCGACAGCCTTGCCATTCATCCGCCGATTTTTATTTTCACGCCGCACTCAAGATTTGACCCATTTTGCCGACCGCGAACGATTATTTGTTTTAAATCACCGATCGGTAAAAACGATTCGAGTAAAAACGCCCGAAGCATCGATATAAATCAAATCGTCGAAAATATTTTCCCGATCGGGCTTTGCCCGCACTTCAGCGCAGCGTCGATCCAGCCGTTACCACCTTCACGGAATTAACAAAACGGTACGCAATTTCAGGCAGTAAAAGCTGCCGGTTCAGTTGCGTGCCGCACGTTTGCTCAATTTGGAGAGGTCCATGTTTGTCGCTATTGGTTGGGTGCTGGTTCTCGGCTCTGTGATCGGGAGCTTCGTGGGAGTGGGCGGCCATTTGCCCGCGCTCGTTCAGCCTTTCGAACTGCTGTGCATTTTCGGCGCGGCAATGGGCGCGTTCGTCGTCAGCAATCCCGTTTCGGTATTGAAGAAAACCATCAAGGCTTTGCCTGGATGTTTCAAGGGCGGCAGTTATTCGAAAGAGGTTTATCTCGAACTGATTGCACTGCTTTACGAGTTGCTTCAGAAAGCGCGTAAGGAAGGCATGATGGCGCTCGAAGCCGACGTGAATGCGCCCGAAGAAAGCGCGCTTTTCCAGAAGTATTCACACGTTTTGAAGGACCATCATCTGCTCGATTTCATCGTCGATTATCTGCGGATGATGGCGACGGGTAACGTCAACGTGCACGAAATGCAGGATCTGATGGACGAAGAACTGGCGACGCATCACGCCGAGTCGTCCGTGGCCGCGAACGCGATCCAGAAAATGGCCGACGGCCTGCCCGCGTTCGGCATCGTCGCAGCCGTGATGGGCGTCGTGCACACGATGGGCTCGGTCGGCGCGCCGCCTGCCGTGCTTGGCGAGATGATCGCGGGCGCGCTGGTCGGTACGTTCCTCGGCATTCTGCTCGCGTATGGCTTCATCGGTCCCGTCGCCGATCTGCTCAACGCAAAGGGCCGCGCGGAAGCGAAGCCGTATCAGTGCGTGAAGGCCGTGCTGCTCGCGTCGCTGTCCGGCTATGCGCCGCCCGTGGCCGTCGAATTCGGCCGCAAAGTGCTGTTCACCGCGGACCGTCCGAGCTTCCAGGAGCTCGACGACGCCGTGCGCGCCACCAAGATGCCGAAGTCGGCCTGACGCACGCTCAAAGGGAGACTGTCATGGCCGAAAGACGACCTCGCGGCGAAGAGAGCGAGAAGACAGCCGCGCCCGTCATCGTGCGCCGCTCGAAGAAGGGCGACGATCACGGCGGGCACCACGGCGGCGCATGGAAAATCGCCTACGCGGACTTCGTGACCGCGATGATGGCGTTCTTCCTGCTGATGTGGCTGCTCGGCTCGACGTCGAAGTACGACAAGCAGGGTATCGAGGATTACTTCAACACGCCGCTGTCCAGCCTGCTCGGCGGCAACGAAGGGACGGCGGCTGCGCGTCCGAACGTGATCCAGGGCGGCGGCCGCGACATGTCCGACACGCGCCCCGGCGACGGCAAGAAGGCGCAGCAGGAGCCCGCCAAACCGACGCTCACGCAGGCGACGATGGCGCCCAACGACACCGCGCGTCTCGAACAGCTGAAGGCGAAGCTGTCGGCATTGATCGAGCAGACGCCCGCGCTGAAGGCGTTCAAGGATCAGATCCGCATCTCGATCACGAACGAGGGCTTGCGCATCGAGATCGTCGATTCGCTGAAGCGCCCGATGTTCGCGACGGGCAGCGCCAAACTGCAGAGCTACGCGGTGGAGATTCTCACGCAGATCGGCGCGTCGCTGAACGACGTCGATAACCGCATTTCGATTGCGGGCCACACGGACGCCGTCACCTACGCGAACGGCCCGGCAGGTTATTCGAACTGGGAGCTGTCGTCGGAACGCGCGAACGCGGCGCGGCGCGCGCTGGTCGCGGGCGGCATGCGCGAAGACAAATTGCTGCAGGTGCGCGGTCTCGCCGACGTGCTGCCGCTCAATGCGAACGTCGCCGACGAGCCGACCAACCGACGCATCAGCGTGCTCGTGCTGAACAAGGCCGCCGAGCAGGCGTTCTTCCGCGACGGCGGACGCACGTCGATCGATGAAGCACTGCCTGCGAGCGAGGCGATCCCCGGCGTGGTGTCGAAACTGAAGGTAAGCACGCGCAGCGCGTATTGATTTGCGTTGCAGTGTGTTCGGCCGCGCGCTTCGAAAGGAGCGCGCGGCTTTTTTTGCTTCGCTTCAGCGCGAGTTCACTGAACGAGTTGAACGCGCAATGTAACGGTCATACGCACTGTTTCTCCCAGCGACACATTCGCGTCGTCAAATGCATCCAGTCTTGCGCTCAGGCAAGGCAATTTCAGCGCCGTACTTCACAACCGCAACACGTTTCTGATATTGGTAGAGGGAGCGTAGCTGTTGCGCTTGCGCGAGATCACGCGTGCAAACGTGCATTTCCCTTCCAATGCTTCATTGACGGAGAACGACAATGCAAAGAAGACACTTCGTGACAGCAAGTGCTGCTGCACTCGCATACGGCAGTCTGCTGTTGTCGGGCTGCAGCACGACGACGAGCAGCGGCGAATCGGCCGCGACCGACATGTCCAAGCGGCAGTCGATCGACTCCAACGTCGACGGCGCGCTTTCGAAGCTCTACACGACCGTACAGGGCTCGCGTGAACTGGTCGGCAAGGCTCGAGGCGTCCTTGTGTTCCCATCCGTGCTGCAGGTGGGCTTCGTGGTGGGCGGGCAGTATGGCGAAGGCGCGCTGCGCGTCGGCGGCAGCACGGCGGGCTACTACAGCACGATCTCCGGCTCGTTCGGCCTGCAGGCGGGCGCACAGTCGAAGGCGATCATCTTCCTCTTCATGACGCAAGACGCGCTCGACAAGTTCCGCAACGCCAAGGGCTGGTCGGCGGGCGCCGATGCGTCGGTGGCGCTTCTGAAGGTGGGCGCGAACGGCGCACTCGATACAACGACGGCAACCGAACCCGTCGAAGCAATCGTCATGACGAACTCCGGACTGATGGCCGACGTATCGCTGGCCGGCACCAAGGTTTCGAAGCTGAACATCTGAGCCTGATGCCGTGCGACGTGGCGCGCTCGCCACTGTCGCGCATCACCGCCGAGCGGAAAGAAAAACGGCTCGCCGAGACCGATGGCGAGCCGTTTGTTTTTTTACGTGCTATGTAGCGATCAGAAGCGATACGTCACGCCAACCTTCACGATGGGATACCAGCGCCACTTGTCGGCCTTGTCCTGCAGGTCCTGGCGTTCCTGATCGACGTTCGCCTGACCCGCTTCGGCGACGATGTCCGCGGGAACGTCGAGCGTCACGTGCGGGCGGCCGTAGGTGACGCCTGCATCGAAGAACGCCGAGAAGCCTTTCTGCGCGACAGGGGTATGACCGAAGCCAATGCCGATGTACGGCCGCACCGTCGGGTATTTCGCCTCCGCGTGCACGGTCTCGCCGTTCGTCGAGTAGTTGGTGCCGTTGATGCGGACGGTGCCGCTCGGGCTGTTCGCGTCGCCCGACACGTTATCGCCGCCGATCAACACACCCGCCGTGATGCGGAACGGCACCGTGGCGGGCGCCGGGAAGAAGTCCAGGTAGAGGCCGCCGTGATAGATCTTGGCCTTGCCGTCGTAGTTCAAGCCACCGGCGCTGAAGTTGTGCGAGAACGCAATGCCGTTGAATTCGGCGCGGATGTTGTCGCGCGTGCCGAGCGGTTCGGAGAAGCCAATACCGAGGCCTTCCGTGCCGACCTGACCATAAATTTCGTGAGCGTGCGCGACGGGCGCGGACAGCGCGAAGCCCGCCGCGAGCGTGACCAACAGCCTTTTCATCTGTGAGATTTCCTTCGGGGTTCTGGAGGGCGCCTGACCATGACGCCGCGTGTATCGGGAAAAATTGCCCGTCACACGCAATGACCTTGCGTCGCGGCGGCGTCCCAGACCCGTCTTATTACGGACCACTCACAGAAAATCTTTAATGAATATTTAAAACGTTCTTTGCGCACTGCCTGAATCGCTTTAAATGACGGGCTCCTCAGCAAAGATCGGTAAATTACACGGCCTTACCAATGGTTTAAATCCGTCGGCTTTAACGCCTTCATTCGATACCACGCGTCATGCGCTGGATCGCCTGCGGCGGCTGGCCGAACGCGCGCAAGAACGCCCGGCGCATGCGTTCGCTATCGCCGAAGCCCACATCGCGCGCCACCACGTCGACGCCGTGCCGTCCTGTTTCGAGCATCAGACGCGCCGCTTCGACGCGCAGCCGTTCGACCGCTTTCGCGGGCGTCTGCCCTGTTTCTTCGCGGAACGCACGCGTGAACTGCCGGGTGCTCAAATGCGCGGCATCCGCGAGCTGTTCGACGGAAAGCGACGTGTTCAGATTGCGCCTCGCGTACGACAGCGCCGTCTGGATGCGATCGGATTTCGGCTCGAGTTCCAGCAACGCAGAGAACTGCGATTGACCGCCTGCGCGCCGGTGATACACGACGAGCTTGCGCGCAACGTGGCGCGCGAGTTCGACGCCAGCGTCCTTCTCGACGAACGCCAGCGCAAGGTCGATGCACGCCGTCATACCGGCCGACGTCCATACGTCGTTATCGATGATGAAAATGCGATCCTCTTCCACTTTCACGGCTGGATAACGTTTGCGCATGTCTTCCGCGTAGTACCAGTGCGTGGTCGCACGCCTGTCGTCGAGCAAGCCTGCGTCAGCCAGGTGAAACGCGCCCGTGCAGGCGGCGGCCACGCGCCGGGCGGCGGGCGCCGCGCGCTTCAGAAATTCGATCAGCGACGGCGGCGACGGCTGCAAATCGTTGTCGCCGACGACGAGGATCGTGTCGAAGCGACTGTCGTCAAACGGCTGGGTCGAGACCTCGAAGCCGGACGAGCACGGCACCAGGCCGCCGTGCTCCGACAGCAGCACGTATTCGTACAACGGCTCGCTCATCTCGCGGTTCGCGAACTCCAGCACACTCGTCATGCCGAGATTCATCACCTGAAAACCGGGAAACAGGACGATTCCGATGCGTAACATGGGCTTGACTCCAGCGATGTCCGAAAACGAGGGATCTACGACATTGAGGCCATGTGAGTATGCACCTAATCTGACGGTCATGCAGACGACGCCGCGTCGCCTGCGCCCTCTGACCTCAGGAGCATTGATATGTCGAATTCTTCCAATACCGCAGCGAATCTCGGCACGGCCGTCGTGACGGGCGCCTCGTCGGGCATCGGCGCGATCTACGCGGACCGCCTCGCGCGCCGTGGCTACGACCTGATCCTCGTCGCCCGCAACCGCGCGCGCCTCGAACAACTGGCGACGCGCATCTCGAACGAAACGGGTCGTTCGGTAGAAATCGTCGCCGCCGATCTGAACGACGACGCCGATATCCGCCGCGTCGAAAACGTGCTGCGCACCGACGCGAGCATCACGATGCTGGTCAACAACGCGGGCGTGGGCGCCGCAGCGCCGCTGGTGGATTCCGACGTCGACAAGATGGAAGCGATGATCAAGCTGAACGTCGTCGCGCTGACGCGGCTCACGTACGCCATCGCGCCTGGCTTCGTCGCGCGTGGCGGCGGCAACATCATCAACATTGCGTCGATCGTGGCCGTGGCGCCTGAAATCCTGAATGGCGTCTACGGCGGCACGAAGGCATTCGTGCTGGCGTTCACGCAATCGCTGCATCACGAACTGGCGAGCAAGGGTGTCAAGGTGCAGGCCGTTATGCCGGGCGCGACGCGCACCGAGTTCTGGAGCGTGGCGGGCGTGCCGATCGAGGCCGTCGAAGAGCGCGGCATTGTGATGTCGGCGGAAGAGATGGTGGATGCGTCGCTGGTCGGCTTCGATCAGGGCGAACTCGCGACGATTCCGTCGCTGCCTGACTACGCGGATTGGCAAGCGTTCGAGTCGGCGCGCGCCGCGCTCGGGCCGAATCTGTCGCGCACGGCGCCGGCTGCGCGGTTCAATGTGGCTTGATGTTGTGAGGTGAGCGCGATGCGACGCGGGGATTGCGTCGCATCGTGCTTTGCCGTGCGGGTGCAGGGTGCGTGGAGTTTATGCGCCTAAACCATCTGCTCGAAGCGTCGGGCGTCGCGAGCGCCCGCACGTGGTGAGGTGCGGAGTTTATGCGCCTAAACCGCAGGCCCGGAGCGCCGAAGCCCCGCAAACCGCCAGCCAACGCCAAGGTGCGAAGTTTATGCGCCTAAACTCACCGCCCGCGCGCCACGCGTATCACGCGCCGAGCAACACGCCGGTACGGAACGCCCGCGTTCCCGTCACGCGGCCAAGCGGCGCGCCTGCCGTCACGAAACGGATCGCACGTCGCATGTAGAGCACGCCTTCCGTGTTGCTGGTGATCGTCGTGGTTTCGTCCGTCAACGGATCGACGATATCGAACAGCGCGTCGCCAACGCGAATCCAGTCGCCGATCTTCGCGCGATGCACGAGGATGCCGCTGACGGGTGCGTAGAACTGCTCGCTGCCGGCAAGCGGCGTCGCGGGCGTCGGCAGTTCCGGCAGCGGCTTCGCGCTGCCTTCGATCGCCTTGCGATGCGTCAGATAGTCGACGAGCGCATCGGCGTCCTGTTGCGCGACTTCGTACGATACGTCGCGCTGTCCGCGACATTCGATCGTCACCGCAACCGTGCCCGTCGGCACCGGCTTGCCTGCGGGCATCTGTTGCTGCAAATGCCACCACAAGAGGCTGTGCGTTTCGTCGAACGCCTGGCCGCCCGAGTCCGTCGCGAGCAGCGACGCTTCCGAGCGCAGATAGCGTGCGAGCGGTTCGATCTCGGGCCAGCCTGCTTCGCTCGTGTAGACGTGCATCACGGCTTCGAGCGAGCAATGCAGATCGATCACGACGTCCGCGTCGTAAGAAAGCTTCAGCAATGCGAGTTGCAGCGACTCGTACTCGGTGAGTGGCTTTTGTGCGTCGAGTTGTTCACGCACCAGCTCGCGAATCAGATCGCGGTTCTCTCGCGCATCGGCGCCGAGGCGATCTTTCGCGCGATCCAGCAGCGTCGCGAACTGCATGAAGTGCCGGTTGAAATTCTTGCCGCTGCCCGTTTCGAACCGGCCGATAAACTGGCCGAGCACATGCTGCCCGAGCCCGACGGGATTCGCGACGGGCACGAGCACGATTTCGGCTTTCAGCAAGCCTTGCGCTTCGAGTTCCACGAGGCGCCGCTTGAGTAACACCGTCGTGAGCATCGCGGGCGTTTCGTCCGCGTGCAGCGACGACTGGATATAGATCTTTTGCCCGCTGTTTTGCGGGCCGAAATGAAACGCGACGAGTTCGCGTGAGGTGCCGACGGCGGGCGAGAGAAGCGGAATCGATTGCCTGTTCATGTGACTCTTCTGAGTGTCGTTCGACGTGTAACCGGATCAGTTACCGTACGGATCGAAATCGAAATACTTGTGCGCGATCTGCGCATACGTGCCGTCTTTGCGCATCGACGCGATGGCCGTGTTGATCGACGTCTGCAACGCACCTTCGTCCTTGCGCAAGCCGATGCCGACGCCGCGATCGCCCATATCGAGCGGCTCGCCGACGAATGCGAAGCCCTTGCCCTGCGGCGTGCGCAGGAAGCCGTAGTCGGCTTCGACGGTGCCGAGCAGTGCGCCGTCGAGGCGTCCATTGATCAGGTCGCTGAACACTTCGTCCTGGCCCTTGTACGCGACCACGTGCACGCCAGCGGGCGCCCAATGCGATTGCGCGAACGACTCGAACTGCGTGCCCGTTTGCACGCCGATCTGCTTGCCGGCCAACGTCGCGGGCGCGCTGCCGTTCAGGGCCGTGCCCTGCTTCGCGACCAGCCGCGATTTGAACTGGAACAGCTTCGACGAAAAGAGAATCTGCTGCTCGCGCTTCGCGGTGATCGCCATCGACGACATGATCGCGTCGATCTTGCGCGCCTGCAGCGCCGGAATCATGCCGGAAAACTCCAGTTCGACCCATTCGCAGCGCGCGTGAATGCGCTTGCAGATTTCATTGCCGAGATCGACGTCGAATCCTTTGAGACTGCCGTCGGGTGCTTTCGCGTCCATTGGCGGATAGGTCGGGTCGATGCCGAGACGAATCGTGTCGTTATCGCGTGCGAACGCGCCCTGGCTTGCGAATCCCAGTGCGGCAAGGAGAAGTATCAGCGAAGTCTTCATGGCTAACGGGCCTATCGGTCGGCGGTGACGGGATGCATTCCGAGTCGATCCTACGATGCGCCAGTGATACAAAAAAGTGCAAATCTGTCTATCATGATCACTTCTGCTGATCGCCAGTTTTTTGCGCCCCTTTCGACGATGGCTCTGACCATTTCCCAGCTTCGCGTGTTCACGGCGGTGGCCGAGCACGGCAGCATCCGCGCCGCGTCGCGCGCGCTCGGCATCGCGCAAAGCGGGATCACGCAGCAATTGCAGAACCTCGAGTCGATGCTGGGCGCCACGCTCTTTACGCGCACCAATCGCGGCATCGCGCTCACGGCGATCGGGCAGCGCATGCTGCAACGCGCGGCGACGATCCTCGGCGAATGCGCGCGCGCCGAACATGAAGCGCAGCAACTGCGCGGCGAGTACACCGGACAGGTCACGTTCGGCATGACGACCGAACCGCTGATCGACGCGGGCGCGCCCGTGCTGACGGAGTTTCGCGAGCGGTTTCCGCGCGTGGCCGTGCATATGCGAACGGGCACGTCGCGGATGATGATCCAGTGGATACGCGAGGGCACGCTCGACTTCGCCGTCGCGCTCGTCGCGAAGCACACGGACACGACCGATCTCCTGGTGACGAAGCTGTATCCGTCCGATCCCGTCGTCGTATGTCGGCGCGGTCATCCGATGGCGCACGCGAAGTCGCTTGCCGAACTCGCGGACTGCTCGTGGATCGCGACGCGCTCGCCCAATCTCACCGACGATCCGCAAGCACACCGCCTCAACGATCTGTTCAAGAGCCACCGTCTCGCGCCGCCGAGAATCGTCTCGACCGTCGAAGGGCTGTTCGAGTCGCTGCATCTGGTGAGCGAGACGGATTGCCTGTCGCTGGAGGCAGCCGTAGTGACGAAGCGCGGCCCGTTCGCACGCGTGTTGACCACGATCGGCGTGCGCGAGCGCGTCGCCGCGCAGGACGTCTGCGTGTTGCAACGCGCGGCCGCGCCGCTCACGCCCGCCGCCCAGGAACTCGCGACGATGATCGCGTCGTACACGCGAACCGTGCGCGCGCGGAATCATCGGACGTAGTTGAACCGGCAACCACCGCTCGCTGTTCAGGCTCCCGTAAATCCTCACCTGAAGCAGGTTCCGCCGCCCGTGGCAGAAAACCGCGCGCAGTTGGCAGCATCGCGTGTATCAATGCTTTTGCCGCGCGAGAGGGCTCTCCCTACACTTTGATCACACGCCGATCGCTCAACTCGACACAGCGAACGGCCACCACCGATCACGTTCTGGAGAACCCGAAATGAGCGAAATCATCGCAGGCATCAAGATCCCCGACAGCAAGATGGCGCGCGAAGCAACGCAGCTCGTGCGTGACACCGAAACCGATCTGCTCTATCACCACTCGCGCCGCGTGTTCCTGTTCGGTGCGCTGACGGGCGAACGCAAGCAACTGAAGTACGACCCGGAGTTGCTGTACATCGGCGCGATGTTCCACGACATGGGCCTGATGGAAAAATACAGCAGCGCGCACGATCGCTTCGAAGTCGACGGCGCGAATGTTGCGCGTAGTTTTCTGCAGGGCTACGGCATCGATGAGAACGACATCGACATGGTGTGGGATGCAATCGCGCTGCACACGACGCCGGGCATTCCGCAGTACAAGAAGCCCGTGGTCGCGCTGGTGACGGCCGGCGTCGAGATGGACGTGCTGGGTCTCGCCTACGACGAGTTCTCGACGGAAGACCGCAAGCTGATCGTCGCAGCGCATCCGCGCGGCGAGAGCTTCAAGGAAAACATCATCGATGCGTTCGCGAACGGCACGAAACACAAGCCGCTGACGACGTTCGGCAATGTGAAGGCCGATGTGCTCGCGCTGAAAGACCCCGAATACAAGCGCCTGAACTTCTGCAGCATCATCCTCGGCTCGGCGTGGAACGACTCGAACGTGCAGGCCAGCGTGTGCCGCAATCCCGCGCACAACCACGGCTAAGCGCGACTCACCGCTCTCTCTTCGTCAAGGTCTGTTGACGATCAAGCCGCTTGCAGTCTCCGCTCAAGCGTGCCTTTGAATCCGCGTTCTCGCGAGCGCGGATTCTTTTTTGGTTGGGACAGAACTGCGAACAGATGTGTTCGCGCTTCGCTCATCGCGCCGAAATCGCGCGTGACGACCGTCGGACAGTGTGCGAAGGCAACTCGCCGAACTGCGCCTTGTATGCATTGGCGAAATGCCCGAGGTGCACGAATCCCCATTGCGCGGCGGCATCGCTGACGGAGAGATCAGCCTGGCGCGTATCGAGCAGCAGACGCCGCACCTGCGCGAGCCGCAATGAGCGCACGTAGGCCAGCGGGTTGGTTTGCACGACAGCCTGAAAACTGTTCTGCACCGTGCGACGGCTCACGCGCAACTGCGTGCAGAGGCTTTGAATGTCGATGAGTTCGTCGGGATGGTTGATCACGAAGTCGTGAATGCGGCGCACGATATCGGCCTGACACGCATAGGTCAGCCGGTTCGACGATGCGGGCACGTGATACGCGAGCAGATCGACGAGTGCCTCGCTCACCTGGTTGCGCACCGCGTGCTGCGCGCGGATGTCGTCGAACGCTTCGGGCTGCGCGAGAACGCGTTCGATCAGCGTCGCGAGCTGCAGCCCGGCGCGCGTACATGCGGCGTTCGGAATATCGAGTACGGTGCGGCGAAACAGATTGTCGTCGAGCTCGACGCCCGCGCAATCGGCGACGCCTTGCAGCATGTCGGAATCGACCACGACGCCGATCAGCGCCATGTCGTCGGGCGAGTGAAACTCGAATGGCATGCCGCCTTGCGCCATCACGAACCCGCCGCGATCGATGCGCACGCCGCCGAACGAGAACGCGCCAGCGCCCGCGAGCGGAATGCCAAACGTCATATGATTGTCCGGCAGTTGCCCGCGCTGCACGACGCGCAGATTCGCCGACTCGTGGAACACCTGCACGCCGTCCAGCTCGATCTGCTTCACCGCGCTGCGAAACGTGCCCGAGCCGATCTGGTCGTAACGCTGATCCCAGCCCCGCAGCGCGGCCGCGTGGTCATCGGCATCGTTGAAGAACTGGTGATGGACGTACACGGTGCCCCCACAATCTCAAAAAAACCGCCAAGTTGCGTAGAATAACCGACCACGCGGTCGGGGAAATACTTCCGAGGGTTTGTCCTGGGCGTTTTCGTCGGCTGAACACGACAGTCCGTGGATTTTCATGGACCCAGCGCTGACTTCTCCATTCTAGTCGGCGTCAAAAATCCGCCGAAGCCTTCCAGAACACCAGGCCCGCTAAAGAAAATCCGTAATACGCGGCTGTTATCGGGCGTGATTTACTTATATCCTAGCGAATCGCTTTTCCCGCCTGGATATCAATGGTGACGACCCGATCCCGCTCAGCCACACCGCTTGCGATGCATCGCAACCTGCCGATGCTGCTGCTGCGCGCGCGCGAACTCATGATGGCGCGCTTCCGTCCGTTGCTTACGGCGCAGGGGCTGACCGAGCAGCAATGGCGCATCATTCGCGCGCTGCACGAGAACGGGCCGCTCGAGCCGCGGCAGATTTGCGCGCTGTGCACGATTTCGAGTCCGAGTCTCGCGGGCGTGCTCGCGCGCATGGAAGATATTGGACATGTGACGAAAGAGCGTTTCGAGGACGATCAACGGCGCGTGCGCGTGTCGTTGACCGCGCAGAGCGAGGAGATCGTCGAGCGGATGAAGCCGATGCTGGAAGCGGAGTATCGGGCGCTGGAGAGCAAGGTCGGAGAGAAAGTTGTCGGCGATCTTTATGTGGCGGTGGATGCGTTGATCAGGGAACTGGATACGGGGGAAAGCCGTGATGCGGAGTGAGACGAACGCGCCGGCGGGAGCGCGCGGCGCGTGATATCAGCGGGATCGCAAGCAGGTAATGCTATTCGCTTGCCCCCTCCCCCGCCGCATCGATCAACTTCAGCGACACATCCGCATCGCCAATTTTTTCAATCGCCAGCAGCGCGAACCGCGCGAGAAACATTGGCGCATTCGCCTCGCCGACCTGGGTCATCGTCTTGCACAGCCGCGTATAGACGGTATCGAGTTCTGCATCGGTCATCGCGTTCTCCATTCGTTCAATTGGTTCATCGGGCAAGCGCGTGTGTGATCGCCGCCTCGACATCTTCGGCGCTTGCATCACGCCAGCGCCCGAGCACATGTCCATCCGGGCGCACCAGATACACCGTGCCCGGCTTCGCGTCATAGCGCTCGAAGATGCGCCCCGTGTGATCCCACGCATGCACGCCCTGCGCTTGCGGATTCAAACGCGCGTTCAGCGACACGACCTTGAACGGCACGCCGCGTTCGCGCAGCGTCTGCGCAAGCGCGGTGAAATCAACGGACATCTCACCCTCTTCGCCGAAACACAGCGCCGTAAAACGCGCACCGACGAGATCAGTCAGATGCGCTTCGCGCGCATGCCCGCCTTCGGCAATCGTCACTGGAAACTCGGCGAGCACTGCGCCCGGCACTGGCCCCGCAGCAAACTCATCCGCATCGGAAATATTCAACGGCGACTGCACATAAGTAATCGCCGACGTCTGCCGCGGATTGATAAGCGAGCGCACACCCGGATGCTTCACTGCAAGGCTCAACACAGCCTTGCGCATCAGATCGAATGCAAACGAAGGCGGCGCCATGAACTCGGTGCTCTTCGTGCCATAACTCAGGTTCTCATGCGTAGCGGCAACACGCTCATCCGAATAGCTGTCGAGCAGCGTCGCCGACGCCAGCCCCTTCACAACAAACGCCAGTTTCCACGCGATATTGTCCGCATCGTCGATACCCGAATTCGCGCCGCGCACGCCAAAGATCGGCACGAGGTGCGCGGCATCGCCTGCAAACATCACGCGCCCGTGCCGATAACGTTCGAGCGTCAATGCATTGGCCTTGTAGATCGTGATCCAGATCGGCGACCAATCGCCTGTCTCGCCCATCATGTCGAGCAGACTTTGCACGCGGGGCATCACGTTTTCAGGCTTCACCGCCTGCTCGGCGTCTTCCCCGTCGCGCAACTGATAGTCGATGCGCCACACGTTGTCCGGCTGCTTGTGCACGAGCACCGTCGAACCCGGATTCGAAGAAGGATCGAAATATGCGAGACGTTCCGTCGGGCGATCGCTTTGCAGTTCGATATCGACGATTACATAGCGCCCTTCGTAGCTCGTGCCTTGCAACTGCAAGCCGAGCGCTTCGCGAATCGTGCTGCGCCCGCCGTCGGCGGCGACGACCCAATCCGTTTCGAGCGCATAGTCGCCCTCAGGCGTCGTCAATTGCAGCGTTGCGCCGTCATCGCGCGAATCGATCGACTTCACGCGCGTCTGCCAGCGGATATCGATCAGATCGGCGCGCTTCTCGGCAGCATCGAGCAGGAACTGTTCGATGTGATATTGCGCGAGGTTGACCATCGGCGGCAGCTTCTGGTTTTCGTCTTGCGGCATCGTGAAGTGCAGCACTTCCGTCTCGCGATAGAAGCTGCGGCCGCCCGTCCACGGCAAGCCCGTTTTCAGAAAGCCATCGACTGCGCCGAGCCGTTCGATGATCTCCAGGCTGCGGCGTGAAATACAGATCGCGCGGCTGCCGTAGCAAACGGAATCGTCCGCTTCGATCAGCACGCAGCGCACGCCGTGATTCGCGAGACCGAGCGCGACGGCGAGACCAACAGGACCGCCGCCGACGATCGTCACCGCATGACGCTGCGTGTCCACACCTTGCTTCAGTTGCGGCACGCGCGCCGCGTACTGTTTCGCGGTGAACGGATACGGTTTGAATTGCTTGTTCATCCAATGCTCCAGATCGATTCCTTCAGGCGACATGCGCAGTTGGCGCTTCGCGTTTGTCCATCGGCAGCAGCGTCACGATGACTACGCCGATCACCAGCAGCGCCGCCGAATACAGCAGCCCCGCCGAAAAACTGTGCGTCGCGTCCCGCAGCCATCCGACGATCAGCGGGTTGAGCGCCGAACTGATGTTGCCCGTCGCGTTGATCACGGCAATGCCGATGGCGCGTGCACGGAAGCTCAACGCGTGATCGGGCGTGGTCCAGAAGATCGACATCGCCGTGTACGAACCCGCCGACGCGAGGCACACGCCGAACATGCGCATCGCCGGGTTCGCCGAGTATGCGGTGCACAGCCAGCCTGCGGCGGAGAACAGCATCGGAATCATCAGATGCCATTTGCGTTCCTGCTTGCGATCCGAGCGGCGTCCCCACCAGATCATCGCGACGATCGTGCACACCTGCGGAATCGCGGCGAGCAAACCAATCGTGCGATTGCTTGCGTCGGCGCTGAAGCTCTTCACGATCAGCGGCGTCCACACCGCGACCATCGCCAGCGTGTTCACGAGACAGAAGTACGCAATCGCGAACTTCACGACAGCCGGAGACAGCAGTTCGCTGACGATGCTCTTCTCGCCACGCTTGGGAGCATCCACAGTAACGCCCGGCTTATGTTCCGCAGCAAGCGTCGCGGCAAGCGTGCGCCTTTCTTCGTCGTCGAGCCAGCGCGCCTGTTGCGGGCTGTCGTCGAGATACGCATACACGACGAGGCCGAGAATCGCCGACGGCAAGCCTTCGAGCAGGAAGAGCCATTGCCAGCCCTTCAGTCCAAGCGTGCCGTCGAGTCCGAGGATGAAACCCGACAACGCCGAGCCGACCGCCGCCGTCACGGGCATCGCAATCATGAACAGCGCGTTGGCGCGCGCCCGGTACGCGGCGGGAAACCAGTAGGTCAGATACAGCAGAATGCCCGGAAGAAAGCCCGCTTCCGTCACGCCGACCAGCACGCGCAAGACATACAGCGTGCCGGGGCTGGTCGCGAACATCGTCGCCGTCGACGCAAGGCCCCACGCGATCATGATCGTGCCGATCCATCTGCGCGCGCCGATCCGCGCCAGCACGATGTTGCCCGGAATGCCGAACGCGATGTAGGCGACGTAGAAGAGCGTCGTCGCGAGACCGAATTGCGTGCTGGTGAGCCCGAGGTCCTTCATCATCGTCAGACCGGCGAAGCCGATGTTGATGCGGTCGAGAAACGAAAAGAAGAACAGCACGAACAGGAATCCCAGCAGATGCCGCGAAACCTTCGCGATCACGGGCTGTTCGTGCCGATGCGGCGCGGTGCTGGCAGGCGTCGCATGCAGCGCGCCGGCTTGCGAGGAGGTGTCCATACCGTTGTCTCCGATGTTGTCGCTTTCTGATGCGTCGGAGTATGGAACGCAGCTATGTGCTGCCTGTCCTCATTTTGGGTACAACCTGGGGCTGGCTAAGGCCTGGGGAAAACGCGAATACGTCGGCGGAAATGCGTCAGACCTTGCCCGGCCCGATGCACAGCGCGAACAGTTGCCGCTGGCTCGAAATGCCGAGCCGTCGAAACGCGCGCTTCTGATACGTGACGACGCTCGTCGCCTTGATGCCCATCGTGTCGCCGATTTCCTGCGCGCTGCGTCCTTCGAGCACGCCCGTCAGCACATCGAGTTCGCGCTTCGACAGCTCGGGACAGAGGCCGCGCACGCGCGCTAGCATCAGATGCGAGATCGCCAGATCACGCTGGCCGCAGATCGCATAGTGATGCTTGGCCGCGTGCGCGATCAACGGCGCCATCGCCTCGATCAATGCAATCTCGCGCGGATGGTAATTGCCGAAGCGCCGGTCGCGATACAGGTTCACCGAGAGCCAGATATCGGGTGTCGGCTGCACGAGCAGCGACACGCGGTCCGATACGTTCGGCTGCTGGTAGCACGCGGCGCGATACGCTTCGTTGAGAATGTCCTCGCTGGTCTGCTGATGCAGCACGAGCGTCGAGCCGGGCTTGTCGTTGCGCGCCGACGAAACGATCTTCTGGTTGCCGTCGAGCGCATAGAAGTGGCGCGCATAAGTATCGGCGACGTCGCGCAGAAAACGCCCGCCCCGATGGTCCGCCACAGAAACAGTGCGCGGCCGGTTGCCGAACTCGTACGCGAAGATCGTGCACTGCGAAATCGCCGCGATATCGCCGAGCAGCTTCAGCACTTCGGCGGCGAGCGCATTCGAATCGTCACTGCCGATCGACGATACGAGTCCCGTCGCGCGGCTGAGATCCAGCTGCCCTTGCGAAACGGGACGGTCGAGACGCCATGAACGCATGATCGGATTGCGGCTTCGCAGTGTTTATAAGGCGAGAAAAATCGCGGAATCGCATCATTTTAATCTGCGCGGCGTTTGCGCATATCTGACTGTCGCTTCGACATCCATACCGACGCAACAGCGTCCGCCGCGCTTCATCGCACGGATCAAACATGTCACGCCACCACGAACAGTCCCGCAATCCGCCGCGAAATTGCCTACAGTGAAAAGCTCAAACGCTCGTGCCGTTTTGGTATAAGGCGCGAGCGACTTGCGTGCCGCATCGCAACATCTTCCGGAGATGAGTCATGGCGACATGGAAACCCGATCCGACCTTCTATCCCTCCGCGCGCATGGCAAGCAGCGCGCCGAAGGAAACCGTCGCGTATGTGGCGAGCTTCGATCCGTCGCGCGATACGCCCGACGAACTCGCCGTCGTCGATGTCGATCCAGGCTCGGCGGAATATGGGCGCATCGTCGGCCGCGTGCCGATGCCCAATACGGGCGACGAGTTGCATCACTTCGGCTGGAACGCGTGCAGTTCGTGCCTATGCCCCAACGCACCGCATCCGCATACGGAGCGCCGCTATCTCGTCGTGCCGGGGCTGCGCTCGTCGCGCATCCATATTCTCGATACGAAGCCCGACAAGCGGAAACCGCAAATCGTGCGCGTGCTCGAACCGGCCGAGGTGGCGGATAAAGCGGGCTATACGCGCCCGCATACCGTGCACTGCGGGCCGGCGGGCATTTACGTGGTGTCGCTCGCGAACGCGCAGGGCGAAGCGCCCGGCGGCATCTTCCTGATGGATCACGAGACCTTCGACATTCGCGGTCAGTGGGAAATCGATCGCGGCCCGCAGGAACTCGCCTACGACGGCTGGTGGCACCTCGGCTACGACACCGTCGTGACGAGCGAATGGGGCCTGCCCGCGACCTTCGAGAACGGCCTCGTGCCGGAAGTGCTGCTCGGCGGGCAGTATGGGCACCGGCTGCACTTCTGGGACATGAACACGCGCAAGCACAAGCAGGTCGTCGACTTCGGCGCGGAGAACCAGCTGGTGTTCGAACTGCGCCCCGCGCACGATCCGACCAAGGCCTACGGCTTCGTCAATTCGGTGATCAGCCTCAAGGACCTGTCGGCGTCGATCTGGACGTGGTATCGCGAAGGCGACCAGTGGGCTGCGCGCAAGGTGATCGAGATTCCCGCCGAGCCCGCCGACGCCTCCCTGCTTCCGCCGATGCTCAAAGGTTTCGGCGCGGTGCCGCCGCTCGTCACGGATATCGCGCTGTCGCTCGACGACCGTTTCCTGTACGTGTCGTGCTGGGGTACGGGCGATCTCAGGCAATACGACGTCTCCGATCCGATGAAGCCTGAATTGACAGGCACGGTGCGCATCGGCGGCATCGTCGCGCGGGCGACGCATGCGGCCGCGGGCGAGCGCCCGCTGAACGGCGGCCCGCAGATGGTCGAAGTGAGCCGCGACGGCAGCCGCGTCTACTTCACCAACTCGCTGTACGGCGCGATCGACGAGCAGTTCTATCCCGATGGTCTCAACGGCTGGATGGTCAAGCTCGACGCAGGAAAGAACGGCGGCCTCACCATGGCGAATGACTTCTTCGTCGACTGGCCGAAGTCGCATCGTCCGCATCAGATCCGGCTGGAAGGCGGCGACGCGTCGTCGGATTCATATTGCTATCCGTGAGCGTGCAATGAACGGCGTGTGGGCGACGGTGATCGGCAGCGGCATCTTTCATGGCGTGAACCCGGCGATGGGCTGGCTGTTCGCAGCCGCGCTCGGGCTTCAGCATGGCAGCCGCAAGGCTTTGCTGATGGCGCTGCCGCCGCTCGCGCTCGGCCATGCCGTTGCGGTGATGTTCGTGACGACGTCGGCTGTCGCGTTCGGGCTCTTCGCGCGAACCGATCACCTGCGCATGCTCATGGGCGTGCTGCTGATCGCGTGGGCCGCGTATCACCATTTCTATGGACACAAGCAGCGCGTGCGCGTGGGCATGACGGCGGGCTTCGTCGGGCTCGCGCTGTGGTCGGCGGCTATGGCGACGATGCATGGCGCGGGCCTGATGCTGCTGCCCGCGCTGCTGCCGCTATGCGGCGCAGGGATGCCTATCGGCAGTTCGCTCGAATCGGTCGGTCAGGTGACGGCCGTGCACACCGTCGTCACACTCGCGACGGCAAGCGCGATCGCGCTCGCCGCCTATCAGTACCTCGGGCTCGGCATGTTGCGCCGTGGCTGGATCAATTTCGACTGGCTCTGGTGCGGCGCGCTGACCGTCACGGGCGTACTGTTGATCGTCACTGGCTAGCTGCGCGCAACGTTCGATCCGGGTCCCGAATAACCTCACCTTACACTACAGTGCCGTGCGGGTTGCGGGGCAACTCACCGTTGCGCGGCTCCCGGAAACTCTCACCTGAAGCGCAATCGTGAGCCCGTCGACCACAGGCAAGCTCACCATTACGGAGATCACGCGATGACGACTGCCCGTCCCTTCCTGCTGTTCCAGGACCACAACGCAGAAGAAGCGATGAAGTTCTACGTGTCGCTATTCGACGACGGGAAGATCGTCGAAATCGTCCATTACGCGCCGGACGCCCCGGGGCACGAAGGTTCGGTGATGAAAGGCACGTTCCATGTCGCCGCTCAGACGGTGATGTGCACCGACAGCATTGCGAGGCACGATTTCACGTTCACGCCGGCGTTCTCGCTGTTCGTCGACTGCGACTCGGAAGCGCAGCAGGAGAAGCTGTGCGCGGCGCTGTCCGAAGGCGGCGCGCAACTGATGCCGCTCGACAACTACGGCTTCAGCCGCCGCTTCGCGTGGGTCAGCGACCGCTTCGGCGTGTCGTGGCAACTGAACCTGCCGTGAAAGGGGCGACATCCTTCATATCAATTCCGTTATAGAGCGCATAACGGATTTCAATTTCGACCTCGATATTGGCTTACGACCATCTTCGCTGACGTGATGCGGCAGACCGTCTGCGCGTCTTTACCGCGTTTTACTTTTCCCCGTCTCCGGAGATTTCATGAAAACAACAATGGCCCGCGCAGTCATGCGTTCGCTACGCCTTCCCGCTGCGCGTCTCGCAGCCCTCGGCGCCACTGCCGTGCTGAGCACGGCCGCCCTGGCCGCGCAGCCGCTGGGCGTCGCCTTCGTCTATCTCGGCAATCCCGGCGACGCCGGCTGGACGTATGCGCACGAGCAAGGCGTGAAGGCGATCGAAGCGAAGTACGGCGACAAGATCAAGGTCACGCGCGTCGAGAACGTACCCGAATCGGCGGATTCTGAGCGTGTGTTCCGCGACCTCGCGAGCAAGGGGAACAAGATCATCGTCGGATCGAGCTTTGGTTTCCAGGACTTCGAACTGAAGACCGCGAAGGATTACCCCGATATCGTCTTCGAGCACGCGACGGGCTACAAGAAGGCCGCGAACTTCGCCACCTACGACGTGCGCACGTATCAGAGCGCGTATCTTGCGGGGCTGGTCGGCGGCTATACGACGAAGACCAACACGCTCGGCTTCGTCGCGTCAGTGCCCGTGCCGGAAGTGGTGCGCAACATCAATGCGTTCACGATGGGCGCGCGCTCGGTCAATCCGAACGCGAAGGTGAAAGTGGTGTGGATCAACACGTGGTTCGATCCGGGCAAGGAGAAGCAGGCAGCCGAAACGCTGATCGGCCAGGGCGCCGACGTGCTGATCCAGAACACCGATTCGACGGCCACGATGCAGACGGCCGAGCAGAAGAAAGTGCATGCGTTCGGCTGGGATTCGGACATGAAGCAGTTCGGCCCGAACGCGCAACTGGGCGCGTGCGTGAGTTACTGGGGCGTCTATTATTCGCATCTGATCGATCAGGTGCAGTCGGGCAAGTGGACCAACGCGCCGACGTGGTGGGGCCTCAAGGAAAAAGCGATCGACCTCGCCAGCATCAACACGCAAGCCGTGTCGCCTGTCGCGCAGAAAGCGCTGGCGCAGAAGCGCGACGACATCATCGCGGGCAAGTTCGACCCGTTCTCCGGGCCGATCAAGGATCAGGGCGGCGTGATCAAGGTGGCAGCGGGCAAGTCGCTGTCGGATGCGGATCTGCTGCGGTTGAACTGGTTCGTGCAGGGCGTCGACGGATCGCTGCCGAAGTAAGCGCGAATGCGAACATAAAAGGAGGAGACACCGTTTGAGCCTGACCACTTCATCGATACACGACGCGTCGGACTTTCCCGAACAAGGGCTTGCGCCGACGCGCGAACAGATCGTGCGTCATTTGCGTCGTGCGAGCGTCGTCGCGGAGCGTGCGACGCTGATGGGACATCATCCGTTCGGCGCGATACTCGTCGGCCCGGATCAGGAGACCGTGCTGATCGAACAAGGCAACGTCGATACCGTCAATCATGCGGAGTCGGTGCTTGCGCGCATTGCCGCGCTCAACTTCACGCCGCAGTATCTGTGGAGCTGCACGCTCTATACGACTGTCGAGCCGTGCTGCATGTGTGCAGGTACCGCGTATTGGGCGAACATCGGCCGCGTGGTGTTCGGGATGACGGAAGAACGCCTGTTGCAAGCCACGGGCAATCATGCGGAAAATCCGACGATGAGCGTGTCGTCGCAATACGTCTACGATCATTGCCAGAAGCCTGTCGATCTGATCGGCCCTGTCGTGGAAGTCGAAGAAGAAATCATGCAGGTACAGCACGCTTTTTGGGCTTCGCGTTCCGACTGAAGCGTGGCGCATTGCTAAAGCGCAAAGGTTCGGTGATCCATCGATCCTTTGCCTCGTCCTGTGCATAGGCGCAATGGAGCAAGATCGGGCAAACGCCGTCGTCCCGACATTCGGCGGCTACAGCGGCGAACCGGAAACCACCTTGCAAGGTTACTACCGGCGTCAGGAAGCCGAAAACGCGTATCGTAGATCGAAGTGCAAGTAATCGGCGTGATTGTTAAATGATTGCTCGCACCGCCGCAACGATCTGTTCTCCCGCACATAGCTATTCATAGGCATATTCGCCCACTACCATTCGCGTTCAGTCGGAGGCGGCGTCATTACGTCGCACTCCACAGTGAACAGAACACGCGAAGGTCCTCGATTGCCTATGACGTCCCACGCTTCTTCTCAAAGCGCCGGCAAGTCGCTGCGCTACAGCCGCACGGCCATTGCGTTGCACTGGCTGATTGCGCTGCTGATGATCTGCGGCTTCTATCTCGGCTGGATCATGACGGACATTCCGGGCTTCACGCCGACGAAGCTCAAGTACGTCTCGTGGCACAAGTGGATCGGCGTCACCGTGTTCGCGCTGGCCGTGCTACGTGTGCTATGGCGCGCAACGCATCAGGCGCCGCCGATGCCCGTCGCGACGCCCACATGGCAAAAGGCCGCCGCGCATGCAACGCACGCGCTGCTCTATGTGCTGATGCTTGCCATTCCAATCAGCGGCTACTTCTTCAGCTCGGCGGCAGGCGTGCAGGTCGTGTATCTCGGCGTGCTGCCGCTGCCGACTTTCATCGGTCCCGATCAGGCACTGAAGGCCATTCTGCGCACCACGCATATCGCGTTGAACTACACGCTGCTCGTGCTGTTCGCCATGCATGTGCTGGCGGCGCTCAAGCATCAGTTCGTCGAACGCGACGGACTGCTTGCCCGCATGATTCCTTTCCTCAAATGAGCGCGCTTCTCGCGGCGCTTTCACGTTGAACTTACGCTGGACATCGAATGAACATGAAGAACACTTCTTATCGCCGCGTGCTGGCGGGTGCCGCCGCCGTTCTGTTCGCCGCCGCGTTGCCGGCCTTCGCACAGGTCGATGCGGGCAAGAGCACGGTCGTCGCGACATCGAAGCAGATGAACGTGCCCGTCGACGGCACGTTCAAGAAGTTCAACGCACAACTGACGTTCGATCCCGCGAAGCCCACGGCAGGCAGCGCGAATCTGTCGATCGACACCGACAGCTACGACCTCGGCGACCCTGAGTACAACAAGCAGGTGCGCGGCAAGGAATGGTTCGACAGCGCGACGTTCCCGAAAGCGACGTTCGTTTCGTCGGCGATCGCGCCCGCGGGCGGCAATCAGTACAAGGTCACGGGCAAGCTGACCATCAAGGGCAAATCGCAGACGGTCACCGTGCCGGTTTCCATCACGCAGCAGGGCGCGACGCAGACGTTCGACGGCTCGCTGCCCATCAAACGCACGCAGTACGACATCGGCTCGGGCGAATGGAAGGATACGTCGGTAGTCGCCGACGACGTCGTCATCAAGTTTCACATCGTCGCCGCAAAGCATTGAGCGCGCGGGGCACACTCATCAATTCAGGAGAATAACGTGAAGAAACAACTGTTGATCGCAGCGGGCGCGCTGATCGCGGGCATGTCGTTCAATGCAATGGCAGCCGATACGTACCAGCTCGATCCGAATCACACGTACCCGAGCTTCGAAGCCGATCACTTCGGCGGCATCTCGGTATGGCGCGGCAAGTTCAAGAAGTCGAGCGGCACGGTCACGCTCGATCGCGCAGCGAAGACGGGCACGGTCGACGTGACGATCGACACGACCTCGATCGACACGGGCAACGACAAGCTCGACAAGCATCTGCAAACGCCGGAATTCTTCGACGCAGCGAAGTACCCGACGGCGACCTACAAGGGCACGCAGATCCGCTTCGACGGCGACACGCCTGTCGAAGTGATCGGCACGCTGACGCTGCACGGCGTGACGAAGCCGCTGAACCTGAAGATCGAATCGTTCAAGTGCTTCATCAACCCGATGCTCAAGCGTGAAGTGTGCGGCACGGAATCGACGGCGACGTTCGACCGCGCGGACTTCGGCATCGACTGGGGCAAGTCGTACGGTTTCAATACGAAGACGGTGCTGCATATCCAGGCTGAAGGCGTCAAGCAGTAAGCGCATCACGCTGACTGTCATGCGAGCCGCCTTCGGGCGGCTTTTTTCATTGCTGCGGCCGTGGCCTTCAGCCCACGCGACCTGCTCCCGAAAACGCTCACCTATCGACAGTTCGCGCCGACATGGCAAGGCCGCGGCCCCGACAATCCGACCGGCGAACACGCGCGCCGCCGTTTCTTCGCAGAAGACGTCGCGACGATATGAACGCTAGTCGCCGCCGTATTCGGAGTACTTGCGCGAATCGCCGCGCACCTTGTGCGCCGGATACTTCGCGCGATTCAGTTCGATCTTCTCCAGCACCGCCGCATACAGATCGACATCGAGCCGGTCGGCAAGCATCACGAGATACGCGAGTACGTCGGCCATCTCATGACGGATTGCGGTGAGCTTGTCGTCGGCGAGTTCGCTCTTTTCGCCCGACTGTAACCATTGAAACGGCTCCAGCAGTTCGCTCGCTTCGACACTCAATGCCGTCGCGAGATTCTTCGGCGAATGAAAGCGCGACCAGTCGCGCTCATCGACGAACTGCCTCAACAGATCGCGCACCGCGAGCAGATCGCTGCTGCGTTCATTCTCCATACGGACACTCCACTCAAACCTTCAATACAAAGTCATTGGCCCGTGCGGCCAAGTATCAGCCGATGCACGGGCGCGCCCGGCAGAAACGACGTCTTCTCGCCGCGCACCCACGCTTCGTGTCCGGCGAGAAAGTATGGCGACAGCGGATGACCCGACTGCCCGCCCGGCATTTCGAAGATGCCGCTCTGCTCGCGTCCCGGCGACACGATCATCCGCTCCGATGCGCCGAACGCCGGCGCCTGCACGCGCGGCATGTTGATGTCGCCGGGCAGCGGATCGTGCGGCGCGCCGAGCCAGCCGCGCACCCACGGCAGCCACGCCGGCACGATGCGCGCAAACGGATGCTCGATGGCCGCGCGATTGCGTTCGCCCCAGCGCGCCTGTTCGACCGGCGTATCGGCGGGCAGTTGCGCAATCGTGCGATCGATGCGGTCGAGCATGAACGCGCGCCAGTCCCTGAAACCGTCCGGCATCCACGCGTGATGCTCGGCGAGCGTCTCCATGACGGCTTCGTAGCGCGAGTTTGCAATGCGCAGACCAAGCGGCGGATTGCCATTGCCGCCGCCCGGCATCGCGCCCGCCAATTCGGCGTCGAGCCTGCCGAACCACGCGTCGTACAGCGAGAAGAAGAAACCGCGCGTGAGCCGATAGCCGACGGCGTCGACATCCGCGCGTCCATTCCATGCGACCAGTTGCTGCCGGAACGCCGCGCGTTGCGGATGACCTTCGAGCGCGCCGGCATCGAGCGCTTCGAGCGCCACGCGACGCCAGACTTCGATCCATTGCGCGCGGTCGTCGGTCTGGATCGACAGCATCGCGTGCTCGTCGGGGCTCGGCGCGGCGAGCAGATCGTCACGAATCTGCGACGCACGCGCGCCGAGGTCCGCGCCCGAGTCGCCGATCAGCGCGGCGTCACCCGACATCACCACGCGATTGTTCGCTGTCCACAGACGGCCGAGCGGCGGATCGACGCGCTTCGGATACGACGCGGGCGGCAGATAGTGCTGCCAGCCTTTATACGTCGCCGAGTCGTATGGCGTGTCGCTGTCCGGGCCGTTTTGCGCGTCGCCCGGATCGCGCTGCGGCAGCGGCCCCGCCAGCGTCCAGCCGATCTTGCCGCGCGAGTCCGCGACCATGATGTTCTGGGTCGGAAGGCCGCTGGTCTGCGCGACGCGCAGTGCTTCGTCGATCGTCTTCGCGTCTTCGAGCTTTTGCAGATTGAGGTTCACGGCTTCGCGATCGTGCGCGACCCAGCGCAACGCATACGCGCGCGCACCGATCGTCAGCTCCGGTCCCCAGCGCGTTTCGGCCACCGGCAAGTCGACGCTCGCGCCGCCCTTCACGTCGATGCGCTCGTGATAGACGGTCGCGCGCGTCCATGCGCCATCGGGTGTGCGGTACTGCAAACGGTCGGCAGGGTTGCGCTGCAACTCGATCAGATCGATATAGCGGCCGTAGCTGTTCGTGAAACCCCACGCGATCTTGCCGTTGCTGCCCGCAATCACGAGCGGCGCGCCGGGCAGGCTCACGCCCGTCAGCGTGTGCATCGGCAGTCCGTCGCCGGCGGGCCACATCAGCGACACGCGGTACCAGATGTTCGGCAGCGACAGCCCGAGGTGCATGTCGCTCGCGAGAATCGCGCCGCCATGCGCGCTGTGTGCGCCGTCGACGACCCAGCCGTTGCTGCCCACAGCGGACTCGTTCACAGCTTCGCTCTGCTCGTTCGCGACGCTCACCGGCTTCGGCGCCGAGAGCCAGTCGGGACGGGTCGAAGGAATGCGCGCGGGTTCGACGGGCGGTGTCGACGCGCTGTCGAATGGCGCGTCCCAATGGCTCGCGGCGGGCAGCAGGAACGCGTACAGGTCGGCGCTCACGCGGTCGCGCAACACGGCGCGCGCGAGGATACGGCGCGTTTCGGACGATTGCAGATCGAAGTACATCGCGTAGACGACCAGCAGCGAATCTTCGGCACGCCACGGCTGGGGCTGCGTGCGCAGCATCCAGTATTCGAACGGCCTTGACGACAACGCGGCGAGTCCCGCATTGACGCCCGCCGTGTAGCGCTCGAGGAGCTGCCGCTGATCCGCGGGCATCGCTTCAACGATGGCATGCGCGCGGGCGCGGAAGCGATGCAGCCGATTGCGCCTGTCGAGTTCGAGCGCGTTCGGACCGACCAGCGCCGACATCTCGCCCGCCGCGACGCGCCTCAGCAGGTCCATCTGAAGGAAGCGGTCCTGCGCGTGCAGGAAGCCCGTCGCATAAGCGACATCGTCGCGCGTCGCGCCGTGGATGGTCGGCACGCCGAGCGCGTCGCGCTCGATCGTCACCGGCGACGACAGCGACGGCGCGCGCTGCATGCCGTCGAGTTGCGCAAGACTGCCGCGCAGCAGCAGCCAGCCGCCGAGCAGCGCCGCGACTAGCAGCCCGACGACGACGCCCGCCAGCACGAGCGCGGCGAGGCCGATGGTTTTACCGATCGATCTGCTTGACGACTGACTTGCGACGGCGGGACGACGGCTCATCGTTCGGGTTCGTAGTGGTTCGGGGAATCGGGACGTCCGGGCATTGTGCACGAAGCAGTTTGCACGCTCGCATTCGACTGTAACGAAAGCACTGACCATCCAACATAATGGAATTATTATCCAGTATGATAGACGTCATGGACATCAACTCACTGATTGCGCGCCGCGTGCGCGAACTGCGCGACCGCCACGGGCTGTCACTCGAAGCACTCGCCGAACGCAGCGGCGTGAGCCGTTCGAATATCTCGCTGATCGAGCGCGCACAAAGCAGCCCGACGGCGGCCGTGCTCGACAAGCTGGCGACCGCGCTCGGTGTCGCGCTCGCGTCGCTGTTCGAAGCGCCCGCGCCGCCCACGGACGCGCCCTCGCCGCTCTCGCGCGCCGCAGAGCAGGCTGTCTGGACCGATCCCGGGTCCGGCTATGTGCGGCGCAATCTGTCGCCCGCCCTACCGTCGCCGATCCAGTTAGTGGAGGTTCACTTTCCCGCCGGCCAGCGCGTGGCCTACGAGACAGGCGCGCGCGACGCCGAAATCCATCAGCAGATCTGGCTGATCGAAGGCACGATGGACATCAGCGCCGGCGACGCGCATTGGCGGCTCGAAGCGGGCGATTGTGTCGCGATGCGTCTCGATTGCCCGACCGTGTTTCACAACCCGACGCGCAAACCGGCGCGCTATCTGGTGGCGCTATCGACGCTGCCCTTTTCACCTTCGAGGAGAAACGCATGATGGAAACGATCAGCGTGCGTCGCGTCGGCGCGCACGAGGCCACGCAGTGCATCGACGATCTCGCCGATGTGCTGATCGACTGCGTTGCGGGCGGCGCTTCCGTCAGCTTCATGTGGCCGCTCGCGCGGGACAAGGCAGTCGCGTTCTGGCAAATGGTGGCCGCCGGCATCGAACGCGGCGAGCGCGCGTTGCTGATCGCGGAAGACGCGGACGGGCGTATCGCCGGCACGGTTCAGCTGGTGCTCGCGCAGCCCGACAACCAGCCACATCGCGCCGATGTCGCGAAGATGCTCGTGCATCGCCGCGCCCGCCGGCAAGGCGTCGCGCATCGGCTGATGGCCGCCGCCGATGCCGTGGCCCGCGACGAAGGCAAGACCGTGCTCGTCCTCGACACCGTGACAGGCGGCGACGCCGAGCGCGTGTACGCGCGCGCGGGATGGCAGCGCGTCGGCGAAGTGCCGAACTATGCGTTGATGCCGGATGGATCGTTTTGCGGCACGACCTTCTATTTCAAGCATCTTTGAATGGGTCGTTTGCCCGTCACGCAAAACGGGGAAATATGAGATTCGACAAACGTTTGCGGTTTAGGGAAATCAGCCCTTAATCTTTTCCGCCATACGCCGTTATCGCTAGAGCATTCCCAATTTCTTCTCAGGCGACATGGCCAAGACCATTCCGTTTCCCGGCAGCAATCAGGCAGCGCGCGCGCGGCAAGCAAAAGCCATGCTGCTGCCCATCCCGCGCAGCATGGCGGTCGAGCTGATCCTGCCCGTGCACATTGCCCTCGACGCCCTGCGTCGTGGCGCAGGCAGCATGAGTGCCGCGCAGACGCTCACGCAGACGATGCTGCTGACCGGCTTTCTGTGCGACCTCGGCTATGGTGAGATGACCTACGATCAGCTGCGCACCGCCGATCAGGCGCTCGCCGTCACGTTCGAGCGCGGCCGCGCGAGCGACGAGTGGCGTATCGACGAAGCGCATGTCGAATTGCTCTCGCATATCGTCAGCACTTATGACGCGCAATTGCAGCGCGCGCCGCTCAGCGCGCTGACGGATGCGAGCGCCCGGCTCGACCGCATCATGGCAAACGGCGACGCGGAGCCGACCATCCGCAAGCAGGCGTAACGGTTGCGGGACGCTGGCTCCCGAAAACGCTCACCGTTACCGAAACGCGCGACCCGCGCTTCTGCCCGCCTTCGTAACGCATCTCTTTGCCAGGCAACGCGTGACCCGGGCAAGGGCAACATCAAACAGGCATTGCCTGTATCCTCTGCTGTACCCGATGCGCCGCGCAAACGGCGACGTTCGTTCGACAGTGGAGAAGCTTCATGACAGACGACAAGCGCAGCCCAGAAGACATCGATCCTGACTTGGTCGAAGTGGCGCGCGAAATATTCGACGCAGCCCGGCGCGGCGAAGCGAACATGCTGGCCGCCGTCATCGAAAAAGGCGCGCCGCCGAATCTGCGCAACGAGAAAGGCGACAGCCTCGTGATGCTCGCCGCCTATCACGGCCATACGGACGCCGTGCGCGTGCTGCTCGAGCGCGGCGCGGACCCGAACCTGCGCAACGACAACGGACAGACGCCTCTCGCGGGCGCAGCCTTCAAGGGCTTCAAGGATGTCGTGCAGACGCTGCTCGCGCATGGCGCGGATGTCGAAGGCGCGTCGCCCGATGGACGCACGGCGTTGATGATCGCCGCCATGTTCAATCGCACGGAAATGGTCGAGCTGCTGCTCGCGCATGGCGCGAATCCCGATGCGCGCGACGCGAACGGCGTGTCGGCCGCCGACGCGGCAAGCCGCATGGGCGCGCCGGAAACGGCTGCGCTGCTCGCGAAAAAGGCGGGCGCATGAAGCTGGAGGGCAAGACAGTCGCCGTCGTCGCGCCTGCAGGCGTGCCCGACATGCAGCATGTCGAGCAAAGCATCGCATTGCTCGAAAGCTGGGGCCTGCGCGTGCGGGTCGGCGCGCACGTGCGAGACCGCTACCGCTATCACGCGGGCAAGCATGAAGACCGCGCTGCGGATCTGCATCGCGCGTTGACCGATCCTTCCGTCGATATCGTCTGGGTGGCGCGCGGCGGCTACGGCAGCATTTATACGCTGCATGCGCTGCCCGATGCCGTGCCGTGCGCAAAGACGCTGGTCGGTTTTTCCGATGCGACGGCGCTATTCGGTGCACTGCATGGCATGCCGAACGTGCGCGTGATTCACGGTCCGACGTTGAACGGACTCGCAACGAAACTCGACGACGCCTCGCGCGCAAGCATGCTCGCCGAGCTGCGCGACGAGCGCGCCGCGCCCGTGCCTCTGGAGCTGTTGTACGGTTCGGATGCGCGTCGTGTCGAAGGGCATCTTGCGGGCGGCAACATTACCGTGCTCGCAAGTCTTGCCGGGACGCAATGGCAGGCGAGTTGCGACGGCGCGATCGTGCTGCTCGAAGACGTGACCGAGCTCGCCTATCGGATCGACCGCAGTGTCATGCAGTTGCGCGAAGCGGGCGTGTTCGATGGTGCGCGTGCATTCGTGCTCGGCGATTTCATTCGCTGTCCGCTGCCCGAAAACGCGGACTTCACGTTGCACGACATGATGGTCGATCTGTTGAAGCCGTACGGCGTACCGATTTACGCCGGCTTCCCGATCGGCCACGGTTCACGCAATCATGCGTGGACGTATGGCGCGCCGGCAGCGCTCGAAGGCGATCAGCTGGTGCGTTAGCGCGTCAGTTGCGTGATGACGCGCTGGACAGCGTCGAAGTCCGGCGCGTCTTTTTTCAGCGCGTCGCGCGCACACCATGGGTACGGCAAGCGGCTCGCCCAACGCAACAGGCTCCCGGCGAATTCCGCGGGCAATGTCGACATCTCTTCGATCGTGACGTGCAGGCGCGTCACTCGCGACGATGCCGCATCGCCCGTCCAGTCGTAACGGCCATAACCGACGCGCGCCGCGCCCGTCGCCTTTTCCGTCATGCAGACGAGCCAGTCGCACGAGAATTCGTTTTGCTTGGCGGCCGGCATTGCGCCGATGCAAAACGTGTACACGTTCTCGTATTTCAGCGCGAAGTCGCTCACCAGCACGGACGCGATCGCATCGCGCCCGTGCGTTTCTTGCGGAAACGCGATGGCCGTTGTTTTCACAGTCATTGCCAAAGACGCATCGTGCGCGAATGCATCCATCAGCAGATGCGGACGGTTGGCGTCCTTCGCCAATATGTAGGATTCGATCGAGCCTTTGAGTTCAGTCATCTGTCAAAACGTGTCAGCGTAACGAGCCGATCAGTCTAAGCGCTTCACGTCGCTGCACTTCGCTTGCCCTTGATGCCAAACGGGCTTCTGCTGTTTTCACGAATGCGGCGCGCATTCTTTGCACAACATGACGAAACTGCGTTGCGCGCGATGCGCTTTGCGTTCGACAATGCCTCTTCCGTGCGCAACTTCTCATTTGCGCCCGCATCCCACAGTTCGAACACGCGCCCTCGATGAACTCCCGCTTCGCCAGTCTCACGCGCATTCATTCTTTCATGCCGCTTGCCGGCGCGACGCTGATGCTGGGCATCGCGATGTCGTTCACCGCACCGTATCTGTCGTTGTTCGGCGTCGAGCAGACGGGCATGACGCCGTTGCAGCTCGGGTTGTTCATGACGCTGATTGCGGCAAGCGGAGTCGTTGCAAGCGCGTGGGCGGGCAAATGGTCCGATAGGCATGGGCATCATCGCGCGCTGTTGCTCGCTGCGTTGATCGCTGCATCGCTCGGCTTTCTGCTGCTTTGTTTCGTGCGCAACTATCTGGCGCTGCTCGTGATCGGCGTGGCGTTTCTCGGCGCAGGCGGCTCGGCGATGTCGCTGGTGTTCTCGTTCGGTCGCGCGGCGCTGCCCGTGCACGACGAAGCAGAGCGCTCGTTCGCGCTCGCGACGCTGCGCACCGTGCTGTCGATGGCGTGGGTGTTCGGGCCGTCCGTCGGCGCGCTGGTGCTGGCGGGCGCGGGCTTTTACGGGCTCTTTCTGTTCGCGGCCGCGTGCTTCGCGGCATGCGGCGCGATCGTGTGGCGCATGCGCGAATCGCCCGCTGGCGATCCGCACAACACACCGGCGCACTATGCGGGCGACCCGGCCTCGTCGCTCGAAGTGACGACCGTCACCGAACCCGCCGAGCCGCCGCCGCCCTCGCCGCCTCATGCCCCCGGCACGCAGCGGCAGATCTGGCGTTCCGTCGTCGCGCTGACGCTGATCGGCCTCGCCGCGAACGCGACGATGATCGTGCTGCCGCTTTACGTCGTGCATGGCCTGAAGGGCACGCGGCTCGATGTGTCGATCATGCTCGGGCTCGGCGCATTCCTCGAAATTCCGATGATGCTCGCACTCGGCGCGCGCGGCTCGACGCTCAACAAGCTGAACTGGCTCGCGGCGTGCGCGGCCGTGCATGTGGTGTATTTCATCGCAGTCGCGGCAGCGGGCACGGTCAACGTGCTGATCCCCATGCAGGCATTCAATGCATTCGTCGTGGCCGTGACCTCGTGTCTGGGCATGACGTATATGCAAGATCTGATTCCGCGGTCGCCCGGCGCGGCGACGGCATTGTTCTTCAACGCTTCGCGGGTTGGGTCGATTCTGTCGGGGGTGTTGTCGGGTGTGCTGGTCGCGGGTCTTGGGTATCGCGGGACGTTTCTCGTCTGCGGATGCCTCGCGCTCGGGGCGCTGATTCTGTTCGCCGATCCGCCGTGGAAGCGCATTGCGCTGCGGGTGCGGGATGCGTGGGAGGATTGGCGGCATCCTGCCCAGTGACGGCGGGAACGCTGGCGTTACCTGCGATCGTGCTGCGATGCATAAGGCGCTGATCCGGCGCAGCGCGAGCCCGGTCCCGTGGTTTCTCAGTCCACATCGCGGTGCGATATCTCACCATCCTGACCCGCACGCACGACGCCACGCCCGACGAACGCGTTGTGTCCTTTCTGCCACCCGCTATTATCGATATTCAATCCAAAGGAGAGAACCTGATGAACCGACCGGATTTCATCAAGCACTGGACTGAACTCGAAGAGCCGGATGCGCATAGCTATGCCGGCGATACCGAGCCCATGGCGCTGGACGCGCCGCTTTCCGCCGCACTCGGCATTTCGCGTATCGGCATTCACCACATCAGGCTTCTGCCTGGCCGCAGGACGTCCTATCCACATGCCGAAAGTACCGAACAGGAGTTCGTGTACGTGCTCGAAGGCAAGCCCGACGTATGGATCGACGGCACGCTTCATCCCATTGCTGAGGGCGATTCCGTCGCGTTTCCGGCAGGCACGGGCATCTGCCATACCTTCATCAACAACACGAAGGAGGAAGTCCGGCTGATGGTGATCGGCGAGCGTCCGCGCGACGATAACCGTATTCGTTATCCGCTCAACGAAGCGCATGAACTTACCCGCCGGGACCGCTGGGTGGACTGGCCGACCCGACCGCTCGGCAGCCATGACGGGAAGCCGGACTGAGCTTGACGCGAAGGGCTGCCGTGCCGGCGCCCGCCGCATGCCAGTCATCTTTTGACTCCCGAAAACCCTCACCTTCCCCCGACCCGCCCGCCACCGAGCACACCCACCCGATGACAAGTAGAATCGGGTAGAGCCCACTGCGGTGAGGTCCGGCAGGACGCACAGGCTCAGCAGTCGACCCGTACCAGGGATACCAGCACGAAAGCCCGGCACGCAGCGTCCCAACACGCAAGCGCGCCCTTTCCGCCGCAAGGAGATCTCATGAAGGTGCTCGCTGTTCACCCCAGTGGCCTGATGTACACCCGCGTGTATCTGCGCCTCGAGCCGCTCGGACTCGAAACGGTCGCCGCCGTGATACGCGAAGCCGGCCACGATATCCGCCTGATCGACCTGCAAGTCGAATCCCATCGCGCGCTGCACAATCTCGTGCGCACCTGGCGGCCCGACGTGGTCTGTTTCTCCGCCAACTATCTCGCCAATATCCCCGAAATCATCGATCTGTCGAAGGCGATCAAGGCGCATTTACCCGGCTGCTTCGTATTCGTCGGCGGACATAGCGCATCGTTCACCGCCGGCGACATGCTGAGACACGCGGAAGGCGCGATCGATTGCGTGCTCAAAGGCGAGGGCGAAGCGAAGGTCGTCGAGTTGCTCACGGCCGTCGCACGCAAGGGCGAGCTGTTGCGCGTTCCGGGCGTCGTCACGCGCGAGGGTGAAGGGCCGCCGCCCGGCTTCACCGAAAGCCTCGACCAGATTCGACCCGCACGCGATCTGCTGCGGCATCGGCGCAAGTACTTCATCGGTGTGCTCGACCCGTGCGCGTCGATCGAATTTGCGCGGGGCTGCCCTTGGGACTGCACGTTCTGCAGCGCGTGGACCTTCTATGGACGCAGTTACCGTTCGCGCAGCCCCGAAGTCATCGCCGACGAACTGGCGTCGATTCGCGAGCCGGGCGTGTTCATCGTCGACGACGTCGCCTTCGTGCATGCCGATCACGGCATGGCGATCGGACGCGAAGTGGAGCGGCGCGGCATCCGCAAGAAGTATTACCTCGAGACGCGCGGCGACGTGCTCCTGCGCAACAAGGAAGTGTTCGAGTATTGGCGCAAGCTCGGTCTGCAATACATGTTCATCGGACTCGAAGCCGTCGATGCCGAAGGACTGAAGGCGTTTCGCAAACGCATCGACGTCGACAAGAACTTCGAGGCGCTCGCGTTCGCGCGCTCGCTCGGCATCACGGTCGCGATCAATCTGATCGCCGATCCCGACTGGGATCACGAGCGCTTCGAAACGATCCGGCAATGGTGTCTGGAAATTCCCGAGATCGTGAACATCAGCGTGACCACGCCGTATCCGGGCACGGAAATATGGTTGCGCGAACAACGGCGACTGACGAGCCTCGACTATCGGCTCTACGACATCCAGCACGCCGTGCTGCCGACGAAGCTGCCGCTAGCCGAGTTCTACGCGGAACTGGTACGCACGCAGCAGGTGCTCAACCGCAAGCATCTCGGCTGGGGCGCGCTGTATCGCGCGGCGGGCGAAGCCGCTTCGCTGCTGTTGCGCGGACAGACGAACTTCGTGCGCATGCTGTGGCGCTTCAACTCGGTGTTCAATCCGAATCTGCAATTGAGCGATCACGCGCGCGAAGTGCGCTACGAGATGACGCCGCCGCCCGCACATCGGCCGGAAGACAGCAACGTCAAGGTACTGTACGTGCATGGCCCGGCGGGACGAAAAGGCCGCAAGATCGACGATGCAACCGAAAAATTCGTCGATCAGACCCGCATGGGGACGGGCTGATCGCAACGCGGCGCGCCCGTCGGGCACGCCTCGCCGCTGCGGTCAGAACGGCTCCTTGAAAGGACGCAGATCGATTTCGTGCGTCCATGCAGACGGATGCTGAAGATGAATCTGCCAGTACGCTTCGGCAATGGCATCGACGTTCAGCAAGCCGTTTTCGCCGCGCTCGGCGGCAGCCTGCGGACGGGAGACATGCAAGCGCTCGCCGTCGATGCCGCCGTCGATCACCACATGCGCGACATGCAGCCCGAGCGGCCCGAACTCGCGCGCCATGCTTTGCGCGACCATCCGCAGCCCGGCTTTTGCCGCGGCGAAATGCGCGAAGCCCGGCTTGCCGCGCAAGCTCGCCGATGCACCCGTGAACAGCACCGTGCCACGGCCGAGCGGCGCGAGACGCCGCGCCGCTTCGCGCCCCACCAGAAAACCGCCGACCGGCCCGGAGCGCAAAAAGTCCTGCATCTGCGCTTCCGTCAGGTCGCAAAACGGAACGTGGCGGTTGTTGCCGACGTTATAGACGACGAGCGAAGGCACGTCGATATCATCGGGCGGCGACATTGCCCGGTCGTACAGACGCATGATGTCCGCTTCGGACGTGCCGTCCATCGCGAACGATTCGGCCGAGCCGCCGCTGCTCGCAATCCCGTTCGTCACGATGTCGAGTTTGGCCTGCGTGCGCCCCGCGACATACACGTGATACCCGTTCGCGGCGATCTTCCTGCACAGCGCCGCGCCCAGTCCGAGTTCGGCGCCGACGCCGATCACCAGTGCGCTGTTTCGCTTCATCGTGTGTCTCCGTTGTCCTCTCGCGCGTGTGGCGCGGGAATCGTCGCGTGATTATAGGCAGCGGTTGCAGGCGGTTGCCCGTGGACTGCACGGCGGGTCCGCGGAAGTGACAAAAATCATGGAACGCCACCTGATTTTTCGTCAATCTGATGCTTGCTCGATGCCGTCCGCGCCTGTTCGCGGGGCAATGAAAGGGCCAACTCGCCGAGGCCCTCACAAGCGGCACGATCGCAATACGAACCGCGGCGCTCTCTCGCCGCCTTGCTTCATACGCAATGACACGCTGTCCTTTTCGACGGTACCGACGCAAGCCGCGAGCGGACTGCGCGCCGCCGCGCACCGTATTGCCCTCGCCTTTTAGATATTGCATGAAAACCATCACGCGTCTCTACCGCTTCCGGATTGCCAGCCTACTGTTCGCCAGCGTCGCCGTCCTGATTGCACTCGCCAGTTGCGGCCTGGCAGGGCTCACCAGACTCGACGCGTACACGCGCACGCTATATCAGCGGAACATGCTTCCCATCGCGCAATTGCACGAACTCCGCACGGCCTCGCTCGGTGCGCGCCGCGAATTCCGGAAAAGCGTTCGCGAAAGCGATACGGTTGCGCGCCTTGGCGGCGACGAGTTCGTCGTCGTTCTCGAAGAGGTGGGCGGTATGCAGCAGATCGAACTCGTGGCGCGTGCCGTGCTCACGGCAGTCAACCGGCCGATCTCGCTACGCAGCGGCGTAGTGAGCGTCACGCCCAGCATCGGCATCAGCCTGTTTCCCAATGACGCAGCCAACGCGAAACAACTGCTTCTGCGGGCGGACCGTGCGATGTATGTCGCGAAGAACACGGGCAAGAACAACCTCTGCTTTTTCTCGACCCTCGAAGCGGCCAGTCATCTACAGCCGGCAATGACTGCGACGGCCTAGGGTTCAGGATTGTCGAGATCCGACTGCACGACGGTTTCGCCATGACGTTGCGCGGCTTCGCGCGCCAGGTCGCCGTCGGTGAACGGACCGATATCGGGCGCGCCGGTAAACGGAAACAGCAACCGGCCATCCGTCTTGCGCACGACCTTCAACTGGCCCATATACGAACCCTCCGTCGTGCGGCGGTAGGTGGCGTAGATCTGATAGTCCTCTGCCGACTCGGGTCTAGAGGCCACAGCATTGCGCGCTTTCGGGAAAATCATCCGTGGCCTTGTCATCATGCAACTCCCTGCTATGGATGCCGGACTCGGCGCTTTCGCCGGCATACCGGTTGAAATGACGCATTTTTCCGCGCACTGATACGCGCGAATGCGTGACGGTTTCATGCCAACGCGGCAAAAATTGCCGCTGTTGCGACGCCCGCTGTCGAAGCGGTATTCACGAGGTGCTCCTGTCCTCGACGTCCCTTTAGCTCCTGACTTCCTTTCAGCAAGCGACGTACCGCTTTTCGGCCAACCTTCATGGGCACGGCGCGCAGCACGTCTGGCCGCATAGGGAACGGGCGCGCGACGCCTCGGGAACAGTGCATGCTCGGCTACACGAGACGTGGCGATTCATTACGGGCGCCACGCCACGCATCCTGGCAACGGAAAAAGGAGAGCGACATGCCACTCAAGCGAGGCACATCGAAGGAAACCATCGGGCACAACATCAAGGTCGAGAAGAAGGCAGGCAAATCGCAAAAGCAGTCTGTCGCGATCGCGTTGAATCAGGCGCGCAAGTCAGGCGCAAAGATTCCGAAGAAGCACAGCTAGACCATCCGATGCGACGCTGCGCGGGCGGATCGATCCGTCCACGCAACGCCTGTCTGCAGTTGTCCCGCACCTGCTAGTGCGCGCGCTCCTCGTCGTACTCCGGACGCACGCCGCGCGGCAGCCACGGTTCCTTGTGCTTGCACCAGAGTTCGTACGCGGGCTCGAACAGTCCCGTGTCGTCGAAGGCGCCGATCGGCAAAGCGATTTCCTCGCGATCGACGTACATCATGAACGCCACCGATCCGCACAGCGGACAGAAATGACGCCGGCCTTTTTCCGAGCTTTGCCATTCGCGCGTGTTACCCGTCAGCGTGACGGCGCTGCGGTCGAACATCGCGTACGAGCCGAAGGCCGATCCGTGCACCTGGCGGCACGTCATGCAGTGACACATCCCGACGCGCATCGGCGGCCCGTTCGCGCGAAATCGCACGGCGCCGCATGCACACCCGCCTTCATACGATTGTTGCTGATTCATTGCTCACCTCCTCGAGACTGATCCTTGTCGGCACGCAGGGAACATACCCACGACGAAGACGCGAAATTCCGGTCGCAACGCCTATACTGCTTCGATAACGTCAGGTTCGCCGCGTGCCGGCGCGACGGCACCCGGCGAACCATTCTCCATCGAGCACCATGAGCGACGGTATCGAAAGTGCCCGCCGGGCGGGCGTACTGCGTACGGACGATCTGAAAGACCGGCCGGCGCGCGCACCCGATCATGCCGCCGAAGTCCGCACGCTCGTCACGGTTGCAAGCGCGCAAACGGGACGCCGCGACGCCTTGCTGCAAGCCATCGCCGATGCGGCACTCGGCGCGTGCCACGCAGGCAGCGCGGGCATCAGCCTGCTCGAAACGACGAGCGAAGGCGCAGCCGTGTTCCGCTGGCGCGCGGTGGCGGGCGCCTGCGCGGGCTTCGAAGGCAGAACCACGGCATGGGCCGAGTGTCCGTGCGGGATGACGCTCGAACTCGGCGCGCCGCAGCTGTTCGTCGAGCCGCACACTTACTTCAAGAGCCTGCGCGACACGGGCGCCGTCATCACGGAAGGCATCATCACGCCGATTCCGATTCGTTGCCCTGCGTCGAAACAGCTTGGCGCGATCTGGGTCGCGTCGCACGATGCACATCGTTTCGATCGCGAAGACCTGCGCCTGCTCGGCAATCTTGCCGTGCTCGCGGGCGCGGCGCTCACGCTGCTCGACGCGCAACAGGCCGCCGAAGCGGAAACCGAGGCCGCACAACAGGCGCGGCGCGCGCTCGAAGACGCAGCGCACCGGCGCGACGAATTCATCGCGATGCTCGGCCATGAACTGCGCAATCCGATGGCACCGATCGACAGTTCCATTGCCGCGCTCAAGGTGCTGTGCGCAGGCCAGGAGCAGGCCAACGATGTGCTCGCCATCGCGCAGCGGCAGATGCGCCAGTTGCGCACGCTGGTGGACGATCTGCTCGATGCGGCGCGTCTGCGGCACGGCAAGCTCGCGATCAAGTACAGCCGCACATCGCTGAACGAAATCGTGTACGACGCGATCACGGCGCTCAAGCATCACATCGACGCGCGCAAGCATCGCCTCGTCATCGAAGGGCTGGACCAGCCCGTGCAGGTACGCGCCGATCATGTGCGCCTGAGTCAGGTGGTCGGCAACCTGTTGTCGAACGCGGCGAAATACACGCCTGCGGGCGGCACGCTGCAACTGCGGGTGCAAACGGAAACGGACAGCGCAGCCGATGGGGCCGCGGTGGGCGGCATGGTGTCGATCGTCATCGAGGACAACGGCGTCGGCATGAGTCCCGAAGCGCTCGATCACGTGTTCGAACTGTTCGCGCAGTCGCCATCGAGTGCGCGCCGCTCGGAAGGCGGACTCGGCATCGGGCTCGCGGTTGCGAAGCGGCTCATCGAACTGCATGACGGCACCATTGCGCTCGACAGCCAGGGCGTCGGGCTCGGCACGCGCGTTCTGCTGCGCCTGCCGATACTCGACCGCGAGACGCGCACCGCGCACGATGCGACGGCGGCGCCGGCCGCTACGAGCGCCGAGCCGAGCCGTATCCTGCTCGTCGACGACAACGCCGACGCGCTCGACGCGCTGCACCTGCTGCTCGAACTGGAAGGTCACGATGTGATCGTCGCGCGCAGCGGCCGCGATGCGTTGAAGGTCGCGGCGCAGACGTTACCCGAAGTGGGCATCATCGATATCGGCATGCCGGAGATGGACGGCTTCGAAGTAGCACGCGCCATCCGCTCGAACAAGGCGCTGGCGCACATGTTCCTGATCGCGCTGACGGGCTACTCGTCGGAGTCCGACAAGTCGCGCGCGCTCGCGGCAGGTTTCGACTATCACCTGACCAAGCCTGTTTCAATGGAACGGCTCGCCGACGTGCTGTCGCATCGCGACGGCCGGAACATCAGCGGTCTTGTCTGACGTTAAGCTCGCATGCAGCAAAGGTGAGCCGAAGCGTGCGCGCCGACGTCACTTTCACGAGGTCCCGCAAACTCTCACCATTGATCGCTCCGCACTCTTCGCAGCATCTTTGACGATGCCCGCAAAGCCTTATCCATCAATGGCTTGCACTTCGTGATGGTGCGCACTTCGACGGCTTTTCGCTCACTCCCGTAAGTTCTCACCTTTAGGTCACGCGGCTCGCTCAACGCTGTCTTCTGTTCGCAGACCCAGGTAACGAACCGTGCTTCCACTTGCTTGTCCACGGCCATGCATTTCTGTTTGGTCATCGTGCTAAATCGTTGATTTACCAGGGTTCTGCATTCGCACATCATGTATTCCGTCAACTGCGTTCATCTTCTGCCGGAGCACACCATGTCCATGCAAGCCCTCGTTCTCAGCCAATACAAAGGTCCCCTCGTCCCGACGACGATGCCCATTCCCGAGCCGGCACGTGGCGAAGTGCTCGTGCGAATCAGCGCAAGCGGCCTCAATCCGCTCGATACGAAGATTCGCGCGGGCAGCGCCGCGCATGCGCGTCATCCGTTGCCGCTCGTGCTCGGCATCGATCTCGCGGGCGTGGTCATCGCGCTCGGCGCGGACGTGACACGCTTCAAGGTCGGCGACGAGGTCTATGGGATGACGGGCGGCGTCGGCGGCATTCAGGGTTCGCTTGCGCAATACGCAGCCGTCGATGCGCAACTGCTCGCACACAAGCCGTCCAATCTGTCGATGCGCGAAGCCGCCGCGTTGCCGCTCGCGTTCATCACGTCGTATGCGGGTATCGTCGATCGCGCACATTTGCAGGCGGGTCAAACCGTGCTCGTGCAAGGCGGAGCGGGCGGCGTCGGCCACGTGTCGGTGCAGTTGGCGCGCGCGCTCGGCGCGCAAGTCTTCGCGACGGCGAGTGCGCGCGATCAGGATCTCGTCGCGCGATTCGGTGCGACGCCGATCGACTACGCGGCGCGCACGGTCGAACAATATGTTGGTGAGCTGACAGCGGGTGCAGGCTTCGATCTCGTCGTCGATACGGTCGGCGGGGCGACGCTCGATGCGTCGTTCGCGGCCGTCAAGCATTTCGGGCATGTCGTGAGCGCGCTTGGCTGGGGCACGCATGCGCTCGCGCCGCTGTCGTTCCGCGAGGCCACGTATTCAGGTGTGTTCACGCTGCATCCGTTGCTCACCCGTCAGCATCGCGCGCATCACGGCGAGATGCTGGCCGAAGCCACGCGCCTTGCCGAACAAGGCAAGCTCGCGCCGCATCTCGATCCGCGCCGCTTCGATCTCGGATCGGCGGAGCGCGCCTACGACGCGATCACGGAGCGCACCGCGCGCGGCAAGATCGTCGTTGAAATCGAATGAGGGTGTCGGTTGTCGGGCCCGTTCATACGTTAGCGAGCCGCTCGATCACGACGTCGAGCAATGCGCGCAGACGCCCGAGGCGTTTCAGATCGCGATGGTAGCCAAGCCATACGTCACGGCCCGGCGGCGCTTCGCCCAGATCGATGCGCCGCAGGCCCGGCGTGTTGTCACCGAGCGGACACGGCAGCACCGCAAAGCCGCCGCCTTCGGCGCACATGCGCGCCTGTACGCCACGGTTGTTGCTGGCGTACGCGATGTGCGCGTTCGGCAACATCTGCCGGACCCACGCGACATCGGGCAACTCGCCGAACGCGGTATCCATGGTGATGAGCGACTGGCCCGCGCCATCACCGCGCACGGGCGCGACGAGATCGATGCGTCCATAGAGCGCGTAATCCATGTGCATCAGCTTGCGCTGGATGACGTCGGGTTCGTCGAACGGCGTGATGCGGAACACCAGATCGGCTTCGCGGCGCGCGAGGTTGTAGCGACGCGAATCGGTGATCAGCTCGATCGACATCTGTGGATGACGTGCGAGAAACCCCGCGAACACGGGCGTTAGCACATGAATGCCGTACCAGTCCGATGACGACACCCGCAGTCCGCCCGTTAGTTGCTGCTCGTTGCCCGCAAGCGAACGCATAAACGCGTGCGCTTCTTCTTCCATGCGCTCGGCGTAGGTCAGCACGGCATGACCTTCGTCGGTGAGTACGAAGCCTTCCGCCGTGCGCTGAAAGAGCGTGTGGCCGACGGCTTCTTCGAGTGCGCGCAGACGCCGGCCCATGGTCGGCTGGGTCTGCCCAAGCTGGCGCGCAGCCGCGCCCAGCGTGCCGCAGCGGGCGACGGCAAGGAAGATCCTCACGTCGCTCCAGTCCAGTTTCGAATCGTTCATAGACGCCTTTCAGCCGCATGTGATGGGTCGCGTTGCCTGCGATTATGAACGGCGCAGGCGGGCTTGCGGTGATCGTCGTGCTCGCTGGATTGGCACGGTTGCGCCGTCAAGGTGAGAGCTTTCGGGAGCGGGTTGTGTTGCTGCCTGGCATCCCGCAAAGCCTCACCTTTGATGCGCGAGTCTTCGTTGCGGGGCTACCTGTTTGAATGCCGGACACGCTTTTCGAGCCTTTATGGCGGTGTTTTGGCGCTTCAGGTGATGCGACGATCCGTTCTCTGTTCACCGAACGCGTGACTCCCGAAAAGCCTCACCCATTACGACGAGTGAAGCGCTCTCAGAACTTCACCTTCACCTGAAACCCGATCGTGAACGGCAGGTTATCGGAAGGAATAGGCGGAATCAGAATGAAGTTCGCACCGACGCGCTTGTACTCGACCATCACGATCGGCGCAGCCACAGGTCCAATCGTGTGATCGTGGCCGAGTCCCCAATTGCCGTAGTTGTAGCCGGAGATGATGCCGCCCATCACGGCAAGGCGGATGAAGCCCCAGTGCACGAACTCGGGCGCCCACACACCGCCGCCGTACCACGATGGACGACGCAACGAATTGCGGAAGCCGCCCGCCGTCAGCGCCCATTGCCCGTTGAGCCAGCACTCGACGCCAAGGCCAGGATTGAACTGCTCGAAGTCGGTGCCCGGGTCCGGGTCGATGTGATAGGAGCCGAGCATGGCATCGACCCATACGCCGCCGCTGCACCAGTCGGCCGCCTGCACGCCCGATGCGCCCATCAAACCAACGCCTGCCACCGCTGCCGCTACGCACGCTCGACGAATCTTGTTCTTGATCTTTCCAAACGGCATGTGCTCTCCGCAACCGGTCGCGTGCCGGCGTCTGAATGTCGCGATTAGGTCGAATTCCTCTCCAGTCGCGCACTCTACCCCACAAATCTTGCAGTGAGATGGAGTGTGCGCTCGGAACGACAACACGCGTGCAAACGTCGACGATAGCGAACAAACGGTTACGGTCCGGTGAACGCGCCGCGCGCGCGTTCACCGTCGATATGACTATCGATTACAGACCGAGCTCCGACAGCCCCGGATGATCGTCCGGACGGCGGCCCAGCGGCCAGCGATACAGCCGCTCTTCTTCGCGGATCGGCTTGTCGTTGATGCTCGCGTGGCGAAACGCCATTAGTCCGTTCTCGTCGAATTCCCAGTTCTCGTTGCCGTACGAACGGAACCAGTTGCCGGAATCGTCGTGCCACTCGTAGGCAAAACGCACCGCGATGCGATTGTCAGTGAAGGCCCACAGTTCCTTGATCAGCCGGTAGTCGAGTTCCCTCGCCCACTTGCGCTGCAAGAACGCGACGATCTCGGGACGCCCCGTGGGGAAATCCGCACGGTTGCGCCATTTGCTATCCGGCGTGTAAGCCAGCGACACGCGCTCGGGCTCGCGCGTGTTCCATGCATCTTCAGCGGCGCGCACTTTCTGGATGGCCGTCTCGCGCGTGAACGGCGGGACGGGAGGACGTCTTTCGATATCGGCCATGATGGTTCCTCGTTGAACTGCGTCAGGTGGACGCTCGCCCAGTGGACGAGCGGGTACTTGCACTGTTGGAATCGAGCAGATGCCCGGCTGCGGCGCGTGCGTCGAGCGCGGCATCGGCGTCGCCGCTCACGAGCGCGACGCCGATCGCGCCGTCGATCAGGATCAGCCACTGCCGAGACAGCCGCGCCGCGCGCCGACTGTCGCCGCCCGTCGATGCGACGTACTCGTCGCATTGCGTGCGCACGAATTCGAGCAGGCGCTCCTTGTGTTCGCGCGCGACGACGCGAATCGGATCGTCAGGTGAAGCGATCTCGCCCGCGGCGTTGAGAAACGCGCAGCCGTGAAAGTCTTCCGATACGAACCATTCGCGCAAGACGTCGAACATGGCGAGCATGCGCGCGCGCGGATGCTTGCCACGGCGTAATGTTCCTTCGATGAACCATCTCATCCAGCGTTCGTCGCGCCGCGCGAGCGCGGCCGCCACCAACGCATCTTTCGATTCGAAATGCGTGTAGAAGCTTTTGCGCGCCGTGCCCGATTGCCGGACGATCGCATCCACGCCCGTTGCGTGAATGCCGCCCGCGTAAATCAACGCTTCTGCGGCGTCGAGCAGCCGCTCGCGCGCGCTGCCAGTCGTGTCGTCGAGAGTAGCCATGCGCGAAGGGTAGAACGATCATTCTCCTTCGTCAAGTATGGGATCGCTTCGCATTTGCTGTCACTTCGGCGCTTCAGGCATTATCGTGTTCGAGAATCGTTTTAAAAGGATGAGTGTCATGAGCATCATTTTTCGCCGCGCCGTGGCCGCGATTGCGATTACGGCGGCGCTAGGCGCATGTACGCCGTTGCAGGTCGTCACGCACACGGTCACGCAAACGGAAGCGCGCGTGCCCGTCGGCCAGTACAAGCTCGATCCGCATCACACGAGCGTCACGTTCAACGTCGATCACTTCAAGTACACGCGCTTCACGATGCGCTTCGATCGCGTGGCGGGAGAGATCGACTGGAAGGAAGGTGGGCTGGACAAGAGCCAGGTCGCGGTGACGATCGACGCGGCGAGCATCGATACGAATGTCCCGCAACTGGACAAGATGGTGAAGGGGACGGATATGCTCGATGCGGAGCGCAATCCGCAGATCCGCTTCGTCAGCACGCGTTTCGAGCGCACGGGCGACGCGCGCGGCAAGCTGACCGGCGATCTGACGATACGCGGCGTGACACAGCCCGTGACGCTCGATGTGACGTTCAATGGCTACGGCGTCGATCCGCTGACGAAAGCCGATACGCTCGGCTTTTCAGCGGACGGCCAGTTCAGCCGCTCGAAGTTTGGTCTGACGACGTGGTACCCCGCCGTGGGTGACGATATTCACGTCATCATTCAGGCAGAGGCTGAGCGGCCGCGCGCTGCGAGTTGATTCTGTTTGTACGCGCGCGGCGAGACGCGGTCAGACGGTCCAGTCGAGAATGACCTTGCCGCTTTCACCTGACAACATGGTCGCGAACGCCCGTTCGTAATCGTCGACGGCGAAGCGGTGCGTGAGAATCGGCGAGAGATCCAGTCCGCTTTGCAGCATCGCAACCATCTTGTACCAGGTCTCGAACATCTCGCGGCCATAAATGCCCTTGATTTCGAGGCCCTTGAAGATGACCTGCGTCCAGTCGATCGCCGTTTGCGCGGGCGGAATGCCGAGCAACGCGATCTTGCCGCCGTGGTTCATCGCTTCGAGCATCGACGTGAACGCGCTCGGCACGCCCGACATTTCGAGGCCCACGTCGAAGCCTTCCGTCATGTGCAGATCGCTCATCACGTCGCGCAGCGATTCGCGCGACACATTCACCGCGCGCGTCGCGCCCATCTTGCGCGCGAGTTCCAGACGGTAATCGTTGACGTCGGTAATCACGACGTTGCGCGCGCCCACGTGCTTCGCGATCGCCACGGCCATGATGCCGATCGGCCCCGCGCCCGTGATCAGCACGTCTTCGCCGACGAGATTGAACGACAGCGCCGTGTGCGTCGCGTTGCCGAACGGATCGAAAATCGCGGCGAGATCGTCGGAGATTTCAGGCGGAATCTTGAACGCGTTGAACGCGGGAATCACGAGGTATTCGGCAAACGCGCCTTCGCGATTCACACCGACGCCGACGGTATTGCGGCACAAATGCCGGCGTCCCGCACGACAGTTGCGACAGAAGCCGCACGTGATATGCCCTTCGCCCGACACGCGGTCGCCGATCGAAAAGCCGCGTACTTCCTGACCCATTTCGACGATTTCGCCAACATACTCGTGACCGACATGCATCGGCACAGGAATGGTTTTCTGCGCCCAGTCGTCCCACTTCCAGATATGAATGTCGGTGCCGCAAATGGCCGTGCGCGTGATGCGGATCATCACGTCGTTATGTCCGACTTCGGGTTTCTTCACTCGGGTCAACGTGAGGCCCGGTGCGCGTTCGAGTTTTGCCAGTGCTTTCATTGCTTGTGATGCCCCGTTTCAGATCACGCCAAGCGAACGGCCGACGCGTGCGAATGCATCGACGGCCCGATCGATCTGTTCCGCCGTGTGCGCGGCGCTCATCTGCGTGCGAATGCGCGCGCGGCCTTTCGGCACGACGGGATACGAAAAGCCGATCACGTACACGCCTTCCTTGAGCAGCGCGTCGGCCATGTTCGATGCAAGTTGCGCATCACCGAGCATCACGGGAATGATGGGGTGTTCGCCCGGCACGAGCGTGAAGCCGTGCGCGCTCATCGCCTGACGGAAACGCGCGCCGTTTGCGCGTACGCGTTCGCGCAACTGCTTGCCTTCTTCGCTGGCGAGCAGCTCAAGCACCTTCAGCGATGCGGCGGCGATACTCGGCGTGAGCGTGTTCGAGAACAGATAGGGACGCGAGCGTTGCCGCAACAGATCGACGATCTCCTGGCGCGCCGCGATATAGCCGCCCGACGCGCCGCCGAGCGCCTTGCCCAGCGTTCCCGTGATGATGTCGACGCGCTCGAGCACGCCACAATGCTCAGGCGTACCGCGTCCGTGTTCGCCGATGAAACCGACCGCGTGCGAATCGTCGACCATCACGAGCGCGCCATAGCGGTCCGCGAGATCGCAAATGCCCGCGAGATCGGCAATGATGCCGTCCATCGAAAACACGCCGTCCGTTGCAATCAGCTTGAAGCGTGCGCCCGCTGCGTCGGCTTCGCGCAGCTTCGCTTCGAGATCAGCGAGGTCGTTGTTCTTGTAGCGGTAACGCTTTGCTTTCGACAGCCGCACGCCGTCGATGATGCTCGCGTGATTCAGTTCATCGCTGATGATGGCGTCGTTATCGTCGAGCAGTGTTTCGAACAGGCCGCCGTTTGCATCGAAGCAGCTCGAGTAGAGGATGCAGTCGTCCGTCTTCAGGAATGCGGACAGCGCGCGTTCGAGTTCCTTGTGCACGGTCTGCGTGCCGCAGATGAAACGCACCGACGCCATGCCGAAGCCGTCCTGGTCGAGTCCGTCTTTCGCGGCGGCGATCAGACGCGCGTCATTGGCGAGGCCAAGATAGTTGTTCGCGCAGAAGTTCAGCACGTCGGCGCCGCTCTCGAGACGAATATCCGACGATTGCTGGCTCGCGATCACGCGCTCGGTCTTGTGGAAACCATCGGCGCGAATCTGGTCGAGCGTGCTGCGCAGATGCGCGAGGAAGGGGTCACGCATGAAACGGCTCCTTGAATGGCCGGCTTTGCAGCGCACCATGCGGCGCGGCGGCCTGTTATAGTCGGCTTCAGTTTTATCGGAAATATTCGTTTTTTCGAACTAAAGTTCGATATGTCGAACAACTTTAATCGATAGGTCAGGAAATGGCAAGTTCGGGAACGCGCAGGAGTTCGTCGTCTACAGCGGCCACGGCAGCGCAGTCGGTGGCGGCGCCGCCGCGCGTGGGTGAGCAGATTCAACGATTGCGCACTGAACGCAAAATGACGCTTGACGACCTGTCGCGCGCGGCGGGGGTGTCGAAATCGATGCTGTCGGAAATCGAACGCGACAAGGCGAATCCGACGATTGCCGTCGCATGGCGGCTAACGAATGCGTTGGGCGTCAGTCTCGATTCGCTATTCGCACCGCAAAAGGCGCCCGAGCCGATTGCCGTGTCCGGTCCGCATGAAATTCCGACGCTGAGCGGGCACGACGCGCGATATCAGTTGCGAGTATGGGGGCCGATCGATCTGGCGGGGAAATTCGAATGGTACGAACTGACGCTGCAGCCGGGTGGTGCGTTGGTGTCGAGCGCGCACGAGCCTGGAACGCGCGAACATCTGACCGTCCTGCACGGCGCTATCGATATCGAAGCGGCGGGCACGACGAAGCGCCTGAAGGTGGCAGACACCGCACGCTACGTCGCCGACGAGCCGCATGCGATCCGCAACGCGGGGAAAGGCGAGGCCAAAGCTTTGCTTGTCGTCATTCACGGCTAGCCCGAATCGCAAATCTTTGGCGTGTGATTGGCTTGCGGCCAATACTGTATGTTTGTACAGTATACGCAGTCCGATGGAGCCGAAGAATGAACGAACTGAACAAGGAACAGGATCTGGCTGCGCTGCGCTTCAAGTCCGCGGCGCGTGACCTCGAACACATCGTCCGGCACATTGCGGCGCGATACATCGTGCAGGAGGTGCCGCTCACTTGGCGGCTTCTGCATGCGATCGAAGCGGAGGCGCTCGCGGATCTGGGGTTTGCCAGCCGGCATGACGCCGTGATGCTCGGGTTGTTCCAACGGCCCGCCGACTTTCAATTCCCCGAGACCGATGATCCCGTCGACTTTGGCCGCTCGAATGCATTGCCGGCCGTGTTTGCGTTTGCAGTTTCGGCTTATGACGCCGCGGAGAAGTCGAAGGCTTCAGCGACAAGGAGCCGGACTCCTAGCGATGATCGCGGCGTTGGGCGAGCATGGGGTGGATGACTGTTGACGAGGCGCTCTGATCCTGCGGGGGGCAGGAGTTTATGCGCGTAAAGTCTGCGTGGCCTGCCGAACCGGGACGCCAGAAGGTTCCAACAAAAGAATCCCGCCCGTTGACCGACTACAATCGATTCCATGCAACTAACGGAAAAACAGACTATGGTCTCCGTCGATCCCGTTGGCCCCACTGATCTATCCGCCGCTGGCGCGGATCTCTTCGATAGCGAACGTCAAGACTGGCTGGTCGATCCGCGCACTGCATTCGATGCGTGGCTCGCCAGCCAAAACTTTCGCCATTCGTCGGCGGAAGTCTATCGGGCGCAGTGGGGACTCTTTCTCGAATGGCTAAAGGCGCGTCACAAGAATCTCGTCACGGTCGATATGGGTTCGATTGCCGAGTTCGTCGGCGGACTGTCGATACGAAAGCCGCAGCGCGCCCGGTATCTCCGGTTGATCGAGCGCGTACTCGACCACGTACGCGAGATCGAGCTTGCATCGACCAATCCCGCGCGATTCATCGCTCAGGATGGCGAAGCAGAATGGCGCAACGCGCGCGACAACGAGCCGACAGGATTTCTGACCATCGCAGAGCGTTCAGCCTTGATCGCGTATCTTTCTTCGCCCGTGACGAATCTGACGTCGGCTCAACGCTGGCGTGAGCGTCGCGATCGCGCGTTGATTGCTGTTTTTCTTGGCGGCGGCATCAAGACCGGCGAAGCCCGGACGATGTCGGTTGATTGCGTGACAGCGGGTTCGCCTTGGGTGGTGATCGAAGCGTCGAATCCATTGTTCACGCGGAGAACACGGCTCGCGCCGTTTGCCGTTTCCGTCCTCGACGCCTGGCTCGACGAACGTAAGCAGGCGGAACTGTCCGGCGAACTGGTTTTCCCCGCTTCGCCGTCCGGACGTCCGATGCATAAGGCCACGATGCTTCGCGCGGTCGATGCGCTCGTCGAAGCTGCCGGAATCAGTCGATCGCGTGAAGCACGTGCCAGTCCGCACACTTTGCGTAACTCGTTCGCGGCCGATCTGTTCGAAAGCGGAGTGGAACCGGAGGTCGTCGGGCAATGGCTTGGATTCGCGCAGGCGGTTTCGGCGAATCGGTTGCATCGCGCGTGGAAAACGTGGAATGAGCAGGAAAAATTCGACGCTGAAACGCGCCTCGAGGAAACCTCGACGTCTTCTGAAGATCCCGACCAGACACGGGAGCGCGGCTGAACGGCTCCCGTAAACCTTCACCTTCGAAGCCCCGAAAACGCTCACCTCGAGCGATTTTCGGAGAACCAAACCCGTTTCGCGATCAGGTCGCCGTCGACGTTTGCGTCGCAGACATGAAGCGTGTCACCGCGGCCAACCGCGAATTGCCTGTTCCCGACGAGTGCTCGCATTCGGGACAAAGCAGCTCGTAGCGGTGATCAACCTGCGAAAGCTCCGGCTCACCTTCGGTGCATTTTGGACAGCGTGCCGGCACCGCGACGTGCCCATCGACGGCTGTTCCGATCGATTCCAATTCCTGCACGCTCAGCCTGCCGGCACTTGCCAGCTGACAAAGCAATTCCGCGACGGCAGGGTCGATGCCTTGCTGGGCCCGCAGCGCGGTCATCTGGCGCGTCAGCAGATCGAGTTCGTCCGATTGTTCGCGCAATTGCGCGTCAAGTCTGTCTCCGCGTGCCTTGGAAGCCGCTAGTTGCTGGATGAAATCGAATTCCTTCCGGCTCGCGTCGCGCACCCCGGTCTGGTACGTCGCAGCCATTGCACGCAAGGAGTCCAGTTCTACGAGCATCGGCTTGACGCGACGCTCAGCCTCCGCCACGGCATCCTTGATCTGTTGCGCATAGTGCTCGGCGTTTTGGCGCATTTCGGCATGCAACCCGTCTAGCCGATCGCGCAGCCCCGCGTTTGTCGACTGCTCGGTGTCGAGACGCTTGTGCAACGATTCGTTCTCGGCTTCCAGTCGACGCACGGACGCCTTCAATCCTTCCTGATGTGCCGATCCGCTGGTGTTCATCGCGGCAAGCTGAGTCTCAAGAACACGGACGCGTTCCCAGGCAGTGTCAGCACGTGCCTCGCTGCGCTGTATCGCTTCTTCGGAGACTTCTTTTCGGATCTTGCCTTCGTGAGAATCGCGCTCGGCCGCGGCACGCAATGCTTGAAGTTCCTGGCGCTCGTCATCGAGCGATGCCTTTGCGTGTGACAGCGCGTCTTCGAAGAGCGCACCTAATAGTTCGCCTGCTTTTTCCTCTAACGCTTTGGGGATGACCCCAGCGCCGACACGCACGCGTGAGGCGGAGCGAATGCGTTCCCAGAAACTGTCGATGTCTTTCGGGATATCGCTGGCACTGCCTGTTTGCGTCAAGTCACGTACGGCCGCCATGGACGGTCGAATACCGAGATCGAAAAAGAGGCGCTTGCAGGCGTGAAGCGATAGTTCCTGACGACGCGCACCGTTGGCACGCAGCGTATCGAGTTCTTTTCGGATGGCTTGGCGTTCTTCGTCCAGATTCATGATTGTCTCTGTGCAGCGTGATTTCGACGAATCATAACAATTTACGTAGTGTTTGATACGTTTTTAGATTTGGGTGAGACTTTCTTGCCACAGATGGGTTAAAGGCGTGAAATTCAGTACGTATGCGTGAATGGCAGAGGCCGTTCCGTGAAACAAATCGAAGAATACCTGCTAAGCCGTTGTTAACAAATATATTTACGTGTCCTCCAGATGTTTTGGCACTGTTTCACGCACATGGTGAGAGCCTTCTGCGCGGTTGGTTGCTGGTTTTTTCGGAAGCTCACGGGTATCTCGTTGAGAGTAATAAAAGTAAACACCTTTGAACCTTAGTTAAAAACGTTAACGCCTGGCGAAAGCCTTACTGGACAAGGCGTAGCGTCCGGTCAGGTGAAGCTTTACGGGATGGATGGTGAGCTTCGGCAGGATAGCGCAGTGATGGGGTTCGGGGACACGGGTGAGCCGACCCGGGAGAGATCGTGAGTGGCTTCGGGAACACCCGGATGGAGACCGCTGACGATAGGTGAAGGTTTTCGGGAGCCATGGGGCGCTTGTGCCCTGTATACGCGGGCTGCTTCGATTTTGGACTGGCGGGAGCTCCGTGAGGGGATTCAGGAGAGGGAATCGTGTGGGATTTGAGCCGATTTTACGAGCTCGAAGCGTGCTTGGTGAGCGATCTCGGGAGAAAACAGGACTCGAAGGTGAGACTTTTCGGGGCCGGGAGGGTGTTTTAGCTCATTTTGTTGCATGCGATGCACAAAGGTGAGGTTTTACGGGAGCTGAAAGCGCTCGTGATATCCAGAGAAAGTGAGGAAAAGGGCAATTCGGTATACCTGACTCTCATAGGTGAGCGGATTCAGGATTCGTCAAACGCACGCATATCTTGCGCCAGATTTGTCGTGCGAAGTGGAAAGGTGAGACGTTACGGGAAGCATTTGACGTCATTTGGCGTGTAAAGGTGAGGGAATGCGGGACCATTTCTGCAAAAACCACCGTGGAAGGCAGCACCGGTGCGGCCCGATGTAAACCTTCGATCACCCTGAAATCTTGCTTAGGTGAGGTTTTGCGGGAGAAGATTTCGTCCAGTTTTTAGGCATCGTTGCAGATCGAGATTAGCTAGAGGTGAGGTTTTTCAGGAGGCAATGGTCTCGTCGGCCGACCCGCTGGATAAATGAGCAAGAGCTAAGTACTTAAATTGATTGATTTTTTGTCGATTGTTGTCAAAAGGTGAGCATATTCGGGAGCACACGGTCTGGTGCCGACTGGTCCGTTCTTTGTGTGGAATCGCTGCTTAAGGTGAGAGCATTCGGGACCATTTTTTCGCGTCCGATTTATCCATATCGCGTGAAGTGCCGTCAGACCTCGGCTCGCGCGATGCCAAAGGTGAGAATATTCGGGGGCAATGTTTGCGTCGCGTTCTGATGACCCTCGTCAGGGCTGCCGTGCTACGCGCGGATTTAACATTCCACCTTCTCGATACGCTTCACGCGTGGTGAATCGCTCCGCCCTTAGGGATGGAAGCTCGCAGATCCGACTTCGCATCGAACCGTGCGTCTCCTTTGCTTGCGACCGTAATTGGAGTTGGGACGTCGAGGGAAAGCACGTGCTACGAGCGTGCCCAGGCGTTTGCCCGCGTTACGTCCGGTGAAACTGGCGGGCCGCGCAACCTGCGCCATTTATTTACGACGCCCGCAATGGTGAGAATCTTCGGGAAGCCATTCGCGGGCTTCCGAATCGGCCAGTTCGACGCCGTTTACGCCTGGTCCGCGACCACCAACGTCGCCGGAAGATGCCTGTCGCAGCGAACGGTGAGCGTTTTCAGGACTCGCTCCTGGTGAGTCGGGCAGGGTAAACTGATTTCACCCAACGTAGGTGAGAGAGGTGCTATAGACGCGCATCACCACAGCCGGTATGCTTTCGCAAAATCTCTTCCTGACTCGACGCATGGCCACGAAGCGCGCGAAAAAAACCGATGTGGTGAGCCCAAGCTCCGCCGAATTGCGCAAAGCCGTCGAGGCGATCGCCATTCAGCCCAAGAGCGGCAAGATCACGCTGCTCACACGTAAGCTGTTCAACGTCTTGCTCACGGTTGCCCAGCAAGCGGACGAATCGGGCGATACCTACCGGGCGTTGTTATCGGACATCGTCGCAAACTCGGCGTTCGATTCAAACGACACCGCTCTCGTCAAGGAACATTTGCGTCGCATGGTCTCCGTGCAGGTCGAATGGAGCCAGGGAACGTCGAGCCAGAAACCCGGCCGCAAATGGGGCATCTCTACGCTTATCGCCGACGCCGAAATTCTCGAAGATCCGACGACGCGTCGGGTCTGGGTCGAATTCTCGTTCGCGCCGAAGATTAAAAAGAAGCTGCTCGATCCCGTGCAATACGCGCGGTTGAGTTTGCAATTCCAAAGCCAGTTGCGCAGCAGCGCGGGTCTCGCGCTATATGAAATCTGCGTGCGTTACCTGACCAATCCGAGCCATCTGACGATGCGCGAGGCGTGGGAGTGGTGGCGCCCCATCCTGTCGGGTACGCCCGACACCGAAGCCGGCGATGAAGCCAAGCGCGAGTACAAGTATTTCAAGCGCGATTACCTGCGTCCGGCGATCGCGGAAGTGAATGCCGTCACGAACATCTTCGTCGAACTGATCGAACATCGCGAAGGCCGCCGGGTCGCCGAAATCCAGTTTCGGGTGACCGAACGCAAGCAGCCGATGCTCGCCCTCGATGAGCATCCGAACGTGTTCGACAGCACGCTCGTCGACCGGATGGTGAAGATCGGCATTCCGCTCAAAGAGGCGCAGACGCTGTACGCCGATAGCGAGGAAAACCGCATACGTGCGGCGCTGCAAATGACCGAGCAGCGCATGCGCAGCACGACCCTGCCGCCCGTGCGCAGCGCGCCGGCGCTGTTCAAGGATGCACTGAAGAAGGGTTATGCGCCGCCCGTCGATGCATTGCCTTCAGCGGCGGCTGTAAAAGGTTCGGCGGGCGCGCCTGCCGACGATCCGAAGGCAAGGCTGCTGGACGAGTACATGGCCTATCGGCGTAAGGAAGCGCAGGCGCTGTACCAGGAGCAGGGCGAAGCGGAGCGCGAGCTGGCTCGCCGTTCGTTTGAAGATGATGAATTGCCGGGTCTCGGCGCCCACATGCGCGACGATTGGCGTCGACGGGGCCTGGAGTCGAAGCTGACGGAAACCGCATTCTTTGACTGGCTCGCGCGCAAGACCTGGGGCGAGCCGACGGATGGCGATCTGCTTTCGTTCACGTTGAGCCAATCGCGAGCCGCTTGAATCTGTGAAGCGCGCCATCGTCGGCGCGCTATTCCTCGTGTAACTTATTTCTGATCCGACAGCATTTGCTCGATCTGTCGGAGAATTTCATCGCGCTTCTCACGCGTCAATCCCCGCAGTTTCAGCTCGAGCCTGTCTTCACCGTAAGACTTCAGGTCGCCAACCGATACTCCAGCTAGCTTGATATCGAGTCGCTGCGCGTAACGCTGGCGTCCTGCCGGCTTCGCGCTTTCCTGCGCCGTCGCCCTGCCCTTCACGATGTCGGCGACCTGGCGCGTGCTCAGATCGTCGGAGAGGATCTTGTTGATCAGACGCAGCGTGGAATCCGTGCCGCGCGCCGAGTGATACCGGCCGACCTGATACGCCATATTCGAGCCGAAGCGATCCGGTCGCGCGACCATCTCCTGCATCACGGTCTCAGGCAGTTTTGCAATCGAGAGCGCCACCGCGATCGTCGATTCATCGAGTCCAAGGTGTTCAGCGAGTTCCTTCTGACTCTGGAAGTGCTTCTCGTCCAGAAAGCGTCGCCATACGATCGCGTTGTCGAATACCGTCTGTGAATCGCGCTGGACGTTGAGGTCGTAGCCGAGTTTGTAGCTCTGAATACCGATCGGGAGATCGATGACGATCGCCTTCACCGTCTCCTTGTTCGCTTCTTTCAATGCCCGGACACGCCGGCCGCCGTCGCTGACGAAATAGCTGCCCGGATTGTCGTAGTCGGGGATGACGTGGATGGCCTGCTGCTGTCCTTGCTTTGCGAGATTGACCGCGAGTTCGGCAATCGACGACTTCAGATAGAAATATCGCGGATTGAACGGACTCGGTTTGATCGCTTTCAGCGGAAGCTCAACGATCTGTCCGGCGCGATAGCTGTGCTCAGCTCGCCACGCGCGGTATTCAGAGGATTCGTTCGCGGAATCGGCCAGCTCCGCTTCGCTCGGTGAAGTGGGCGCTGCAACGGGACTCTTGAATGCGGCGATGTTCGTGTTCTTCGGTGCGTTTTGCACCAGCCCGTCGATCGCGTTCAGCCGATCGAGCGCCGTGCGCTTTTCGCTGCTGGTCGTATCGGGACGTGCCTGGAAGCCTTTGGCGAATTGGGACGGTTTCATTCAAGTACCTTTATGCGCATAAATTCAGGGAAGCAGGGCGGCGATCTCGTCAGCACAGGCGCGAACTTCGAGAGCGGCCAGCTTCGCGCCCCGATCGCTCATCTGCAAGACGGTTTGACCAAGCGCCATCGCCTGTTTATAGGCCTCGCGCGTGGGGATCTGGGTGCGCAGAAGCGGGAAGCCGAGTTCTTCCAACGCACGCTTCAACTCACGCGTCAGCATTCGCTTCTCTTCGGTCTTGTTGAGGAGAAAGACGGCACGTAGGTCTTCGTTCATGACCTGTGCCTGCTGGACCAGCTTGACGAGACCCACGCTCGACCAGTAATCCGCTGGCGACGAGGACGTCGGCATCACGGCGACCGTCGCGGCGAGAAGGACGACACCAGAGACCTTCTCCGTGATCGACGGCGGGCAGTCGACGACGATCAGGTCGTAGTCTGCGACGAACTTCTTGATCTCGCGATGGATCTGCGAGCCCGCCTCGGAGAGATTGACGACGGGGAATGGAATGCCGGACTCACTATCCGAGGATGCGCTTGCCCAGTGAATGAGAGTGTTTTGGCCATCGGCGTCAACGACGAGGACGCGCTTGCCTCTTTCATGGAAGGCAGCGCCGAGGTGCATCGCAATCGTGCTCTTGCCGACCCCGCCTTTCTGTTGTGTCACTGCGATGATTTCTGCTGCCAATGTTCACCTCCTCTTTTTGGACGCCGCTGAATTTTACCTTGGCGTTTTTCTAATTCAAACATTTTTGGTTACATGCAACAGTTATAAGCCGTTTGACGTGGCTTTATGCGCATAAAGCTGGTGGGCCGAATGGCTAAGGCGGATGCGTGGAAGGAGGCGGCGCCGTTTTCGCGGGCAATCGGGCATTGAGGGTTGAGCCGAATTAAAGGGAGCAGCGCGTCGCGTGACGGTTCGAGCAGGCGAGCGGAAACGCGCCCTGTCGTAGACCATTGAGCGATGGCGAATTGCGTTGCCTTCGTGTTGGGATTCATTGCCGGTTTATGCGCATAAACTCGGTTGAGCGCAACACCCCGCCGACCGGTTATGACGTACCGCTACAGCCGGCGAAGTTATGCGCATAAACCCGATCAGGCAAGGAGACGTGTGGTGCGGGAAGCACCGTCAGTTCGGACCGTGCCGCCCATCGTTACTGCCTCAACGCCGCAGGCAGATACTGACCACACACAGCCAATGGCGATGAAGCCCCGAGCAGCTTGAACAAACAGATAGCCCCGGCAAGCTACGCAGCGCCGCCGCGGACCCGCCCCGAAACACGAGCCGGACTGCTCACCCGCCAGTTGAGCGACGCCTGCAACGCCAGACTCACGCAGCAGCTAAAATTCTCAACCTCTCCCGCTCACGTCCTGCATAACGCCATGATCACCGTCTACCACAACCCGCGCTGCTCGAAATCCCGTGGCGCATGCGAACTCATTAACGACGTCTACAACCCGTCGAACGAACCTGTCGAGGTGGTCGAGTATCTTCGTACGCCACTGTCCGTGGCGCAGTTGAAGGAACTGAATCGAATGCTGGGGTGCCCCGTTCGCGAGATGGTTCGAGACTCAGAAGCCATCTACAAGGAACTGGGTCTGGCTGACGCCTCGTTGACGGACGATCAGTTATACGAAGCGATCGCTGCGAATCCGATCCTGCTTCAGCGTCCGATCGTCGTTCGCAACGGACGCGCCGTGGTCGGTCGGCCGCCCGAGAACGTCAAGGCGCTGTTTCCCGATCTGGCGAAGTAAGACAGAGCGCGCGAAAAGGGGAGTCCATATCGCGCGCAGAGTTTAGACGGGCACTTACGCTTTGACTCCGAGGACCGCTTCCTTCGTCACGATCTTCGTCGGGATGATGCGAAGCTCGGTGAACGCATCGGCAATCCTCTGCTGCTCGGCGAGCACGCCAGCATCGATCGGCTTGTAGACGTGCGCATAGTGTCGCAGGCTCGCGTCGATCACGCTGGCGTCGAGTCCCTGAATCGGGGCGAGTTGTGCGGCCGCCTCCGCGTAGTGCTCACGAACCCAGACGCCTTCCTTGCCAACCTCGGCGACCACGGCATCGATCAGTTCGGCATTTTGCTGAGCAAACGGACGCGCGCTGAGAAAGAACTGGTGATGGCTGACGATGCCCGCTCCGTCGGTCAACAGTCTCGCATTCGACTGGCGCTTTGCTGCTTCGAGAAACGGATCCCAGACAGCCCACGCATCGATTGCGCCGCGCTCGAAAGCGGCACGCGCGTCAGCGGGTGGCAGAAATACAGTTTGAATATCGGTGTACTTCACCCCCGCCTTCTGAAGCGCGGCGACCAGGAACCAGTGCACGTCGGAGCCCTTGTTCAACGCCACCCGCTTTCCCTTCAGATCCGCAACGGACTGAATCGGCGCATCGCGATGGACGAGAATGCCTTCGGCTTGCGGCGTCGGGATCTCGTACGCGGTGTACACGAAGTTGGCGCCAGCAGCCTGCGCGATGACAGGCGGTGCTTCGCCGACGTAGCCGAAATCGATCGAACCCACATTGAGTCCTTCCAGCAACTGCGGACCCGCTGGAAATTCCGTCCACTTCACACCGACACCCAGCGGCGCGAAGCGTTTTTCAAGCGTCCCATGTGCCTTCAGCAACACAAGCGTGCTTGCGGCCTTTTGATAACCGATACGGATTTCTTTTGCGCGCGTCTGCGCAAATGAGGGCAAGGCGCTCGACGCGAGGAGTGCGCCCGCTCCCGCCAGGAAAGCGCGGCGTGTGAATGTTGAATGTTGAGACATGGACAGATTCGATGTAGCGAATACGGTCGCAACAGGGACCGATTGCGCTCAACGATAAGCCGCTGACGAATCTCCGCGAACCGATAAATTCGCATAAGCAAATCACATTGGGTTTATCGCGTAGCGCAGTTCATCGGCGTGGCAGGAATTGATGCCGCGCTGACACTTTTGCCGACTCCAGCTTCCATACACTTCAACCAATCGTTCCCCCCAACGGGGCGAAAGGAACCCCACATCTCGTCGATTCTGGAGATCCGACATGCTCGAACTAAGACCGTCGTGCGAGGGTTGTGGCAAGGCACTGCCACCCGACTCGAAAGACGCAATGATCTGCAGTTACGAATGTACGTTTTGCGAGATCTGCGCGCTCACCGCGCTTCGCAACGTGTGTCCGAACTGCGGCGGAAATTTCCAGCATCGGCCGATTCGTCCCTTAGCCATGCTAGCGAAACATCCTGCCTCGTCTGAGCGGCATCCTGTCAGCGTGGATGAAGTTGCACACAGTGCATACCTGGCGCGCTATCGCGATGTCCCGCCGTCAGAGCGCTAGCCGACTGGCAACGGCATCGCAAGACACAATTGATTGTTGCCAATCTTGAAAGACCAGAAATAAACCGAAGCCGGCGTCAGACGAACCTGCACGCCGTCTACATCACTACTCGGCCGCCTCAGCGTTCCATCGATTATTACCGCCGCGGAAAAAACTCTTGGCAATCCGGCTATTCCTGGACAGGCGCTGCGTGGATATTCTCCGCCACAACGATCGCGAGGCGATCGCATCAACGCTGAGAATCCCAGGAGTCACCATGAAACGCCTTCTTTCCGTCCTCGTTGCATCCGTTGCGCTTCTGGCCGCTGCGACGGGTGTTGCCCATGCCGACAGCAACCAGAAGTGCGAAGGTCCTGCCTCGTACTGCAATGTGTTCTTCGGCAACTAAGTCTGCAATCGCAGTCATATAAAGAAAGGGCGCTTCAAAGCGCCCTTTCTCATCTGTAGCCAGCGATCAGACCTTTCCACCTCCATCCATTCCACTGCCCGTCCGCCAGACCTGCTTTCCGCGCTCGGAAAGTTCACCGCAGCTGTGTGTTTCATCCGCCTGTGTGCCCTCGACGGCCATTTCGCCGCCCGGCTGTTCCAGCGCGCGCGGTTTATGCTCCTTTCGCGCGGCGACGGCTTCATCATGGGACTTGCCAGAGTGATGCAAAGTCATGATTTCCCTCCTGGTTGATCTGCAAACGTCAGAGCCACTGCGAGCACGCCGCCCAGCACGTGCCAAACCTCAAAGCAAGGCCTTAACGGCAAGCGAGACTGCACGCCGTTTGTTGCATATCGCGACAGACCGACGACGCGCTTGATTGATAAGGCAAAGATTCGACCTATCCACAGGGTTATCCAGAAAATCTGTGGATAACTTTTGCGTGCCTCGGCTTATCCACCGACGGTAACAAAAGCGCCATACGAAGGACGCGCAGACCGCGTGTCAGGACGCCCGCTCGACCGTTATGATTGGCAGGCCGTATCCCCTTTTTGCGCGTTTCGCGCCAACCGAGGAAGGAACACATGGCCTATCACATTGCTGTGGTCGTCGGCAGCCTGCGCCGCGACTCGACCAATCGCCAGCTGGCGAAGGCGTTCGTCTCGCTTGCGCCTTCAGACTTTTCTTTCGAGTTTCTCGACATCGGTTCTCTCCCGCTCTACAGCCAGGACTACGACGAAGACTTCCCAGAAGTCGCGCGTAACTTCAAGCAGCAGATCCATGCTGCGAACGGGCTGCTGTTCGTCACGCCCGAATACAACCGCTCGATGCCCGGCGTACTGAAGAACGCGCTCGACTGGGGTTCACGCCCTTGGGGCCATAGCGTCTGGGGTGGCAAGCCGGGCGCGGTGCTCGGCACATCGCCGGGTGCGACGGGAACGGCGCTCGCGCAACAGCATCTGCGCAACGTGCTGGCGTATCTCGATGTGCACACGCTCGGCCAACCCGAGATGTTCATCAAGCATACGGCTGGCCAGATCGACGAGAACGGCAACATCGCGAGCGACGACACGCGCAAGTTCCTGCAGAAGTTCGTCGATCGGTATGTCGAGTGGGTGAAGCGGCACGCGGCCTGAACGCGCCCTCATCTCGATGCATACAGCGGCGCCCGATCGAGGGCGCCGCACTATTTCTGGACCTTTGTCAGTAGAGGCGCGAAGCCTAGCGATGGTGATGAGGATGTCCCGTCACGCGATCCCATCCATGCTGCACGGCGGACTTGAAACGCTCCCAGCTACCGACAGCCTTCTCGCGCTCCCAATCGTCCCGCACTTCCGGCTCGACCTCGTCCCACGACTTGTCCTGATAGCGGATTTCGCGGGCCATCGTCGCGCCGTAGTGATAGGCGGGAACGTACTCGTCGTAGCGCAGACCTTCGTGCGCGTACTCCTCGTCATAGTGGGTGCGGAAATCCTCTTCGTATTCGAGGAATTCATCCGGCACCTGTTGCGGCATCGCTCGCACGGGCGCAGCAGTGTCGGGCGTCATCACGGCGCCTGAACCGGCGATGCCCGCCGACGCGATTGCCGCGGCCGCGGGCGTATCGGCCGCAGGCGCAACCGGACGGCTGGCGGACGTAGGCACGCCATAATCGGGAACCGGCTCGACGGGACGCGCCGTCAAGGGTTCCGGCGGCGGCACGTCCGGGCGCATCACCGCTCCGGCGCCCGGCACACTCGCGGCGGCGAGCGCTTGCGCAGACGGTTCGTCAACGGGCGGCACGCCGTGCAGCGCGTCCATGCGCGCACGGTTGCGGGCTTCTTCCTCAGCGAGCAGCGCGTCGCTCGAGGGCTGCGCTGCTGCCGGCGTTGCTGCCGGTTTGCCAATACCCAACTCGTCGAGCACCGAGTGCTCGCGTCTCACTTCAGTTGCGGGCGTCCCGGCTGCGGGCGTCCCGGCTGCGTGCATCCCGGCCGCAGTCATTCCGGCATCTGGCGCCCGTTCGCTCACTTCCATCGCGCCAAGCTTGCTCAACGAATTGCGCGCCAGTTCCGCATGTGACTCGCTCGCAGCGTTCACGGCCACGAGCACTGCGCCGCGGCGCACCGCATCCGTATAGCGCTCGGCTTCAGGCGCGGTCGGGCCGGAGGTCGAGAACAGGCTCGACAGGAATCGTTCGATGTTGGCGATCACGCCGGGAGACTCCTCAGCGGCTGCGTCGGCGGGCGTTTCGGGGTTCGCCTGCAAGTCGATGTCGGTGGACGCGAAGCCGGTCTGCACGAGCATGTTGCGCGCGCTTTCGGCCTGCGCGTAGGTGGCGAAAAGACCAATCACGGTGTGTCGCATAGCTGTCTCCGTCGGCTTTATGGGCGGATGCGGCGATGCACCACCGCATCCTCTGTGACGGTACAGCCGCAACGTTCATGCCGGAGTTCGCCAGGGCGGATCGGCACCGACTGTCGGCGGAGACGGGCGACGGCAACAGTGGGCAGCCGTCGCCTAGTGCAAGCGCGCCTGCCGCATGGCGCGTTTTTTACAAACAGCTGGTAATCCCCGGCAAAACGGGCGTTCAGCCGGCCGGATGAGTCGGCGTGTGCGCGAGATCGCGCTGCAGCGTCTGCAGGAATTTGTCGAGCAGCGCGATATCGAAGGGCTTCGACAGCACGCGCACATCGACGTGACGCGCGCGCTCCAGTTCTTCCGCATAGCCGGTGACGAGAATCACCGGCAGCTTCGTCTCGAAAGCCTGCACGCGCTCGGCGAGATCGATGCCGTTCAGCGTGCCGGGCATATGGATGTCGGAGATCACGAGATCGAAGGGCAAGGGCTCGCCCGTTTCCTTTTGCCTTGCGTGCGCGGCGTCGAAGCGTTCCATCGCTGCGTCGGCGTTGAACACGCAGGTGACTTCATGGCCCATCATCTGCAGCAACGCTTCCGTGCCCGCCGCGACTTCGTCGTTGTCTTCGACGAGCAGAATGCGCAGGCCCTGCGGCGCGCCCCTCTCTTCGGCGATGGGCTCGGCAGGCCGCTCGACTTCGGGCGCCTGCGTCGCGCGCGGCAAGTAGAGCCGCACCGACGTACCCGCGCCGATCGCGCTATCGATCGCCGCCAGCCCGCCCGAGCGCTCGCAGAACGCGAACACCTGAGGCAGGCCGAGACCCGTGCCCATGCCTTTCGGCTTGGTCGTGAAAAGCGGCTCGAACGCGCGCGACAGGATTTCCGGCGGCATCCCGACGCCCGTATCTTCCAGCGACAACTGCACGAACGCGCCCGTGATCGGAAAGCCGTCTTCGTGACGGAAGGTCACGTTGTTCGCGCGCACCGTGAAGCGGCCGCCGTTCGGCATCGCATCGCGGGCGTTGACGGCGACGTTGATCAGCGCGAGTTCGAGTTCGGCGACGTCGACCTGCATCGGCCACACGCCCGTGCCGACGTCCATCACCAGCGCGACCTTCGCGCCGAGCGACGCGCGCAGCAGATCGCGGCAACCCGGCAACCAGCGTTCGACGTCGAGCGTCTCGTTGCGCAAGGGCTGCTTGCGCGCCACGCCGAGCAATTGCCGCGTAAGCGACTGGCCGCTCTTGAGCGCACGCTCGACGGCCGACAGCTCGCGATCGAACGCCGCCGCGCCGCGCCGTCGAACGATCTGCACATTGGCCGAGACGATCATCAGCAGGTTGTTGAAGTCGTGCGCGACGCTGCCGACCAGATTGCCTAGCGCTTCCATCTTGCGCGACTGCCGGTACGCGGATTCGATCGAGCGACGCATCGATGCTTCCGCCTGCCAGCGTTCCCACGCCTCCTCTTCCGCGCCGAGCCGCCGGAGCGACAGCCAGATCACGCACCACAGCACGATGGACGGCACGAACGTCGACAGGATGAGCACGCTCAGATGGCGATACCACGCAGCCCAGATCGCGGAGGTCCGATAGCCGACTGTCACGTAGACGGGGTACGAGCCGACGCGGCGAAACGCAACGATCAGCTTCTCGCCGTCGACGGGCGAGCGCACCCGTACGACGCCCGCGCGCCGGCCTTCGGCGAGCGCGTCGGTGTAGGCGTTGTGACGGATCGGCTCTTCCGCCTTCGACGGCATGCCGACCGGATAGCGTGCGAGCACGGCGGCGTCCGAGCGCGTCAGCGCCATCGTCATCGGCGAGTCGCTGCCGCCCAGCAACTCGCGGTAGAACGCGGCAAAGTAGCTGGGCCGCAGCGCCACCGACACCACGCCCGCGAACCCGCCGTCGTCGCCGCGCCGCGCGACGCCCGTGTTGAACACGATCTCGCCCGCGACATGCCCCACCATCACCTTCGACACATGTTCGAGCACCTGGCCGTCGCGAATGCCGACAAAATCTTCGCGATGATCGATCGACACGGGCGGCGCCGGATAGAAACGGCTGCTCGCGAGCAGCGTGCCGTCATGCCCGAAGATCGAGACGGCCGCGACCTGCGGGTACCCGCCGCCCATCGTCTGCAACTTCTCGTGGATCGCCGCTTCGCGTTCGCGGATGCCGTCGTCGTCGAGTCCCTGCACCAGATCGACGACCCGCGCGTCGAGCGCTTCGTTCATGTCGAACACTTTCAACGCGTGCTCTTCGGCGACGCGCACGGTGCGCAGCGTGAGATCGGTGGCGTCGGCCTCGCGCGTACGCAGGTCGCTGAACGCCATTGCCGCGACGAACACGCAGGGCACCACGACGGCCGCCACCAGCAGCGCGATCAGCGTCATGCGGCGAACGGCAAAGTTCTGCTCGGGTACGGCGGGAAACAGCGCTTCGTCGGGCCGCGTGCCGGTGGCACGTTCGACCGGGGCACTCGCGTCGGCGGAATCGGGCCGGTCAGCTTTCATGGCGCAAGCCGCGCGCGCGGCGGGTGAAATACGTGGGTGTTCTCATCATAGGTTTAGTGGACCATCCGCTCGCGCCCAATGCAACAAAGCGGACGCAGCGGCCGCGCCTTGGAAGGCTGGACGCTTTCGTCATACGAGTTCGCGAATCAGCGACGAATCCGGAAGCGCAAACGTACACAAAAGTATAAAGATCATCTTTTATCTGACGAATGCTTACGTTTCGACTCGAATCTGACTCAAACGAGTTAAATTCGTTCGACGAATGCATTCTGGCGAGTTGCCTTTCCGCCAATTTGATTCGAAAATTGCGCCCAGATAAATAATCAGCCCGCCATGATCGGGCGAATTTCGCGCGAGGGACCGGGCATTGCATGACATGCAAGACCGGACAGACCCTCGCGTAGACCAGCGGGGCACCACGGAGCCATGAACGCCGTCTTGCCGCCGCAGCACTATCTACGGGGTAGGCTTCGAAAATGCCGGTCATTGCCGTTGTCCATTGCGTGCACGCTGCAGCGGTTGCACGCCGCGCGCGCAGCACCAGCCGTTGGGTGCGCCTGTCGCCGCGCCGTATGGGGTCCGCATCGCTCGTGCCGGCCGCTTCGGGTTCCCGCTTCGTCGCTGGCGGAGAGGCTGCGTCGCGCAACTGCGCGAGCCGCCGCTCAAGTTCGCTCGCGCAGCGCCGTTAACACGAAAGAACCCACTCCGTTTCCAGCCCGCCGCCATGTCTTTGCCCATTGTGATCGCCGATGATTCGCTGCTTGCCCGCAAGGTGCTCACGAAAGCATTGCCGCAGGACTGGGACGTCGACATTACCTACGCGTCCAACGGACGTGAAGCGCTCGAGCATTATCGCAAGGGGCGCGCATCGGTGATGTTTCTCGACCTGACGATGCCCGACATGACGGGCTATCAGGTTCTGGAGGCCCTGCAGCACGAGGACCTGAATACCTTCGTGATCGTCGTGTCCGCCGATGTCCAGCCGATGGCAAGGGAACGCGTGCGCACGCTTGGCGCGGTCGCTTTCATCGCCAAGCCCGTGACGACCGAGGCGGTGCTTCCCATCCTCAAGGAGTACGGGTTGTATGTCTGAGCCAGTCCTCAACGAAGGTCAGCGCGACGCGCTGCAAGAGGTCGCCAACCTGGCGATGGGCCAGGCCGCAACGCGCCTCGCCCTGCTCCTGGATGCGTTCATCGAACTGTCCGTGCCGCGCGTGCGCGTGGTCGCCGTGCGCGAGGCCGCGTCGGCGCTGCGCGAGATGACGGGCATCAACGAGCCCGTGAGCGCCGTGCGACAAGGCTTCCGCTCGGACATCAAGGGCGAGGCGCTGGTGATCTGCCGCAGTGGCAGCATCGAACAGTTGTGCTCGCTGGTGAGCGACCCGTATGCGAAGTCCGCGTATGAAGCGACCACCCAGGAAGAACTCGTGTTCGACGTTGCGAATATCCTGACGGGCGCGTGCGTGTCGTGCATTCTCGACCAGCTCGGGCGCATGCCCGTGTTCTCGCAGCCGGGCCTGCTCGGCTCGGCGATGTCGCTCGACGACGTGTTCCAGCCGAACGTGCTCGCCTGGGAGGTCGCACTGCTGGTCGAAGTGAATTTTGCGTTAGAGGATCAGAGTTTCCGCGCCCACCTCGTGATGCTGATGGCGGAAGACTCGATCCGTCATCTCAGTTCCGCGCTGGACGCGCTGCTTTCCAGCATATGAATGCCCCGCTTCCCACGCTGAGCGATCTGGTTGTCGAACGGGTCGGCTTCGGCATTTTCGTGCTCGACCGGCAGATGAACGTGCTGATGTGGAATCGCTTCATGCACGATCACAGCGGCCTGTCGGCGGAACAGGTGGTCGGCAAGTCGATTTTCGCGAGCTTTCCTGAACTGCCACGCGTGTGGTTCACGCGCAAGCTCGAAAGCGTGTTCCAGCTTGGCAGCTTCGCGTTCAGTTCGTGGGAGCAGCGTCCCTATCTGTTCAAATTCGATCACGACCGGCCGATCACGGGCGGCGTCGATTTCATGCAGCAGGACTGCACGTTCATGCCGATCATGCGCGATCGCGAGGTCGAGGCCGTGTGCGTGACGGTCTCCGACGTCACGCACGTGAGCATCATGCAGCGCGAGCGCGAAGAGGCCGTGGCGAAACTGCAGGAATATGCGGACCGCGATGGGCTGACGGGCATCGCGAACCGGCGTTACTTCGAAGCGCGCCTGCGCGACGAGTACACGCGCTGGCAGCGTTATGGCGGCGAGCTGTCGATCCTGCTGTTCGATCTGGATCACTTCAAGAAGATCAACGACCAGTTCGGCCACGTGGTCGGCGATACCGTGCTGCGCGAGATGGCGCAGCGCGTGTCGCACGTGGTGCGCGCGCAGGATACGTTCGGGCGCTTCGGCGGCGAGGAGTTTGCGCTGTTGCTGCCGTGCACGCCGCTGGAAGACGCGATGCTGGTCGCGGAGAAAATCCGCAATACGATCGGCGACAGGGCCGTTGACGTGCAAGGCGTCGATGTGCCCGTGACCGCGAGTGTCGGCGGCGCATCCGCGCGGGTGGGCGTGCCGGCCTACGAGGCGCTCATCAACGAGGCGGACGCGGCGCTGTACAGCGCGAAGCGGCAGGGACGCAACCGGTCGGTTGCGTTCATCTGAAGGCGTTTCCGGGGTTTTTGCCGGGGAGCGGTGCTTGGCCCGCTGCGGCCAGGCGATTTATCGGGCGGTCATCCACGATCGAATCACGCGCCACTGCCCATCGCGGCGGACGAAGTCGTCCTTGAAGGCGAACACGGCTTGCTGGCCGTCCGGCGCCATGAATTGAGTCTCGCCAATCGCGACGGCGCGGTCGCCATCTACACGAACCTCGAGGTCCCGAAGCGTCTGCCGGGAGCCCGCCGGCGCGGGCGGTGTGCTGAGAACGTCGCGCTTCGAGCGGGCCGCACCCGACGGCGTAACGCCGCGATACGAGTCGTCGAGCAGTGCGTCGAGCGTGTCCAGGTCGTGATGCATGCTCGCCTGGATCCATATTTTTTCCATCTGGCGGATCACGGTTTCGTCGACGCGGGAGTCGCAGGCGTGGTCCGATAATCCAAAAGTCGCGAGCAAAGGAGCAGCACACAGCACATACAGTTTCATTTACTCTTCCTTGAATAAAAATAAATTAATAATCGCGTCGATTGATTTTTGACGATATTTTCGGGGTAATAGAAAATCGCGATTTGGTAGTGAATTGATAATTTTTGTGATTTATGTGGATTTGGCTGAGGCGTGCTGGATCGGCTTCTCGCGGCCGTCCGGTGCCGTGCCGTGCGTCGTCGTGAGATAAAAGATAATCTGAACTTATATCGAGGTATCTCAGATAACTCTTAATTTGAGATAGCGTGTCCGATATTTTCAGAAAATCGACGGACACCCAATCTGTGTTTTTTTGTTTGCCAAGCGATTGGACGTGGTCCACACGACAGGCCGCGACGCCCTGCGTTCTTCCTTCGGTAAATGGCAATGGCGCGCCGCCCCGGCTTCCGCCGTTCCTGCGTCCGCTATGAAAGGTTGGTATACTTTTCGCCGTTTTCCGGTCTTTCGGCCGGCGTTTCGCGCGTGTCCGCGCGCGCGGGCGGCTTGCCCTGCGGGTAGGCATGACTTCTTGATCGCCCTTTCGGGGGTGTCTCAGCGGAGATCGTCTTGGCCGTTTCCAATCTCGTCGTGGACGACACACAAACTGACGCAGCTGCCGCCAGTTCAGGCAGCTCGTTTTATCTCGCGATGCGCATCTTGCCGCCTGCGCAGCGCGATGCGATGTACCAGGTCTACGCTTTCTGCCGCGCCGTCGACGATATCGCCGACAGCGACCTGCCGCGCGCCGAGCGCGACGCGGGTCTCGAGCGCTGGCGGGCGGACATCGACGCGTGCTACGCCGGCTCGCCGCGCGCGTCGCTGCTCGAGCTGACCCGGCACATCCACACGTTTCATCTGCAGCGCGAAGACTTCCACGCGATGATCGACGGCATGGCGATGGACGCCGCCGCCGACATCTGCGCGCCCGACGAAGCCACGCTCGACCTGTACTGCGACCGTGTCGCGAGCGCAGCCGGCCGGCTATCGGTGAGGATATTCGGGATGGAGGAGCAGCCGGGCATCGACCTGTCGCACCATCTGGGCCGCGCGCTGCAACTGACGAACATCCTGCGCGACATCGACGAAGACGCGGAAATCAACCGCTGCTATTTGCCGTACGAGCTGCTGGCGCGCGAAGGCATCGCGGCGACGAATCCGCTCACGATCGCCGACGATCCTTCGCTGCCGCGCGTCTGCGCGACGCTGGCGGAGCGCGCGAAGCAGCACTTCGCCGCCGCCGATGCGATCATGGACGCGCAGCCGCGCGCGCAGGTCAAGGCGCCGCGCATCATGTCGGGCGTCTACCGCTTGCTGCTCGAGCGCACGCTGGAACGCGGCTTCGACATTCCGCGCACGAAAGTCAGCAAGCCGAAGCTGCGCATGCTGGCGATCGTGGCGCGCTTCGCGTTCTTTTGATGCGAAAGCTGGTTCACGTGATCGGTGCTGGGCTGGCCGGTCTTGCCGCCGCCGTGCAGCTGCAACGGCGCGGCGCGCAAGTGGTGCTGTACGAGGCGGCTGAACAGGCGGGCGGCCGCTGCCGCACGTGCTACGACCGCACGCTGGCCGCAACTGTGGACAGCGGCAACCATCTGGTGCTGTCCGGCCAGCAGGCCACGTTGAACTACGTGCGCGCGATTGGTTCCGCCGATGAACTCGTCGGGCCGACGCAGCCCGAATACCCGTTCGTCGATCTGGCAACGAACCAGCGCTGGACCGTGCGCATGTCGCCGGGACGGTTTCCGGGGTGGATTTTCGAAGCCGGCGCGCGCGTGCCGGACACGCGATGGACGGACTACCTGTCCGTCGTGCCGCTGCTGCTGGCGAAGCCCGGCCGCACGGTCGCGCAGTCGATGCGCAGCAACGGCCCGCTGTGGGACCGCATGCTGCGTCCGCTGCTGCTGGCCTTGACGAACATCGAGCCGCGTCAGGCGACGGCCGAACTGGTGAGCGCGGTGTTGCGCGACATGCTCGCGGCGGGCGGCCCTTCGAGCCGGCCGCTCATCGCGCGCAACGGCCTGGGTTCCGCGTTCGTCGAACCCGCGTTGCGGCTGTTGCAGCATGGCGGCGCGGCGATCCGGCTCGGGGCGCGCATCGACGCGCTGGAGTTTGCCGATAGCCCGGACAGCCGCGTTGCCGCGCTGCGTCTGGACGGCGGGGAGCGCGTCGAAATCGGCGCGAGCGAAGCCGTCGTGCTGGCCGTGACGCCCGATGTCGCGCAGGCGTTGGTGCCCGGCACGCAGGCGCCGCGCCGCTTTTCGGCCATCGTGACGGCGAATTTCGCGGTCGAGCCGCCGCTGGGCCATCCGCCGCTGATGGGGCTGGTCAATGCGAGCGCGAGCTGGCTGGTGGCGTCGGACGGACGCCTGTCGGTGACGGTCTACGACGCGGCGAACCGTACCGCGAACCTCGCCGACATGCCGCGCGACGAACTCGCGCGCAAGCTGTGGGCCGACGTCGCGCAAGTGACGGGTTTGTCGGCCGATCTGCCGCTGAAGTGGCAACTGAACGTCGAGCCGCGCGCGACCTTCGCCGCGCAACCCGACGACGAGATGCGCCGCCCGGCCACGCGCACTCGCTGGAACAACCTGATGCTCGCGGGCGACTGGACGGCAACCGGTCTGCCGCCGGGCATCGAAGGCGCGATTCGCTCCGGCCAGAAGGCCGCCGATACGCTACTGAACGAACCGATGGAACGCCGATGAATGATTTATCCATGACCCAGACGCTGGGCGACGCACTGCCTCAAACGCTGATCGACGACCACGCTCCCGTGGCCGCCGCGCTGGCGGCAGGCGCCACGCCCGTCGATGCGCTCGACGCCGCCGTCACGCGCGCGACGGACGCCATCCTCGCGGCGCAAAAGGACGACGGCCACTGGGTCTACGAACTCGAAGCCGACGCGACGATTCCCGCCGAATACGTGCTGCTCGTCCACTACCTGGGCGAAACGCCCAACGTCGAGCTCGAACAGAAGATTGCGCGCTACCTGCGCCGCATCCAGCTGGCCGACGGCGGCTGGCCGCTCTTCACCGACGGCGCGATGGACGTCAGCGCGAGCGTGAAAGCCTACTTCGCGCTGAAAATGATCGGCGATCCCGTCGACGCCGAGCACATGGTCCGCGCACGCGAGTGCATTCTGGCGCACGGTGGCGCGGAAGCGGCGAACGTGTTCACGCGCATCCTGCTCGCGCTGTTCGGCGTCGTCACGTGGTACGCGGTGCCGATGATGCCCGTCGAAATCATGCTGCTGCCCAAGTGGTTCCCGTTCCACCTGTCGAAGGTGTCGTACTGGGCGCGCACGGTGATCGTCCCGCTGCTGGTGCTGAACGCGAAGCGGCCGGTCGCGCGCAATCCGCGTGGCGTGCGCATCGACGAACTGTTCCGTGGCGCGCCCGTCACGACGGGCCTGCTGCCGCGCTCGGGCCACCAGAGCAAGAGCTGGTTCGCGTTCTTCCGCGCCGTCGACGGCGTGCTGCGCGTGACGGACGGCCTGTTCCCGAAGCGTTCGCGTGAGCGCGCGATCAAGGCAGCCGTCGATTTCGTCGATGAACGCCTGAACGGCGAAGACGGCCTCGGCGCGATTTTCCCGGCGATGGCGAACTCCGTGATGATGTACGACGTGCTCGGTTACCCCGCCGATCACCCGAAGCGCGCGATCGCCCGCCAATCGATCGACAAGCTGCTCGTCATCGGCGAAGAAGAAGCGTATTGCCAGCCGTGCCTGTCGCCTGTGTGGGACACGTCGCTCGCGGCGCATGCGCTGCTCGAAACCGGCGACACGCGCGCCGAGGAAGCCGCCGAGCGCGGTCTCGCGTGGCTGCGTCCGCTGCAGATTCTCGATGTGCGCGGCGACTGGATTTCGCGCCGTCCCGACGTGCGTCCGGGCGGCTGGGCGTTCCAGTACAACAACGCGCATTACCCCGACGTCGACGATACGGCCGTGGTCGCGCTGGCGATGCATCGTTCGGCGGCGCTGACGCAATCGGATGTCGACGCGAACGCGATTGCCCGCGCCCGCGAATGGGTGGTCGGCATGCAGAGCAGCGACGGCGGGTGGGGCGCGTTCGAGCCGGAGAACACGCAGTACTACCTGAACAACATTCCGTTCTCCGATCACGGCGCCTTGCTCGATCCGCCGACCGCCGACGTGTCCGGCCGTTGCCTGTCGATGCTCGCGCAACTCGGCGAAATGCCAGCGACCAGCGAGCCCGCGCGCCGCGCCTACGACTATCTGCTGAAAGAGCAGGAAGACGACGGCAGCTGGTACGGCCGCTGGGGCATGAACTACATCTACGGCACGTGGACGGCGCTGTGCGCGCTGAACGCCGCGGGCATCTCGCATGACGACGCGCGCATCAAGCGCGCCGCGCAGTGGCTCGTATCGATTCAGAACGCGGACGGCGGCTGGGGCGAAGACGGCACCAGCTACAAGCTCGACTATCGCGGCTACGAGAAGGCCGAAAGCATTCCGTCGCAAACGGCGTGGGCGCTACTCGGCCTGATGGCCGTCGGCTATGTCGATCATCCCGCCGTCGCGCGCGGTATCGAATATCTGCAGGGCGAGCAGCGAGATCACGGCCTGTGGGACGAAACGCGCTTCTCGGCAACAGGCTTCCCGCGCGTGTTCTATCTGCGCTATCACGGGTATCGCAAGTTCTTCCCGCTGTGGGCGCTCGCGCGCTACCGCAACCTGACGCGCGCGGATCAGAAGCGCGTCGCCTTCGGCTTGTGATGGCGGCCCGGCCTGGTCTGATGAACGCCATGCCCGTCATCGCCGTGACGGGCATGGCGTTCGAAGCGCGCATCGCGCGCGGCAAGGGCGTCGAAGCGGTGTACGCGGCGCGCGCCGATCTGCTCGAGCGCGCGCTGAACCAGGCGATCGCGCGCGGTTGCGCGGGCATCATCAGCTTCGGTACGGCAGGCGGACTGGCGCCCGATCTCGCGCCCGGCACCTTGATCGTCGCGAGCAGCGTGCACAGCCCGCTCGGCGTCGTCGAAACCGATCTGCGCTGGGCGGGACGCATCGCCACCGCGCTCGGCGCGGCGCCGCTGGCGTCGAAGCTGCGGCGCGGGCCGATCGCGGGCGTGACGGCGCCGCTTGTCGGCGCTGCCGACAAGGCGGCGCTGCATGCATCGACGGGTGCGCTTGCCGTCGATATGGAATCTCACCTTGCAGGCGCGATCGCCGAGGCGAACGGCCTGCCGTTCGTCGTCTGCCGGGCGATCGTCGATCCCGCCTGGCGCACGCTGCCGTCCGCGGCGACGGCCGGTCTGCGCGACGACGGCACAACGGCCATCGGCCCCATCCTGCGCGAACTGGCGCGTCAGCCGTCCCAACTCGGCGGTCTGCTGCAAGTGGCCGCCGACGCCCGCGCTGCGCGGGCTTCCCTTGTCGCCGCCCGTCAGGTGCTGGAGCGCTCGGGTGCGCTCCTCTCCATTTGAGCTGGGCGCGCCGGTTACTTAGAAAGCGAAATAGTGTGTTGGTCTTGAAGACCTAGGGAAAACCCTTATCTCTGATATAGTGCTAGGTGTTAACCCTAGGTCGCGCCGCTGAGCGCGACCGCGCTATTTCTAAAGAGGGACCGAAATGAATTTCCACACACGCAAATGGGTCAAGCCCGAAGACCTGAATCCCAACGGCACGCTGTTCGGCGGCAGCCTGCTGCGCTGGATCGATGAAGAAGCCGCCATCTACGCAATCTGTCAGCTCGACAACCAGCGCGTCGTGACCAAGTTCATGTCGGAGATCAACTTCGTCAGCTCGGCGCGTCAGGGCGACATCATCGAACTGGGGATGACGGCGACGCACTTCGGCACGACGTCGATCACGCTGCGCGCGGAAGTGCGCAACAAGATCACGCGCAAAAGCATTCTGACCGTCGAAAAGATGGTGTTCGTGAATCTCGACGCGAACGGCGATCCGGCGCCGCACGGCCGCACGAAGATCCGCTATTCGGATGAAGCGTTCGAGCGATACAGCGAAAGCCTGCGCGCCATGCAGCAGCAGCCGGTTGTGCTGGCTGCGGAAAGCGCTGAAGACGTGGATCAGGAAGCGGACGCGGCGCATTGACGCTTTCGGACGGCGGCATCGGCTGCCCTGAAAAGCGCCCGGAAAGACAAAGCCCCGGCTGGTCGAATGACCAGCCGGGGCTTCTGTTTTCTGTACCGGTGCGGACGGCTTACTGCGAAGCGGGAGCGGGCGTTCCCGTGGCAGGCGCGGGCGACGGCGCGGCGCCTTCGCCCGGATCTTCGTACTTCGGCACGCTGTCGTCGTTGGTCGGCGCGGGCTTCGCGCCGCCCGCGCCCGACGCCCCTTCCGCCGGAGCCGCTTGTCCCGGATCCGAGTAGTTCGGCAAGCCGAGCGGCGCCGCGCCCGGCACGGTGGTCGGCGCCGTGCCCGATGCACCTGAAGGCGCCTGCGCGCCCGATTCGTCGTCGTCACCGTAATCGGGCAACGCCGATGCCGGCGCATTCGCGCCGCGCAGCATCGATTTGCGCTGCTGCGTATAGGCGTCGCGAACGAACGAGTATTTGTCGAGGGCCGCCTGTTCCAGCAGTGTCGTCGCGCCGAGCAGATCCGACCGCACGCTGACGAACTGTACGAAGAACAGCGGATACTTGTACTCCCAGCCCATGTACGTGATCGGATTGGCGCGGAAGTCGACCAGATAGCCGAGGCCGTCGCGGAACGAGCTCGGGCCGAACAGCGGCAACACCAGATACGGGCCCGACGGCACGCCCCAGCGGCCGAGCGTCAGGCCGAAATCCTCCTTGTGCTTCGGCAGGCCGGCGGGCGTCGCGAAGTCGATCAGGCCGCCAAGACCGAACGTCGAGTTCATCGCGAAACGCATCAGGCTTTCGGTTGCGTCCTTGATGTGCAACTGAAGCAGGCTGTTCGCAAAGTTGTCGAGATCACCGAGGTTCGAGAAGAAGTTGCTGATGGCCTGACGCAGCGGCTGCGGCGTGACCTTCTGATAACCCTTCGCAATCGGCACGGCGACCGTGCGATCGAGCGCGTCGTTGAAGTTGAAAATCGCGCGGTTCATCGGTTCGAGCGGATCCCCGGGCTTCCGGTCGGGTCCCGTTGCACACCCCGTTGCAAGACTCGCGGCGGCCAGTGCCAGCGCGGCTGTACGCATCTTCATGCGGCGTTCCTTATTGTTTCTTCGATGCGCGTCGAACGCGCGGTTTGCCCATCAATACCGGTTGAAATACCACAGCGCCAATCAGCGTGCAGAGGAGGGACAGCGCCAGCAGACGCCCCATGCTCGACGTGCCCGGGTGATGCGACAGCCACAGGCTGCCGAACGCCGTAGCGGTGGTCGCCGCGCTGAACAGCACGGCGTGGGTGAGACTGGATTGCAGCAGGCCCGTTTGCCCTCTGCGCCAGGCCATCACGAAGTAAATCTTGAACGCGACGCCCACGCCGAGCATCAGCGGCAACGCGATGATATTCGCGAAATTAAGCGGCATGTTGAACACGACGCACAACTCCAGCGTGACGACGGCCGACACCAGCAGCGGCACGAGCGTGCGCAGCACGTCGCCGAACCGGCGCAGCGTGAGCCAGAGCAGGGCGCTGATTGACAGGATGGCCCACGCGCCCGCCTGTACGAACGACTTGATGATCACATTCGCCGAATGGAGGATCGAGATCGGGCCGCCGATCGCGCCCGGCTCCGCCGTTTTCACGGCCCTGGCGAAATTGCGCAGCATCACGTCGTCGCCGGGATCGGTGCCGGGCGGCACTTTCGGCGAAATCTCGACGAGCGCCTGGCCTGTCTTCGATACCCAGCTGTCGGCGATGTCCTTCGGCACGTTGTCGCGGGTGATTTCCGACGGTTGCAGCAGGGTGGCCAGCTGCTTCAGCGAAATCTTCAGCGGGACCGACATCGCGCGCTCGGCGCGATCGCGCGTCGAGACATCCGCGCTCGCGAGCTTGGCCAGCGTTTCGGACAGATGTTTGGCTTCCGCGGCACCCGGGCCGGGGTGATCGTCGGCGGCGAGTGAGAGTTGCGCCGACGTGCGCTTGAGCGCGGCGACGCGCACGGCGTCGGTGGCGGGCGGCGCGGGCGTCTGCGTCAGCGCGGGCAGCAGTTGTTGCGCCGCGGCGGCAACCAGCGCGAGCTTTTGCGGCTGGTCGGCAGGAATGAACGTGGTGAGGGTCGTCGTGCGGCCCACTTCGGGCAGTTTCGACAGACGCGCGGCGATCTTATCCGCATCCGCCAGCGACGGCGCCAGTGCCCGCACGTTGTTCACGGCCGCCTCGGGCGCGTCGTTCAGCGAGATCAGCGTCGCCATCGACTCCGTGTTCGGGTCCTTCAGGTGCAGCGGATTGAAGTCGAAGCGCAGATGCAGCAGCAACGGCGACGCGCCGATGATCAGCACGGCCGTCGCGATCAGCACGGGGGTGCGGTTGCGGTCGAGGAAGTCGTCGACGGGCGCGAGGAACGTGAAGCCTGGCGATTCGGCCTCGCCCGGCGGGTTGAAGACCTTGATGAGCGCGGGCAGCAGCGTCATGTTGGTCAGATACGCGACGAACATGCCGACGCCCGCGATCTTGCCCAGCTCCGAGACGCCGCGATACGCGGTCGGCAGGAACGAGAAGAAGCTCTCGGCGACGGCCACGGCGGCGAGCGTCAACGGCACGCCGATGCTGTATGCCGTGTGGATCAGCGCGGCGGCGAGCCGGTCGTCGCGGTTGCGCTCTTCGCGGTACTTCACGCCGAACTGCACGCCGAAGTCGACGCCAAGCCCGACGAACAGCACCATGAACGCGACGGAAATCATGTTCAGCGCATCGACCATCATCAGGCCGAGCGCCGCCGTGATGACGAGGCCAACGAAAAGCGTGATGAACACGGCGACGATCAGGCGGCCCGAGCGCAGCGCGAGCCACAGGATGCCGAGCACGACGAAGAACGTGACGATGCCGTTGATCTCCGCGCCGTCCTGCACCGAGGCGAATTCGTCGTCCGCGAGCGGCTGTTCGCCCGTCAGGCGGATGCGCGCGCCGTATTGCGAGTCGAGATCGAGCGAGTCCGCCGTCTTGCGAACCTCTTCCGAGGCCCGCGCGCCCGCCTGCAGCGCCGCATAGTCCAGCTTCGGCTGCACGACGATGAACGCGCGCGCGGGCACCTTGGCGGCATCCTTGTCGACGAGCGCGCGCCACGAGAACACAGCGGGCTCGTTGGCCAGCACGTGATCGATCACGGTCGCGCTGCGCGACAGCAGGTTGCTCATGTCGCCGAGCTTCACCTGGCCGATCTGCAGCGGCAGCAGCAGGCTCGTGGTCAGCGTGCCGGCGAGGCCCGTCAGACTCGGATCATGCGCGAGCGAGTTGATGAGCGGGCGCGCCTTGACCAGTTGCGAGGTGGTGGATTGCACGTCGGCGAGCGACGGGAACAGCAAGCCTTCCTTTTCGAAGAACGGGCCGCTGCCCGGCTGCATGACGGAACTGAATTCCTTCGTGTTCTTTTGCAGCTCGGTGGCCAGCGTGTTCGCGGCGGCATCCGCGTACTCGGGCGCACCGGCCTCGACGACGACCAGCAAGGTCTGTCCGCGATCGGGGAAGGCCTTGTCGATTTGCTGTTCGAGCGCCGTCCATTTCGCATCGTTCTCGACGAGGCGGCTGATGTCGGTATTGATCTTGAAGTGATGAACGACGTAAATGGTGCTCAGCACGGCGAGCACGAGCGACAGCCCGATGACCTGCAGCGGGCGGCGCACCGACCAGACAACGAGGCGAACGATAGATGACTTCAGCATGTACGCGAGCGGGGCCTTGTCACGATTGGCGTTATTGGTAAAGGGCACAAGTATACCGACGCTGCCGCCGCCGGGTCGCCTTAGTGAACCCTGTGCAGCCCTTCAAAGTCTTAAGTCGGTATACTGGCCCGTAATCGTGCCGGATGCGGCCTGTCCGGCGCGGGTTCATTCTCAACTGTCCCGATGAGCGTATGAAACGTTATCTCTCTGCTTTTCTGGCAGCCGCCGTGGTGTCCACCGCGGCTTTCGCACAAACCGCGCCTGATGCGATCGTGAAGAGCGCAGTCGAAGGCACCGTCAATGCGATGAAGGCCGACCCGCAGGCTCGCGGCGGCGACATGAAAAAGATCACGCAAGTGGTCGAGTCGCACTTCGTGCCCGCCACCAACTTCCAGCGCACGACGCGCATCGCCGTCGGTAAAGCCTGGGCCACGGCCACGCCGGAGCAACAAAAACAACTGTATGAGCAATTCACGAAGCTGCTCGTCGGCACCTATGCGGCATCGCTGTCGCAACTGCGCGATCAGGACGTGAAGTTCAAATTCGCGCCGTCGAGCGCGGCGGCGGACGCGAAAGATACTGTCGTTCAGTCACACGTGCTGAGCAACGGCGGCGACGACGCCATCGACTATCGCCTGGAAAAAACGGCGAACGGCTGGAAGATTTACGACATCAACATGATGGGCGCATGGCTGATCCAGGTGTATCAGACGCAGTTCCAGGATCAGCTGAACAAGGGCGGCGTGGACGGTTTGATCAAGTTCCTCACCGAGCACAACGCGCGTAGCGCGGGCTGACCCATAGCGCTGCCCGGGTCTGGCAGCGTTCAGCAGCGGCACCAAACAAAAGAGCGCAACGGTTAAACCGTTGCGCTCTTTTTCATGCGGCTTGGATGCGTATTAATTCAACGCAGCGGCCGACGTCTGCACCTTCTTGCCCGTGCCCTTGACCTTGATCTCTTCGAGCTTGATCTCGACGTGGCGCGAGAACACGTATTCTGCCGGGCGCTGCTTGTCGAGCGGGATGTCCTTGGCGAACGCACCCGTTGTCCGCGCACCCTTCAGGCTGACCTTCAGCGCCTTCAGCGGATGCGCGACCGTGTCCATCACGGCCGTCGCTTCGAAGCCGCAGTGGACCATGCAGTCCGCGCATTTCTCATACTTGCCGGTGCCGTACTTGTCCCAGTCGGTGGTTTCCATCAGTTCCTTGAAGGTCTTCACGTAACCTTCGCCGACCAGATAGCACGGCTTCTGCCAGCCGAACACGGTGCGCGCCGGGTTGCCCCAAGGCGTGCATTCGTAGCTCTGATTGCCGGCCAGGAAGTCGAGAAACAGGCTCGACTGGCTGAACGACCACTTCTTGCCGTTGTTGCCGCGCTTGAAGATTTCGCGGAACAGGTTCTTGGTCTTGTCGCGGTTCAGGAAGTGCTGCTGGTCCGGGGCACGCTCATACGCGTAGCCGGGCGACACCGTGATGCCGTCCACACCAATCTCGCCGACCGTGTCGAAGAACTTCGCCACGCGCTCGGGCACGGCATCGTTGAACAGCGTGCAGTTGATGTTCACGCGGAAGCCGCGGCGCTTGGCTTCCTTGATGGCCGCGACGGCCTTGTCGTACACGCCTTCCTGCGAGACCGAGTGATCGTGCGCTTCGCGGTCGCCGTCGAGGTGCACCGACCAGACGAAGTACGGGTTCGGCTCGTAATCGTCCATCTTCTTTTCCATCAGCAGCGCGTTCGTGCACAGGTACACGAACTTCTTGCGCGCCATGATGCCCTTGACGATCTGCGGCATTTCCTTGTGCAGCAGCGGCTCGCCGCCCGCGATCGACACCACGGGCGCGCCGCACTCGTCGACGGCTTCGAGGCATTCCGCCAGCGACAGACGCTGGTTCAGGATGGGATCCGGATAGTCGATCTTGCCGCAGCCGTTGCAGGCCAGGTTACAGCGGAACAGCGGCTCGAGCATCAGCGCGAGCGGGTACCGTTTGTTGCCCTTGAGGTGGTTGCGCATGATGTAAGCGCCAACCCGGACTTTTTGTAGCATCGGAATAGACAAACTGTCCTCCTTAAACTTCGCGTGCAGCGAGTTGTTGCGTCAGCTTCGACGGCAACTTGAATTCAACTTTTTCTTCACGTCCCGCCATCGTCGTAACGTCGACGGGGCCCAGTGCGCGTAGCGCATCGATTACGTTCTCGACCATTTCTTCCGGTGCCGACGCGCCGGCCGTGATGCCGACCGTCTTCACGTTGGCGAACCACTCCGGCTTCACTTCGGAACCGTCGGCGACCAGAAAGCTCGGCACGCCCGTTTCGCTGCCGATCTCGCGCAGGCGATTCGAGTTCGAGCTGTTCGTTGCGCCCACCACCAGCAGCACCTCGACCTGCGTGCTGAGTTCGCGCACGGCCGCCTGGCGGTTTTGCGTCGCGTAGCAGATGTCGCGCGTATCCGGACCGACGATGTCGGGGAAGCGGCGCTTCAGCGCATCGATGATGCCGCGCGTGTCGTCCACCGACAGCGTGGTCTGCGTGACATAGGCGAGCGGCGTGTCGATGGGCAGTTCCAGCTTCGCGACTTCGGCTTCGCTTTGCACGAGCAGCACCTTGCCCGGAATCTGGCCGATCGTGCCTTCGACTTCCGGATGGCCCGCGTGCCCGATCAGGATCAGCGTGCGGCCCCCGCCCACGTACTGACGACCTTGCACATGAACCTTCGTCACCAGCGGGCAGGTGGCATCGAGCACGTCGAGACCGCGCTGCTCCGCGTCGCGTTCGACGCTTTGCGAAACACCGTGGGCACTGAAAATAGCAACTGCGCCCTGCGGCACCTCGTCGAGTTCCTCGACGAAGCGCGCGCCTTTACGGCGAAGGTTATCGACCACGTGCCTGTTGTGGACGATTTCATGACGCACGTAAACAGGTGCGCCATGTTGCTGCAAAGCGCGATCGACAATTTCGATCGCCCTCACGACTCCCGCACAAAAGCCGCGGGGTTGGGCAAGGATGACTCGCATATGCGGCGAACTCCGACTGACGCGGGATTCCGGGCAGGTCGGTAAAAACGACCTGTTCGCCGCGTCTGTATATTAGTTGATGTCTTAAATCCGACGGAAGTCGATACTCGAGACCAAACGCGCATTCTAACGCTATCGCTGTCTGTTTGCTTTTCAGGCGTCCCGCACTGTGGCGTTTGCGCGCCGCCTGGCGTGGCAAAAATGACTCGCTGCGCCTGTTGACAGGAACCCTTAAACTATCGGCCTTTTGCTGCGCCGACGCATCGCCTGCGGTTCCCGGCCTGCAGCAATTGAATTTTCTGCGGCGTCTTTCGTCGGCGGCGCATTCTTGAACGTATCGAAAACGCGGTCTATCACATAGTCGATGGCCGGCTGGTGCTCGATTTCCACGATTGGCGCAGCGTCGCAGGTAGTGCTGGCGCGCCGCGTCCGTCGCCGCGCCCTGGAGACGCAAAGCGCGCGGCTTTCATAGAGGGCAATGCATGATTGCGGCGGTTCTGTTTCTGTTGGCGTGTGTGTCGCTGTTGATCTGGTGTGTGCTGCTGTTCGCGCGCGGCGGCTTCTGGCGCGCGCAGCCCGCCGCGCCGCTTGCGCCCGAGTCGCGCGACGCATGGCCGGGCGTCGCCGCCGTCGTCCCGGCGCGCAATGAAGCGGACGTGATCGCGCGGGCTGTCACGTCGCTGCTCAAGCAGGACTATCCGGGCGAATTTCACGTGATCGTCGTCGACGACCACAGCACCGACGGCACCGCCGACGCCGCCCGCGCTGCCGCGCTCGCGCTGCAGTGTCCGGACCGGCTGACCGTGATTACCGCGAAGCCGCTGCCCACGGGCTGGTCGGGCAAGGTCTGGGCGCAATCGCAGGGCATCGAGGCGGCGCGCTCGCTCGGCTACACGCCGGAATACCTGCTGCTCACCGACGCCGACATCGGTCATCCGTCCGACGCGCTGACGCAACTCGTGATGCGCGCCGACGCCGAAAAGCGCGACCTCGTTTCGCTGATGGTCCGCCTGCGCTGCGACTCGTTCTGGGAAAAGGCGCTGATTCCCGCTTTCGTGTTCTTCTTCGCGAAGCTGTATCCGTTCGCGTGGGTCAACAACCCGCGCAACCGTACGGCGGGCGCGGCGGGCGGCTGCATGCTGGTGCGCCGCACGGCGCTCGAAGAAGCGGGCGGCATCGAATCGATCCGCGCCGAACTGATCGACGATTGCAGCCTCGCCGCCCGGATCAAGCATCGCGGCGAAGGGCGTCATCCGATCCGCCTCGACGTGGCGGCGCGCAGCGTCTCGCTGCGCCCGTACGACAGCTGGCGCGAAATCTGGAACATGATCGCGCGCACCGCGTTCACGCAATTGCGCTACTCGGCCTGGCTGCTGGCGGGCACGCTGCTCGGCATGACGATCATCTACCTCGCGCCGCCCGTCGTCGCCATCGTGCTCGGGGCGAAAGGCTGGCCCGCGTGGCTCGCGTGGGCCGCGATGTGCTGCGCCTATGCGCCGATGCTGCGCTACTACCAGCGTTCGCCACTGTGGGCGCCGTTCCTGCCGCTGATCGCGCTGTTTTATGTCAGCGCGACGTTCGGTTCGGCCGTGCGCTACTGGCGCGGCAAGGGCGGGCAATGGAAGGCGCGCGTGCAGGCGCCGGCCGGGACGAATCAATGAAGCGGCTCGTCTGTCTGGTCGTCGTCGCGCTAGGTTTGATGCAAGGCGCTTTGGCCGACGATCAGACCCGCCAGGACCGCACCTCAGACTATCTGCGCCAGAAGTTCGGCCTCGCGAAAGAGAAGGCCGAGCAGATTTCGAACGCCGTGCGCGCCGCCTCGGAGAAGTACGCGCTGCCGCCTGCGCTCATTCTCGCGATCATCTCGATCGAATCGCGCTTCAAGGAAAAGGCCAAGGGCGGCAACGGCGCGACGGGTCTCATGCAGGTCGTGCCCGGCGCGCACAAGCGCATGCTGAAAGACGTGAAGGATCTGACCGATCCCGAGACCAACATCGAAGTCGGCTCCGCGATTCTGTACGGCTACATGAAATCGGCGGGCGGCGATCTGAATGCCGCGTTGAAGAGCTACGGCGGATCGCAGGCGTATGCGGAGAAGGTCAACGGCCGCGTGAAGACGTTCGCGGAAGTCGTGGAGGCGGATGCCGGTACGGGATCGGGCGCGGATCAACCGCTGCCGTCGCGCGACGGCGGATGCGACGCGCGCTACACGTCGCTTTGCATCGGGCCAGTGGTCTACATGAGCCCCATCCCCGAAGCGGCGAGCAGCCCGAGCGTCACGCAGCGCGCAACCAGTCTGCTCAATTCGTTGCTGCCGCTGTCGCACTGAACGGCGGGCGTCGCGGCGTGCATGGCACGCTGCCGACGGCCCGCGCCGTCGCGCATCACTTCTGCGTCAGCATCATGTACATCTGGATGACCGTTTCCGGCGAGAACTGGAACGGCACCCAGCCGTGTCCCGTATGGCGCATCACGAGCAGACGGTCGCCGTTGGATTGCTTCTGCACCGCCATGACCGGGTCTTTGGTCGACACGAAACGCCAGCCGGGAGGCAGGTTCGGCGGAACTTCGGGCTGCATCGACGCGCGCGCGTTCGACAGTTCCTCGATCAGCTGACCCAGTTGCAGCGGATGCAGCGTGACCGACTTGCCGCCGATCGTCATCGTGATTTCGTTCTGGCTCGGGCGCTCGATATGCAGCGTCGGCTTTTCGGCCGCGGCTTCCTGCGTTTGCGGCTCCGCCGGCGCTTCTTCGACTGCCGTTTCGACGGCGGCCGGCGCGGCGATGACCGCCTGTTCGCCGTTCACATGTCGATCGGTCGCGGCATCGGCATCGGCCTCGCGCGAAGCCGTGACAACCCGGATGAGCTGATCGACGCCCATTTCGAGTGCGCCAATCTGTTCCTTAAGATTCATGCGTAGTTCTCTGGTAAGACCCGCGATTTTACCTTCTGCACGCAGGCGGTAGCCTTCGCGTCGGCATGGCGAGTTGTAACAAAGCGTGTGCGGGTCACGCACGAGGCGCGAACCAATGCGCTCGCCGCTTTACCCAGACGTCACGCTTTCAGATAGCCCGCCTCGCGGAACCAGTCGAGCGCGTCGCGCAGGCCTTCGCGGTACGGCCGCGCGCTGTAGCCAAGCTCGCGCTCCGCTTTCGCTGACGTGAAGTACATCTTGTTCTTCGACATCTTCAGCCCGTCGACGGTGACGAACGGCTCGCGCTTCGTGAACTTCGCGACGGCCTCCGCGCCCATCGCGAGCGGATACAGCGGCCAGCGCGGCAGCGCAATGGTCGGCGCCTTGCGTCCGACGATCCCGGCAATATCCGCGAGCATCTGCTGCAGCGGCAGATTTTCGCCGCCGAGAATGTAGCGCTCGCCGATCTTGCCGCGTTCGAGCGCGAGGAAGTGACCCATCGCGACGTCGTCGACGTGCACCAGGTTCAGCCCCGTATCGACGAACGCGGGAATCTTGCCAAGCGCCGCTTCGACGATGATGCGGCCCGTCGGCGTGGGCTTCACGTCGCGCGGGCCGATTGGCGTCGACGGATTGACGATCACGGCGGGCAGGCCGTCGTTCGCGATCATCCGTTCGACGGCGCGCTCGGCGAGCACCTTGCTGCGCTTGTACACGCCGATCGCCTGCTGCGGCGTCATCGGCGAGGTTTCGTCGACCGACGCACCCGAGCCCGTCACCTTCAGCGTCGCGACGCTGCTCGTGTACACGATGCGCTCGACGCCTTCCTTCAGCGCGGCGCGCATCGTCGCTTCCGTGCCTTCCAGATTCGAGCGCTCGATCTCCAGCGGGTCCGGCGCCCACAACCGGTAATCGGCCGCGACGTGCAGCAGATAACGCACGCCGCGCAGCGCGGCGCGCATCGACGCCTCGTCGCGCATGTCGCCGACCGCGATCTCCGCATCGAGCGATTCGACGTTGCGGCGCGGACTGGTCGGACGCACGAGCACCCGCACCGCAAAGCCCTTTTGCTGCGCGATGCGCGCGACGGCCGAGCCGACGAATCCGGATGCGCCGGTGACGAGTACGAGATCGCGAGTCTGATCGGTCATTGCTTGCCGTGTTCCTGATTGCTGCCTGACGGGCGCATGGTTGAAGGTTTGCAGAGGTCGGATTGTACGTGCTGCCGATCGCGCGCGCCGTGCTCGCGGCTGTCGCTGGTTAAGACTCGCGCGAGCAAAGCGCGCGCGGCGCGACTAGAATGCCCGCGTAAACGGATTAAAAGCGGCACGAACGGCATAAAGGAGGAAAAGCATGTCCGGCACGGATCTCGATTCGCGGATCGAAACGTATTACGTGCGGGTGCGCGGCATGGTGCAGGGCGTTGGCTTTCGTCACGCGACGGTGCGCCAGGCGCATGCGCTCGGTATCCGGGGATGGGTGGCGAATCTGGAAGACGGTTCGGTCGAAGCGATGTTGCAAGGTCCGGCGAACCAGCTCGACCGGATGCTGTCGTGGCTGCGTCACGGGCCGCCGATGGCGCGCGTGACGGAAGTGACGCACGAAGAGCGCGCCAACGACAAACGTTTCGAGCGCTTCGAGCAGCATTGACACGAGCGGCTCGAAAAAAAGCGCGTGAGCTTCGACGCCCGCGCGCTTCTCGCTCACCTCACGCGACGCCCCTCAGCGCGCTACCAGCAGGCTTTCCGCAAAGCCCCAATCGCGCTCGATCCATTGATGACTGCACGTGAAGCCTGCGTCGTCGGCGATCGCATGCAGTTCTTCGGGACGATATTTGTGGCTGCTCTCCGTCCAGATCGTCTCGCCTTCCTGTAACTCGACCGTCAGCTTGGCCGCGCGCACGTGTGCGCTCACGCGCCGTTTCGCGCGCAGATGCATTTCAATGCTGCGCACGTCCGGATTGAAGCGCGCGACGTGTTCGAACGCATCGAGCGGAAAATCGCCGTCCAGTTCGCGGTTGATTCGCGCCAGCAGATTCAGATTGAACGCGGCCGTCACGCCGATGGGATCGTCGTACGCGGCGATCAGCACAGGCACGGGCTTTTCGAGGTCGGTGCCGAGCAATAGCGCGTCGCCGGGCGCAAGCATGTTGCGGATCTCGCGCAGAAAGCGCGTGGCCGCCAGCCGCCCGAAATTGCCGATGGTGCTGCCGAGAAACAGCACGAGCAGCGGCTCGTCTTTTGCACGGCGCTTGCTCACCTCGGCGAGCCCCGCGAGATAGTCGCGCTCGTAGCCGACGATCGAAATGCGTTCGATATCACCCAGTTCACGGCGACACAATTGCAATGCGGTGCGCGAAATTTCAATCGGGCTGTAAGTCGTGGGGCGCTTTTTACAGAGCGCTTCGAGGATGCGGCGGGTCTTGCGGCCGCTGCCGCTGCCCAGTTCCGCGACGATCGCGTCGTGCGGCAACTGCGCGACGATGTCGCCCGCGTGCTTCGCGAGCAGACGTTCTTCAGCGCGCGTGACGCCGTATTCGGGCAGCGCGGTGATCACTTCGAACAGCGCCGAACCCACTTCGTCGTAGAGATACTTCGACGGCAATTCCTTCTGAGGCTGCTTGCTGAGGCCAGCGCGAACGGCGGCGGCGAACTCCGGCGATACGTCGTGCGATAGGTGTTGCGATACGGCTGGCTGAGTCATGTTGGCTCCGTGTTGTCTCGTTCCAGTGATGACTTGCGGACTGCGGAAGAGCGAATGCGTTGGAGTGAGTGGACCGGCAAGCGTTCAAGCGTGAGCGCGTTCGATGACGGGCGCGTGTCTGCGTTCGGCGCCTGATCGCGCAACAGCGGATTGAAAGCCGGGCGGCGCGGACATGAACGGAACACGGAAGCAAGAAGCAGGCTAAAACGGCAGCCCCGTGTTTCCGCCGATGAATCGCCGACGGCATGCGGCGTGGATATGAAACTAGTTTTTATAGTGCATCGGGCGTGAATATGCACGGACGCAATGTGGCGGAAAAAGACGGACCGTTCCCGCACTACCGCTAGAATGCGCGATTCGCGCGACGAAGCGGGCCTCACATCGGGCAACGCCTGCGCCGCGCTGTTAAAACAAGACTTAACTATGGACGACACCTTTCGCGACATCGCGCCTGAATTCCCGCAGCGGACGGGCCGATGAACGCCTATCAACCGGGACGCGGCATCGCGTTGTCCGTGAGCGCATCGACGCTGTTTGCCCTGATGTCCGTGTACGCCAAGCTGCTCACGCCGTTGACGGGGCTCGATATCTTCGCGTGGCGCGTGATCTGGACCGTACCGGGCGCGTTCACGCTGATCGCCCTGCGTTCGCGCCTGCCGCACCTGGTGGCGCTAGCGCAGCGCGTGATCCGCGAGCCGCGCACGGCGCTGTTGCTGGCCGTCAGCGCGGCGTTGCTCGGCGCGCAGCTATGGGTGTTTCTGTGGGCGCCGCTGCATGGGCGGATGCTGGAAGTATCGCTCGGCTATTTCCTGTTGCCGCTGACGATGGTGCTGCTCGGCCGCTTCTACTATCACGAGCGGCTGGAGCCGTTGCAGTGGCTCGCCGTCGGATGCGCGGCGCTCGGCGTGTTGCACGAGCTGTGGGTGACGCGCGCGTTCTCGTGGCCGACGCTGCTGGTGGCGATCGGTTATCCGCCTTACTTCGTGTTGCGGCGCAAGATCAATGCCGATTCGCTGACCGCGTTCGCGCTCGAGATGTCGCTACTGCTGCCGTTCGCGCTCGCGATGGCGCTGCACGGCGGCTCGCTCGCGCTGCTGTCGGGCCGTGTCGATATGTGGCTGCTGTTGCTGCCGGGCCTGGGCGCGCTGAGCACTATCGCGCTCGCGACCTATCTGAAAGCGAGCCGTTTGCTGCCGATGGCGCTATTCGGCATTCTCGGCTACGTAGAGCCGGTGTTGCTGGTGATCGTGTCGGTGACGCTGCTCGGCGAGTCTTTGACGGCGCAGCAGCTTGGCACTTATGTGCCGATCTGGATCGCAGTGGGGCTGACCGGCTTGCATAGCGCAAGGCTACTCGCGCCGCGTTGAAAGCGCTGAGCCCGTCGCGCAGCGCGGACGGCCGCTGCCTCACGACGGATGACGCGTCACCTCATGCGCGGCATCGACCCGCGTCGGACCCGCCTCGACTTCGATTGCCGCGCGCAACGCGGGCCGCCAGCCGAATGCGAACAGCGCTTCGGCGAGCACGAACAGCGGGCCGATCAGCAGGCCGATCACATCGTCGATGAATGCGGGCTTGCGATGCTCGTACGCGACGTGTCCCACGAACTGGAACACCCAGCCGACCACGAAAAGGCCGATACCCGCCGCAAGCCACGTCAAGGTGGGCTGCTGCGCCAGCCACGCGCCGCACGCTACGCACAGTACCGACACGACGGTCATCATCAAACCGAGCGGCACGTCGAGCACGAAGTAGTAGATCACGCTCAGGCCGAACAGCAGCCACGCCGGCGATACCGCTAACGGCAACCCGGCCACTGTCCACGCGGGCCGGCTCAGCAGGACGGCGAGCGCGAGCACGATCATCGGAATGCCGATGAAGTGCGTCGCGATGTTGCGGCGGTCGCGATGGTAGGCAGCGTATTGCCCAAGCTGGTCAGTGAGCGTTCTCATGGATGCCGTTCCTCGTCGAAAGTCATCATAATCGCCGGCGGCGCGCCGCGACACTTTCGGCTAGCCGACAATTCAACCGCCAAAGCGCGCTTCGAACGATGACATCGACTGAGCTGATCACGCTGCTCGACGGCAGCGCCTGGTTTCGCGCCGCGCCCGACGCATTGCGCGCGCAATTGACGGAGCTTGGCCGCATGCGACAGCTGTCGGCGGGCCAGCGCCTCTTCAGCCGTGGCGATGCCGACGACGGCTTCTACTGCGTGCTCGACGGATTGATGCGGATTGGCTCGATTACCGTGAGCGGCAAGGAAGCGCTGCTCGCGGTGATCGAGCCGGTGAACTGGTTCGGCGAGATTGCGCTGTTCGACGGCCAGACGCGCACGCACGATGCCTATGCCGAGCGCGATACGCTGCTGTTTCATGTGCCGCGCGAAGCGCTCGCGGCGCTGCTCGAACGCACGCCCGCGTTCTGGCATGCGTTCGGCCTGCTGCTCACGCACAAGCTGCGCCTCGCGTTCGATGCGATCGAAGAGGCCGCGCTGCTGCCTGCCGCACAACGCATCGCGCGGCGTCTGTTGCTGATGGCGGGTGGATATGGCGGCGGCGCGGGCACGCTGCGGCAGGTGCTCAAGGTGCCGCAGGAAGATCTCGCGATGATGCTCGCGCTGTCGCGTCAAACCACGAACCAGATTCTCAGGCAGTTCGAAACGCAAGGCGCGCTCGCGCTGCGCTACGCGGAGATCGAGATCGTCGATGCGGAGAAACTGCGCGGCTTCGCGGCGTCGACGAACGACGATGCCGCGCGTGCATGATCGCAACGTCGCGCCGCCTTTCGCCCCGTACGCTAGAACGGATTGTCGATCACGCCCGGCTTCGCGTCGGGCTCTTCCTTCACTTGCTCCGGCAGATGCGGCTCCGCCTGAAGCGCGGCGACGATGCCGTCGAGCGTTTCCTTCAGGGCCAGCGCCGCTTTCAGGCCGCGCTTGTCCTTCGTGATTGCGAGCGTGCCGTTCACGACGACGCGCGTGGTGCCATTGGACACCGTCAGCGCGTCGCCCTGGATGTTGAGCACGTCGTCGTCGTTCGAATATGCTTTAAACACCTTTCAGCCCTCCCGGACGCTGGTCTTTCAGGTTTTCCGGAATGCCCGGAAAGCGGATGCCGCTCATTGCTTCGAGTTCATGCACGGACTTCACGTCGTAGCGGTCGGTGGCGACGTTGTCCGCGACGATTGCAAACGCGAGCTTCTTCGACGGCACGTAGACGACCTTGAACAGCTGCGTCGGCACGAACACACGCGTCGGTCCGATGGTCTGCAACTGTCCGCCGGTGAACATCGGGCCGGTGACCACGTAGATGTCGTCGTATTTCATCGACAGCTTGCGCACGGCCGTTTCGATGCGCGACCACATGCGCTGATTATTCTCGCGGTTCTGCGGCACGATGTTCGCGAGCGAGAACGATTGTGCCATCGCCTCCGCATTCCATCGATTGCCAGCCGGGCTCATATGGCCGCGATCGAAACCGCTGCGCTTGTAGTCGGCGAGTGTCGCGCCTTCGCCTTCGGGCAGGCGCGCGTCCTCGAAGAACTTGTTGGTGCGCACCATGTCTTTCGCGGCTTCGATATGGTCGCGCGTCAAATGCTCGGCGGACCACAGCGGACCATGCGTGATGCCTGAATGCAGAACAGCGAAATCCGAATAGCACAGCATGCGCGACTTCGGCGTCATTTTTGCGTTCGTCAGCACGGGCCATTGAGCGTTGGGCGTGAAATCCGTGCATGACGTTGCTGCTGATACGTGACTCGCGGCCACGATAAGCAGGCTGACTAACCACTTCTTCATAGATCGGAAAAGCGAAATGAGGGGCCGCAAGTATAGCCGCGCGACCTATGCACAAAGCAAGGGCTTACATGCGGTTACGCGACATCGAGCCGACATATCGGCAAAACTGTCACGACGCATTGCCGCACAGCAAATTCTGCGCGTTCGGCGGTGAGAGAGGGGAGTGACAGAGGAAAGGCCCGCGTCGGGCAGGGGGTGAGCGACGCGGGCGCAAATACGAAGCAGGCTTAGCGTCCGAACACGCTGTGCTCGGCGTTGACAGGCAAGCGGTCAACCGCCTGCAAGCGCCAGTAGCCATTCATCCGCGCGTGCGTACGGTCCGACGACCACGCCGCGCTGCCCTGCGCCGAGCTGACCCGCTGACGTCCGTCCACGTGCAGGCCATTCAGTGTGCATAACGGCGCTTCTGCGCTCGGCGCGCAGAGCTTGGTGACGCCGTTCTCATCATGGAGTTCGCCCCATGGGGGCAGGTCGATCCCATCGTGTGCTTCTCTCGACCAGCGACGCTCGTCGGTATCGAGCCAAAGCACGGCATAGTCGTGATTGACGGTGGGGTCCGAACCATTGATCAATATCGTCAGCCGCATGCAGAAATCCCCCGGTGAAAGATTGAGTATGTGCGCTTCCTCAGTCTACTTCGGGCCAACGGTTATGCAAGGCAAACAGCTATCGGGCGGATTGAAAAACCCAATTGGGAACGCATCACCGAACTCCTAGATTTAATGCACGGCTCAGGTGCGCGCGTCTGGCCGGTCGTTGCCATCAGAAACGCGCGTTCCCACATACAGGCTTTGGATGGAGGCTCAGATGGCGCAACTCAAGGGTTCGAAGACGGAGGAGAATCTGAAGGCCGCATTTGCGGGTGAATCGCAGGCCAATCGCCGCTATTTGTATTTCGCAGCGAAAGCCGATGTCGAGGGACAGAACGACGTCGCGGCGCTATTCCGTTCGACGGCGGAAGGCGAAACGGGCCACGCGCATGGCCACCTCGAGTATCTGGAAGTGTCGGGCGATCCGGCGACGGGGCTGCCGTTCGGTTCATCGCGTCAGAATCTGCAGGCGGCGATTGCCGGCGAGACACACGAATACACCGACATGTACCCCGGCATGGCTAAGGCCGCGCGAGAAGAAGGCTTCGACGAAATCGCGAACTGGTTCGAAACGCTGGCCAAAGCGGAACGCAGTCATGCGAATCGCTATACGAAGGCACTGGAGGCGCTGGTCGATTGAATTGCACGCGCCGGCTGCGCGGCTGGCGCGTGTCGTCGCTTCCGTTCGATGCAGGCTTGGCATGCGGACGGATGCGATAGTGCGGTACAAACGCGAGATGAAGTGAGACGATCACGATTTCGCGCGCTGCATGCGCAAAAAAGAATGAATGCGCTTACGAGAACGTGGCGCATAAAACAACCCCACAGCATTGCATGGGATGGGAGTCAACTTGCCCGCCATGCCATCTGATCGGAGTGAGGCGCGCACGCGCAACGCTGGTCGACCGCCATGGGGCAGGAGTAAGCGCTAAAGCGCTAACTCCTGCCGTCATGCCATCGGACCAGAGTAGGCGCTAAAGCGCCAACTCTGGTCGAGAGGAGACGCACGCCATGCCTCACAAGGAAGGCAGTCTCGAAGCGCCTATTCGCCATCCGCTCGACTGGCAATCGGACGCGTTCTACGATCCCGATGCGATCGATCAGGAATTGACGCGCGTGTTCGACATCTGCGCCGGCTGCCGCCGATGCGTGTCGCTATGCGGCGCATTTCCCGCATTGTTCGACCTCGTCGACGAAACGGATACCGGCGAGGCGCACGAAGTCGACAAGAAGAAGTTCGGCGCCGTCGTCGATCAATGCTATCTGTGCGACCTGTGCTACATGACGAAATGTCCCTACGTGCCGCCGCATCAATGGAACGTCGATTTTCCGCACCTGATGCTGCGCGCGAAGGCTGCCGCCTTCAAGCGCGGAGAAGTCCAGTTGCGCGACAAGTTCCTGTCGAATACCGACGCGCTCGGCACGTTCGCCGGCATTCCCATCGTCACTCAGACAGTCAACGCGGTGAATCACACGCACATGGCGCGCGACTTGATGGAAAAAGCGCTCGGCGTCGATAAGGACGCGTGGCTGCCTGATTTCGCAACGCGCAAGTTTCGCAGCGCCGCGAAGAAGTCGCCGCAAGTGCAGGCGAAGGACGGCGAGCGCACGCCCGGCAAGGTCGCGATCTACTCGACCTGCTACGTGAATTTCAACGAGCCGGGCATCGGTCACGACCTTCTGGCCGTGCTCGCGCACAACGATATTCGCTACGAACTGGTATCGAGCGAAGCGTGCTGTGGCATGCCGTTGCTGGAGCAAGGCAATCTGCAAGGCGTAGCGGCGAAGAAAGAGAAGAACATGCCCGTGCTCGCGCGTTATGCACGCGACGGCTACGCGATCATCGGCGCGATTCCCAGTTGCGTGCTGATGTACAAGCACGAACTGCCGCTGATGTTTCCCGACGACCCGGACGTGCGCGCCGTCAGCGAAGCGTTCTGGGACCCGTTCGAATACTTCATGGCGCGCCATCGCGATGGCCTGCTGAAAACCGACTTCAATACGCCGCTCGGCAAGGTGTCGTATCACGTGCCGTGTCATGCGCGCGTGCAGAACATCGGGCGCAAGACGTCGGAGACCTTCGCGCTCGTGCCGGATACGCAGGTAACCGTCGTCGAGCGATGCTCGGGTCACGCGGGCACGTTCGGCGTGAAGAAGGAATTTCACGCGATGGCGATGAAGATCGGCACGCCCGTCTTCAAGGCGATGGCGCAGCCGCAGCCCGATTACATCTCGTCCGATTGCCAGCTTGCCGGTCATCACATCGAACAGGGTTTCGACGAAAACAGCTTGCCGAAGACGCCGCTCGCGCATCCGTTGACGCTGCTGCGCAAGGCGTACGGCCTTTGATCTTCAAATTGCGAGGATAACGATGAGCATCGCGAGGAACTCCCTGTTGTCGCTCGAAAACTATGCGAAGCAGCGCAAGACGATGCGCGAGCGGATCATCGAGCACAAGAAGAACCGCATCGTCCGGCTGGGCAATCACCTGACGTTCCTGTTCGAAGACGAACTGACGATCCGCTACCAGATCCAGGAGATGCTGCACATCGAAAAGATCTTCGACGAGGAGGGCATTCAGGGCGAACTCGAAGCGTATCTGCCGCTCGTGCCCGACGGCAGCAACTTCAAGGCGACGATGCAGATCGAGTACGAAAACGAAGTCGAGCGTCGTGCAGCGCTCGCACGGCTAATCGGCATCGAAGACAGCGTGTTCGTGAAGGTGGACGGCGACGAGCCTGTCTACGCGATCTCCGACGAAGACCTCGAACGCGAAAACAATGAAAAGACCTCAGCCGTGCATTTCGTGCGCTTCGAACTGACGCCTTCGATGAAAGCGCGGTTGCGCGACGGCGCAGCGTTGCATATCGGCTGCGACCACCCCGGCTATCCCGTCGACTCGCAGCCGATCACCGACGACGTGCGCCGCTCGCTCGTCAAGGACCTCGCCTAAAGCGGCTTCCGATACACGACGAAGCCCGACAGGTCAGCGACCTTGTCGTAGAGCTGCATGGCCGTTTGATTCGTCTCGTGCGTGAGCCAATACACGCGTTCGGCGCGCGCGGCCTTCGCCGCCGCATAGACGGCTTCGATCAACGCGCGGCCCACGCCCTTGCCGCGTTCCGAATCGAGCGTGAACAGATCGTGCAGATAGCACGTCGGTCCCGCCATCAGCGTGCTGCGGTGATACAGATAATGTACGAGGCCGACAAGCGAGCCGTCGCGCTCGGCGACCATCGCATGCATCGGTTCGAGTCCGTCGAAGAAACGCGCCCACGTGAGTTGCGTGATGTCTCGCGGCAGTGCCGTTGCGTCGAAGCGGCCGTAAAAGCGGTTATAGCCGTCCCACAACGGCAACCACGCTTCGTAGTCGGCGGGAACGACGGGGCGGATCTTCACAGCTTGCGTCATGCGTAACGCTCCTTTCCTGGATCGACGGGTATCGACGAAGCATAGGGTTTCTGTGGCACCATTGTTAGCTCCACGTCGAATGCAAAATCTGGAGCCACGCAATTGGACTACGGGCTGTTGATGTCGAGCTTCGCGAACCAGGCCGCGGGACGCAGGCTCACGCAGCAAACACTGCTTTACGAAAGCCTGCGGCACGCCATCCTCAACGGCCACATTCGCCACGGCAGCCAGCTCGTGCCGACACGCGCGCTCGCCGAGCAACTCGGCATCGCGCGCAACTCGGTGCTGTACGCGTATGAACGGCTCGCTGAAGAAGGTTTCATCGCGGCGAGCCGTCACGGGTCGATCGTCAGTTGCGTCGCGCTGCCTTCGGCGAGCGCGGAAGACGCCAGCGTTGCGCCCGTCAGCCGTCTGTCGCGGCGGGTCGCCAGTCTGCCGCGCGATCGCGGCACACGCGGCATGCGTTCGCCGTTTCAGGCGGGTGTGCCTGCGCTCGACGAATTTCCCGTCGCGCAATGGCGAGCGTCGATGGAGCGCGCCTGGCGATCCGTCGATGCCCGCGACCTCGGTTACGGGTACCACGCGGGTCATCCGTCGCTGCGCCGCGCGGTGGCCGAGTACGTGCGCGTGTCGCGCGGCGTGCGCTGCACGGCCGACCAGGTGTTCATCACGTCGGGCACACACACGAGCCTCGACCTGTGCGCCCGCATGCTCGCCGATCCCGGCGATACCGCGTGGCTCGAAAATCCGGGCTATCAGGGCGCGCGGATCGCGTTCCAGGCCGCGGACCTGAACATCGTGCCGATTCCCGTCGATGCCGCGGGACTCGCGCCCACAGAGGCACACTGGCAGCGCACGCCGCCGCGCCTCGTCTACATCACGCCGTCGCATCAATACCCGCTTGGCAGCGTGCTGAGCCTGGAGCGGCGCTGGTCGATCATCGACAACATCGTCGAGCGCGGCGCGTGGATCATCGAGGACGACTACGACAGCGAGCTGCGCCACAGCGGTCCGCCGCTGCCGTCGGTTCAAGGCCTGCGCGACGCGGCGCCCGTCGTCTATCTCGGCACCTTCAGCAAGACGATGTTCCCGGCGCTGCGCATCGGTTTCATGATCGTGCCCGCGAGCCTCGCACCGGAGATCGGCGGCGTGATCGGCGAGATGTCGCGGCAAGGGCGGGTCGCGGATCAGGTCGCGCTGGCGGACTTCATCGAAAGCGGCAAGTACGCACGTCATTTGCGACGCATGCGCCGCATCTACCAGCAGCGGCGCGAAGCGGTGGTCAGCGCGATTTACACGCACATGCTCGATCTCGTGACCGTTTCGTCCGATGGCAGCGGCATGCATCTGACGATGCGGCTCGATGCGCCGCTGCAAGACCGCGACGTGAGCGCCGCGTTGCGCGAGCAAGGCATGTCGGTTTCGCCGTTGAGCACGTACTGCCATCAAGGCGAGGATGCCGAACGCTATAACGGTTTCATGCTCGGCTACGCGGGCGTGCGCCCCGAGAAGGCCGACCGGCTCGTCGCCGAACTCGGCGTGGGGATTCGCACCTTGATGCGCGGCAAATAATATTCAACTGAATGGTTGAATAACGTCGAGACCCTGCCTATACTCGGGCGAATGAACGAGTCCGCTCTCGACGGCGTGTTTCGCGCGCTGTCCGACCCCACCCGGCGCGCGATGCTCGCGCAGCTCGCCACGGGCGAGCGCAGCATCGGCGAACTGGCCGCGCCGTTCGCGATGTCGTTCGCGGCGGCGTCGAAGCACGTCAAGGTGCTCGAAGGCGCGGGGCTGATCCAGCGCCGTGTGGAAGGGCGCTCGCATATCTGCCGGATCGACCCGGCTCCGCTCGCCGCCGCCGACGCGTGGCTGCGCTTCTACGAACGCTTCTGGAACAGCCGGCTCGACGCGCTCGAAGACCTGCTGCGCAATTCCAAGGGAGATACACGATGAACCAGAACGAACAACTCGGTGTTTTCGACGGCACGCAGGTCGTGCGCTTCGAACGTCTGCTACCCGGCCCGATCGAGCGCGTATGGGCGTATCTGACCGAGTCCGACAAGCGCAGCCAGTGGCTCGCATCGGGCGCGATGCCGGCACAGCCCGGCGGCGACTTCATGATGCGTTTCGATCACTCGCTGTTGTCGGCGTCGCCTGAGCTTCCGCCGGAGCCGTATCGACAGTACGCGGGCGGACATGATTCGCTGCATCGGCTGTTGCGCATCGAGCCACCGCATCTGCTCGCGTTCACGTGGGGCAGCATTCAGGACAACCTGTCGGAAGTGACCTTCGAGCTGTCGGAGGCGGGCGATCAGGTGAAGCTCGTGCTCACGCATCGCAACCTGTCGGGACGTGACGAGCAACTCGACGTCGGTCCGGGCTGGCACAGCCATCTCGAGGTGTTGCGCGAGCGCCTGAACGGCACCGCGCCCGCGTCGTTCTGGACGATGTTCGAGGGAATCAAGGCGCGCTACGACGCGCTCTGATTTCCGCGAGGCACGTCCGCACGTTTATTTCCGTCATCGTGTACGATCGCAACCCATCGCGTGCACGTTGACGGAGACCAACAGTGTTTCGTTCGATTCTCACCCGCCTTGCATTACTGACGGCTTTCGCATTCGCGCAGACCTTGCCTGCTGCCCACGCCGCCGACGCTTCTACCGATCCCACCGAACATGCAGCCGACTTCATCGCGCATGACTTCCATTTCTCCGACGGCACGATCTTTCCCGAACTGCGCATCCATTACGTCACGCTCGGCACGCCGCAGCGCGACACGCACGGCGAGATCACGAACGCCGTGCTGCTGCTGCACGGCACGACGGGCACGGGCAAGGCATTCCTCACGCCGCTGATGCGCAAGGAACTGTTCGCCGCCGGCGAGCCGCTCGACACGCAGCGCTACTTCGTCGTGATTCCCGACGGCCTCGGGCGCGGCGGCTCGTCCAAACCGAGCGACGGCTTGCGTACGAAGTTTCCGCATTACGGCTACGGCGATGTCGTCGAAGCGAATCACAGGATGCTGGTCGAAGGGCTGAAGGTGCGGCATCTGAAGCTCGTGCTCGGCACGTCGATGGGCGGCATGCAGACGTGGATGTGGGGCGAGCGTTATCCGGGCATGGCCGACATGCTGATGCCCATCGCCAGCCAGCCGATCGCGATGGCGGGGCGCAACTGGCTGTGGCGGCAGATGATCGTCGGCGCGATCCGCAATGACCCGGGCTGGCAGGACGGCAGCTATACGACGCCGCCGACGCAATGGACGCGCGTGATGCCCGTCTTCACGCTGATCACGGGCAACGCGGCGCGCATGCAGGAACAGGCGCCCGACCGCGCGGCCGCGACGCGCATGACGGAATCGATCGTCGCGGATGCGGCGAAGACCGATCCCAACGACGTGCTGTACTGGTTCGAGTCGTCGTGGGATTACAACCCGGAGCCGGATCTCGGCGCGATTCGCAGCCGCCTGTTCGCCGTCAATTTCGCCGACGACCTGATCAACGCGACGGATCTGAACGTGATGCAGCGGCTGATCGGCAAGGTGCCGCAAGGGCGTTACGTCGAGATGCCGGAGACGGCGCAATCGTACGGACACCAGACGCTCGCGCACCCAGAGGTGTGGAAGCCTTATCTGATCCAGTTGATGAACGGCGCTTGAGGCCCGCTCGGGAGGCCGGCTGCGTCTCCCGCACGGCGAGTGCGATAATCCTCAATCGCCCCAAAATGCAGAGCTGGAGAATAACGTGAGCCGCATCGACAACCCCACACGCGACCAGGAAGCCGGCGTCGCCGATTCCACCCAGGACATCACGCGCATCGACGACACGCGCATCGGCGCGGTGCGTCCGCTGATCTCGCCGGCGCTGCTGCTCGACGAACTGCCGTGCTCGCCCGACGTGCAGACGCTGGTTGAAAAGAGCCGCGTCGAAATCGCCGATATCCTGCACGATCGTGACGACCGGCTGGTCGTCGTCGTCGGTCCGTGCTCGATTCACGACCACGATCAGGCGATGGAATACGCGCACAAGCTGAAAGCCGCCGCCGATTCGCTGCGCGACGATCTGTTGATCGTGATGCGGGTGTACTTCGAGAAGCCGCGTACCACGGTTGGCTGGAAAGGCTATATCAACGATCCGCGTCTGGACGGCAGCTTCCGGATCAATGAAGGGCTTCGCCGTGCGCGTGAATTGCTGCTCGAGATCAGCGGCCTGGGTCTGCCGACGGGCACCGAGTTTCTCGATCTGCTGAGCCCGCAATACATTGCCGATCTGATCGCCTGGGGCGCGATCGGCGCGCGCACGACTGAAAGCCAGAGCCATCGGCAGCTTGCGTCGGGGTTGTCGTGTCCTATCGGATTCAAGAACGGCACCGACGGCGGCGTGCAAATCGCTGCCGATGCGATCGTTGCTGCGGCCGCGAGTCACGCGTTCATGGGCATGACGAAGATGGGCATGGCCGCGATCTTCGAGACGCGTGGCAACGATGACGCGCATGTGATCTTGCGTGGCGGCAAGAAGGGACCGAATTACGACGCAGCAGGCGTCGAGGAAGCGTGTGCCGCGCTGCGCAAGTTGGGCTTGCGGGAACAGGTGATGGTCGATTGCTCGCATGCCAATTCGAACAAGTCGCATGAGCGGCAGATCGAAGTCGCTCAGGATCTCGCTAACCAGTTGACGGGCGGCGATAAACGGATCGTCGGTGTGATGATCGAGAGCCATCTCGAAGCGGGGCGACAGGATCTGAAGCCGGGTGTGCCGCTTGCTCGTGGGGTGTCGATTACCGATGCCTGCATCGGTTGGGCGCAGACTGAGCCTGTGCTGCATACGCTTGCGCAGGCTGTTCGCGCGCGGCGGCAGGCTGTTGCTGAGTGACGATTAAGCAGGGTTTCTTTCGCTACGCGCGTGTGAGGCGCTGCGTTGCCCGGCTCATGGAGGCTTATGACTACCGCGAATCAATACTCGAAGATTGCGCCGACGCGCGCGGATGTTGATGCTATGCCTGGCGTGACCGTTGTCGAGTTTGGGACCGACTGGTGCGGGTATTGCCAAGGGGCGCAGCCTGTGATCGGTCGGGCGTTTAGCCAGCATCCCGGCACGCGGCATCTGAAAATCGAGGATGGGCCGGGAAGGCCGCTTGGGCGTTCGTTCAAGGTTAAGTTGTGGCCGACGCTGGTGTTTGTGCGCGATGGCCTTGAAGTGGCGCGGGTGGTGCGGCCTACCGATGCCGCGCAAATTGAAGAGGCTTTTGCCAGCGTGGCGTGATTAGTGGTGTTTCTGCTTTTTTGCTGGCATCCGCGATACGGACTTACTTGGGCACGCGTTGTCCCTGTGCAAGGCATTTCTCGGGGACAGCCGAATGCCGTACCGCTTTCGCGCTACGGATTCGTGCCGTCGTCTGATTTGCGACCGTCACGTTCCTGCCTTACGGAGATGGCCTGAATCGCGTCGGGGAACCGGCAGATAACGCTACGCGCCCGGTCGGTCAGGCATCAGTCGAGTACCGCGCACTGCCGACACCTATGCAAGGCTGGACATGAGGTGACAGCCGCATGTCACCTTGTGCCCGTGACGCGCGGCGGGTACGCCTCCGTCCGTGATGCTTGCATCGCCCTCGAGAATGACATTCGGATTGACACTGGGATGCTGCGGGCACGTCACCATGTCGCCCTTTCGGGCAACACGGCGACCGTCGTAGCGCATCGTGTCGGATGCGGTGACGACTTCACCGCCGTGGTCGGTGGTGTCGCCGAGTCGGATGAGATCGATCATTGTTTGCCCGCTGGCGGAAAGGGGTCCACGAGGTCCGTAGAACGTACCCAACCTGTAGTGATATGCCTCTTATCATCATCTTCTATGAGCATATCGGGATTTACATATCGGACATATGAGTAGTTATTTTTTTGCTTAATCACGGCGACTGTATCGCCGGCTAAAAGATATCCCCTTTTTTTAATTTCATCCGGATTTATGTATATAACCGTCTTTCTGGTTGCCACGCCGAATCCCAATCCGGCGATTCGCTTTACTTCCGTGTAGGGTACTCCTCCATCTGAAAACAGCCCCGCCGCACTCTGACATCCTCCGCGTGGATTTTCGGTGGTTATCGTTATAGCGGATCCTTGCTTCGTCAACGCCCCCTGGATAGAGGAATCAGATTCGCGTCGTGAATACGTGTACTTATTCTTACGATAATTCAGATCGAATGTTTGGATTGGGATTGTTTTATCTGAATCATGCACTGGCCCATCGGACATAAAAAAGAATTCACAATAGAACAGTTCATTGTGCGCCGCATAGTGTCCGTATGTCTTGTGTCCATTCGAAAATGTTATAATCCGAGATTCATCGTATAGAGAAATAATTCCCGCTATTGCCGATTGGCAAAATAGAAAACCTAAAGCAGAGCCAATCAATCGAGGCAGTTTACTTGAACTCATTGTAGTATTTTTCCATCTGTGCCGGATAGGCCGGCGGATAGCCACCTCCGTTGTAGGCCCTCGCAAACTTATCCCAATCCCTTTTTTGAAGGGCATCCAAAGCTCCAGCGCTAACTTTTGTCATGTAAGCCACAAATATGTCGAACTGTTCATCCACCCCTATCATCGCCTTGCCTGCCAGTTCCATTGGGGTTGAGTATCCCATTCGATAATAAAAAAAGCCCATAACCTGAAACGCTCCCCACGAACAGGCCATTAGTGACGCAGGAAGATTCAAATTCGCTGCTCTGGCCAACCGCTCGTACTGGTACATCACGTCCCCATCCTCGTGTCCCCAACCACCATCTTCCCCCTTCGACTTACCAATCGAGTATCCACCCATTTTCGGAAAACAAAGATCGGGATATTGAGGAAATAAATTCGGAAAATTTGAAATATCTCGATCCTCCCAATGGGATTTATCTTGAATCGCACGAAAAAAATAATGTCGCTCGTATCTAATTTTCGGAAGACCATTGTTGCAGAAAGGGGCGCCTGATGATTCTGTCGCGGCAACGGCTTTAAGTGCGGCCACTTCAATCTTTAACTCACGGGCGACAGCCTCGAATTTAGATTTTGATATTTCGGTTGTTTTGGGATAATTTAGTCGCGATCCCAGCACATTAAATGCAATGGTCGTCGGCTTGCCCGTGTCGACAACCTTGTAGTGATGTTCGATCGTGATTTTGGCTTTCTTCTTGTCGGTCTGTTCATCTTCAGTCACTTCTTTCTTGCGTATTGGCGTGTCTTTCCTCATCTTGCCCTGCTCGGTGACCTTCTGCGACCAGCCGATATATGGTCCGAACTCCTTCACAAGCCGCTCGATGGTCATCACTTCGCCCGGCTTGACGACGGGAAGATTCAGTTCCTGCTCGAATTCCTCCGTGGGCGTGAGTTTCGTTGTCGCTTCCAGATGGTATTCGGGGCTGACAATCGTGAAGACGCTGATGTCTTTCCTGGGTTTGACGGTCGCTTTCCACACGTACTCGGCACGCCGGTTCTTTACCTGCACGTCAATCGGTTGATCGCGGGCCGCGTTACGGATTGTCACGAGATAGCCGTTGGCGTCCGTTGTGCCTTCTCCCTTGTTCGGAACCTGAGCAAGAGAACCGGCCGCAGGTATTGACGCGCCTTCCGTGGCCGATGCGAGCGCGTCTGGCTGATCGTCGCTGTCAGGTCCATATTTCCACGCGGGCGCCGGCGGCGCGCCGGCGCCGGCTATCAGTCGTACAGATAGCCCCGCAATGGGCTTTTGCAGCACGTCGCGAAACAGGAAAGTCACTTCGACATACGGAGATAACGGGGCTTTTGCGGCCTTGGGTTGAGGCGAGTGATGCTGATGTGTCATTTGTTACCTTCGCAAGTCGCGTTGCAAGGAACCACGGTTTTCAAGCCGGTCCGGCATCGTCTTCGAGTTCGTGATGATCGTAAGCGTCTTCAACTGTTCCCCAATCGCCAGCGCCAATCTTGCATTTCAGTCTGGTTGATTCGGGCGTGCTGACTGTCACCGTAGAGCCTTCGGTTAGCATGCCCTGCTGCTGGATCGTGCCGTCGGGCAGATAGATGCGATACGGCTGGTTTGCCAATGCCGGCCCGATGCCGGGATTCGCGGTAACCGTGCTGACGTCGAAGGTCTGCGAATAGACATGGGCTGGGTCCTGCACGAGTGGCGTCACCGGCATGGCCGGAAGCGGCATGCGCTTCACGTCAGCCCCCGACTTGTCCCAAGAAGGCGTCTTTTCGAGAATCGGCCCCGGCGAACCATTAGTGATGCCGCTGCCGTTGATCTGGACGTACGAACCGCCCGCGCCGATCCAGACTTCCTTTGATGCGGTGATGACAATCCGGCCGTCCGTGCTGCTGACCGTCACGTCACCGAGTGCCGCCAGCGACATCGGCCCGCTCTGCGCCTGCGCGACCCACGCACCCCTCGCCGCGATGAACTTCATGCCCTGCTGGTAGGCGAACAGCGATACTGCGCCCCGCGCGGCAACGTGGTAGGAGCGTCCCGCCGAATAGCTCACGTCACGGCCCGCCGTGATCGCGTGGTCGTTCTGGCTCGCCATGTGCGTGCTGTCGGTTGCCATGGTGGCGATGCCCGCCGCGCTCGCCAGCACCATGTCCGGTCGCGTCAGTTCGGGAAAGTCGTTTCCGGCACGGCCGCCGTTGCCCCGGATCGCTTCGTTTTGCGTCTTGATCGTGCTGGCCGCATTCGCCTGGCTCGCGTCCAGCGTCTGCGCGTTGTGCTGCTGCGCGAGCCGCGACAGGTCTTCGTGTTGCGCGCGGGCCTGCGTGAGTCGCGCCACGGTCCCGGCCATCTCCTTGACCTCGCCCGCCGCGCCGGACCGCCCGAAGGTCGTAACGAGCAGGCCCATCGCCGCGCGAAGAGCGCCCCACAAGTCGGTACGCAGTTCGAAACCTTCGCCGCGCGCATCCTGCCGTCCCGCGTTGCCATCGATGCGCGTGTTATAGCCGACGCTGAGGCTCGACTTGCCGTGATCGCTCGCCAGTTGCGCCTGCTGCTTCCCCTTCGTATCGTCCAGCACCAGGTGATTGGAAGACACGCCGCCCTGCATGCGGCTACGCAGACCCGACAGCCACTGGTTCGCGGGCAATTGCCACCCGGGCTGGTTGTTCGCATTAACGGTGCTGCCGAGCAGGACCGGCATGTCGGGATTGGAGTTCACATAGCCGATATAGACCTCGCTGCCAATACGCGGCACCGCCGCCGTCCCCGTCTGACCGTGCTGCCACGGCTGCATGGGTGACACCCAGATGAACGAGTTTTCGTCAAAGTTGCCTTCCCGGTCGGGGACCACCTGGCACTTGATCCGGCCGTAGGCATCGGTCCAGATTTCCTGTCCGTCCGGCCCGGTCACGATCGCGCGCTCGACGCTCACCTGCGGCCACGGTGTCTCATGTGGCATGCGGAAATACTCGCGTACAGGCTGGACCTCGAAATCCGTTTCGCAACTGAACTCCTGCGCGGTGCCGCTTGCCTGACCGGCATCCGTGATCCGCAGCGTGGTCGACACCACCACATACTCCTGGTTGGCCTTTCCGTACGGATGCCCGGCCAGTTCGAACGTGAAGCCCGTCGTCAGGCCGCGCATGTTGCCGTGTCCCTTCGCCCGCAGCCCCTGGCAGCGCAGCGCCTGCATCCGCACCAGCGCCGCGAACTGCGCTTCCTGATCCACCTGGTTCGGCGTACCGCTCAGCCCCTGCGCGCCCTGGCGCGGCTGGCTCACGTTCGCGTAGGTGTAATACTCCTGATCCGCTTCGGCGGTGTCGCGAGGGTCTTCGCTTTCCTCACTCAGCGGGAAGTTGTGGCGCGCGAGGCGGGGCCGCGTGTAGTCGTGATCGACGGCGGTGACCTTGCCTTCCGTCTGCCGGCTGATGACTTCGAACCTGTCGATGTGCTCTTCATCGATACGGTCGGCCGTGCTGAACAGGATCGTCTCGTAGGCTTCCCCATGTGGGTGGAACGCGCCCATCGTGTCCGCAATGACGATCCGGTGATACGTGTTCGAATGTTCAAACCAGTAAAACAGGCCGTAGTGCTCGCATAGGCGCTGAAAGAACGCAGCATCACTCTCGAAGTGCTGCCGTATCAGGTCACGCGTGGGATAGTGGTCGATGACAGGCGGCCCGGCAATCCGCCAGTCAATCGACATGGGGTAGGCGGCCAGAATGGACTCGATGACGTCGATGACCGTGCTGTTCTGGAAGATGCGGTAATTGCGACCTTTGCGCGCCTTGGCCAACGCCGGTTCGATCACAAACTGGTAGACGATTGCGCGGTCGTCATGCCGCACGTACCCGGCCTCGGTCACCATGCCGGAAATCTCACGGACGCCGAAACCGATATTGCCGCGGCCCGTATCGCCCGGCATGGCGGGAATGAATGTGCCCTTGCCCGGAATGTCGATGGATACCGTGACGGCCGTGCCGACAATGCGATCGAGGTCGAGCGTGATGACGTCGGGATACCCGGGAACGTCAATGTCCGTTCTGCACTGCACGACATAACGATACGGCTGCCCGATCGCCTCATGACCTTCCAGGCTGACCGGAATGAGGACGGCCCGGGTATCTTCGCCCTCTGACAGCATGTCGAGATAGGGCGGCGTCCAGCGTGGCAGCGCCGGCCCGGCGATCTCAAGCGTGCGTGCGGGCCTTCTGTAAACATTTGGGGAGTTGCGCCGGTAGTTCTTCATGGCGCTCCTATCGAACAACGTGCGAGCCGTTGGGAATCGTGGCGCTACAGTCGGCTATCACTTCTGGGCGTGCGGCGTCGCGGCCCTCGGCGTCTCTCATGTTATTTCTCAACATTCGTTAGCTATGCCAATCATCAAGTATGGAGTGGCAATGTCCTGCGCGCGGTAGTGTCAGATATCGCAAGGTTGCCCGGTATCAGAAAAATTCGAAATGCCCGCGGAGGGCCGAAAGTCACGCGGACTGGTTGATCTGCAAAAATCCCGCCCAGGACAGGTGGCCCAGAAACGTCGGGAATGTTGATGTGCCCGGGAAAACCGTCAATATAGATCGAAGTCCTCATGATGTTCCTTGAGGTTTGTCCGAAAATGGTCGCACTCGTTACTTCAATGTGAGCATCCTGACCCGCGCTGGCGCAACGCCTGGCGATAAATCAGTCTTGTCGGATTGCAGCGGGCGAAAGCGGGCGCCAGGCGGAGGCGATAAAAAGCCCGCTCGGGGGCGGGCTGGAAAATGGCCGCTCATGTCGGGCATGACATCGCTGGCCGGACCACGTATGGCGTCGCGTGGTCGGACCCGGTAGCCTACTAATTGATGTTCGTCGCCAACGCTCTAGCTGAACGCCTCACCCGCTTCAAGCGCCCGCGTACGAGCTACCGTCGCCGAACGGTTGAGGCCGCGTAGCGACCAGCTGTGCAGGCCCTCGGGGTTTCCTGGCCAACCCCTTTAACCTTTCGGGTCGCCGAACAGGCTGTTCAGATCCTTCGTGTCTTCCGACAGGTTGTATTCCTTCTGCACGGCCTTGAGCGCTTCGTCGACTGTGCGCTCGAAGCCGATCGCGTTTCCGAAATGCTTCATCGTCCAGTTGCAGCCGTTTGAATCCGGCTCCTGCATCTGCGGACGCGGCACGCGGATCTTCACGCCGTCCTCCACCACCTCCGGCGCGCGCTCGATGCGCCGCCTCACCTCGTCCTGTAGTTGGGATGCGGTGCGTGTCTTGCGTAGCATGAGCGTCTCCTGCACTGTTGGCTAATGTCGCCGGACAGTCTAGCGCAACGGTTTCACTCAAAACGCTTGCGATCGTGCGGCGCGCTGAAATCCTGCACCGGGCCGAGCGGTACGATCCCCGTCGGGTTCACCGAGCGGTGGCTCTCGTAGTAGTGCCGCTTGATGTGCTCGAAGTTCACCGTCCTCGCCACGCCCGCGTGCTGATAGATGTCGCGCGTATAAGCCGACAGATTCGGATAGTCCGCGATGCGTCGCAGGTTGCACTTGAAGTGGCCGAAGTACACGGCGTCGAAACGGATCAGCGTCGTGAAAAGCCGGATGTCCGCTTCCGTCAGCCGGTTGCCCGTCAGGAAACGCTGCGTCGACAGCTTGTGCTCCAGCCAGTCCAGCGTGTCGAAGAGCGGCACGACAGCCTCTTCGTACGCCGACTGCGTGGTCGCGAAGCCCGACTTGTAGACACCGTTATTGACCGTGTCGTAGACGCGCGCGTTGATCGCGTCGATCTCGGCGCGCAGCGGCGGCGGATAAAAGTCGCCCGGCTCCGCGCCGAGTTCGTCGAAGGCCGAGTTCAGCATGCGGATGATTTCCGACGACTCGTTGCTGACGATCGTCCGTTGATGCTTGTCCCACAGAATCGGCACGGTCACGCGGCCTGTGTAGTGCTTGTCCGCGGCGATGTAGACGTCGCGCAGATACTTCGCGTGATTCAGCGTGTCGGGCACGACGCCAGCACCGTCGGCGAAAGTCCAGCCGTCGCCGAGCATCAGCCAGTGCACGACGGAGACGCTGATCATGTCTTCGAGGCCCTTCAGCGCGCGCACGATCAGCGTGCGATGCGCCCACGGACACGCGAGGCTCACGTACAGGTGGTAACGTCCCGCTTCCGCTTCGAAACCGTCGGTGCCGCTCGGGCCGGCTTCGCCGTCGGGCGTGACCCAGTTGCGGAAGATGGCGTCCGTGCGCACGAAGCGGCCGCCCGTCGACGCCGTGTCGTACCATTTGTCCTGCCATTGACCGTCGACTAACAATCCCATTTCGCTGCTCCTTCTATCCCGCGTTCCCAGCCCGCGCCACATGCGCCTCGCCGCTGCGATGTCAGCCGCGCGGCAAGACATCGGCATAAGACCCTATGATGGACCGCCGTTCGCGTTTTGCCGTACGATTTTCCCGTTGATCTCATTCGACAGGTTCGCACATGTTGACGGATGAAGAGCTTGCGCTGCTCGAAGCGATTCGCGAAAGCGGCAGCTTGTCGCGCGCCGCGGCGCGGCTCGGCAAGGCTCCGTCGACGGTGTCGCACGCGGCGCGCCAGCTCGAAACGCGGTTCGATGCGCTGCTGTTCGACCGCCGTCGCTACCGGCTGCAACTGACGCCCGCTGGCCAGCTGCTCGCCGAAGAGGCCGCACGTCTGATGCAGGACGTGTCGCGCATGACGCAGCGCGTGCGGCAGATCGCCAGCGGCTGGGAAGACAGGCTGTGGATCGTCACCGACGAACTGATGGAGTTCGAGAGCTTCATGCCCGTCGTCCATGCGTTCGATGCGCTGCAATCGGGCGTCAAGCTGCGTCTGACTACAGAAGTGCTCAGCGGCACGTGGGAAGCGCTGCGCGACGGCCGCGCCGATGTGATCGTCGGCGCGACCAACGAGCCGCCCGCCATACCCGGCTTGCGCTGGTTCGAGCTGGGCGTGGTCGACTGGGTGTTCGCCGTGTCGCCGCGGCATGCGCTCGCGGGTATCGAGGAACCGCTCAGGCGCGAGCAGATCGCGAAGCAGCGCGGCATCGTCGTCGCGGATTCGTCGCGCGCGAGCGGCCGCGCGTACGGTCTGCTCGGCGGGCAGACTTCGCTCGCGGTGCCCAGCATGCGTGCGAAAATCCTGGCGCAGCGCGATGCACTCGGCGTCGGCTGGCTGCCGCGCCAGCGCGTCGCGTCGCTGCTCAAGCGCGGCGAGCTCGTCGAGAAGGAAACCGCCGATCCTCGGGAACCGAATGTGCTGTACGTTGCCTGGCGCGGCGATCAGGAGGGGCGGGCGCTGAAGTGGTGGCTCGACCAGTTGCGCGAGCCGCGCTTTGCGAAGCGTCTGGTGCAGGGAATCGACCAGTTCGCGTGACGGCCGCCTCGCGTTGCTGAAAGCTTTCCGGATGGCGATTGAACCCTCGACAGCCACGCGAAACAAACGGAAATACGACGGAAACGCGCGACTTGCACGTTGAAGGAATAAAGCGGCCGGATGGGGCGTTCTGTTGATAAGACGATTGCGGTGCGCCGCTTGTACGAAGGCACGCCGGCTTGCACATCGCTTTCGCCGTCCCTACCGACTCCCAACCAGAACGGCTCATGAACACTTCGACAACTTCCCGCACGGCCTCGCGCGACGGCATCGAGACGCTTTCGACGCCGGCGCACGCGTCCCGCTACACACGCACCGCGATGATCCTGCATTGGCTGATTGCCGTGCTCATCATCGTGAACGTGGTGCTCGGGCTTTCCGCCGATGCGCTGCCGGACGACTGGGTGCGCCCCGTCATCGATACGCACAAGTCGATCGGCATCACGGTGCTCGGCCTCGCGCTGCTGCGCCTGCTATGGCGCGCGTCGCACCGGCCGCCGCCGTTGCCGCGCGAGTTTCCGTCGTGGGAGCGGATGGCCGGGCATGTTGCGCACTTCCTGCTGTATTTCGTGATGATCGCGCTGCCGCTGTCGGGCTGGATGCACGACTCCGCGTGGAAGGCGGCGGCGACGCATCCGATGCATCTGTTCGGCGTGATTCCGTTTCCGCGCATCGGCTTCATCATGAATCTCGATCCCGCCGTGAAGGAACCGCTGCACGACAAGTTCGGCGCGCTGCACACGTATCTCGGTTATGCGCTGTACGCGTTGCTCGCGATGCATATCGGCGGCGCGCTGAAGCATGAGCTGCTCGACCGTCATTCCGTCATCAAGCGGATGGTGCCGTGATGGACATCGATGTGATCGAAGACGCCACGCTGACGAACCACACCCTGTCCGCCGAGCCCACGGTCGTAGCGGGCGAGCGCCCGCGGCCGTCGCTGCGCGAAGCGCTCGCCGCCGCGTCGCCGCGCATCAATCCGCGCAAGGGCACCTGGCAGAGCGCCGTGATTCATGGCAGCGTGACCGCGCTGTGGCTGCTGCTGTTCGCGCGTGCTTTCTTTCTGCATGGCGCGCTCGCGTGGTCGACGGGGATTGCTTATGTGCTGTACGACACGCTGCTGCTCGCGTTCGTCACGGTGAAGACATGGCCATTGATCCGCCGCTCGTTGCCTGCGCACCGGTCGGTGGATAGTGCGACATTGCCGAGCATGGGCGTGATCGTCGCCGCGCACAACGAGGCAGGCGTGCTGCCCGTGACGCTCGCCGCGCTGCTGCGGCAGACGCACGGCCCGGCGCAGATCGTGATCGCCGACGACGGCTCGACCGACGGCACCCGCGATCTGCTGACTGGCCGCTTCGGTCTGACGGAGCCGGCGCTGGGCGTGCTGAGCGCGCCCAGCAGCCGCTATCCGAATCTGCACTGGCTGCGCGTGCCGCACGGCGGCAAGGCGCTGGCGCTGAACGCCGCGATCGACGTGATGACGACGGACACCGTGATGACCGTCGACGCCGATACCTTGCTCGCCGACGACGCCACGCTCGCGATGCGCGCGTCCTTCGCGCAGTCGCCGAAGCTGGTCGCGGCGACGGGCATTCTCGTCCCCGTCTGCAACCGCACGGCGAGCGGGCGCGTGTTCCAGTGGTTCCAGACTTACGAATACATGCGCAACTTCATCGCGCGCTTCGCATGGATGCGGGCCGACAGCCTGCTGCTGGTGTCGGGCGCATTTGCGTCGTTCCGGCGCGACGCGCTCGTCGCCGTCGGCGGCTTCGACGCGCAATGCCTCGTCGAAGACTACGAACTGATTCACCGGCTGCGGCGCTACTCCGTCGATCACGACCTCGGCTGGGACGTGCGCGTAGTCGGCGACGCGCACGCGCAGACGGAAGCGCCCGCGACGCTCGGCGCGTTCCTGCGCCAGCGCCGCCGCTGGTTCGCAGGCTTCCTGCAGACGCAATACTGGAATCGCGACATGACGGGCAACGCGCGATACGGCACGCTCGGCCGGCTGATGCTGCCCGTGAAGGCGTTCGACACGATGCAACCGGTCTACGGCCTGACCGCGTTCGCGTTGCTGCTCGGCTTCGTGGCCGGCGGACACGGATTGATCGTCGTGTCGATCTTCAGCGTGATCGGCCTGAAGACGGCGATCGACCTCGCGTTCTATCTGTGGAGCATCCATCTGTACCGCCGCTGGACCGGGCTGACGAGCGGCACGAGTCTGCCGATGGCCGTCGCTGCCGCGATCGCCGAGCCGTTCACGTTCCAGCTGCTGCGGCACACGGGCGCGGTGCTCGGCTGGCTGCAATTTGTACGTGGTGGCAAAGCGTGGGGCAAGCAGCATCGGTCGGGTCTGGTCGGTGCGACGCAGAGCACGCGATGAGCGTCGTTGCCATGCATATCGGCGACGTATGAGGTTGTTGCTGGTTTATTGAGCGTTGCGACTGCAACAAAATGGTTGGGCGGTGCTTCGGCACCGCCCTTTGTTTTTGGTGCGGCGGCGGGTGTCGACGGCCGTTCGGTAATGGCTACCGGCTCGTCTACTGCGGTCAGCCCTCATGATTCTCGGGCGCGACTTCTAGTAGACTGACCGGACATCGGTTTCTAACTATCAAACCCGCTCGGTCCCGGCGACCGGCCGACCGTTGTGCCAGGAGGCCACATTCATGCACGTAGTCGCTCCGTTGGACAGCAATTCCGTCGATAACCCTCCCAAGGCTGCTGTGCGCGATCTGCGCCGCGTCGATATTCATCCCGATCATTGGTATCCCCTCGCGTGGTCGCGCGAAGTGAAGCGCGGTAAAACGCATGCCGTGCGCTTTGCCGGCGAGCCGATCGTGCTGGCGCGCACCGAATCGGGCAAGGTGATCGCGCTGGAGGACCGCTGCGCGCACCGCCAGGTGCCGTTGAGCGGCGGCGTGGTCGATGGCGAGGCTATCCGTTGCGGCTATCACGGCTGGACATACGACTGCTCGGGCAAATGCATCGACGTGCCGTATCTCGGCCGCGAGCGTCTGCCGAACGGCGTGCGCGCGTATCCGTGCCGCGAATCCGAAGGGCTGATCTTCGTATTTCCCGGCGACGCCGCGCTCGCCGAGACGATGCCGCTCCCGCCGCTGGGCTCCGTGGCCGACAAGGCGTACAAGACCCGGCGCTTTGGCCGCGAAGTGGCGTGCCACTACTCGTTCATGCACGAGAATCTGATGGACATGAACCATCAGTTCCTGCACCGCAAGCAGATGGGCAAGATGCGCGCGCGTTCGCTGGGCCGGCGGCGCGGCGACGACTGGGTGGAAGTGGACTACACGTTCGCGCGCGAAGCGGGTCAGCAGCCGATCGGCGAAGCGCTCGTGTTCGGGCAGAGCCGCAAGAGCGAAAGGGCCGACCATAAGGACGTGATGACGATCCGCACGCAGTATCCGTTTCAGACGCTGCGGATTCGCACGTCCGACGGGACGATCGTGATGGACCTGTGGATCTGCTACGTGCCGCTCGATCGCGAACAGCGCACCAATCGCACGTTTGGCCTGCTGTCCATCAAGCGGCCCAAGATCGGCGCGTTGCTCGACGTCGCGTGGCCGCTGCTGGTGTGGTTCACCGAGCGCATCTTCAAGGAGGATCGCTGGATCGTCGAGCTCGAGCAGGCGGCACACGACGCGCAAGGCGCCGACTGGAATCACGAAGTCTTCCCGGTGATCAACGACCTGCGCGATCTGCTGCGTGAATGCGGCGCGCCCGTGGCGCGGCGGGTGATTCCGATCGAGCCTTCTGCCGAGTCCGTTGCCGTCTGACTTTACGTGCGGCGCCTGGAGTGGCCGCATCACACGGCTATTGATCGGACGTTAGGCGTTCGAACGTTCGGCCCCTCTCATTCGCCGCGACTTTCTGTCCGTGCTGCGCGCGCCGCAGGCGCGCGATCTTTCGACAATGCGTTATGCTTGATTTGTCCGCCCGGCTTCGGGCGGACGCGATGCATTGTTCGAAGGAGGCTGTCTCATGTCCGAGGATGGCGACGCAACTCCGCCGATCGCGGATCTGCAAATCGTATCGACGCGCGTGTTCGATTTTCCGCGCGATCTCGTGTTCAGGGCGTGGACGGAGCCGGTACATCTCGCGCACTGGTGGGGCCCGAAAGGCTTTACCCATTCCTTCCACGAATTCGATCTGCGCCCGGGCGGCAACTGGCGCTTTGCGATGCATGGGCCGGACGGCGTCGACTACAAGAATCACAGCGTATTCGTCGAGATCGTCGCACCGGAGCGTATCGTGTTCGATCACGTGTCGGGGCCGCAATATCGCGTCACGGCGACTTTCGATGCGCTGAGCGACGAACAGACGCGCATCACGTTTCGCATGGTCTTCGAGACGCCTGCCGTCTGCGCGCAGGTGAAGACGTTTGCCGTCAAGGCCAATGAAGAGAACTTCGACCGGCTGCAAAAAGAGTTGAAGCGCATGGCCTGAAGGACCGCGCTGACTAGCAACGCAATCCCAACCATTCAATAGACAACGCCCTCACGCTCCGAAGAACGTGAGGGCGTCGTGGTCGCCTCGCAGGCCCGAGCGCTTACGGCGGGTGGATCGTCATCGACCCGCCGCGCTTCGTGTTCGATTAGAAGCGGTGACGCATGCCGACCGACGCGACGCCTTGACGACGCGAGCTGGAGAAACCCGACACGTTGCCGTTGTCGATGATCGCCGGGATCACGTTATCAGGCGAGCTGACCAGTTGATACACGCCTTGCACGTAGACATCCGTGCGCTTCGACAGCGAGTAGTCGCCTTGCAGGCCGATCTGGTTGGCGTGGAAGTGGAAGTCACCCGCTGCGCCGTTCGAGTAGGTGTAGGCGACACCCAGGCCCAGGGCCGGCGTCAGGTTGTACTTCGCGTTGGCTTCGTAGTTGTTGACGTGAGCCGAAGCCGACGAACCCGAAAAGTTGTCGATGCGCGCTTGCGTCCACAGCAGGCCGACGAGAGCCGGACCGAAGGCGTAGCTCGCGCCGACACCGAATTCGCGTTGACGGAACGACAGCTCGTCCGTCGGCAGGCCGAGACCACCCAGATCGAATGCGGTCGTCGCGCCAGCGGCATTGCTGTTCGGATTGTTTTGCTGTGCATAGCCGGCGCCGAAGCGCAGACCTGCGTTCTCATAGCCCGCGCCGAAGCTGTACGCGCGATTGTTCGCGAACTTTGCGTTGTTCGAGAAGCCGTACGTGCCGCCAAACGAAAGGCCAGCGTAGTTCGCGCTCTTGAACTTGATCGAATTGCTGGTCGCGTTTTCGCTGTTCTTGTCGAGATTGTCGAGGTTGCCGAAGTGCGCGAAGTTCGTGCCGCCCCAGCTGCCCGTTGCCGACAGCGGCGCGAGGAAGTCTTGCGACGCATCGTACTGGCGGCCCAGCGTGACCGTGCCAGCCTGGCTCGACAGACCGACGAACGCCTGACGCGAGAACATCTTGCCGCTGTTCGCCTGCGAGCCGTTGTTCAGATTGAAGCCTTGTTCCAACTTGAAGACGGTCTTCAGGCCGCCGCCGAGATCCTCGACGCCACGCAGGCCGAAACGGTCTTCATCGATTGCGCCGCTGCCCAGCGCCCACTGGTGGCCGCCGTTGACGTTGCTCGTGTAGGTGAGGGCGGCGTCCAGCGTGCCGTACAGCGTGACGCTGCTCTGAGCGTGGGCGACCGAGGCGAACGAGGCAGCCACTGCCGTCGCGATCAGAATCTTCTTCATCTGTGCTTCCTTCAGTTCATGGGGCAATACGAGGCTTGAATACAAACGGACAAGCTAGGCATGCCACGTCCTGTACGAAGCAAGACCACTTACCTTGCCCGGTTTGGGGAAGCGCAAGTATAGAAAGGTACCCTAACTATCGATTTATATAGAAACTGGAAATGGTCCATTTCCAAATAGGAAAAGAAAGGCCTAGAAGATTGATTTTGTTTGTATTTAAATTGGGATGAATTTCGATCTTTTTATTGGTATAAATTTTATTGTTGTGATACGACAACGAAGTTTGGCTTTGACTTATTTGAGATAAGACGTATCTGAAAATGCGGAAGATGTACTTGCCGTAAAACGACGTGAGCGTTACTGGAGAGGGAGATTGGGCATCAGAGGTGATTTCAAAAGCGTGTCATCAATCAGGGAGGATGAGTGAACTTTCTGGAGTGGTTGCGATCGCTATTAAAGCGAATTAATTTGATAAGCGAAAAATATTTACAGTTAAGCTATTCAAATGAGCAATGACAATTTCTGAAAAATATTAAGGCGGCGATTGAACGTCAATCGCCACCCCTTTCAAGCTTTTGAGGAATTTCCACCCGACGTCACTTGCCCAGTTCGTGACCGATGATCCCGCCCGCGACGGCGCCGCCCACCGTGCCCACCGTGCTATGCGTCGTCTCATGGCCGACATAGCCACCCGCTGCCGCGCCGCCGACGGTGCATCCGCTCACGAACGGCACCAGGGCCGCTGCTGCGATTGCGACGCGGACGATATAGCGCTTCAACATGTCATGCTCCTGCCTGATTGAAGAATGTAGCTTCGTCAGCAAACGTCGTGCCATTTCCCTCAGCGGAATCTCCATTCGCACGGCAGACCTTTCCGCCCGCGTGGCCACTTTGCTAGACTGCCTTCGCCAGCAGAAACAACCTTTGCTGCCATCGCCGCTGCGCCACCCGTCCCACGAAGTACGGCACCCCTCGAACGCTGCGGCCCGACAACCGGAACACGGAGTCACCATGTCTTACATGCTGCTCATCGTCGAACCCACCGAGCAACGCGAACAGCGCGGCGAAGTCGCAGGCCGCGCCGTCTACGACCGTATGCTCGAATACCGCGCCGGGTTGCAGTCGCGCGGCCAGTTGATTGCCGCCGAATCGCTGGCGCCTGTCAAAACGGGTGTGCGCCTCGAAAAGCGCGACGGACAGACGCGCCTGATCGACGGGCCGTTTGCCGAAGCGAAGGAAATGGTCGGCGGCTTCTTTCTGCTGAACGTCGATACCTACGAAGAAGCGCTCGCGCTCGCTAGAGATTGTCCGGCCGCCGAGTGGTGCACGATCGAAATCCGCAAGGTCGCGCCTTGCTACGAGTATTGATGGCGCCCGCCGGCTGAACCGTTCTGCACGGCCGCAAGGGTTTTCCCTGGCGGCGCCGGCTGTCGATCTGACTGCGCGCCGCTCGTCGTGGAAGTAGAAGCCGCCACGGGGCGTCCTTCATCCACGAGGAGAGACGGCGATGCGATTCATGATCATGGTGAAGGCCACGGCCGACAGCGAAGCCGGCAAGATGCCCGACGAGGCACTGATGGCGTCGATGGCGACGTATCACGAAGCCTTGCAGAAGGCGGGCGTGCTGCTCGACGCATCCGGCCTGCAGCCGAGCGCGAAGGGCTGGCGCGTGCGCTATGCGGGCGGCAGGCGCACCGTCACGGAAGGGCCGTTTGCGGAAACGAAAGAGCTGATCGCAGGCTACACCGTGATCCAGGTGCGATCGCGCGAAGAAGCGATGGAATGGGCGCGGCGCTTTCCCGCGCCGTTCGGCGAACAGGCCGACGGCGAAATCGAAGTGCGCCAGATGTTCGACCTCGACGACTTCGAGCCGAGCCGGTCGACGGAACGCTTTCGCAAGATCGAAGGCGCCAACCATTGACATCACATCTGCCAGCTTTCGAGGAACGATCATGCACAAGCAAATTTATGTGAATCTCGCCGTGAACAGCGTGGAGAAATCGAAGGCATTCTTCGCGCAACTCGGCTTCACGTTCGATTCCAGATTCACCAACGAGCAGGCCGCCTGCATGGTGATCGGCGAAAACATCTACGCGATGCTGCTCGCGAAAGACTTCTTCCAGACCTTTACGAGCAAGACGCTGTGCAATCCCAAAGAGAGCACGGAAGCGCTGATCTGCCTGTCGTGCGATAGCCGCGCGCAAGTCGACGATCTCGCCGACAAGGCGCTCGCCTCGGGCGGCGCATCGGCGCGCCCCGCAAAGGATCATGGCTTCATGTACGAGCGCAGCATCGAGGATATCGACGGGCATATCTGGGAACTCGTGTACATGGACCCGAACGCCGCGATGCCAGCGGCCGACGCGTCTTGAGGCCGGCCGTGACGACGGCTGCGACCCATCGTGCCATCGAGGCAGTCTGGCGGATCGAATCCGCGAAGGTCATCGCTCACGTCGCGCGGATCGTGCGCGATGTCGGCGTGGCCGAAGAACTCGCGCAGGACGCGCTGGTGGCCGCGCTCGAAACCTGGCCGGACGCCGGCGTGCCAGACAATCCTGGAGCATGGCTGATGGCGACCGCGAAGAACCGCGCGCTCGATCGCTGGCGCCAGGATGCGCTGCACGCGCGCAAGCACGAAGAGCTCGGCGCCGACATGGACGCGCGGGAGGCGCATATCGTGCCGGATTTCGTCGATGCACTCGACGCCGCCCGCGCCGACGACATCGGCGACGATCTGTTGCGGCTGGTATTCACTGCCTGCCATCCCGTGCTGTCGAAAGACGCGCGTGTCGCGCTCACGCTGCGCCTGCTCGGCGGCCTGACGACGGATGAGATCGCGCGCGCGTTCCTCGTGCCCGAGCCGACCATTGCGCAACGTATCGTGCGCGCCAAGAAGACGCTGTCGGCGGCGAAGGTGCCGTTCGAAGTGCCGCAGGCGAACGATCGCGCGGTGCGGCTCGCGTCGGTGCTCGAAGTGATTTATCTGATCTTCAACGAAGGCTATTCGGCGACGGCGGGCGACGACTGGATGCGCCCGACGCTGTGCGAGGAAGCGCTGCGCCTCGGCCGCGTGCTCGCCGGTCTGATGCCCGACGAAAGCGAAGTGTACGGACTGGTCGCGCTGATGGAGATCCAGGCGTCGCGCATGCATGCGCGCGTCGATGCGCAGGGGCGGCCCGTGTTACTGCCCGATCAGGACCGCAGCCGTTGGGACCCGCTGCTGATCCGTCGCGGGCTGAGTGCGCTTGCACGCTCGGAAGCGCTCGGCGGGATGAGCGGTCCCTATACATTGCAGGCCGCGCTCGCCGCGTGCCATGCGCGCGCCCGCACGGCGGCGGAAACGGATTGGGCGCAGATCGTCGCGCTCTACGATGCGCTCGCCGAAGTCGCGCCGTCGCCCGTGGTCGATCTGAACCGCGCGGTTGCCGTCGGCATGGCGTATGGCCCGATGGCTGCGCTCGAACTCGTCAATGGGCTTGCCGACGAGCCTTCGCTGAAAAACTATCACTGGCTGCCGAGCGTGCGCGGTGATCTGCTCGCCAAGCTCGGCCGCAACGACGAGGCGCGCGGGGAGTTCGAGCGCGCCGCATCGATGACGCGCAATGCTCGCGAACGTGAACTGTTGCTCGAGCGTGCGCGCGAAATGCGGGGCGCGCACGGACGCTTGCAGTAAGCGCCGCGTGTTGCGCTTCAGCTCGCCACGTGAGCGAGCAGCGAGCGCACGAACGGAATCGCATGCTCGCCCGCGACCATCCCGAGCAGGCCGAGCAGCGCGACGATGGGCGGCGCGGGCGATTTCACATCGACGATGTTGTACAGCAGTCCGACGACGACACCCGCCGCCAGCGACACGATATACGGCTTCATACGAGTCTCCGGTTGTAGGGATCGGGTTGGTCACATCGTGATGACGACGCGCCCGCGCGTGCCGCCCGCGACGGCCACGTAAGCGTCGCGCGCGTGGTCGAGCGGGAAGGTCTGCGCGATCGACGGCGCCTGCAATGCGCCGCTGTCGAACACGCTGGCCAGTTCCGTCATCAGGCGCGCGGAATCCGCGGCGCCGAGCTTGGCGCTGTCCGCGCCGAACAGCTGCGTCTCGTTGTGATAGAAGTCGATCACGTCGAACTCGACGCGCCGCTTGCCCGTCGCGCTGATTTCGACCACGCGGCCGCGCCACTTCGCGAGTTTCAGCGCCGTTTCGAACGCAACGCCGCCGACGGCGTCGTACACGACATCCGCGCCGCCGAGTTCCTTCACACGTTCCGCGGCGTGCTCGTCGAACGGCACATAGTGGTCGAGCAGACGCCCCGCGGGCGAGTCCGCGTCGGGCGCATGGCGATCGACGGCGATCACCTTGCAGCCGCGTGACTTCGCGATCTGCACGACCGCGCCGCCGACGCCGCCGCTCGCGCCGATCACGGCAACCGTTTCGCCCGCGACGAGCTGTGCATAATCGACGACGCCGAGCCACGCGACCACGAAATTCACGCCGATCGCCGAGGCCTGTTCGTGCGTGAGCGTGCGCGGCTTGCGCGACAGCGCGCCGACGGGAATCTTGATGAACTGCGCGTGCGTGCCGTCGCGCGTGAAGCCGATGTCGCCGCCCGTGCCCCATACTTCCGCGCCGATCCATTCGGCGGGGCCTTCCGTGACGACGCCGCTGAAGTCGCGGCCGGGGATGCGCGGCAGCGTCGTGTGGCCGAAATGGCCCGAGAGGTTTTTCACGTCGCTCGGATTCACCGAGGCGGCTTTTTCCTGCACGATCGCGCTGTCGGCGTCGACGGTGGGTGTCGGCAGGTCGACGAGGTCGAGGACTTCGGGACCGCCAAATGCATTGAACTGGATCGCTTTCATTGCCGCTCCTGCGGAAACTGTCGGATTCGATGGGGTTCGCCTGTTGCTTCACGTTACGTGAAGCAGCGTATGAAGGCAGTCTAAGTGACCGGCGCGGCGTGGTTCAGACAAGTGCTTTCGAATATCGGACAGCGCCCGGCGCTGGTTCGGAACGATCAATCGGGAAACGTGTGAAGCACGAAGAGACAACCGACCTGCTCGGCGTGGACGGCTGCAAGGGCGGCTGGTACGCGGTCAGGCAGCACGCCCGCACGGGCGAGATCGAGACGCGCATCTGCGCATCGTTTACCGCGTTGCTCGCGTGGGCGCCGGCGCCCGCCATCGTGGCCGTCGATATGCCGATCGGTCTTTCATCGACGGGATACCGTGCGTGCGATGCCGAAGCGAGGAAGCGGCTGAAGTGGCCGCGCAGTGCGTCGGTGTTCCAGACGCCCGTGCGGCAGACGCTTGGCATCGGGGATTATCGAACGGCGTGTGATCTGAACCGCGAAGCAACGGGCAAGGGAATTTCGCAGCAGGCCTTCAACGTTCTCGGCAAGATCGCCGAAGTCGATGCATTGCTACGCGATAGCAGACGCGATGCTTCGCGTGTGTTCGAGGTCCATCCGGAGCTTGCCTTCATGCAGCTTCGGATCGAGCAGGGCGGTGAGGCGGCCGGACTCAAAGAGGGCAAAACGTCGGAAGCCGGGCATGCGGAAAGACGAGCCTTGCTTGCTCCTGTCTTCGGCGCCGAGTTGCAGACTGCGCTTGACGGTCGTGTTGCGAGGCACGCGCAGAAAGACGACGTGCTCGATGCTTTTGCGGTGCTATGGAGCGCGCGCCGCATCGCGGCGGGCAGCGCCGTCATGCTGCCCGATGACGATCCGCGCGACAGCGCGCAACTGCCGATGGTGATCCGCTACTGAGCGAACGTTGCGGCCCGCGCTGTTCCGCAACGTCTCACCCATGCTGCTGCTACGAAATTATTCCGCGCCGCGCACGATGCGCAGATCGCGCTCGACGCCATTCCCGAGCGCAGCCAGAGCCTTCTTGTAGTCGTCGCTGTCGTAGGCCGCGACGGCCTGCTCGTAGGTCGGGAATTCGATCACGACGGTGCGGTCCTTCAGACCTTGTTCACGCACTTCTTCGGCAAGGCCTCGCACGAGGAACTTGCCGCCCGCCGCCGTGACGGCCGGCAACGCCAGTTGCGCGTATGCGGCCAGCGCCGCCGCATCGTTTGTCTTGCGGTACAGAGTGACCCAGTATCCCTTGCTCATTTCACGTTTCCTCACGTTAAAGATTTGGCGATGGCGACATCGACCGATAAACATCCGCGTCGCCGACGCCCACGATTCTCGCTCAAGCGCAGCGAGCGCGCTTGCGCGTGATGCGATGCGTAACTGATTCAGGACTTTAACGCAGCCGACGCGGCCAGCGTCGCGTGAGGATCGAAGTCGGTCGGCGGCGCGCCGAGCTCGCGGCGGAACATATCGCTGAAACTGCTCGGCAGATAGCCGAGCTCCCGCGCGATGGTGCTGACCGCGCGTCCTTCGGCGAGTCCCGACACGGCGACGGCCAGCTGCACCTGCCTGCGCCACTCCGCAAAGCCGATACCCAGCGCGCGCGTGAAGAGCCGCGACAGCGTGCGCACGCTCGCGCCCACCGACGCCGCATGCTGCTCGAAGCTGATCGCATTCGACGGATTGTCGATCACGGCGCGGCACAGCGCGTCGAGCCGCCGGTCCGATGCATCGGGCAGCGGAATGCGCAGCGACGAGCGTGGCGCCTGTTCGAGTTCGAGCATGGCGAGCCGGTACGCGGTGCCCAGATAGTCTTCGTCGCGCGTCTGTGCCTCTTCATGTTCGGCAATCGACGCAATCAGTTCGCGCAACAGGCCGTTGATCTCGAACACGTCACTGCGCGCGCTCAGATGGCCGATGCTGCGCTCATGGAAATACAGATTGCGCATCTCGACGTCGCTCATCATGTGGATCGAGTGCTCGGTGCCCGCGGGCAGCCACACGGCGCGCTGCGGCGGGACGACGAGCGCCTCGCGTCCGGCTTCGACCCACATCACACCCGACACGGCATAGAGCACCTGCGCCCACGTGTGCGAATGCGGGTCGATGCGCAGCCCGCGTGGATAGCGCCGCGCGAGCGAATGGCCTTTATCGGCGTCGCGCAGGACGGGAGGCGTCGCTTGGGTCATTTCTCAGTGCGCGTCCTTACGAGGCTTGCGGCCCTTGTCGTCATCGCTGTCGCTCTGGTCGATGAACGGCGAGTCGGTGTCGGTGCCGCCCGAGCGCAGCGCGCTGCGCGCTTCTTCGGCGAGCTGCTCATAGCGGCGGCGAAAGCGCCCAAGATCCTTCTCGTTCAGTTCTTCGAGATCGAGTAGCGCGTTGTGCGCGCCGTCCAGCGCGCGGATCAGTTCGTCGAGCTTGATCTGCATCGCGGCCGTGTCGCGGTTTTGCGTGTTCTGGATCAAAAAGACCATCAGAAAGGTGACGATCGTCGTCGATGTATTGATCACCAGTTGCCAGGTGTCGCTGAAATGGAACATCGGCCCGCTGATGGCCCACACGACGACGAGCGCCACGGCAATCACGAACGTCGCCGGCTTGCCGGCCATCGTGGAGAGACCCGTCGAGAACTTCGAGAACCAGTTGTTGTTTGTCACTCGGCACTCCTGTCGTGTGAAGTCCAGCCTTGACGATACCCATTCCCCCGAGCCCGCGCCAGCGTGCCCGGCGTGTCCCCGAACCGCGAAAAATTCCGCGACGGATTTTCACGGCTCGCGCGTTTAACCCCTAAACCGGCTGATTCGAGACCGGCAACGGATTCAAGGGAGAACGCAATGAATACGCAAAAACTGGTCCGCATGCTTGCCGCAGGCGTGGCCGCGCTGAGCACGTCGGCCGCTTTCGCACAGGCAGTGATCGTCGCGCCGATGGCGCCGCCCGCTCCGCGCGTCGAAGCCGTGCCGCCGCCACGCGCCGGCTATGCATGGGACCCCGGCCACTGGCGCTGGGCGGGCGGCCGCTACGTGTGGGTGGCGGGGCACTGGCAGACCCTGCATCCGGGCTATCGCTGGGTGCCGGGACATTGGGTCGCGCGTGGCCCGAACTGGCGCTGGGTGCCCGCGCACTGGGCGCTGTGAACGTGGCGACGGAGACTGCGAGATGAAGAAGCTACTTTTACTGGCGTTGCTTGCCGCGACGCTCGCGGGTTGCGTGGTGGTGCCGGCGCGCCCTTACTACTACAGGCCGGCCGTCGTCGTATATTGAACGGGCTTGAATGGGCATGGATGGAGCGCATCGCGAAGTTCGAGGCGTTCCCGTGAAGTCACTCGATCAGAACAACAGGGAGCGACAGCAAGTGACGACAGCACATCCCGTCGCGACGGGTGCCGCGCGATACACGCGACATGCGTGGAACCTGCGGCATATCCGGAGCCGCGCGCGTTGAGCGAACGCGATCCGGACGCGGAACTGGTGGCGGGCGTCGGCAGGCAGGAGCCCGCCGCCGTCCGCACGCTCGTCGCGCGCAAGTTGCCGCGTCTGCTGGCGCTCGCCACGCGGATGCTGGGAGACCGTATGGAAGCGGAAGACGTCGCGCAGGAAGCGTTCATGCGCATCTGGAAGCAGGCGCCGCGCTGGCGCGAGGGCGAGGCGCGTTTCGACACGTGGCTGCATCGCGTTGCGCTGAATCTTTGCTACGACCGGTTGCGCGCGCATCGCGAGGAACCCGCCGACGAGCTGCCCGACGCCGCCGATCCCGCCGCCGCGCCCGACGCGCAACTCGAAGCGCAGTCGCGCGAGGCACGCGTGCGCGCGGCACTCGCCGCGTTGCCGGCGCGCCAGCGCGAGGCGCTCGTGCTCAATTACTACCAGGAACTGTCGAACATCGAGGCGGCCGCGCTGATGGGCATTACCGTCGATGCGCTCGAAAGCCTGCTGGCCCGCGCGCGCCGCAATCTGCGCGCGCAACTGGCGGGCGACGATCTTTCCGGAACGAGGACCAGCCGATGACACCCGAGAGATTTCGCGCAATCGTCGATGCGTATGGCGCCGATGCGCGCCATTGGCCCGACGCGGAGCGCGCGGCCGCGAGCGCGTGGGCCGCGCAGCATCGCAGCGAGGCGGACGCGCTGCTCGCGCAGGCCGCGCTACTCGACGCATGGCTCACGAGCGATGCTGTCGCTGCGCCCGAGCGGGCGCTGACCGAGCGGGTAATTGCTTCGGCGCCCAGAAGCCGCCGGCCGCACTGGCTGTCGTTGGCCAGGCCGGGCGCGCGCGCGGGCTGGTGGTGGTCGGGCGCGGCGTTCGCGGGCGTCGGGTTGATCGGCGGATTGGCTGGCGCATTCGCGGTGTCGTTTTTTCTGGTGACGGGCAACCCGTCGACGGGACCGGAGTCTTCCTATCTGACAACTGGATTTGGCGGCACAGCCGCAGACTGGAGTGATGAATGAGCGGACGCGCCTGGAAGTTTCTGTTGGTCGGCTCGCTGGTGCTCAACGTGTTTCTGATTGGCGGCGTCGCGGGCGGCGCGTATCAGTGGTTCGTCGCGCATGGCGGCGCGGCGGCCGCCGCGCAAGCGCAACCGCGCGCGCTGCGTTTCGCGGCGGCAGGGTTGTCGGTGGAGCGCCAGCAGCAGTTCGTCGATGCCTTGAAGACCGCACGCCGCGAAGCGCGCGAGTACGCGCGTGATGGGCGCGAGGACCGGCGCGAGGTGCTGCGGCTGCTGGCCGCGCCGCAACTGGACCGCGCCGCGCTCGAGGTCGCGCTCAACCGCACGCGCGAAGCTGATATCGCGCTGCGCTCGCGGGTCGAGCAAAGCGTCGCGGATTTCGCCGCGACCTTGTCGCCCGACGAGCGCGTGAAGTTCGCGGAAGGCTTGCGCGAGCGGGGAAACTGGCGGCTTCCGCAGGCGCAGCAGCCGGTCAATCGGCCCGCGAGCGACTGATCGACCACGCCCGGGAAAAGCAGCGACGGAAAAGCGCCGCTCGCTCCGTTTAATACACATCGAACCACGCACGACAGGCGAAACAGGGGCGAGCATGGCCAATTCACCCGCTGCAATGACGGCGCCGCCGATGAGCGCCGCCGCGATCGCGCTGAACCGCTTCGGCCTCGGCGCACGCGCCGACGAAGCGCCGCCGGCGAATCCGAAGAACTGGCTGCTCGCGCAGTTCGACGCCTATCAGCCGATGCCCGCGGCATGGGCTGCGCAGCCGACGTCGCTGGCCATTGCCGCGGATCTCGAAGACGAACGCCAGCAGGCGATGGCAAACCCGGCAACGAACGCCACGAATTCCACGGCGAGCGGCGCGAATACAGCCAGCGCGCCGAACCTCGCCAGCAACGCGGACGATGCGCGCAAAGCCGCCCGTCAGGCCGCGAACAAGGCGCTGCGCATGGAATCGCGCGACACCTACCGCGCGGCCGTGAACGCGCGCGTCGCGAGCGCGCTGACGACGCCCGCGCCGTTCGTCGAACGGCTCGTGCACTTCTGGTCGAACCACTTCGCGGTATCGATCGACAAAGGCCGCGTCGCGCCGTTCGCTGGCGCGTTCGAAGCGGAGGCGATCCGCCCGCACGTGCTCGGGCGCTTTGAAGACATGCTGGTGGCTGTCGAGCGTCATCCCGCGATGCAGCTTTTTCTCGACCAGACGCGCTCGGTCGGACCCAACAGCGTCGCCGCGCTGCGTGCAGCGCAGCGCAATCCGAACCGCAAGCCCGGACTCAACGAAAACCTCGCGCGCGAGATCATGGAACTGCATACGCTCGGCGTGCGCAGTGGCTACACGCAGGACGACGTCACCGAGTTCGCGCGCGCCATGACGGGCTGGAGCATTGCGGCCGCGCAAGGTCCGCAGGCCAACAACGCAGGCACCGCGCCGCCGGGCGCGTTCATGTTCCGTCCGCAACTGCACGAGCCGGGGACACGGACCATCATGGGCCGCCGCTATGACCAGCCGGGCGAAGGGCAAACGCTCGCGGTGCTGCGCGATCTGTCGAGCGCGCCCGCCACCGCGACGCATATCGCGACCAAGCTAGCGCGCCACTTCGTAGCGGACAATCCGCCGCCGGAGGTGGTCGACCAGTTGGCGACAGCTTTCATGCGCAGCCGCGGCGATCTGCCGACGGTGTATCGCGCGCTGATCGACAGTGATGCCGCGTGGTCGCCCGTGGCCGTCAAGTTCAAGTCGCCGTGGGAGTGGACGATTTCGTCGATGCGCGGCCTCGGCATGCACAACCTGAACGACGGCGCGAATACCGTCCAGATGGCGCCCGTGCTGACGCAACTCGGCCAGCAGGTGTGGCGTCCCGGATCGCCAGCCGGCTATGACGACATCGCCGCGAGCTGGGCCGCGCCCGATGCACTCGTGCGGCGCGTCGAGATCGCGCAGCGTTTCGCAGCGCGCGTCGGCGACCGGCTCGATGCGCGTTCGCTCGGGCAAACGCTGACGGCGGGTTCGCTGAGCGAGCCGACGCAACTCGCCGTGTCGCGCGCGGAAAGCGCATCGACGGCGCTCGCACTGCTGCTCGTCTCGCCTGATCTTCAACGGAGATGACCATGCTCACTCGCCGCAGTTTCGTGCGCATCGCAGCCGCCGGCGCGGGCGCGATGCTCGTCGCGCCGCAGATGGTGTTCGCGCGCGCCGCGACCGACCGCCGCTTCGTGTTCGTGATCCAGCGCGGCGCCGCCGATGGGCTGAACATCGTCGTGCCGTATGCGGAGCCCGCGTACGCGTCGCTGCGCGGCGCGCTGGCCGTCGATACGTCGGCTTCGACGAAGCTCGACGGCACGTTCGCGCTGCATCCGTCGCTCGTGCAGATTGGGCAGATGTACGGGCGGCGCGAGGCGCTTTTCGTGCACGCCGTCGCGTCGCCGTATCGGGACCGCTCGCATTTCGACGGACAGAACGTGCTGGAGACGGGCGGATCGTCCGCGTACCAGGTGAAGGATGGCTGGCTCAATCGCCTGGTCGGCATGATGCCCGGTGCGACATCGACCACGCGCGAGAACGCCATCGCATTCGCGCCGACCGTGCCGATGGCGTTGCGGGGCGCGTCGAACGTCGCGTCGTATGCGCCTTCCGGGCTGCCGCAGGCGCCCGACGATCTGCTCACGCGCGTCTCGCAACTCTATGAACAGGACGCGCAGTTGCGTCCGTTATGGGAATCGGCGATGGCGGCGCGCGGTCTCGCGGGCGATGCGGGCGCGCGCCAGGACCCGGCGAGTCTCGGCAAGCTCGCGGCCGGGTTTCTGTCGCGCGACGACGGGCCGCGCATCGCGATGATCGAAACGGGCGGCTGGGACACGCACAGTGCGCAGATGCCGCGCCTCGCCGCACAACTCAAGGCGCTCGACACGATGCTCGCTGCATTACGCGACGGACTCGGACCGGCGTGGAGCAAAACGACGGTGCTGGTCGCCACCGAGTTCGGCCGCATGGCGGCGGCGAACGGAACGGGCGGCACGGACCATGGCACGGCATCCGTTGCGATGGTGATCGGCGGGGCGGTGGCGGGCGGGCGCGTCGTCGCCGACTGGCCGGGCTTGCGGCAAAGCGATCTGTACCAGGCTCGCGATCTGAAGCCGACAGCGTCGCTCGATGCGCTGATTACGGGCGTCGCGAGCGAAAGCCTTGGGCTCGATCCGCACCGGACTTCGCGCACGCTGTTCGCGCAAGCAGGCAGCGCGCCGCCGATGACGGGATTGATCCGCGTCTAAACCGGAGTCGGATTTAACAATCGACTCACACTCAACAAGGAGATGAATGCAACGATGAATGCTCTGAATCTGAACTCCTCGAAGCTGCGTGCGCTGCTGGCGGCCGCGCTCTGCGCATCGACGCTTTCCGCCTGCTATGTCGTCGAACCCGCGCGGCCGGCGCAGCCTGCGCCCGTCGCGGAGGTGATACCCGCGGCGCCCGCGCCGGGGTATCGGTGGGTGAAGGGTCACTATCGCTGGGAAGGCAATCACTGGGCGTGGGTGCCAGGGCATTGGCGGCCGGTTTGATCCTGTTTGACCTCGCTCGATCCGGCTCGAAAAAAATAAACGGTTGCGTGTGTCGATCTGACGATGGCTTACTCGTCGTAGTGATGAAGACTCGCTAATCGGGCGAAACTTCGTCACTCATGAAACTCTTCACATCAGGAGACACGATCATGTCCACGCCAGCCGTCAAGCCCATCCCCGAAGGGATGCACACGTTGACACCGCACATCATCGTCGCGGGCGCGGCCGAAGCAATCGAGTTCTACAAGAAAGCATTCAATGCAGTCGAGCAGGTGCGCCTGCCCGGTCCCGGCGGCAAGATCATGCATGCGTCGCTGAAAATCGGCGATTCGACGCTGATGCTGGTCGACGAAATGCCCGATTGCGGCAACGGCGCGTCGTTCGGGCCGAAGGAACTGAAGGGCACGCCTGTCGTGCTGCACCTGTATGTCAACGACGCGGACGCCACCATCGCGCAAGCCGCGGCAGCGGGCGCGAAAGTCATCATGCCCGCCACCGATATGTTCTGGGGCGACCGTTACGGCCAGGTCGAGGATCCGTTCGGCCACCGCTGGTCCGTCGCGACGCATAAGCGCGACGTCACGCCCGACGAAATGAAATCGGCGATGGAGCAGATGATGGCGCAAGGCCGTCAATAACAGCCGTTGCGGGCGCGTGAGTCGATGCGCGGTGATGAATCGCGCATTTCGCCGCACGCTGCCGCGCCCGATACAGCAATCCAAGGAGATGTGATGGACAAGATTGCGACGTGCCTGTGGTTCGACGGCAACGCGGAGGAAGCCGTCCGGTTCTACACGGGCATCTTCAGGAATTCGAGCATCGGCGACATCACGCATTACGGCGAATCGATGCCTGGCAAGGCTGGGGAAGTCCTGACGATCACCTTCCATCTGGAAGGCCGTGAGTTTCTCGCGTTGAACGGCGGCCCGCAGTACAAGTTCTCTCCGGCGATTTCGATGTTCGTGAAGTGCGAATCGCAGGAGGAAGTCGACACGTTGTGGGACGGGCTGCTCGAAGGCGGCGGGTCACCGGTGCAATGCGGCTGGCTGACGGACCGCTTTGGCGTGTCGTGGCAGATCGTGCCGACCGCGATGATGAAGTTCCTGACGGACAAGGACCAGACGAAGGTCCAGCGCGCGATGCAGGCAATGATGCAAATGGTGAAGCTCGATGTGAAAGCGCTCGAAGCGGCTTTCAACGGGCAGTGATGTCTGTTGAGCGTGGCGCGCGCCGCGCGTGAATGGCTTTCGCGGCGGCGCGCGTATCTGCGATCATCGGCGCTTTCCTCCTTGCCGGCTCCTGCCGGATATGCGCGATGAATCCTTCCGTCTTTGAGCTTGAAACCGATCGTCTGATCTTGCGTCCTCATGTTCGTGAGGACTTCGACGAGAGCTACGCCTTGTGGTCCGATGAGACCGTTACGCGCTTTATCGGCGGAAAGCGATTTAGCCGCGAAGAGGTTTGGTCGCGGCTGCTGCGCTATGCCGGGCACTGGGCGCTGCTCGGCTACGGCTACTGGGTGATCCGCGAGAAAAACAGCGGGCGGTTCGTCGGCGAGATCGGCTTTGCGGACTACCAGCGGGACATCGAACCGCCGCTCGACGCACCTGAGATCGGCTGGGCGTTGATGCCGTCCGTGCATGGTCTCGGGTATGCCACGGAAGCCGTGCGCGGCGCGCTGGCATGGGCCGATGCCAAATGGCCGGAGCGCGAGACCGTCTGCATCATCGCGCCGGACAACACGGCGTCGCGGCGGGTCGCGGCGAAATGCGGTTACGTCGAAACGCGGCAGGCGACATACAAAGGGCATCCGACCGGGGTGTTTTGCCGCGCCGGCTAGGCCTTTTTCAGGCTTTTCCTAGGGTTCCTATATCTTCCGGCCGAATTGTTCGAAGCCGCCGCCGATGCGAAATTAACTACGCGAATGCATCGGTCCATCTGAACCACCCAATCGCACGTAGATACAGCGTTGACACATCAACCCGCGCCGCGTAGCATGACGGTATCTACATTGTAGATACGCGCGGCGCTTCTGCTCCCTCGTGGAGTTTCAAGGAGGCAATCGTGTATCTGGGTTTCTCGTGCGAAGGTGGTGCTATGGCTATTCAGACAATCAAGCGGTGGGGCAACAGCCTTGCAGTGCGCATTCCCGCAAGCCTGGCTGACGAACTGCACCTGCGCGAAGATCAGGAAGTCGACATGGTGGTAGCGGACGGAGCGCTCGTCGCCACGCCCACCATCAGGACGTTCAATTGGGACGAGTATCGCGAGCAGCTCGCGGCGCGGCCCGGCGACGTGCATCCGACCATCGATCATGGCGCGGCGGTAGGTTCGGAACTTGCCGATCCAACGGACCAGGACGACTGGTAAGGAGCAACATGAAGAACGGTGTTCCCGAAATCGGCGATGTGTGGTGGATGAGGCTCGAGCCCGTGGTCGGGCACGAGCAGGGCGGCAGTTATCCTCGGCCTGTGGTGGTGCTATCGCATTACGAGCACAACGGTCCGGCACAGCGCATTGTCGCCGTGCCGTGTACGTCGAAGATTCGCGGCTTTTCGACGGAGATTCCTGTCTCCGCTTTGCCAAAACCGTGCGTCGCGCTGATCGACCAGATCACCACGCTCGACTGGGTGGCGCGGCGCGGTGAATTCAGGGAAGAGCGGATCGCGCAGCCCGAACTGGATGCGATCCGCCGCAGTTTGAAAGCATTCCTGATGATGTGACGGCGCCGCCTCGCTACGTCGCTCAGGTGCGTGACGCCGCCATGCACGCCTGCAACGTGCGCCGCTGCGTGCCCTGCGCGTCGAAGTTCGCTTCGTCGAGCCATTGCGCGAAGCCGGCGCGCAGCGCCGGCCATTCGCTGTCGATGATCGAGAACCACGCTGTATCGCGGTTGCGGCCTTTGTAAGTTACGGCCTGACGGAAGATGCCTTCGTACGTGAAGCCGAAGCGGGCCGCCGCGGCGCGCGACGGCGCATTCAGCGAATCGCATTTCCACTCGAAGCGCCGGTAGCCGAGTTCGTCGAAGACGCGCTGCATCAACAGGAAGATCGATTCCGTCGCCATGCGCGTCTTTTGCAGACGCTGCGAAAACACGACGAAGCCGACTTCGATCACGCCGTTCGCCTTGTCGATGCGCATCAGCGAAAGCGTGCCGATGGCTTTGCCCGTCGCGAGATCGATGACGGTGTGATGCAGCGGGTCAGGGGAAGCCGCGCAGGACGCGAGGAAGTCGCGGTAGGCCTCGCGCGTGTCGAACGGGCCTACGGAGAGGTAGGTCCAGTCGCGGCCGTCGGGCGCGGCGCTGTAGGCGTCGTACAGATCGTCCGCGTGGCGTTCCACGTCGACCCGCTCCAGCCGGCAGTAGCGGCCTGTCATCGGCTGATCGCCTGGTGCCTTTGCGGCTTGCCACTGTGGCATGGGTTCGCCGATCGCCTGACCGTATTCGTTGACTCGTTGCACCACGTCTTTCTCCCGTCGCGTGTACCGTTGAAGTATGCCTAGCGGGCACGATACGGCAAAGGCTGCGCGCCCGTAAGAACCAGGTGGGCGCGATTCGATGGAGCCAGCATTGCGGCGCGCTCGCATACTCGTTCGCGAGCGTGGCGTGGGTACGGCGAACGTTTGGAAGTGAAAGGCTGTCGGTACAGAATGATCCCGATCATTCCCCATTCGTGAGAGGTCCGCATGCTCGACGTTGCTGATGAAATCGCCCGGTTCAATGCCGGCCGTGACCCCGACCGCCTCGCAATGAAATACGCGCGCATGCGCACGTCGCCATTCGTGTTTCTGCGCGGAACCTGTCATCTGTTCTACAAGCGTCTGTCCAAAGGCACGGTGCTGGACGGTTCGCCGCGAGCGTGGATCTGCGGCGACATGCATCTGGAGAATTTCGGCAGCTACAAGGGCGATAACCGGCTCATCTATTTCGACATCAATGATTTCGACGAGGCATGCCTCGCGCCCTGCCTGTACGAGATGATCCGGCTGCTGTCGAGCGTGCTGGTGGCGGCGGACGACCTTAAGCTCAGCCGCGCCGAGGCGCTCGCGCTGTGCCACACGGCCACCGACGCCTACGCCGCCGCGCTGCGCTTCGGCAAGGCGCGCTGGATCGAGGAGGAGACGGCTGAGGGCATGGTCGGCGAACTGTTCGCGGCGTTGCACCAGCGCTCGCGTGCCGATCACCTGAACCGGCGCACCGATCTGAAAGGCAAAAAGCGGACGCTGCGCGCTGACGGCAAGAAAGCGCTGCCTGTCACGGGCGACGCGCGCGCCAGGGTCGTCGCGTTCATGAACGATTTTGCGAAGCGCGAGCCGAATCCCCGGTTCTACGAGATCATCGACGTCGCGCGCCGCATTGCGGGTACGGGCAGTCTGGGCGTCGAGCGCTATGTGATTCTCGTCGAAGGCAAGGGTTCGCCCGACGGCAATTACCTGCTCGACATGAAGCTGGCTTTGCCGTCCGCCACCGCGCCGAACGTCCATACGCCGCAGCCCAAATGGGGCAGCGAGTCCGAGCGCGTGGTCGATATACAGAGGCGTAACCAGGTCGTGTCGCAAGCCTTTTTGCACGCCGTCGAGTTCGAACGGCGGCCGTTCGTGCTGCGCGGGTTGCAGCCATCGGAAGACCGCGTCGCACTCGACGCCTGGAACGGCAAGCTGCCACGGCTGGAGTCGGTCGTGCGCAACATGGCGGAGCTGGTCGCGTGGGCGCACTTTCGCAGCAGCGGACGGCAGACTTCCGCGATCGCCGACGACCTGATCGCGTTCGGCGAAGACAGCAAGTGGCAATTGCCGTTGATCGACCTCGCGACGCAGTGCGAAGCGCAGGTCGTCAGTGACTGGAAAACATACTGCGAAGCTTTCGATCGCGGCGCCTTCACGTTGAACGCGAAAACGTGAATTTTCGGGTTCGAACGTTTTGGACCGTACGTTCGAAAAATCCGAATATGTTGCCGGGCTTTACGCCGACAGGCGAGATGTGTAAATCTGGTGGTGCGTCGTGGTCAAAAAGTGCGTCGGTTTTTCCGGGGCTGTTCGCCCTGCAAGTCCCGGACCGCGCCATGATCCGACGCCGTGAGCGGGCGCGCCCCCCGTAAGGCATAAACAATGCCTCCCTATGAGTCACATCCGCGACAGGAGACGGCACTATGGAAATCGAAGCGACCGCATGGTTCCCGCTGGACGACTATGCGCCCGTGCGAGACGGGTGGTACGAAGTCCAGCTGGTGAGCGGCGACACGGCATTCGCAAAATTCATCGAAGGCGGATGGACCGAGAAACCGCTACTCGTGTTCACCCACTGGCGCGGTCTGAGTGAAGATCCCGCACGCGTGGACGAACCGGAAACCATCGACGCGGAAGCCACGGCAGCCGAGGGCGTGCGTGCCGCATGGAACGCATTCTTCCCGGGCGCGAACGGCGAGGCGCACAAACCGCTCGACGTCACGCACGGCAAGCCCCCGACGACGCACTGACTTTCGCATCCATGCGGATCTGCGGGCGGCGCATTGGCGCCGCCGTTTTTTTGTCCGGATTCTTGCATCCGCTTTCCCCCGCGCGCGGTCTGCTACCGCGGCACGTAAGCTTCGCGTTTTGCACGGCTTCGCTAGAATGCAGCGATCGATATCGCGAAGGTCTCTCATGCAATCATTCCGGCAACCCGTCGATCTCTCGCGCGCGACGCGCCTTCTGAACCACGGCCCCGTCACCTTGATCACGAGCGCGCACGACGGGCGTTCGAACGTGATGGCCGCTTCGTGGGCCATGCCGCTGGATTTCGTGCCGCCGAAAATCGTCGTGGTGATCGACGCGAAGACGTTGACGCGGCAGCTTGTCGAAGCAAGCGGCGTGTTCGGCCTGCAACTGCCTACACGTGGCTTCGCGCGCCATACGCTCGCCGTCGGTTCGAACGCGGGCGTCGAAATCGACAAGTTCACCGCGCTTCAGCTCGAGACGTTTCCGGCCGAGAAGATCGATGTGCCGATGCTGGAAGGGTGTGTGGCGTGGTTCGAATGCAAGGTGATTCCCGACGACGCCCAGCGGCACGATCTGATCCTCGCCGAAGTGGTCGCGTGCTACGCGGACGGCCGCGTCTACTCGGACAACCGCTGGCACTTCGGCGACGATCACGACATGCGCACCTGCCACTACGTCGCGGGCGGCACGTTCTTCGAAACGGGCGACACGTTCGAAGTCGAAGCCGCGCCGGTCGGCGGCACGCGCTGATTAGCGCTTCAGTTCCTGAGCGGCAGCCAGATTTCGACGCCGCCCATGCCCGTCACGGGATTGAACTGCTCGTTGTAGCGCTCGAAGTTGGGCGCATCGGCGGGCGTGTGCCCGGATTCCGGCAACCACTTGTTCCAGATCGTGTTCCACGTGCGGCGTATCGTCGAAATGTGCTCGCTATGCGTGAACACCGCATAGCGCTGCGCGCCGATGCGCACGCGGCTTAGTTCGTCGGGCAGGCCCGAGAAATCGGCGACTTCCACGCCGCACAGATAATCGAAATTGCCTGAGTCGTCGGCGTTGTAGCAGACACCGTACGCGACCTTGCCGACCTGTCCGGGCACCTTGCCGAAGATCGCGTTGAAGCGTTGCCATTGCGCGGGTATGCCCGAACTGCTTTCGCAGTGGTAGCGTTCGCTCGATCCTGCGACGAGCAAGGGTTTGCCGTCCACGAAACGCGGCGGCTCCAGATGGGCGAGAAGTGATTCATCCATTTTGATCGGCTCCACGAGTGCGAGGTTGTCGAGATGACCTTGCGCGCGCAACGCTTCGGGCGTGAGCCCGAACTGCTCGCGAAACGCGCGCGTGAATGCCTCGTGAGAGCCGTAACCCGCATCGACCGCAACGGCGAGGATATCCGGCGCGCCGCGCGCAAGCTGCCGCGCCGCTTCCGTCAGGCGGCGCGCGCGCACATAGCGCATCACCGCGTGGCCGGTTGCAGCTTCGAACGCGCGCGACAGATGAAAGCGCGAGACGCAACCGCAACTGGCGATATCGTCGAGCGACAGTTCCTCATGAAAGTGGCTTTCGATAAACCACAACGCTTTTCCCGCAGGGTTTCCGATCAGGCTCATACGGACTCTCGTTTCGGCATGAACCCAGCATATCGATTGGCCGCGTGATTCATTTGATCGCGCTTGCGGTTCTTGTCGCGCAGCCGTCAGTCAGCGCGAAGATACGTCTTTCGCGGGCGAACCGAAGTACACCTGCACCTCGACGATCTTGCCGTTCTCGACCCGAAAGAACTCGGTATTGCGAAACGCCTCGCGATTCACCGGCTTGCACGCATAACGCACGAACGCTTCGTTGCCTTCGCTGAACAGCTTCTCGATCCGAAAGAACTCGACCTGCTCGTTGAACGGCCAGCAGCGTTCGAAGTATTCGCGCCGGTCGATATGATCGTCACGCGGACTCGTGAAATGGAAATCGTCGGCGAGGATCGCTTCGATCGTCGCGCGGTCCTTGTGCTGATACGCCGCGAAGCAGCGGCGAACCAGTTCGGGCACATCCGTGGTCTTATTCATGGCGATTGCTCCATCTGCTGCTTCAACGTGTCGTCGTCGCGCTCCCGTTGCGCGGCGGGCGGTGAGCCGGGCCGCAGCAACGCGCCGCCAATCGTCGCAGCCATGGCCGCGAAGATCGCGCCGACGAGAAGCGCAACGTGATAGCCGCTCGCGAGCGCAGCGGGCATGTCGGCCTGCTGCGTGCCGCCGCTCGCCGATTGAGCGGCCGCGAGACTCGCCAACACCGCGAGTCCCAATGCGCCGCCCATCATGAACGACGTGTTGACGATGCCCGATGCGAGCCCGGAATCCGCGGGATCGACATCGCTCATTGCAGCGAGCAGCATCGGATTGAACGCGACGCCCGCGCCCACGCCGAGCAACACCATGCCAGGCAGCACATCGACGACGAAGTGCCCGTCAACGGGCGCGCGCGCAAACAGCAGCAGCCCGAGCGCCGCAAGAAACAGCCCGACAGCCAGCGGCCGACGAATGCCGAAGCGCATCACCATGCGCGCCGACAGGCCGAGCGAGAAGAAGCCCATGATGAGGTTCGCGGGCAGGAACGCGAGGCCGACCTGAAGCGGCGCATAGCCGAGCACACGCTGCAAATAAAGCGCGGAGATGAAGAACCACGCGAACATCGCCGCCGCCCACAACACGCCGACCACGTTGGCCGTCGCGACATTGCGCAACGTGAAGAGCTTGAGCGGCATCAACGGATGCGCGACGCGTGCCTCGATGATGAGAAACGCGCCGAGCAGCGCCAGCGCGACGACGATCAGGCCGACGGTCTGCGCGGAGAGCCAGCCCGCCTCGTTGCCGTTGACGATCGCGTAGACGGCCAGCATCAGCGATGTGGTCACGGTTGCCGCGCCCGCTACGTCGAGCCGTTCGCCGTGCGCGTGCCCACGGCCGGCCGGCATCAGCGCGAGGCACGCCCCATACACGGCGATCCCGATGGGCAGATTGACGAGAAAGATCCAGTGCCAGCTCAGCAGATTGGTCAGCAATCCGCCGAGCAGCACACCGATGCTGCCGCCGCCCGCGCACACGAAGCCGTAGACACCCATCGCCTTGGCGCGCTCGCCCTCTTCGGTGAACAGATTCATGATGAGCGACAGCGAAACGGCAGACACCACCGCGCCACCCAGACCTTGAATGGCGCGCGCGCAAACCAGCATGACCTGCGAGTTCGCGAGTCCGCACGCGAGCGACGCCAGCGTGAACAGCGTAATGCCCGCGAGGAAGAGCTTGCGGTGTCCGTACAGATCGCCGAGCCGGCCGCCGAGCAACAGAAAGCCGCCGAAGGTCAGCATGTACGCATTGACCACCCACACGAGGGCGGTTTCGGAGAAGCCAAGATCGGCCGCGATCGACGGCAGGGCGACGTTGACGATGGTCGTATCGAGAACGATCATCAGCACGCCCATGCATAGCACGATCAGTGCGAGCCAGCGTTTTTTCCCTTCGATGTTATGCGTCATGCGCGCGTTTCCTCCATGCGGTCGAAGCGCTTGCAGTCTAGCGAGCATCCGTGCCGGACGGCAACTGCCATTCCCGCGCGTGCCTGCCTCTACTTGACACGACGATCGAACGCAGCCGGAATCGACACGGCTCAGCTCAATAAATCGTACTTGCCGCCGCGTTCGAGCGCGCGCTGGTAGGCGGGCCGGGCATGGATCGTGTCGAGAAAACGGGCGACAGATGGATATTTCGTATCGCGGTTGCCGCGCGCGGTAGCGGCTTCGACGGGGAAGCTCATTTGAATATCAGCGGCTGTGAATTCGTTGCCCGCGAACCAGCCGGTCGCGCACAGCGAATCTTCGATAAATCCCATATGCAACGCGATCTGCGGATCGATGAAGGTGGATTGCAACGTCGACGAAATCTTCTTCGCAATCGGCTTCGCGAAGAAAGGCATCGGCGCGCTGCCGATCCGCAACGCGACCAGCTTGAGCAGCAACGGCGGCATCGCAGAGCCTTCCGCGTAGTGCATCCAGTATCTGAACTTCTGGCGTTCGGGCGTGCCGGCAGGCGGCTCGAAGCGGCCTTGTCCGTAACGTTCGAGCAGATACTCGATGATCGCGGCGGATTCAGCGAGGGTCTGACCATCATCCGTGACGACGGGCGACTTGCCGAGGGGATGAACGGCCCGCAGTTCGGGCGGCGCGAGCATCGTCTTCGGGTCGCGCTGGTAACGCTTGATCTCGTACGGCACGCCGAGTTCTTCGAGCAGCCACAGCACGCGCTGCGAACGGGAGTTGTTCAGGTGGTGGACGATGAGCATGAGCGGGCGGCGAGTCGCGTGAGGGGGCCGTGTATCGGCGGAGCGAACATCATACGAGGCCGCGCAAGAGGGCGGCCTCTATTCAATATGATGCTTCACGTTGCACGAGCAACCATCATGCCGACCACTTGTCGCCCATCAACTGATTGGACGGCAGCTTTTCGTCGAGCAGCTTGCGCGCGCTCTCGATGCCTGCAACGGGCAAACCCTTCGGATCGAGCAAGCCGACCTGCACGAGCACGGACGCCTGATCCCAATAGATATGCTCGTTGTACAGCTTGTCGCCGCGAAAGCACACGACAGCGAGCATCGGCACCTCGAAGTATTTGCCCGTCGGCACTACGCCCGGCAGCAGCCAGTCGATCTCGCAGCTATGCGTGCAGGCAAAAATGAATTCATCGACGATGCGATCGGAGCCGATGGTCCGCGAAATCGGAATCAGCTTTGTGTCCGGTGGATTCGAGTTGACGAAGTGATTCGTATAGAAGCGCTTGAGATTGTCATAACCGACGCCGCCCGTCATGGTCGGCACGTGGTTGACGTACGGTTGCGCGACCATCGTCGGCATCACGGCTTCGACGTCGCGCGTCGCGAACTCGAAATAGCAATGCTGTTCCCACAGCGTATTCAGATCGTAGATCGGGCCGAGTACCTTGCGCAGCAGCGCGAGCGTGCGCGAGTACGCCATCATCGCGGCGGGTTTGTCGTATTGCGGGCGTGCGGGCGCGGCGAACGCGTGATCGCAGCCGGGATACACATACTGCTCGATGTCGGGATGCGTGCGCAGCGCGGCCCCGATCTGCTCGCGAACGGGCGGCGGGCAGTACGCGTCGTTTTCGGGGAAGTGAAACACCATCGGGCAGCGAATGTTCTTCACTTCGTCGATATACGTATCGAGCCCGACACCGTAATAGCTGACCGCACAATCGACATCCGTGCGCGCGGCCGCGAGCATCGCGAGCTTGCCGCCGAGGCAATAGCCGACCGCGCCGACCTTGCCTTGTTGCTCGGGCAGCGCGCGCAACGCATCGAGCGTCGCGGCGATATCCTGCACGGCGAGATCGACGTCGAACTTCGCATGGAAGTCGAGCGCGCGCTTCATGTCGTCGCCGTCATAGCCGAGCACGACATTCGGTTGCATGCGCCAGAACAGATCGGGCACGAGCACGACATAGCCTTCTTCGGCGTAGCGGTCGGCCGTTTGTTTCAGATAGTCGTTGATGCCGAAAATCTCTTGCAGCAGCACGAGGCCCGGACCGGACCCCTGCGCGGGGCGCGCCATGTATGCGTTGAAACGGCCGCCATCGCGAGCGGCGACTTCGATAAAGGAACCGGCCATCAAATGCTCCTCGATTGTGGGACGACGGGGACTGCGCGCGTCACCGCTCACCGTTATCGAATGAAGCGTCAGGCGCTACATCGCACGCAAAGCGAACCGCTTGAGCTTGCCGGTTTCCGTGCGAGGCAGCGTGTCGATGAAGGCGACGACGCGCGGATACTTGTACGGCGCAACGGTATTCTTCACGAATTCCTGCAACTCCGCGACCAGTTTCTCATTGCCGCTGTAGCCGGCATTGAGCACGATGAACGCCTTCACGATCTGTCCGCGTGTCTCGTCGGGCACGCCGATGACGCCGCATTCGGCGACAGCCTGATGCTGCATCAGCACGCTTTCCACTTCCGGGCCGGAGATGTTGTAGCCCGCCGAGACGATCATGTCGTCGGCGCGCGCCTGATAGAACACATAGCCGTCTGCGTCGAGATAGACGGAATCGCCGGGCAGGTTCCAGCCGTCGCGCACGAACTTGAGCTGGCGCTCGTCGGCCAGATAGCGGCAGCCCGTCGGCCCGCGCACGGCGAGCTTGCCGAGCGTGCCGGTGGGCACGGGGCGCATGTTGTCATCGACGGCCTGCACGACGTAGCCGGGCACGGCCTTGCCGATCGCGTGCGGCCGTACGTCGTGTCCCGCCGACGAGATGAAGATATGAATCAGCTCCGTGCCGCCGATGCCGTCAATCATTTCAATCCCACTCGCTTCGCGCCAAAGCTCGCGCGTCGAGTCGGGCAGCGCTTCGCCTGCGGACACGGTCTTTTTCAGCGACGCAATGTCGAAACGCGGAATCAACGGCGCCATCTGCCGATAGAACGTCGGCGCGGTGAACATCACGGTTGCATGAAAGCGCTCGACGTTTTGCAGCAGCATTTCGGGCGTCTGCTTCTCGATCAGCACCGTCGATGCGCCTGCGCGCAACGGAAAGCACAGCAGCCCGCCAAGGCCGAACGTGAATGCGAGCGGCGGTGTGCCGCAGAAGATGTCGTCAGCGGTGGGTTTCAGGATGTGGCGCGGAAACAGATCGCACATCGCGAGCACGTCGCGATGAAAATGCATGCAGCCCTTGGGCGCACCCGTCGTGCCGCTCGTGAAGGCGATCAGGCAGACGTCGTCGGCGGCCGTGTCGCAGGCCTTGAATTCAGCGGGTTTGGATGCGGCAAGTGTTTCGAGCGAACCTGCTGCGTCGTCGTCGTGAAAGATCAGCGTGGTTTTGAGGCCTTCGCAGAAGTACTCGTCGCCTCGCGTCGTGCAGCGCGAGAGTTCTTCCGTCAAACGCGTGTCACACAGTGCCGCGCCGATTTGCGCCTTGTCGATGATCTGCTTGAGTTCTTTCGCGCGCAGCAGCGGCATGGTCGGCACGACGACGAGACCCGCCTTCAGCGCCGCGAGAAACGCGACGGCCATCTGCAACGTGTTCGGCCCGCGCAACAGCACGCGATTGCCAGGCCGCAAACCCATTTCGTCGATCAGCACATGGGCGCTGCGATTCACCATCGCCAGCAGTTCGCCGTACGTGGTCGCATGCGGCTTGCCGTCGATGTCGGACCAGATTGCAGGCCGATCGCGATGCCCATTGTCGACGGCGCGATCGAGCAGTTCAGTCGCGCAGTTGAATCGCGCCGGATACGCGATGTCCGGATTGTCGAGCAGGAACACCGGCCATTGATCCTGCGGCGGCAAGTGATCGCGCGCGAAAGTATCGACGTGAGCTGACGGTTCCATCATGAAACTCCCCTGCCATACGTGCGTTATCTGCGGAATAAGTGGGTGTGCGCGGCTCGAAGCGCGTCTAGTCCGTCACCACGGCGGTTGCTTCGATTTCCACTTTGGCGTCGTCCTCGATCAGCGCGACGACCTGCACGGCGCTCATCGCGATGTCGTAATCGCCGATCAGTTCACGGAACGCCTGACCGATCTCCTTCAGCGACGCGAGGTACTCGCGCTTGTCGGTGACGTACCATGTCATGCGCACGAGGTGCTCGGGCTGTCCGCCTGCCTCGCGCAGTACGGCGAGCACATTGCGCAGCGCCTGGATTGCCTGTTCGGCGAAGCGGTCGCTCGTCATGCGTGCTTCTTCGTTCCAGCCGATCTGTCCGGCGATGAACACCTGCGTGCCGCTCGCCGCGACACCATTGGCGTAGCCCTTCGGCTTGACCCAGCCCGCGGGCAGAAGCGATCGTTTCTTCATGAGCGTTGCTCCTCGGATCGAACGGCGTGCGGCGCGAATGCCGCGAGCGCGGCGGCGATGTCGTCGGGAATGTCGATTGACTGCCCGTTTTCCAGCGATGTCGTGACGAGCACTTGCGCCGAACGAAAGCGCACTTCATCCGCGCAACGGGCGACGATCGCGATCCCAATCGAACGGCGTCCGATGCGCGTGACGTCCAGCGAAAGCGTGATCGTTTCGCCCATGCGGCTTGGCCTTGAAAACTCGCAGTCGAGCTTCACGATAGGCAGGCCGACGTGGCGCGTCTGGATCATGTGCGCGTAGTCGATGGCAAGACGCTCGTTGAACCACTCTTCGACGAGCATGTTCGTCATCACCAGATACTGCGGGAAGTAGACGATGCCGGCCGGATCGCAATGCGCGAAACGGATGCGCATGGGCATGTCGAACGTGGCGCTCATGACGCGCGCTCCTGCTGCGCGGCTGCATGCGCCTTGAGCAGATCGCGTCCGACGATCAGTTGCTGCACTTCCGTCGCGCCTTCGTAAATGCGTAGCGCGCGTATCTCGCGATAAAGCCTTTCGACCGTCGTGCCGCTCTGCACGCCCATGCCGCCCCACAGTTGCACGGCGGCGTCGATCACCTGCTGCGCGCCTTCGCTCGCATGCCACTTCGCCATCGCGGCTTCGCGCGTGACGCTCTCGCCCTGGTCGCGCAGCCATGCGGCGCGGTATACGAGCAGCGCGCTGCTGTCGATCGTCAGCGCCATCTGCGCGAGTTTGGCCTGCGTCAACTGAAAATCGCCGAGCGTCTGGCCGAACATCTTGCGCGACGCGGCGCGTTCGAGGCCTTCCTGCAACGCACGTCGTGCAAAGCCCAACGACGCTGCCGCGACCGACGTGCGGAAGATATCCAGCGTGCGCATCGCGATCTTGAAGCCTTCACCGGGCGCGCCAAGCATCTGGCTGCGCGGCACGCGGGCCTTGGCGAAATGCAGACGCGCGAGCGGATGCGGCGCAATCACGTCGATGCGTTCGGCGATCTGCAGGCCCGGCGTGTCGGCATCGACAATGAATGCGGTGATACCGCGTGCGCCGGGTGCTTCGCCCGTTCGTGCAAACACCACATAGAAGTCGGCGATGCCGCCGTTCGAAATCCACGTCTTGTCGCCGTCGAGCACATAGCTGTCACCGTCCGCGCGTGCCTGCAAGGCCATCGCTGCAACATCGGAACCGGCCTCGGGCTCGGACAACGCGAACGCTGCGATTGCTTCGCCCTTTGCGACGCGCGGCAAATAGAGCGCTTTCTGTTCATGCGTGCCCGCCAGCGTGATCGCGCCCGAACCGAGGCCTTGCATGGCGAGCGCGAAGTCTGCGAGACCGTCGTGTTTTGCAAGCGTCTCGCGCAGCAGACACACGGCGCGCGTGTCGATCGTGTCGCCATGCCCGCCGTATTGCGTGCCGCCCACGCCGTACTTCAGCCAGCCCGCTTCGCCTAACGCGCGCACGAGTTGACGGCACGTCGTGTCGGCGTCGTCATGTGATACATGCGCGAGATGCTGCGTGGCCCACGTTTCGATTCCTTCTGCAAGTTCGCGGTGACGCGCTTCGAAGAATGGCCAGGCCAATGCGCCGTGCGGATCGTCGTGATTCAAGATCAGTCTCCTTCGAACACGGGGCGCGACTTCGCCGCGAACGCGCGATACGCACGCTCGAAATCGCGCGTCGTCATGCAGATGGCCTGTGCCTGCGCTTCGGATTCGATCGCTTCGTCGATGCTCATGCTCCATTCCTGGTGCAGCATCTTCTTCGTGACGCCATGCGCGAACGTCGGGCCCGCGGCGAGATCGGCGGCGAGTTTCGATGCTTCGTCGAGCAGCGCTTCCGGCGCGCACAAGCGGTTGTAGAAGCCCCATGCGTAACCTTCTTCGCCGCTCGCGGAGCGCCCCGTGTAAAGCAATTCGGATGCGCGCCCCTGGCCGATGATGCGCGGCAGGATCGAGCACGCGCCCATGTCGCAACCGGCAAGGCCCACACGCGTGAACAGAAACGCAAGCTTGCTGCGCGCGGTGCCGAGGCGCATGTCGGAGGCCATCGCGAGAATCGCGCCCGCGCCTGCGCAGACGCCGTCGACGGCCGCGATGACCGGCTGCGGGCAATGCCGCATCGCTTTGACCAGATCGCCTGTCATGCGCGTGAAGAGCAGCAGTTCGGGCATTGGCAGATCGATCAGCGGCGCGATGATGTCGTGCACGTCGCCGCCCGAGCAGAAGTTGTCGCCCGCGCCGTGCATGACGACGACCTTTACGTCGGTTGCATACGCGAGTTGCCGGAACAGATCACGCAACTCCGCGTACGACTCGAAGGTCAGCGGATTCTTGCGCTCCGGGCGATTCAGCGTGATCGTCGCGACGCCCGCGTTGACGGACCAGCCGAAGTGCTTCGCGTCGTAAGCGGCGAGTGTCGTGCGATTGCCGGCGAGCAGGGCATCGGCAGCGGAACGGGTCATCGTTGTCTCCTCTTTTGCAGATGTCGCGCGTCAGCTCTTGATCGTGTTCAGCAGATGCTGCTTGAGCTTGCCGAGCTTTTGATGCGTGCGCGATTTCTCATCGAGATCGAGGCCGCCGAACATCTCGACGACCCATTGTTCGTGTGCGACGGCCATTCTGTCGAACAGCGCGCGGCCTTCCGGCGTGAGACGCACGCTGATCGAACGGCGGTCGTTCTGATCGGTGTCGCGCGCGACGAGGCCTTCTTTTTCCAGTTGATCTGTAATGCCGGTGATATTGCCGCCCGTCACCATCAAGCGGCGCGACAGTTCCGTCATCTTCAGGCCTTCAGGATGACGCTCCAGTTGCGCCATCAGATCGAAGCGCGGCAACGTCGTGTCGAACTCGTTGCGCAGACGCTTGCGCAATTCCGCTTGCACGAGGTTGGTCGTCGTCAGCATGCGCAGCCACAGGCGTAAGCCCATGTGGCTGTCCGCGCCCGTGCTCATTTCCATGTCCACGACGTTCTCCGCGGGTTTCGCAATGCCTTTGCGCGTCGGTTTGGAGTCGGCGGCGTCGGTAGTTTTCTTCTTTGCAATGTTGCTCATGTGACTTCTCCGCCTGAAACGGAAACAGATTGACCTGTGATGGATTCGGAACCCGGCATGCACAGCCACAGCACGGCGTTTGCGACTTCGGCGGGCGCGATGAAGCGGCGCTGCGGGTTGTTGCGCACGAGAATGTCGCGTGCTTCCTGCTCGCTGCGCGAAGTCTTCGAGGTGATCTGGTCGAGCGACGCGCGCAGCAGTTCCGTTTCCGTATAGCCGGGACAGACGGCGTTGACGGTGACGCCCTTCGTCGCGACCTCGAGTGCGAGCGAGCGCGTGAGGCCAATCACGCCATGCTTGGCCGCGCAGTAAGCGGCGACGTACGCGTAACCGATCTGTCCCGCCGTGCTCGCGACGTTGATGATGCGGCCATAGTTGCGGTCGAGCATCGACGGCAACACGGCGCGCGTGCAGAGAAACACGCCCGTCAGGTTGACGTCGAGCATGCGTTGCCACAGCGCCATATCCGTCTGCGTGAACGGTGCGGCTTGTGCCTGGCCTGCATTGTTGACGAGCACGTCGACAGCGCCTGCAATCGACGATGCTTCAGAAAATGCCTTGTTGACAGCGCTTTCGTCGCACACATCGACGCTGATGCAAGCTGCGATCTCGCCATACGCGCTCAACGTTTCGCGCTGCGCGGCAAGACGTTGCGCATCGCGGCCCATCAACGTGACGCGCGCACCCGCGCGAACCAGCGCTTCTGCCGTCGCCGCGCCGATGCCGCTGCCGCCGCCCGTGACTACCGCGTGTTTTCCCGCAAGGGTGCTGTTCATCAAACCGTTCCTTCCGCGCGTTGTGCGCGCTCTAGCGGCGACAGCCGTGCATTCTCGGCGGCCTGTGCGCGCTCGCGCTCGTAGTTGCGTTCGAGTTGCGACTTGGCGGCGGTGTACTGCTTCGGCCAGTTCACGTCGAAGTAGCCGATCTTCGCTGCTTCGTTCAGCGTCCACGACGGATTCGCCAGATGCGGACGCGCAACCGCACACAGGTCCGCGCGGCCCGCAGCGATGATGCTGTTCACGTGGTCCGCCTCGGAGATCGCGCCGACCGCGATCGTCGCGATGCCCGCTTCGTTGCGGATGCGATCGGCGAACGGCGTCTGGAACATGCGACCGTACACGGGCTTTTCTTCCTTGCTCACCTGTCCCGACGACACATCGATCATGTCCGCGCCCGCCGCCTTGAACGCGCGCGCGATCTCGACGGCATCGTCGGGTGTCGTGCCGCCGTCGACCCAGTCGTGCGCGGAAATGCGCACCGACATCGGCTTGTCCTGCGGCCAGGCCTTGCGCATCGCGGCGAACACTTCGAGCGGATAGCGCAGACGATTCGCCAGCGTTCCACCGTATTCGTCAGTGCGATGATTGGTGAGCGGCGAGAGAAAGCTCGACAGGAAATACCCGTGCGCGCAGTGCAATTCGAGCCAGTCGAAGCCCGCTTCCGCGGCCATTTCCGTCGCACGCACGAACTGTGCTTCGATCTCGCGCAGTTCTGCATGCGTCGCTTCGCGCGACCATTGGCTCACGCCGCGCAGGTATTGCTGCGGCGATGCCGACACCAATGACCAGTTGTCTTCGGGCAAGGGCTGGTCGATGCCGTCCCAGCTGACACGCGTCGACGCCTTGGCGCCCGCGTGGCCGAGCTGCATGCCGATCTTCGCGTCGGACTGCGCGTGCACGAACTGCACGATGCGACGCCACGCGGCCAGATGTTCCGGCGCGTACATGCCGGGGCATCCGGGCGTGATGCGTGCCTCGGGCGACACGCAGGTCATCTCGGTCATCACGAGCGCCGCGCCACCCATGGCGCGAGCGCCGAGATGCATCAGGTGATAGTCGCCCGCGACGCCGTCGACGGCTGAATACTGCGCCATCGGCGACACGACGACACGGTTCTTCAGCGTCACGCCTCGCAGTTTGAACGGCGTGAACATGGGCGGAACGGAGTGCTTGTCCGGCGCGCGTTCGATGCCCGCGCGCGCTGCGAGCCAGTCTTCGAATGACGAGAGATAGCCGGCATCGCGCTCGCGCAGGTTCTCGTGCGATATGCGCTGCGAGCGAGTCAGCAGCGAATATGCGAACTGCTCCGGCTCGAAAGACGTGTAACGGTCGACATGCTCGAACCATTCCGTCGAATTGCGCGCGGCGTTCTGGATGCGCAGCACGTCCACGCTGCGCACTTCCGTGTAGTGCGCGAGCGCGGCGGCGAGATCATGCGGATGCGCGTCGATGCTGTTCGCGAGTTCGATCGCGTCTTCGAGCGCGAGCTTGGTGCCGGAACCGATCGAAAAATGCGCGGTGTGCGCGGCGTCGCCCATCAGCACGACGGGTACGCGTTTGCCGTCGGCGGCTGTTTTCCAGTGCGCCCATTCGCGATTGACGACACGCGGAAAGCGGATCCATTGCGACGAGCCGCGCAAGTGGCTCGCGTTCGACATCAACGGATGGCCGTCGAGATACTTCGCGAACAGCCGCTCGCAGAACGCGATGCTCTCTTCCTTGCTCATTTCGTCGAGTCCTGCCGCGCGCCACACGCGCTCAGGCGTTTCGACGATGAACGTCGACGTCTGGTCGTCGAAGCGGTACGCGTGCGCCTGGAACCAGCCCCATTCGGTCTTTTCGAACGCAAATGTGAAGGCGTCGAAGAGCTTGTTCGTGCCGAGCCACACGAAGCGGCAATCGCGCATGTCGACGTCGGGCTGATAGGTCGAAGCGTATTTCTGGCGGATGGCGCTGTTCAGGCCGTCGCTGGCGATGATGAGGTCGGCGTCGTAATCGTCGTCGTTCGTGACCTGCGTTTCGAACACCAGCTTCACGCCGAGTTCTTCGCAGCGCGCCTGCAGGATGTTCAGCAGCCGCTTGCGGCCGATGCCGCAAAAGCCGTGTCCCGACGAGCGTACCTTCGCGCCGCGAAAGTGGATTTCGATGTCGTCCCAGTGATTGAACGCGCCGAGGATCATGTCGGCGCTATTGGCGTCGGCGGCGCGCAGATTGCCGAGCGTCTGGTCTGAAAACACGACGCCCCAGCCGAAGGTGTCATACGGCCGGTTGCGCTCGACGACGACCACTTCGTGCGCCGGATGCCGGTGCTTCATCAACAACCCGAAATACAGCCCAGCCGGGCCGCCGCCGATACAGACAATGCGCATGCTGGTTCCCCAACGTGTGTGCTCGGCTTTACTTTAGGTTTTGATAGTTTAGGTGTCAAGTAAATTTGCGAGACGATGGGTTCGTGCCCTTGATCCGTGGAGAGCCGGCCAACTATAGGCGTTGCTTATCGTTTGAATAGTAAACAGGTCTTGGACGCTATAGCCGCGTCGCATCACTATTTCTTCGCCCTTTGGGGAAATGACCCGTTCGCCGGCTATCCCCATTGCTCGACAAGCATTCAGATGTACCGGTTTCCCAAACGAAAGCGAAGAACCATGAATACGTTGATCAAGCCAGGAAATAAAGGCAGCATGCTTTCCACACTGTTTGTATTGCTCGCGATTGCTGCGGGGTCGTCGCTAGCCTCGACGGCAGCGTTCGCTGAAACGGGCAGTCCACCTTCACCAGGAAGCAACGCCGGACCAGACGACTATTTTCACACTGGTGCAGGCGCCCGATATTTACGCCGTGCCGACGGGGAAATCGTCGTGCAGCCATTGCGTGGAAATATCACCGTGCTGATGGGTTCAGGCGGCAACATTACCGTCCTGTCGGGCAAGGATGGCAAATTTCTGGTCGACGCGGGCATTAGCAAATCGCAAGAAAAGCTGCAGGCCGCCCTCGGCAAGATCAGTCCCTCACCGCTGAAATACGTGGTGAACACGCATTGGCATTGGGACCATACCGACGGCAATGCATGGATGCACGCAGCTGGCGCCACCATCGTTGCGCACAAGAATACTTTGAAGCATCTGACCGAGACCACGCATGTCAACGCCTGGAATTGGACCTTCGATCCGGTGCCGGCCGGTGCACGCCCAACCCTGATTGTCGATAACGAAAAGACTTTCAACTTCGCAGGAACGACGATTGAAGTAGAGAACTTCGGTGGTGGCCACACCGATGGAGATCTATGGGTCTACTTCAAAAAGGCCGATGTTCTGGCGCTGGGAGACACCTTCTGGAACGGCATTTATCCGTATATCGACAATGAAGATGGCGGCAATATCGACGGTGCGATCAAATGGGCCAACAAGGCTGTGGCATCTACCACAGACCACACCATCGTCGTTCCCGGCCATGGCGCGGTGGGGACGCGCACTCAACTGATCGAATTCCGCGACATGCTGGTTACGGTCCGCAATAACGTCGCAGCCTTGAAATCGCAGGGCAAATCACTGGACGAAATTATCGCCGCCAGGCCGACCGCGGCCTTCGACGCGAAATGGGGGAATTTCGTGTTCAACGGCAGCCAATTCACAAAGATGGTCTACGACGGGCTGTAGTAAATAACTCTAAAGCGCCCGGCAATCTTCGGCGGCTTCAATGTTTCCTCGTACGGGCGTCACGTGGCGCTCGACAACCACGCTGCAAGTCGCACCATTCCGATCAGCGCACCGGCCCCCACAATAGCGAATCCGGCAGCACGCCGGATATATCGTCCAGCGTTTCCGCGTCGCTGCTGAGCATCCACATTTCTGCCGTCGAACCATACGTTCATCGTTTTGCTCCCTGTGTCTCCTTCAACCCGTGGCGGACATCCATCGCCGGGTGTCACGGGTGCGCGGATGTTCCAGCGCGGTCGGTCGTGACAGCAAGCGTTGCGTATTCGGCGATCAGCACGACAAGCAAAGAGTAATTTGCACTCCGAACGATACGATAGAGCCTGAAGAACATAGGTCCCCATCTACCGCCTGTCATCTGTCGCAATGCGTCATAGACGAGGGGAAACACGCGCCTGGCAAGAGTATGCCACATTTTCGTCGTAAATGCGAATGAGTCGCATTTGATAGTTTTAGTAAGAAACACGGCGCGCCTCGTGAGCGCCGCCACGGGTCGGCGCGAGCGGCATCTACACGCGAAAAACAGGCTGTGGCGTGGTGACGACTAAATGTACTAAACGGTCAAATTGATTTGCAATTGCGAATCGTTGTCATTACCATTCACCCGAAATTTTCGCCACCATTTGCACCAGGTGTTTCGTAACCCGCCTGCCATAACAACGAATGAAGATTCTGAAGTCTGACCACGCGCTTACCGCTCACCGCTATTCCCGTAACCAGTCTGTTCTCGGCGCCGCGCTACTCATCAGCGTCGGACTGGCGCTATCGACTGCGACGTCGTGCGCTCGCGCGGACGACGCGGTTGCCGCAGACGCGACGCTCCCAACCGTCAGCGTGAAAGCGTCGGCGGATAACAATGGGGCGCAGCCCGACAAGATCAGTGCCGGTGCGCTCGGCACACTCAAGCAGGTCGACACGCCGTTTTCGACGCACGTCGTGACGAGCGAAGAGGCGCAGGATCTGTTCGCGAATACGGCCAACGACCTGTTCCAGTACGACCCGGCCGTGTCGATCACGAGCACCAACGCCATCGGCGAAAACTCGATGTTCAACGTGCGAGGCCTGCCGATCGACACGCTCAACAGCATCAAGGTCGATGGACAGAGCTTCCCGTCGTGGGACACCGATCTCGCACTCGAGCCGTTCGAGCAGGTCGAACTGCTGAAGGGGCTGTCGGGCTTCATGTACGGGTTCGGCTCGCCGGGCGGTATCGTCAACTACGTGCTGAAGCGTCCGACCGATACGCCGTATCGCAGCTTTTCGGTGGGCTATCAGTCGGCGGGTGTGTTCAGCGAGAAGCTTGACGTTGGCGGCCGCTTTGGCAAGGACGACCGGTTCGGCTACCGCTTCAACCTCGTCAACGAGGAAGGCAATACGGCCGAGGCAAATGGACATCTGCGACGCCAGGTGGCGTCGGCGGCGCTCGACTTCCGCATCACGCCGGACCTGACGTGGACGGTCGACGCGTTCTACACGAAGCGTAAGCAGGAAGGCACGATCTTCGGCCTGATGTTCGGCTCGGACGCGGGCGGCATTCCGGACGCCAGTCTGGTCACGCACAATCTGTCGCAACCGCAGAACTACTACCAGGTCGAAATGGCGTCGTTCGGAACGGGGCTCGACTATCGGCTCTCCGAGAACTGGCACGCGAGCGTGAAGTACCGCTTCGCGAAGGAAAACCGCACGAACTCGGACAGTCTGCTGTACGTGTACAACACGGCCGGTGACTACTCCAACACGCTGTATGCGGCGATGACGCGATACTTCTACCAGAACGTCGACGCGATGGTGGAAGGCAAGTTCAACACGGGCAGCATCAAGCACGATGTCGTCTTCGGTGCGGGCTATCAATCGCAAGTCACTGAGTACGATAACAGCGAAGGCTGGAACGACGGGTATACCCTCGGTATCGGCAACATCTATAGCAGCACGTTCCTGACCAATGCCGACGTGCATATCGGCGAGAACCTGTACAAGCAGTCCCGCACGACACAGGCCGCGATCTACGCTAGCGACACGGTTCAGTTCACGCCGCGCATTTCGGCGCTGCTCGGCTTGCGCTATACGCAGTTCCATCAGTTCACGTACGATCCGACGGGCGCGACCACGGCGAACTACAGCGCGTCTCCCGTGACGCCGACTGTGGCGCTGATGTACAAGACGGACGCGTATTCGACGCTGTACTTCAGCTACGTTCAGTCGCTGGAGCAAGGCGGTTCGGCTGCGAACACCAACCTCAACTACCCAGCGACGTTCGGTCCGCTGCGCAGCAAGCAATATGAAGTGGGCTTCAAGACGGATCGCAGCAAGTGGGGTGCGAATCTCGCGCTGTTCCGCGTCGATCAGGGCTACAACTACACGAACTCGGCGAACATCTTCGTTCAGGACGGCACCAAGCGTTACACGGGCGTCGATGCGAGCGGCTGGCTTCAGCTTGCCAGCGACTGGCGCGTGATGGGTGGCGTGATGTGGCTCGATACCAAGGCCGTCGATATCGACGATCCGACTATCGAGGGCAAGCGTATCTATGGGGCGCCGCGATGGACCGTGACGGGCCGCGTCGAATACAACCCGTCGTACATGCGTCGTCTTACGCTTGCGTTCGGTGGCCGCTATGTCAGCGATATGGCCGTGGATGCCGCCAACACGCAATTCGTGCCGGCATATACGGTGTTCGATCTGAGCGGCAAGTATGAAACGCGTATTGCGGGCAAAGAAGTGACGTTCCGCGCGGGTATCAACAACCTCCTCAACCGCCGTTACTGGACGACCGCGTGGGGCTACTACGTCAGCCCGTCCGCGACGCGTACGGCGGTGGCTAGCGCGACGATGCAATTCTAAGCAGGAAGCTGCGATAATCAGCGCAGAGAGGTAAAGGAAGCGACAGGCATACCATGCAGTGTGACTGTCGCTTCGTCTAATGCGTCCAACGCATTCACCAGCGCCAAGCAAATCCATCTTGTTCGAACGCTCATCGACAGATTGACGCTTCGAATACAGCCGAACGTACGCCATCGATTGACACCTCATTCGATGACCTTCCTTGCAGATAACAGATTCGTAATCGAGCGGCCAGATTATGGTCATCCGCGCTCGACAATAATCTAACCGTCACAAACCTGGTCCCAAGCCTGATGACAACGGCAACTTGAAATCGTCGTGAGCGAATAAGGAACCGTTAAGTCTTTTGGACCTAATCTGAACGGGCATCTTTTTGAACCTGTTCACCAAGCAAGGAGAGTTCGATGAAAACCTCAATCACCATCGCAATGCTGACGGCCGTGCTTCTGATGCCTGCAATCTCATACGCAAAGATCGATTCGAATCAGACGACGACGCGCGGCGAAGTCAAGGCGCAAATCGTGCAAGCCGAGAAAGATGGCACGTTGCATCAATCGAAGGTGCACTATCCCGACTACAACGCAAACGCGTCGACAGTGGCACAGCAATCGGACAGCGGCTACGGAACGATGCCGTTGAATTTTTCGCAATCGGGGTCTCCGGCGCAAGGCATCAACAATAGCATCCTGTTCGACCATCATTGATCCGAGCCGGGGATGCCTAACGTTTGATGGCCCAGTCTATCGCGGCATCGAACAATTGCTGGCCTGACTGCGAGAGGTTCGCGAAGGAGTCGTTGCTCATGAAGAACATCACGCGTCGAGCGGGTGCGAGCGCTTCGTAGTCCATCGTTGCGCCCGCTTCGTAGGCGAAAATGGCAGCCTTGTCGGGCTGACCGTAGACGCTCGCGATAACGGATGCGCCGAGGCCCGGCTTGCCCCAGCTCATCGCCGCCTGCTTTCCGTACACGTTGACGACGCCTGCCGGCAAGCCCGCAGCAATCGGATGCGGTGCATTCACCAGCCACAGGTAGCGCTCTTTATCGGTCTCACCGAAATCGACATCATGGCGTTTGCCACACATCGCCAAATCGTCGAGCAAGTCGTTTTCCCAGGTGACGAGCGGCACGGGTAACGTGCGCCATCCAGGCAGTACATCCTTCGACGACACCGTCGACGAGATCACGATCAGATTCGCGTCGCGCGCGAGTTCGGGGCGGTAATCCTGATCGACGAGTTGAACCGAGTAGCCGCGTGCGCCGAGATGGGCTGCAATGCGCTGATCGGTCGCGAGGTTGGGGCCGTTCAGTTGTACGACCATCACGATGTTTTTTCGAGCGTCTTTGGTATTGGCGCGAGCGATGGACGGTAATAGCGCGGCAGTCGCCAAACCCAAAAGCGAAGAGAGCGCATGGCGTCGCGTGTGATCGGGCGCTGCCGTTCGATTGCGTTTCATGTTGATGTCCTCGTGGCCGCGTTCAGAATTCGAGCGTAGAAAGAAGCGAAACCTGCCGCGCGTCGCCGACCGCGACGAAATAGCGATTAGCGCTGGACGGGTAATAGGTCTTGTTGAAGAGGTTCTTCACATTCAACTGGAACGACACGTTATGTCCGCCCCATTTCGTGTTGTAGTTTGCGAACGCATCGGCGACGGTATAGGCGGGCAGGGTGAAGCTGTTCGCCGAATCGCCGGGCCGTTCGCCGACGTAGTGCGCGCCCGCGCCCACGCGCAACTGATCGCCGCCGAAGATCGCACCGAAGTCGTAAACGGCCGCGAGCGACGCCGTATGCTGCGCGACATTCCACAGCCGGTTGCCCGCATAGAGCGGGTCTTCCGTCGTTTTCGCGTCGATATACGCGTAGCTCGCAATGACGCTCCAGCGTTGGCCGATCTGCCCGGCGACATCGAGCTCGATGCCGCGCGAGCGCGCCTTGCCCGACGTTCGCCAGTCGGTTTGTTTGGTCGAGTCGTTGTACTGTGACACCAGCACGTTCGATTTATCGATGTTGAAGAACGCGAGCGTGCCCGTCAGGCCGGCCGGCATGGCGACTTTCGCGCCGACTTCCCACGAGGTCGCTTCTTCGGGCAGCACCGACGAGTCGATCACGACGCCCGTGCTGAGCGGAGCGATCGTCGACGTTGGCTTCAGCGATTGCGTATAGCTGCCGTACAACGAGACGTTATCGGTCCACTTGTAGACGATACCCGCGCGCGGCAACCATTTGGTCCCGTTCAGATCGGTGTTCACGTGGAACGGGCGGCCGCGTCCCGCGACCTGGTTGTACGACAGGAACCGTGCGCCGCCGACGAGGATCCATTTGTCGGTCAGATGCAGGCTGTCCTGAAAGAACACGGATGCGTCATGCAGCGTGTCGGTCTGGTCGCTGTCGCTGGCGGACACGGTGGTCGACGGGCTTTCGAGCCCATACACGGGGTGCAAATAGTTGAACGTGTACTTCGTCGCCTGCCGCAACAGGTCCTTCCGATAGATGCGCCGATATTCGTCGTCGACACCCACTTGCAGGTCGTTGCGCAATCCCGCCACCGTGAAATGTCCATCGATATAGGCGATCGCGTAGCTGTCCGTGCTGAGCGCGCCGTGCGTCGCGTCGTTGCTGCGCGAGAGCACGCCTGTCGTGCTGTTGACGCCTTGCACGCGCAACTGGCCGGCGTCGTACGTTTCGCGGTTGTAGCTGTAGCCGAAATGCGCCTTCCAGTTCGCGTTGATCTGATGATCGACGGTCAGTTGCGCGAGATGCGATTCGCCGTCCATTTCGTTGAACGGCTCATCGAGACGCTCGCGCGCGGGAATGGCCAGCGGCTCGTTGGTCTTGGGATCGAGCGCGGTGCCGCGATCGAACGGATACAGAAACTTGCGATACTCGTAGGACAGTACGACCTGGGTATCGCGTCCATACCAGGCAAGCGAAGGCGCGACGAGCGTTTCGCGGTGTTCGCCAAAGTTGCGCCAGTATTGTTCGTTGACCTGGTCGACGATGAGACGGTACGCGAGGCCCGAATCGCCGATGGGTCCTGTCAGATCGAGCGTGCCATCCGCGCCGTTGCGGCCGTGGCCATAGGTCGAACCGAGCAACGAGACGGCGTGATAAGGCGTGAGCAGCGGCTGCTTGCTCACCACGTTGACGACGCCGCCCGGGTCCATGATGCCGTAGAGCAGCGATGCCGGTCCCTTGAGCACTTCGACGCTATCCGCTGCGGCGTTGAGGCCGCGGCCCTGCACGAGCGGCATGCCGTTGTGCATGATCGAGCCGTCGCGGTTGCCGCCGAAGCCGCGTTTGAGCAACGTGTCCTGCGTGCCCGCCAGCGTGTTGCCTTGCACGATGCCGCTGACGTTGGCGAGCGCGTCGTCGAGATTGCGCGGACGCTGATCGCGCAACACTTGCGCGGGCACGACGTTGATGGCCTGCGGCGTATCGATGACGGGAATGTCGGAGCGCGTGATATTCGCTTCGGGTGGCGGTCGGTAACTCCCCGCGCTGATGCCTGTCGAGGCGACCTTGACGGTGGGCAATACGGCCGTGTCGTCGAGTTCGACATTGCTGGCATCTTCGACCAGCGTGTAGCTGCCGTTGCTCTGTTGAACGGACGACAGCCCCGTGCCGCGCAACAGCCGCACGAGCCCCTGTTGCGTATCGTATTCGCCATGCAGGCCCGCGCTATGACGATTCGCGGTGAGCGCGCTCGGATACGACAGCATGATGCGCGCTTGCTGGCCGTACTGGCTGAGCGCGCTTTCGAGCGGTCCGGCAGCGACATCGAAAGTCTTGCGTGGTGAGGCTTGGGCCGTTTCCGTTGCATCGGCGGCGAAGACGGTGGGAGACGCAATGGTCGCGAAGATGGTTGCCGTCGCAATGCCGATGATGTGCCGTCCGGGAAACGCACGACGACGTGATTCTCGTGCGGCGGTATTCGCGCTGGCTCTTGCAGAAAGTCCCATGTTTTACGAGGCTCGAGGAGGTAGATGATCTGGTGTTCTCATCTGCCTTGTCCCGCGAGAATCGAAAACAGCTCAATGTCGACGAAAATTTTTTGCCGCGTAGTGATTGCGCGCTACGAACGCGCTCGCTTCACCGTTACCCAGTAGCGCGTGATGTACTCCAGTTCGACGGGCAGCGTGGTCGCGAGGGTGTTGAGCACGCGATCGGTGTCCGATAGCGGATACGTGCCTGACAAGCGGAAGTCCGCGATCGAAGGATCGCAGCGCAGGTAGCCGTCCCGATACCGTCCGAGTTCCGACAGGAAGTCGGTCAGACGCATGTTGCTGGCGACCAGCATGCCTTGTGTCCATGCCGCGGTATCCGCGCTTGTCGGCTCGATAGACATGATCTGCGTGGCGGTGAAGCGCATGCGCTCGCCTGCATGCACGACCTTCGACACCCCCGGCGCGTGGCCCGGTTCGACCTTGACCGCGCCTTCGAACACGTCGAGCCGGGTCGTCGAGTCTTCCTGTCTGAGCGAGAAGCGCGTGCCGAGCGGTATCGATACGCCTTGTGCCGTCTGTGCGACGAACGGGCGCGGCGTGGGTCCGTCGTCGTGCCCCGTGACGACCATGATTTCGCCACGAAGCAGAACGATGCGGCGCTCGGTGTCGGAAAAGCGGACATCGACGGCGCTCGCGGTATTGAGCATGAGCCGCGTGCCGTCGGCGAGCGTCACGTTGCGCTGCTCGCCCGTGCTGGTGCGCAGATCCGCGCTCCAGCTCCGCCACGCAATCTGATCGCGCGCAAGCCAGGCGGTCCCGCCCGCAAAGAAGAGCAGGACCAGCGCCTTGACGCCCGCGCGCCGCGCGGGCGAACGTGGACGCGTCAACGCGGCGCGCGCGGCACTCCCGCCTGCGCCATCGTTGAGCGTCTGAAAGCGTTGACTCACGGACTGGATATGCCGCCACGCGCGATCGTGGTCGGCATGTTCGGCCCGCCAGCATTCGAACGCGCGTCGTTGCGAGTCCGTGATGTCGCCGGACTGCAGATCGAGCCACCATTCGACCGCACGACGCGCGACATTGGGCGCGATGCCAGGAGGGCTGCCGATATTCACGCGTTCATTCCAGTTTCATTGCAAAGAAGCATTGCGCGGCTGCTTTCAGCAGATAGCGCTTCACCGTCGCAAGGGAAATGCGCAGCGTGGCGGCGATTTCCGTCTGCGTCGCGCCGTCGAGTTGCGCCATCAGGAACGCGCGTTTTACCAGTACGGGCAGACCGTCGAGCAACGCATCGATCTCGCACAGTGTTTCGAGCAGCACGGCACGCTCTTCGGGCGACGGCGCAAGCGGCTCCGGCACCAGCGCGAGCGCTTCGAGGTACGCGCGCTCGATCTGCTCGCGTCGCCAGTGATTCGCCAGCACGCGCTGGGCGACCGTCGTCAGGAAGGCGCGCGGTTCGAGCAGTTCAAGCGGTTCGTCGCGCGCGAGCAGGCGCATGAAGGTGTCGTGCGCAAGGTCGGCCGCCCGATGCGCGCATCCCAGCTTGCGGCGCAGCCACGTGTGAAGCCAGCCATGATGGGCGACGTAGAGGTCTTCGACCTCGAGACGCAACGAGAGATTGTCTGCCGGCATGCGCGGTCTTCCGGACGAGTCCAGTAAGCAAAAATAAAGCTTCTAAATGAGAATTATTCGTATTGTCGCATAAGGGAAGAGAATCTTGCACGCGATCAAATTTCCCGCGCGAGTCCCGCCTGCCGACGGCGATGGCGCGTGGGCATACGTCCTGCAACCGGGTCGAACGCCCGTTGCGCGGGTTCTGACAACCGTTGGCCCAAAGCCATCGCCCATCCCGTCGATGCCGCCTGTCAGAATCAGGGCGTAGCGTTACGGACGCCTGCACCGCCCTTCAAATGCTTGCTGGATGCGCATTGGCACGTTTCTTACGTTGCGGATGCCGCCGATCGTAGTAACGTATCGAAAATTTTGTCTTTCGCCTGGCCAGTTGATTCTCGAGGCGCCTATGTCCACCGACACCGACACCACCATGATTGATGAGCAGGTCGCAGCCGTTGCAGACCGCATGACCGAAGAAGGCCGTCTGGTTTCCCCCGTCACGATCTGGGCGGAAGTTCGCAGCGGTTCGATCGTCGCGGTCGCCGCCGCGCTGCAACGCTGGCGCGAGGCGCGCGAGCCGCAGCCGCCGGCACCGGAGACGCAAGCGCAGAAGGCGCTGCCGGGCGAACTGGCGGAAACCTTGATGGAAGCCGCACGCCGCATCTGGACCGCTTCACAGGACGACGCCGGGCGGTTGCTCAGCGAAGGCCTGGATGCGGCGAGCCAGCAACTCGATGTCGTGCGCAGGGAGCGTGACGAGGCGCTTGCCGCGTATCAGGAGACGGGGGAAGAGGCCGCGACGGGGCGCGAGCGGCTGGACAGGTTGCGCCACGACCTCCACGCGTTGCAGGAATCCGCCGCGCAGGTTCGCGCCGACTTCGAAACAGTAACCGCGCGCGCGGAAGCCGCCGAGGCCAGCGCCCAGAACCTGAGCGAGCGCGCATCGGCGGGCGAGGCCAGGCTCACGGCGATCCAGAGCACGCTCGAAGATCAGCACCGGGCAAATGAATGGCTCGCCGCGACGGTTTCGGGCAAAAACGACGAGATCGCGCGGCTTGGCCGCGAGCGCGATGACGCGCGTCGGCAGATCGCGACACTGGACGAGGCTTGCCAGGCGAAGTCGGAAGAAGCCGAGCGCTGGTCCCAGGAAGCGGCCGCAGCGGTGTCGCGCGCCGATGCAGCGGCGGCGCAGGCGAACGAGAGCACCGCGCGCCTCGCATCGGTCGAGGCCGACCTGAACGAGACCCGCAATGCACTCGCCGCGGAACGCGACGCCGCGCTGGAACATGCCGCCGACCTGTCCGAGCAGCGCAACGCACTTGAGCGCGTCAACCACGAACTGAACGAATCCCGAGCGCAGATCGGCGCGCTGACCGAGGCGCACACGCTGGCGGCAGCCGAACTGGCGCGCATGACGCAGGACGTCTCTGCCGCGACCGAACGTGCCGACGCAGCGGAACAACGCGCGTCCCAGCTGGACCAGAGCCTGACGGTGGAACGCGAGGCCACGGCGGCGCAGCGCGACGAACTGCAGCGCGTCACACGCGAACTGGAAGAAGCACGCACGCGTGCCGATACGCTGACCGAGGCGCAGACGGCCGCGAGTGCCGAACTGGCGCGGGTCTCGCAGGACGCGTCCACCGCGAAGCAAAGGGCCGATGCGGCCGAGCAGCGCGTGTCGCAACTCGAGCAGAGCCTGACGGTAGAGCGCGAGACAACGGCGGCGCACAGCGATGAACTTCAGCGTGTCAGGACCGAACTGGACGAAGCTCGCGCGCAGATCAATGCGCTGACCGAGGCGCAGACGGCCGCAAGCGCCGAACTGGCGCGGGTCACGGAAGACGCATCGTCGGCAAAACAACGGGCCGACGCGGCCGGGCAGCGAGTAGCGGAACTGGAGCAAAGCCTCGCATCCGAGCGCGAGGCCACGGCGGCGCAAAGCGACGAACGGCAGCGCGTCACGCGCGAACTCGACGAAGCCCGTTCACGGATCGACGCGTTGACGCAAGACTCGACGGCCGCGAAGGAAAGGGCCGAAGCCGCCGAACGACGCGCAACGGAGCTGGAGCAGAACCTCGCGAGCGAGCGAGAGGCATCGGCGGCGCGGACCAGCGAATTGCAGCGCGTCACGGATGAACTCGAAGGCGCGCGAACACAGATCCACGCGCTCACCGAGGCGCAGACGGCGGCAAGCGCCGAACTGGCGAACGTCCGGCAGGAAGCCGCATCCACGAAGCAGCGGGCCGAAGCCGCCGAACAGCGCGCCGTCCAGCTGGACGAGAGTCTTGCCGTCGCGCGCGAAGCAGCCGTGGCGCGCAACAGCGAAGCGTCCGCTCAGTTCGACGAGTTGCAACGCGTCACGCGCGAACTCGAAGAGGCCCGCAATCGGATCAACGCGCTGACCGAGGCGCAAACGGCAGCCGCCGCCGAACTGGCGCAGATGACGCAAGATGCATCCGCCGAAAAGCGCCGCGCCGATGCAGCCGCGCAACTGTCAGCCCAGTTGGGACGGGATCTCGATGCGGAACGCGAGGCAGCGACAGCGCGAAGCGCCGAAGCGTCGGCTCAATCGAACGAGCTGCAACGCGTTACGCGCGAACTCGAAGAAGCGCGTAATCAGATCAACGCGCTGACCGAGACGCAAACGGCGGCAGCCGCAGAACTGGCGCAGGTGACGCAAGACGCATCCGCGGCGAAGCACCGCGCGGAAGCAGCCGAACAAACGCTCGCAGCCGAACGCGATGAAGCCCGCAAACAGGCAGCCGCGCTGACGGAAGCCCAGTCCGTCGCAAGCGCCGAACTGTCGCGGCTCACGCAAGAAGTATCCGCCGCAAAAGAACGAGCGGACTCAGCCGGGCAACGTGCAGCACAACTGGAACAGAGCCTCGCAGCGGAACGGGAAGCCGCCGTCGCGCGCAACAGCGAAGCATCGTCGCAACTCGACGAACTGCAGCGCGTGACGCAAGAACTCGCCGAAGCCCGCAAGCAGATCGACACGCTCACCGACGCGCACACATCCGCGAGCGCAGAACTGGCAAAGCTCGCACAGGACGCATCGGCGGCGAAGGAAAGAGCGGACGCAGCCGAACGTCAGGCAGCGCAAGCAGAGCAGAGCCTTTCATCCGAGCGCGAGGCGGCCGCAGCGAAAAGCGACAGCGCGTCGACGCAACTCAACGAACTGCAGCGCGTCACGCGCGAACTGGACGAAGCCCGCGCGCAGATCAGCGCGATGAGCGAGTCGCAGACGGCGGCCAGCGCCGAACTGGCGCGCGCGACGCAAGACGCGTTCGCCGCGAAAGAGCGGGCCGATGCCGCGGAACAGCGCGCAGCCGAACTGGCGCAAAGCCTGGCCGAGCGCCCGCGCGAACAGGCATCGACACAGGGTGCGCAAGGCGGCGAACTGCCGGGCGGAGCCGATGTCGCGGAAGAACTCGCGTCCTTGCAACGCCAGATCGCGGCTCAGGCGAAGACTCACACGAAGGCCTACAACGAGCTTCGCGCGAACGCCGAGCAATGGGTGACGTACGCGAAGGACATCAAGCAGCGGCTCGACCAGGCGAACGAAAAAATCCTCTTCATCGACGCGCGCAGCACCGGCGAAGTCGCGCTCTTGCGCAGGCTGTCATTCGAACTGGAGCGTCTCAAGCCCGATCATGAACTGGTGTTCAGGGAAGCGCAGAAGAAGCTGATCGGCGCGACGATGACCCAGCAACTCGCGCAAAAGGGCTACCAGTACGATCCGGCGACGTCGGTGATGTCGAAGCTGGAGGGCTGACGCGCACAACGCGCATTCAGCCTTCGATCAGCCGTTCGAGGACATCCACGTCGCCCATCTGCCCGCCTTTGAACATGATGTCGGTGCCGTCGAGCCAGGGCTCGTCGGCATGCAGGCGGCAGACGGTGACGCCCGCCGTCAGCGGCGCGCGATAGGACAGACCCCACGCATCGAGTGCCTGGACCGCATGGCTCGATGTGTCGCCGCCCGCAATGCCGATGCGTCGTGGCCTCGCCGCGCGCACCACGTCGCGCAGCAGCGCCGCGCACGCATGCGCAGTCTGCTCGCGGCTTGCGTCCACCTGCTGCGCGTCACGCGCCGATGCGTGCGGGCGGCGCGTGAACGCGAGCACATTGCGTCCGTCGCGCAGCATGTCGACGATGGGCGCGGCTTTGAAACGCAGCGTATCGCCGTCGCACGCGAGCGGATCGAGTTCGATCTTCCAGTACGAGCGGGTGGCTTCGATCTGCGCCGCCGTGACGGGCGACAGGCTGCCCGCGAGCGCGAATACGGGCCCTTGCGCGCGGCCGAGCGGCGGCGCTTCACGTTCCCGGCATCCAGCCGACGCGCCATCGGCAGCGCACCATGCCTGCGCGACGCTGCTCGCGCCTACGGCCAGCAGCGGCGCACGCTGCGAACGCGCCGAGATCAGGCGTCCAAGCGTCAGCAGATCATCGTCGCGCAGCACGTCGAAAACGATAGCGGACGAACCCAACGCGACCTTCGCATCGACCATCGCTTCGAGTTCGTCGAACGGCATTGCGTACGCGCGCCAATCCACCGATGCCACATCGCGCATGCCCTGAGCTTCGAGATGCAGCCGCAAATCGGCTTCGTGCATCGGCGTGACGGGATGACGGCTCATCGTCGGATGTCGGTCGATGCGATGAACGGCGCGCGTATCGCCGCCCGATGCCGCGAACAGTTGCCCGAACGCGCAGTAGCGCAGCAGCCCAGGCTGGCCGCCGACAATGGCAACGAACGGATTGTCGACGTAGCGGCGCAGCGTCGCGACGGCAGTCGCGATGTTGCCGACGTCCGGCGCGCTGTCGAACGTCGAGCACACCTTGTAGTGCATCACGCGCACGCCGAGCGCGGCGAAGCAGGCGCCGACCCGCGCCAGCTCGTCGGCCATCGCGGCGGGCGGCATCGCGCGCGCGGCGCCCGCAATGCCGATCGCGTCGAGCGGGCCGACACTGGCGAGCCGCGCCTGACTGGGCGGCGCGAGAAACAGCAGTGACTTGCGGCCGGCACGGGCGAGATGCGCGAGCGTGTCGGTTGCGCCCGTAAAATCGTCGCCGTAGAAACCGTACGATGCGCTCATGTCCGCGGTCCGAAGAACGCGAGCGCGGCGCGCAGTTCCGGCGCGTGCGCGGCATAGTCGTGCAACGGAGTGCGCGATTGCGCGGCGTCCCACGCCTGCCGCACGCTGCGCACGCCCGCCGCCGGACCGTCCGGATGCGCGAGCACGCCGCCGCCTGACATGAAGAGCAGATCGCTCGTGCCGATCGCATCGAAGGTGGCGGGGACCGTGCCCGCCCATTGTCCGGACGAGAACGCGGGCAGCACGCGGTCGTCGAGTCCGTCGGCGAGCGGCGTGGCGCAGTCGCGAGCGGATTCGGTCACTTCCGTGTCGCTTTGCGCGAACTTGCCCGCGAGTCCATGCACGTGCATATGATCGACGCCCGCGAGTCGCCATAGCGTCTGATAAGCCTGAAAGCCGATGCCGAGCGAAGCGTCGCGCGACATCATGCCGAAGCCGTTGCGATGCGCGTGCAGCGCGAGCGGCGTCGCGCGGCGCAGCGCCTGGATCGCGGAGAAACCGCACCAGTTGATGCTCGCCATCACGCAGTCGCCTTCTTCGCGTTCGACGAGTTCGGCGTGACGCCGCATCGCGTCCATGTCGTCGGTGATGTTGAATGCGATCATCACGCGCTTGCCCGTGCGCTCGCGAAACGCGCGCACTTCGCGCATCACGGCGGGCACGCGCTCTGCGATCGGCGCGTGCTCCGGGTTCGCGCAGACCTCGTCGTCCTTGATGAAATCGATGCCCGCCTCGCACAGCGTTCTGACGAGTTGCGCGGTCTCCTGCGCGGACAGCCCCACATTCGGCTTGATGATCGTGCCGACCATCGGCCCTTCGACAACGCCCGTCAGACGCCGCGTGCCCGCGACGCCGTGCTCGGGAAGATCGAAGCGCTCGCGATACGCACGCGGCACACGCACGGACTGCAGACGCATGCCCGTCACTTCGCCGAGATCGTACAGATTGCCGGCGAGCGTCGCGGCGAGCGTCGGCAGATTGGCGCCGATGTTCGCGACCGGAAACGACAGCGTGACGCGCGCGCGCCTGAACGGCCCGTTCACGCGTTGCCTTGTGAGCCATGCGCTCGGCAGCGACGCATGCGGCACTGGCTCCAGCTCCTCGATGCGCAGCACGCTTGCGCGGCTGCGCGCGCGCAACGCGTCGCTTTCATTGGCAACGCGCACGAAGGTGCCGCTCGATTGTTCGCCCGCTATCGTGTCGGCGACCCGTTCGAGGTCGAGCGGTGTCTCGATCAGATAATCGGCTTCGACGCTGTCGTCGCGAGAGGATGGCGCGCTCATAGCGTCGTCAGATCGGGAAACGGGCGCACGGCATCGCGGCCGTCCCAGTTCAGCGACGCGGCACGGATCATGTCGAACAGCTTGCCCTTCGGCCCCGCCACTTCCGACAGTTCGATCACCGTCCCCGGATGCTGCTCCGTGTCGAAGTACACGAAGCGCCCGTTCTTGCCGACGTTGCCGCTCATCGCCACCTTAAAGCCTTGCTGAAGCAGACGTTCGAGATCGGCATCGAACGAAGTCGTCCAGTAGGCGTTGTGCTGCAAGCCAGTGTGACCGGCCGCGAGAAAGTCGCGGTACATCGAAGGCGCGTCGTTGCGTGTCTGGATCAGTTCGACCTGCAAGTCGCCCGAATTCGCGAGCGCCACCGAGTTATGCACGTCGTAGTGTTCGCCGCGATAGCGATAGTCCTCGATAGGCACGCGTTCGTTATAGAACCACGGGCCGACGCCGAGCACGCGGCTCCAGTGGTCCATTGCCGCCTCGATGTCGCGCACGACATAACCGGCCTGGCGGATTTCGCCGAAAAAACGACTCATGAAGACACTCCCAATACCAGAGAAGGGATCGTGATGAAACGGTGTAACGATGGATAAAACGGAAGCGCGCTCAGAGAAAGCCGGTCGATATCCACGGAATGAACGCGACGAGAATCAGGCCGATCACCAGTGCGCTCATATAGCCGACGATGGGCCGCATGCCGGCATCGGGATTGATGCGGCTGACCGCGCACGCCGAGTAGTAGCCGACGCCGAACGGCGGCGAGAACAGGCCCACGCCCATCGAAAGAATCACGACGATGGCGTAGTGCACTTCGTTGACGCCGGCGGCGCGCGCAATCGGAAACAGCAGTGGACCGAACAGCACGATCGCGGGAATGCCTTCGAGCACGCTGCCGAGCACGATGAACACGACCATCGACAGCGCGAGGAACGCCCACGTTCCGCCCGGCAGGGCAGTCATCAGTTCGGCCAGGTCCTGCGAGAAGCCCGATTGCGTGAGCGCCCAGGCCATCGCCGTCGCGCAGCCGATGATGAAGATGATCGCACCCGACAGCGTCGCCGCATCGATCAGCATGCGCGGCAGGCGGGACCACGCGAAGCGCCGGTAGACGAACAGGCCGATCAGCACCGCATACGCGATGCCGATGGTCGATACTTCCGTCGCCGTGGCGACGCCTTCGACTACCGCGCCGCGAATCACGAACGGCAGCGCGAGCGCAGGTAACGCGACGACGAACATGCGGCCGATTTCACGCCGGTTGAAGCGTTGCGCGTGGCTCAGATCTTCCTTGCGATAGCGCAGCCACACGACGAAACACAGCATCAGCGCGAGCACCAGCGCGGGCAGCATGCCCGCCGTGAACAGCGCGGAGATCGACAGGCCCGTGACGGAGCCGATCGTGATGAGCACGATGCTCGGCGGCACGGTTTCCGTCTGTGCGCCCGCCGTCGAGAGCAGGGCGACGAGGTCGCCTTCGTCGGCGCCGCGCCGTTTCATTTCGGGGAACAGCACGGGCGCGATGGCGGCCATGTCGGCGACCTTCGAACCCGAGATACCCGACACCAGATACATCGTGCCGATCAGCACATATGACAGCCCGCCGCGCACATGACCGACGAGGCTCGCGAGAAACTGGATCATCGCGCGCGCCATGCCCGTCATTTCGATCATCAGGCCGAGGAATACGAAGAGCGGCACAGCGAGCAGCACGAGATGCGACATGCCCTCGTCCATGCGTCCGACGATCACTTCGAGCGGTGTATCGGTGGTGAGGCTCAGATAGCCGAAGGTCGCGAGCGCGAATGAAAAGCAGATCGGCACGCCCGAGAAAATGCCGATCGCGACGACGCCGACGAAGAAGATCAGCAGATTCGCCTTGCCGAGATCGGGCAAGACAGGCGCTGCCCACAAGATGACGCCCGCGACCACGGCGACGAACACCAGCGCCATGACGACGTCGCGCACGCGGCTCACTTGCGCGAGGCGGATCAAGCCGACGAGCAGCATTAACGCCGCGCCGACGGGCAGCGCGAACGCGCGCCAGGCGTCGCTGATCTGCAGTGCGGGGGTGAGGATCACGGTCTCGGCGGCGGCGAAGTCATACGCGGGCCACAGCACGAGCGCGAGCAGTGCGATCGAGAGAACGATAGCCAGCGTATCGACGAGCGCGCGCCGCTGCGGGGACAGGCGGCTGACGAAGGCTGTCATCCGCATGTGCTCGCCGCGCCGTAACGCGAGCACGGCGCCGAGCATCGACAGCCACAAGAACAGAATGCCCGCCAGTTCATCCGACCAGACGAGCGGCTGATGCAGCGCATAGCGGCACACCACACCCACGAACAGCACGACGATTTCGACGGCAAGCAGCAGCGCGCACGCGCTTTCGACGAGCGCAATGAGCGCGCGGTCGAAGCGCCGCAGCCAGCGCCTCGGGCCGCTCGCGGCGAGTGCGGCATCGAATTGCGCAGCGGCGGCCCCATCCGCGAGCGCTGCGTGCGGCAGTGCCTGATCCGTCATGTCGGTCTCCCCAATGAGCGATGCGCGCGGCGTGCGCGGCACACCGCGCCGATTCACGCGAGCTTGCCCGTGTAGCCTTCCAGCAGCGACCACGCCTCGTTGCCGAAGCGGCCTTTCCAGTCGGCATAGAAGTTCGCTTGCCGAAGTGCCGAGCGGAACGTGTCGGGCGACGGGCGGTTGATCGACAGGCCTTTGGTTTGCAGATCGGCGATGGCGGCGTCGTTGAGCTTGCGCACGTCGTCGCGCTGGCGCAGCGCGGCCTGGTTGAACGCATCCGACGCGATGCCTTGCAGGTCCTTCGGCAGCTTCTGCCACGCACGCTGGTTCAGCACGAACCAGAAGCCGTCCCAGATGTGATTCGTCAGCGAGCAGTACTTTTGCACTTCGTAGAGCTTCGCGACCTGCACGATGGGCAGCGGGTTTTCCTGCGCATCGACGATATGCGTCTGCAGCGACGAATAGACCTCGCTGAACTGCAGGCTCGTCGGCGCCGCGCCGAGACCCTTGAACATGTCGATGCTCAACGGGCTCACGGGCACGCGAATCTTCAGCCCGTGCATGTCCGCTGCGTTCGCGATTGCGCGTGTGCTCGACGTGGTCTCGCGAAAGCCGTTGTCCCACATCTTGTCGAACGATTCGAGACCGGCCTTCAACATCGCAGCGCGCACATACGCGCCGAGCTTGCCGTCCATCGCGCTCCACACCTGCGAGTAGTCGCTGAACGCGAAGCCGATCGCGTTGATCGCGGCGACGGGCGCGAGCGTCGACACGACGAGTGCCGACGGCGTGAACATTTCGATGCCGCCGCTGCGCACCTGCGCGAGCATGTCGGTATCGCCGCCCAACTGATTGTTCGGGAAGATGCGGATTTCCATGCGCCCCTTCGACTGCTCCTTCACCTGATCCGCCGCTTCCTTCGCGCGGATGTTGAGAGGATGCGTGAGGGGCAGGTTGTTGCCGTACTTGAATGTGTATTGCGGCGCAGCAGCACGGACGATGGCGGGAAAGCCGAGCGCGCCGGCGACGGGGGCTGCCGCGGCGGCGCGAAGCAGCGAGCGCCTGACGAGATTGGTCATTCGAATGTCTCCTTCCTTTGTCCCATGCATGAGGGTTGTTCGTTTTGTGTGATGTGTGCCGCTGTGGCATCATGCGCCATCAAAAACCATCAAGTCCCGCACGCGCGCTGCCGAAGATTTTTCGCTACGCTGTGCCGTATCTGCATGATGTTGCTGCAAGACTAGGGACCACCACTCGCCCTGTCAAACCGCAAACCTGATTGTTTTTGATGGACTTAGCCCTCAGGAACCCGCATGGCTGACGCGCCTATTCCTCTTTTTCCGCCGCGCGCGCGGATCGCGGACATCGCCGCTGCGGCGGGCGTGTCGACGGCGACAGTCGATCGCGTGTTGAATGGCCGCGACGGTGTGCGGCCGATGACGGCGCGCCGAGTGATGCAGGCAGCCGCGCAGGCGGGCTACGCGATCGATGCGCCCACACCCGAAGCGAAACCGGCGCGGCCGCTGAAGATCGAGTTTCTGGTGCCGGCGGGCACGAACCGCTATTTGCGCATGTTGGGCGATTACATCGAGTTCGCGCACAACCAGTGGGCCGCGCAAGGGATGCGCTGCCGGGTGCATTACGTGGAGAGCTTCAATCCGAACGAACTCGCCGCGCGTCTGCTGCACTACGGTCAGCGCGCGGACGGCGTGGTCTTCATGGCGCTCGAACATCCCGTCGTGCGCGATGCGGTGAATGCGCTTGCCGAACAGAACGTGCCCGCCATTACGCTGATCTCGGATCTGTCGAATTCGCGCCGGCTCGCTTATGTCGGCATCGACAACCGTTCAGCGGGGCGCACGGCGGCGCTGCTGCTGGGCCGCTTCATGGGGCCGCGACCGGCAGGCAAGATTGCGATGCTGGCGGGCAGTCTCAACTATCGCGGGCATGAGGAACGCGAGATCGGCTTTCTGCATCTGATCGAATCGACGTTTCCGCAGGTGAAGGTGATTGGCTTGCGCGAAGGGCAGGACGACAGCGAGCGCAATTACGTGCAGACGCGCAACCTGATCGCGCAGCATCCCGATCTGGCGGGCATCTACAACAGCGGCGGCGGCTCGGATGGGGTGGCGCGTGCGATCGTCGAAGCCAAGACCGAACAGAAGATACTGTTCGTCGGACACGGCCTGACGCCGGATACGCGGGCGTTGCTGATCGATGGAACGATGGACGCGCTCATCACGCAGACGCCGCAGGCGATGGTCGGCAACTGCCTGAAAATTTTCGGCAACGTGCGTGAGGGGCGCGACGCGCTGGACGGCGTGAAGCCTGTGCAGTTCAGCATCGTGCTGCGCGAGAATCTGCCGTGAAGCATCGCGCGTCGTGCGTTACTTCGCGAATAGCTGGCCGATATCCTTGAACGCCTTGAACTCCAGCGCGTTGCCACACGGATCGAACAGGAACATCGTCGCCTGTTCGCCGACCTGCCCCTGAAAGCGGATATACGGCTCGATCACGAACTTCGTACCGAACGATTTCAACCGTTCCGCAAGCGCTTCCCATTGATCCCATGCGAGCACGACGCCGAAATGCGGCACGGGCACGTCATGGCCGTCGACGGGATTGCTGTGCACGCTCTCTTGCGAAGCGGTCTTCGGATGTTCGTGAATCACGAGTTGATGGCCGAAGAAATTGAAGTCCACCCATTGTGCGCTGGAGCGGCCTTCTTCGAGGCCGAACACGCGTCCGTAAAAGTCGCGCGCGGCGGGAAGATCGTAGACGGGAATGGCCAGATGAAAAGGGGAAAGGCTCACTGTTTTCTCCATGTGGGGCGCTCGCAGATCGCACATACTACGCGGCGGAATTGAAAAATAGAATCAATATATAATTTCGTCAAACACAAACAGAATTTATCAATGATCCGTGAGCTGAAAACGCTGATCGCCGTCGCCCAGGAAGGCACCTTCGCTGCTGCCGGCAACAGGATCGGTCTGACCCAGGCTGCCGTCAGCGCGCAGATGCAGCGGCTCGAAGCGGAAATGGGCTTTGCACTGTTCGACCGCGAAGGGCGGACGGCGCGTTTGAATGCGACGGGTCAGCAGATACTCGTGCAGGCGCAGGAAGTCGTCCGGCTATACAACAACCTCAGTTCGTCAGCGGCCGATCCGGCGGCCATCGTGCGCGTGACTATCGGTGCGATTGCATCGGTGCAGCGCTCGTTGTTGCCCGATGCCTTGGCGCGGTTCCATGCGCAATGTCCGGGCTGCACCACGCGTGTGATTCCCGGTGTGTCGATGGAACTCGTCAATCTCGTCGACGCCGGTGAGATCGATATCGCCGCGATCATTCGTCCGCCGTTTTCTTTTCAGAGCGATCTGCGCTGGACCGCACTCGCACAAGAGCCGTTCAGGCTGATCGTGCCGCGTAGTGTGAAGGGCAAGGACTGGGCCGAACTCCTTGCGGATCAGCCGTTCATTCGCTACGACCGCGCGTCGTTCGGCGGCCGGCAAGTGGACCGATTCCTGCGCCGGATGCACTTCACCGTGCGCGAAGTGTGCGAACTGGACGAACTCGAAGCGATCGTCAGACTGGTGGAAAATGGCGTCGGCGTGGCGATCGTGCCGCAAACGGCGACGTACCGGCGCTGGCCTGCGAAGGTGCGTGCCGTCGACCTCGGGCATCACACGTTTCATCGCGACATCGGCCTTGTGCATCGCGCGCCGCAGCATCTGAGCGACCCGGTGAAGGTGTTGCTTCAACTGATTGAAGCGCAGGCGCGGAAGAAGCCCTGAACAGGCGATCGTTCAAACACGTTTTCTAGATCACGATGCTGGCGGCAAGTTCTCCTGCAGATAGATCGACATCGGCGTTTGCAACGGAAGACCTGAAGGCGTGCCCCTGTTGTAATGACCCAATATCGCTTCGACGGCCCGCACTGCTTCGACAAAGGGACTCTGATCGAGCACGGCATCCATCACGCCGTCTATCAGCAACGCCCGGCTGATCTCAGTCAGTTCGTGACCGATCAATACTGTCGAATGCTCGCGCTTGAGTGCCTTGAGCGCGCGCGCAATGCCCTCATCGCCAACTGACAGGTTGTAAATGCCGCGCAAATCCGGGTACTTTTTGAAGGCATCGCGCGTCAAGCGCTCAGTTGATTTTTCGTCTTCACGGCTTTCGACAGTCGCCACCACGTCGCACGCAGGAAACTTGCGGCGCATGACTGAGCGAAACGCGGCTTCGCGTTCTTCGTGCCCGAGATACGTGCGCAAGCCCGCAATCACGATGACCTGTCCGCCGTCGCGTCCGATAAACCGGCCCATCAGTTCACCCGCGGTTCGTCCCGCACAGCGATTGTCGATGCCGACATACGCGAGCCGCCCCGTGTCTGGAAGATCGCTCGCCAGTGTCACGACGGGAATCTTGCGCGCGACGCGCGAGATCGCATCGACGACGACGCTGTGCTCGTACGCGACGACGATCATCGCGTCCGCCTTCTGCGAGGCGCGATTGATGACGGCCGCCAGCGACTTCGGTTCGAGGTCGTCGAAAAACGTCAGATGGCACACCACGCGATGCGTTTCGAACGACTTCTGCGCAAGCTCGAACCCCTGCCGTAGCGCAACGTAGTACGGCGACGATGGTTGTTGCGTGAGGATCGCGATGCGCAGCCAGCGCACCGACACTTCGTCGAGCGCGCGATCCATCTTGAGCTTGCGCGCCCATTCGAGCACGCGCGATTCCTTCTCGCGTGCCACGCCGCCACGCCCGTTCAGCACGCGCTCGACAGTCGAATAGCTGACGCCCGAGGCCTTCGCGACATCTTCCATGGTCGGCTTGCGTCTGACGTTCATACGGTCCCTCCTGTTTGAGGAAATATCCTCAATAAACCGTTTGAGAGCAGAGATTCGATCAACTAGATTCTAACCACCGGAAGCGACCGGGCGTTAGCGATAAAGCCCCGGCGATCAAGATCCGGTGGCCCGGCGTCGCGCATCTCCGCAGAGTGCATTCCGCCATGCCAATCCCATGTCAGGAGACAACCATCATGGACAAGCCCGCATTTCGCGCAACCCAACGCGCGGTCAAACGAATCGCCTCTGCGCTCGCAGCGCTGACGCTGGTCACCGGCTTCGCCGCGAACAGCGCCGCCGCCGACGAGCGCTTCGTGATGGTCAGTCACGGATCGGATTCGAACGTCTGGTGGAACACCGTCAAGAACGGCATGCGCGACGCGAGCGAAGATTTCAACGTGCCCGTCGATTACCGCAATCCGCCTTCGGGCGATACGGGCGACATGGTGCGCATTCTCGAACAGGCGGCGGCGCGCAACTACTCGGGCGTGATCACGACGGTGCCGAACTTCGACATGATCCAGAAGGGTCTGACGGGCGTGAAAGCGAAGCACATTCCGCTTGTCACGATCAACGGCGGGCCCGAATCGGGCATGAAGCTCGGCGCGTTGATGCACATCGGCCAGCCCGAATACGATGCCGGCAAGGCAGCGGGCGAGCGCGCGAAGGCGGCGGGTATCCACGAGTTTCTGTGCGTGAATCACGGCGCGGACATTCAGGCGCTGTGGGACCGCTGCAAGGGTTTCGCCGATGCGCTCGGCGTCGACTACAAGAAGTCGACGATGGATAGCGGCGAAGATCCGACGGTGATCGAAAGCAAGGTCGCCGCCTACCTGAGATCGCACCCGACGACGCAAGCGATTCTCGCGCTCGGTCCCGATCAGGCGACGGGCGTGCTGCGCGGCGTGAAGGACGCGGGCATGAGCGGGAAGATTTACGTTGCCACGTTCGATCTTTCGCCCGACATCCTGAAGTCGATTCAGGCGGGGCAGATCGCATTCGCCATCGACCAGCAGCCATATCTGCAAGGCTATTTGTCCGTCGCGGCAATGGCGATTGCGATTCGCGACAAGACGAACGACTCCGCGCGCATCGTCGCGGCATTGAGAGAGGACAAAAAGGTCGCGGCGCGGCTCGCCAAATACGATCTGAAGCCGGTTTATACGGGCTCGACGGTGAGTTCCGGGCCGAGCTTCGTCACGAAGGACAACCTCGCGCCCGTGCAGAAGTACGCAGGCTCATATCGTTAATCGTGTGGGGATGACGCAATGAACATCGATATGCACGCGTGGCACAGGGTCGACATCGATCGCAAGATGCTCAAGGATTTTTCCACGCGTTCCGATGCGCGCGGTCTCGTACAGGCGGGCGGCTTCTTCGCGCTCGTTGCGGCGACAGGCGCGCTCGCGTGGGCATCGCTTGGCACAGCATGGGTGATTCCCGCGTTTCTTTTGTACGGAACGGTGTTTGCGTTCAGCGAGGCCGCCGCGCACGAACTGGGGCATGGCACGGTATTCAAGACGCGTTGGCTGAACGAGGCCGTCTACTGGGCGATCTGCCTCATGTCATGGCGCGAGCAGGTGTATAGCCGCTGGCTTCATGCGAAGCATCACACCTACACGCATCTGACGGCAGCGCCTTATAAAGATCCTGAACTGGCGTTCAAGCGTCGGCCGCATAGCTATATAAAACTGATGACGGATTTCGTGCGCGTATCGCATGGCGTGCAGTTTCTCGGCGCGGTCTTTCTGCACAGCTTCGGCATTATCACGAAGGGCGCGAAAGAGGTCGTGCCCGAGGCGGAGTACAAGAAGATGTGCGATAACTCGCGTGTGCTGCTTGCGTGCTATGTCGCTGTGTTCGTTTGGGCCGTGCTTGCGCATAGCTGGTTGCCTATCGTGTTTCTGTTTCTGGCGCGTGCTTATGGAACCTGGTTGCATGAGCTGTGCGCGTTGACCCAGCATACGGGCCTGAAGGAGAACGTGCTCGATCATCGCGTGTCCAGCCGTACCGTGAAGCTGAATCCGGTTGTGCGCCTGCTGTACTGGAACATGAATTTCCATATTGAACATCACATGTTCCCGAGTGTGCCGTTTCATGCACTGCCGAGATTTCACGAGGCCGTTGCTGAGCAGATGCCGCAACCGTATGGGGGCTTGTGGTCTGCGTGGCGTGAAATCCTGGTGATCTTCGCGAGGCAGCGGCGCGATCCCGAGTATGTCGTCGTGCGCGAGTTGCCGGTTGGCAAGCGGGGGAGTGCGGTGGCGTGAAATTGCGCCGTATCCAGACGTCGCGCCGCGTGCTTCACGCGGCGCGACGGTACAGCAAGCTGCAATCAAGTCGACAGAATCGTCACCAGCGCAACCGCCGAATCCCCCGCCAGTTGACCGCCATTATTCTCGGCCAGCGCCACCTTCGCCCCAGGCCGTTGCCGTGCGCCCGCCTGACCGCGCAATTGCTGCGTCAGTTCGACGATCTGCGCGACGCCCGTCGCGCCGACAGGATGACCGCGCGACAACAGGCCGCCGCTCGGATTCACGGAAATCCGCCCGCCGATATCCGTATCGCCGGAACGAATCAGCTTCGGCGCATCGCCGGGTGCGCACAGACCGAGGTTCTCGTAGTGAATGAGTTCGGCAGGCGCGGAGGCGTCGTGCAATTCGACCACATGCACATCCGACGGACCGATGCCCGCCTGTTCATACGCCGCATTCGCTGCGCGCACCGCGACGAGTTCGCCCGATCCATCCGCTTTCGCCGACACGATCGAACTCGCGCGGATGTACACAGGACGAATGTCGCGCTTCGCCGCGAATTGTTCCGAGCAGATGAACACAGCCGCGCCGCCGTCGCCGATCGACGAGCACATGAAGAGCGTCAGCGGATCGCTGACCATCCGGCTGGCGAGCACTTCTTCGACGCTCGTCTCGTTGCGAAACTGCGCATGCGGATTCAGCGATCCGGCGCGGCGGCTCTTCACGACGACGCGCGCGAAATCGCTCGCCTGGGCGCCCGTCTTTTCCATCCATTTGCGCGCCTTGGCCGCATAGAGGTCCATGAAGAGTGAGCCCGTTCCCGTCGTGACGCCTTCGGGCAGCGGCTCTTCGAGATCCACGGCTTTTGCGAACGCGCCGAACGAGATCGCCTTGTCTTCGTGCGTGAGCTTTTCGACACCGACCACGAGCGCCGTTTCCGACTGTCCCGAAGCAACGGAAAGCCATGCGAGATTCAACGCCGAACTGCCCGACGCGCACGCGTTCTCGACGTTGAACATCGGCTTGCCGTCGAGCCCCGTATTACGCAGCGACGACTGCGCGCGAATCATTTCCTGACCGGTGACGACGCCTGCCGCCGCATTGCCGAAAAACACGCGATCGACCTCGTCGACGCTGACGCGCGCATCCTTCAATGCGAGCGAGACCGATTCTTCCGCGAGCGACTTCAGATTCCGCTCCAGGAATTTGCCAAAGGACGTCATGCCGACGCCGCCGATTACCACTTTGCGCATTGCTGCCTCCAATAAACGAACATCAGAACCTGTGACGACGAGCGAGTCTGCCGAATGCTCAGTAACGTTCAGTAACGCTCAATCCAGAACCTTCCCGCGCGTCTCCGGCATCCGTGCATAGACCACGAAGCCCACGGTGCACACGGCTGCGACGTAGACCCACAGGTATTGCGACATACCGGAACTCGACATCGCGGTGACGATGTAAGGCAGCGTCCCGCCGAACAGCGCCGCCGATACCGCATAGGGCAGCGCGACACCCGTCGCACGCACTCGCGCCGGGAACTGCTCGGCCATCACCGTCGCGCAGGTTGCGGCGAAGCCCGATGAAAGCAGCATGCCGATCGTGACGATTGCGGTGGCGCTCCAGAAGTCGTTGCTGAGGAAATGCAGCGCGGGCCATGCGAACAGCGCCGAGCCGCCTGCGAAAACGAGCAATACGGGCTTGCGGCCAATGCGGTCCGACAACTTGCCGATAAACGGAATCGCAATCAGCGAGACGACGATCGAAATCACGCTCGCGTTGAACGCGTCATGCAGCGGCAGGCCCGTGCGCAGATGCGCAAGCGTCGGAAACAGCACGAGCCACAGATAGATGCAGAGGTTGCCCGCCATCGCGATGCCGATCACGCGCAGCGCGGCGCGAGGATGCTCGCGAACGATCTCGAGAAACGGATGACGCGTGCGTTGATGCGTCGCGGCACTCTTCTTGAACGCATCGGTTTCGGCGACGGCAAGGCGGACCCACAACGCAACGAAGCCGAGCAGGCCGGCAATCGTGAAGGCAACGCGCCAGCCCCACTTCGCCATGCCCGCATGATCGATCATCGACGTGAGGATCGCGCCGATCAACGCCGCCACCAGCACGCCTGCATTGACCGCGAAGTGTTGCCACGAGCCCGCGAAGCCGCGCCGCGAAGGCGCGGATGATTCGATCAGGAACGTCGACGCCGAGCCGAACTCACCGCCCGCCGCAAAGCCCTGAATGAGCCGTGCGAGCACGAGAATCAGCGGCGCCGCAATGCCAATCGATTCATAGCCGGGACACACGGCGATCACGAGCGAGCTGCCCGCCATCAATGCGACCGACAGCGCCAGGCCGTTCTTGCGGCCGTGCCGGTCGGCATACGCGCCGAGCAGCGCGCCGCCGATAGGCCGCATCACGAAGCCGACCGCGAACACCGCGAATGCGGAGAGCAGCGATACGCGGTCGTTGTTCGCGGGAAAGAAGTGCCGTGAGAACAGCGCGGCAAAGGTCGCGTAAATGATCCAGTCGGTGAATTCGACGACCGTGCCGAGCGTCGCCGCCACGATGGCTTTTCTCTGCGCTCGCGTGAGCGGCGTCGCGGATTCCTCGTGCGCAACGCCCGGAAGGATGGTGTCCATGCTGTCTCCGTGTCTCTTGTGGTGAGCGCGCGCTGGTTGCGCGACGCAGGTGAGAAGTGCTGAACGTATCGCTTGATCCGGCACATGGACGCATCGTAGGTTTCGCCAGATGCGCCGCGCAAACGACTTTTTCTGCGCTTTCGATTGATATTTTTTGCAGCGAAGCCGCAGACCGCCGAGGCGCGGACGCGAGCGGTTTCGATTGAGCGAAAGTCAATTGAAGCCGCGAAAAAAGTCGTTTGAGCGTGGGGTGTGGTGCGCCCTAGCATGGGATGCACAGGCTTTTCATTCCATGGAGACACGTCATGAACGCATCACCTCACAACCCGGCCGCCGAAGTCGCCATCGTCACGGGCGGCGCGAAGGGTATCGGCTTCGGCATCGCGGCTGCGCTGGCTCGCAACGGGCGCCGCATCGCGCTGTTCGATCTCGACCGCGCGGCGCTCGATCACGCCGCCAGCACGCTGGCCGCCGCGGGTGCCGATGTGATCGCGCTGCCCGTCGATGTGACGAATAGCGCGTCCGTCAACGAAGCAGTCGAGGCTGTCGTCGAACGCTTCGGTCAGATCGACGTGCTGGTGAACAACGCGGGCATCGTGCGCGACAAACGCATCACGAAGATGAGCGACGACGATTGGGATGCCGTGATCGGCGTGAACCTGAAGTCGCAGTTTCTGTGCTGCCGCGCCGTGCTCGCGCATATGAGCGCCGCGCGCTATGGGCGCATCGTGAACATTTCGTCGCGCGCCTGGTTGGGTGGTGTCGGGCAGTCGAACTATTCGGCGGCGAAGGGCGGCGTGGTGAGCCTGACGCGCAGTCTCGCGCTCGAATGGGCAAGCGCGGGCATCACGGTCAACGCGATTGCGCCGGGCATCGTCGATACGCCGTTGTTTCAGGCCTTCGATGCGGACCTTCAGGAGCGGCTGAAGAAGTCGGTGCCCGTGCAGCGCATCGGCACGCCCGACGATATCGCGCAGGCCGTCTTGTTCTTCGCGCAGCGCGAAGCGTCGTACATCACGGGGCAGACGCTTTATGTGTGCGGCGGCCGTTCGCTGTCGTCACCGAGCGTTTGAGGAGCACATCATGACGATTCACTACAGCGTGTCGGACCATGTGGCGACGGTGAGCCTGGACCGTCCCGAAGCGCTCAACGCGCTCGACCTCGACAGCCTCAAGGATTTGCGCGCCGCGCTGGCGGAAGCGCGCGACGACGATGAAGTGCGCGTAATCGTGCTGACGGGCGCAGGCCGCAAGTCGTTCTGCGTCGGCGCGGATCTGAAGAACACGCTGCCGCCTTCGACCAGCTTTAGTTCGTCGTTCGTGCGATCCATCGACCGCGCTGCCGCCGAAGGCATCTATGTGCGCCTGATGGATCTCACCTCGCTGCGCCTCTTCAAGCCGGTCATCGGCGCGATCAACGGCTATTGCCTCGGCGGCGGACTCGAACTGGCGCTGCAATGCGACTTGCGGATCGCCTCGACGGAGGCGGTGTTCGGTTTGCCCGAAGCTGTCGTCGCGAGCATTCCTGCCGTATGCGGCATTCAGACGTTGCAAAAAGCGGTGCCTTCCGCAATCGCGATGAAGATGCTGCTGACGGGCTGCAAGATCGACGCGGCATACGCGGAGCGGATCGGGTTGATATCCGATGTCGTCGAGCCCGAAGCGCTGATGGACAAGGCGCGCGAGCTCGCGCGCGCGATTGCATCGAATGGTCCGCTTGCCGTGCAGATGATCAAGAAGGTCGCGGAAACGAGCAGCAATGTGCCGTTGGCGCAAGCGCTCGAATTTACCGAGCTGGCGTGGGGCGCGATGCGCGATTCGGAAGATCGCGTGGAAGGGCGTAAGGCCTTCGCCGAAAAGCGTAAACCGCAATTCAAGGGCCGCTAGACGCGTCAGGCGCTTCGCCAATCGACAAAAGCCAGTTGCGGAACGCAGCGAACTCGGCATTCGACAGATGCTCGCGCGGATAGATCAGGTAGTAGGTGTAGGCGCCCTGGTCGAGCACGAACGAGAAGGGCATCACGAGCGTGCCGTCGCGCAACTGATCGGCGACGAGCACGCGCTGCGCCATCGCAACGCCCACGCCTTGCGTCGCCGCGAAGTACGCGAGGATCGAGCTTTCGTAGCTGAGTCCGCTCAGCGGATTGACGCCGCGCACGCCCGCCGCGTCGAGCCACTTGGCCCAGTCTTCGCGGCGCGCCAGCGAATGCAGCAAGGGCACGTTGCGCAGCGCCTCAGGCGTGGCATCGGCGAGATCGGGATGCGCGCGCAGGAACTCGGGGCTGCACACGGGCACGAGTTCGTTCGGTACGAGCCGGTCGTAACCGAGATCGGACGATGGCGCATGTGAGAGGCGGATCGCCGCGTCGACGTCTTCAGTGTTGAAGTCGACGGGTTGCAGCGAGGTGGTGAGACTGACTTCGATATCGGGATGCTCGCGATGAAACGTCGACAGACGCGGCAGCAGCCAGTTCATCGAGAACGTCGTGTAGCCGCGAATCTTCAGCGTGCGGCGGCGGCGGGCTTCCGTGAGATTGATCGTCGCGGTGCGCAGCGTTTCGAAGCCGCGCACGACGTCGGCGAGGTAGCGCTCGCCCATCGGCGTCAGTGCGATCGCGCGATGACCCCGCTCGAACAGCAGCACGCCGAGCTGGTCTTCGAGCAGCTTGATCTGCCGGCTGACAGCCGCGGGCGTGACGTTGAGTTCGTTCGCGGCGAGCTGCACGCTGAGCAGGCGGCCACAGACCTCGAAGGCGCGCAGTGCGTTGAGTGACGGAAGGGTTCGCATCGAAAAATGGTAGCACGCGCTTTGCACGCTGCATGCCGGGATTGCTACGTAGAAGCGCGTCCGCATTCGCGGTTGCATTGGCGTCAGCAAAACTCAATCGAGTGCGCAGCAAATGTCGTTTGAGCGCGCCTGTTGCGCGCCGTATCGTTGATTCAAAGGCAACTGGTGGGACTGAAGGAGACAACCATGCTGGACGGTGTGCAAATTCTGGCCTGGGGCTCGCGCCAGGCCGTGAGGCTCGGTGCGACGCTGCTCGAACGCGCCGGGGCGCAAGTCACATTTGCGCAGGCGCAGCCAGCGAATGGCTTCGCGTATGACGTGTTCGTCGTTTCATCGGACGTGAGCACGGCGAGCGAACGAAACGCGATCGCGGAAATGAAGGCAGCGGGCAAGCATATCGTTTGCGATATCACCGCGACGGGACCACAAGGCGCGCGATCGGGCATGCGTGCATCCGATGCGCAGATCCAGGCGATCAGCGGCCTGATGGACACGACGGGCTTTGCGCATGGCGAGCCGGTGCGCATCGGCGTGCCGTTCACGGAGATATCGGCGGCGCTGTATGCGTGCGCGTCGATTGCGGCGGCCGTACGCGTGAAGCGCCTGCACGGCATCGCGCAGAACATCGACGTGACCTTGTTCGGCTGCGCGGCGAGCGCGCTCACGACGTTTCTGCCCGCAGCGTTCGCGCAACGGACGGTTGGCCGCGTCGGCAATCGTCATCCAGCTTGCGCGCCGTGGAATGCGTATCGGACGCTCGACGGCTGGGTGCTGATTTGCACCAGCACCGAAGAGCAGTGGCGCAAGATCAAGCGCGCGGCGCGCGTGCCGCAACTCGACGAGCCGCGCTTCGACACGTTGCAAGGGCGTGTGTCGAATGTCGATGAACTCGATGCGCTGATCGAAACGTGGACGTCCACGCTGACGACGGACGCATGCTCGCAACTGTGCGAACAGATTGGCGTGGCGGCCGGACCGATCGTGTCCGTCGCGGGACTGTCCAGCGAGCCGAACTTCCGCATGCGGCACGCGGATGCGGCGGCGCAGATCGACGCGCGCGGGATCGATGGCGAGACGTATCGGCAGGTGTCGATCTTCGGCATGTCGCGCTTGACGGACGACGCATCTTTAGCGGCGCGTACAGGCGTCGAAAGCACAGTGCGCTCCTGCGACGCCGGGCCGCTTGCCGGTATCAAGGTCGTCGAGATCGGGCAGTACACGACGGCGCCGCTGGTCGGCAAGCATCTGGCGGCGCTGGGCGCGGACGTCGTGAAGATCGAGCCGCCCGACGGCGAGGTCGCGCGCGCATGGACGCCGGGGCAGGCGGGCACGAGCTACTTCTTCGCGCTCAACAACACGGACAAGCAGACCTTGGCGCTCGATCTGAAGCAGCCGGCCGACCGCGCGCATCTGCGCACACTGCTCGCCGATGCCGATGTGCTCGTGGAGAATCTGCGGCCGGGTGCGCTCGCAAAGCTCGGTTTCGGACGCGAGGCGCTTGGCGAGATCAACCCGCGCCTGATCTATTGCTCGATCTCGGGTTTCGGCATCGCGTCTGCCTACCCGGCGCGGCCCGCGTTCGACACGGTCATCCAGGCGATGGGCGGCCTCATGGACCTGACGCGCGGCAATGGCCAGCCCGTGAAGCTCGGCGCATCGGGCGCGGACATTCTGGGCGGGCAGGCTGCGCTGCTGGCAATCGTCGCGCTCCTCGCCGATCCCGCGCGGCAGGCCGGGACCTTCGTCGAAATATCGATGCAGGACGTGGCGGCCTGGTGCGCGCTGTTTGCGTCGGGCAATCCCGCATGGGAGGGGATCGCTGTCGCGTGCATCGACGGACATGTGTGGCTCGAAAGCGATGAGCGTTTCGATGTGGCTGCGCTCGCGGCTTGCGCCAGGCGCGAGCGGTGCGGGTCGCTGTCGCGGGCCTCGGCGGTTGCCGCGCTGGCAAACGCAGGCGTCAGCGCGGTGCCTGTTGCGCGTGTCGATGAACTGATCGAAGACGGCGATTTTCTCGCGGACGTGCTGAGCGTCGCACGCGATGCGAGCGGCGCATTCTGGCCGATTCTTAAGGTGCCGTACCGCTTGTCGCGCACGCCTGCGCGCGTTCGCGCGGTGCCGGGCGCGCCCGCGCGATATGCGGAAGAGACTTCGCGAGGGCCGGCTATGAAGTGGGGAATGGTCGAGGCGGGTTGAACGCCTGCTGAGACGTCGATGTACGGTCGTTCTCCGTTCACCCGGCACCGCCGCGCGATGAAGGCGCCTCTGGCCACTGATACCGTTTGACGTTCAGCGCGCGAGGCCCGCTCACGCGCCGGTGCTTACGCCCGGCCTAGCGTGAGCGCGAATTCGTCGAGTTGCGTGATGCAGGTGTTCCAGCCGTCGAAGAAGCCGAGTTGCTCGTGCCGGTCGCGCGTCGCGGCATCGGGATGCATGACGCGCGCGATGTAGCGGCTGCCTTCGCCTTCCCCGGACATGGCGATGTCGGCGGTGAAGCCGAGCCAGGGCGTGTTGGGACGCCAGCCCGCCGTGAGCATCGACGTGAACACGATGCGCGCTTGCGGGGCGACTTCGAGAAAGCAGCCGGGGTTGTCGCTCGTGCCGCCATCGGGACCTTGCATGAAGGTGTGGAAGGCGCCGCCCGGCCGCAGATCGAACGCGCGGACTTCAGTGGTCCAGGGCTTCGGGCACCACCATTCCTTCAGCAGGTCCGGTTCGGTCCACGCGCGCCACAACGCAGCAACCGGTGCGCGCAGCACGCGCGTGATGACGAGATCGTTCGTGTCAGCGCTTTCGACGGGTTGGGTTGACATCAGCTTGCTCCTCTTGATGAAGCTGTTCGACGAATTCGACCATCCGGTCGGATCGTGCTTCCCACGCGGCGCGCTGCGCGGCCAGCCAGGTTTCGACTTCCGTCAGCTTCGCGGGCATCAGTTCACAGGTGCGCGCGCGGCCGATCTTGCGCGTGCGGATCAGACCGCTGTGCTCCAGCACGGCGACGTGTTTCATGAACGACGGCAACGCCATGTCGAACGGCTGGGCCAGCACCGAGACGGTCTGCGCGCCGCGCCCGAGCATGCCGACGATCGCGCAACGGGTCGGATCGGACAGCGCCTGGAACACCTCGCTTATTTCGCCATGATAGTTAGCCATAAGGCTAAGTATAGTGCAAAAACGGTGGCGCAGCGAAGGCGCGCGTCTAAGCTGTCCACATGGGCTTTGCGTCAATCGCGCGGAACGGAGGCGTCCGATGAGCACATCCAACGACACGGGTTTCACTGGCTCGATCCCTGAAATCTACGAGCGCTACCTCGTGCCGATGATCTTCGAACCCTACGCACGCGATCTCGCCAGCAGGGCGGCGTCGGTTCAACCGTCGTGCGTGCTCGAAATCGCGGCGGGCACGGGCGTCGTCACGCGAGCGTTGGCGGAGGCGCTGCCCGAGCATGTCGAAATCATCGCGACAGATCTCAATCAGGCGATGCTCGACTGCGCCGCAACGCTCGGCACGCGCAGGCCCGTGACATGGCAGCAGGCGGATGCGACGCACCTGCCATTCGGCGACGCAAGCTTCGATCTGATCGTCTGCCAGTTCGGCGCCATGTTTTTTCCCGACAAGGCGCGTGCGTATGCCGAAGCGCGGCGCGTGCTGCGAAGCGGCGGCGTGCTGCTGTTCAACGTCTGGGATCGCATCGAAGAGAACACGTTTGCCGATACGGTTTCGGACGCGCTCGGCAAGCTATATGCGGCGGACCCGCCGCGGTTCATGCAGCGCGTGCCGCACGGCTATTGGGACACCAACATCATTGCGCGCGACCTCGCGAACGGTGGCTTCGATGCGCCGCCGCCGCGCATCGAGACGATCGCGCAACGCAGCGGCGCGGCGTCGGCGCAGGCAGCCGCGATCGCGTTCTGCCAGGGGACGCCGATGCGCGCCGAAATCGAGAGCCGCCCGGGCGCGACGCTCGACGAAGCGACCGCAGTTTGCGCAGCCGCCCTTCGCGAACGTTTCGGGGCTAACGCAATCGACGGGAAGATTCAAGCGCACGTCGTCGCTGCACAACGTTGAGCGACGAAAAAGTGTGTCCTGCTGAGCGCAACGATGGCTCAGAAAGCCGCGCGCGCCTTATCTGGCGGGCCAGTCGCCCCAAAGCGGGCGGAAATTGTTACACCTCTTACCGGGAGGAATGACCGGTGTTACGAATGCCTTTCAGGGCGTTGGTTATACTCGGCCCGTCTCAAAAACTACAGATCAAACTATGTCGAAGCGAATCATTCAGATGGTGGCCATTGCAGCGCTGACGGCTGCGGCCTCGTTGCCGGCGATGGCTGGCGATATGAACAATGCGCTTGGCGGCGCGCTCGGCGGCGTCGCCGGCGCGGCATTGGGCGGCGCAGTGGGCGGTAGCACGGGCGCCGTGATCGGCGGCGCGGTGGGTGGCGGCGCGGGTGGCGCGGTCACGTCGAACCGCCGTGAGCGCACGGGCGCGATCATCGGCGGCGCGCTCGGTGGCGGTGCAGGCACCGCGGCGGGCAACGCGATGGGCGGGCGCGGAGGCGGCCTGGTCGGCGCGGCGCTGGGCGGCGGCGCCGGCTCGGCGCTCGGCGGCAACATCTCGCGTTCCAACTCGTACGCCGACGACTATTCGCGCGGTTACGGTTCGCACGGTTCGTACAAGCGCAAGCACAAGCATCGTCACTACGACGACTGATTGGCGAACTGACGGCCTTGCGAGTTCGCTGAACGGCGAACTCGCGGGCCGGACGGGCACGATCTCGCAGCGGCGACGATGCCCTGCGACAAATCATCGCAGGGTGTTGTCGGGCATCAAAAACGAGATAAGCGCCATTTGAAGGTAGGATTGTCGAAATTCCCTTCTTTTGCAGGCGTCATCGTGCCCGTTGACTATCTTCGCGGCTTTACCTCGGCCGCTCGCACTGACGCCGCCAACCGGCGGCTTGGCCTCGCGCTCGCCGGGATTGCCGGCGCTGCAAACGCTGGCGGCTTTCTGGCGATCGGCCAATACACGTCGCACATGTCCGGCATGGTGTCGTCGCTCGCCGACAATCTCGCGCTCGGCAACCTCGCGTTCGTGCTGTCGGCGGCGAGTTCGATCTTCGCGTTTCTCGCGGGTGCGGCGAGTTCGGCCATTCTGATCAACTGGGGCCGACGACGAGGCACGCAAAGCGTCTACGCGATGCCGCTCGTGCTCGAAGGGCTACTGCTGTTGTGCTTCGGCGTGCTCGGCGCGAACCTGGAGCAGCACCGTCTGCTGTTCGTGCCCGCCACCGTCACGCTGCTTTGCTACGTGATGGGGCTGCAGAACGCGATGATCACCAAGATATCGAAAGCGGAAATCCGCACGACGCACGTCACGGGACTCGTGACGGATCTCGGCATCGAAATCGGCAAGGGCTTGTACTGGAACCGGGGCGTGCCGTCGACGGAAGCGGCTTACGTCGGCGCCGATATGCGGCGGCTCGGTTTGCTCGCCTCGCTGCTCGGCATGTTTCTCGCGGGCGGGCTTGCCGGCGCGATTGCGTTCAAACAGGTGGGATTCATTGCGACGCTGCCCCTCGCGGCGCTGTTGCTCGTGCTGGCCGCCGTGCCCGTTGCCGATGATCTGTTGAGGTATCCGCGACGGGCGCGGTGAACTGCGCCCGCCGGGCGGACCCGAACACGCTTTTCACGCGCGCACATCGCGCGCTGCGACTTTTACTTCTCCCAGAGCTTGCGCCCCAGAAAGGTCAGCGTCCGATCCCACGCCATTTCGGACCACACCGGGTCGAACTGCGTGCCGGCGATGCGGCTGAAGCCGACGGCTGTTTCGTTGGCGAACGCGTGATGCGCGAGATAGCGATGGAACTCGACATCGACGTTCGCGTCGCGCAGCTTCGATTCGAGCGTTTCGACCGTCGCGATCGGGAAGAACGCGTCCTGCGTCGCGTAATGCCCGATAACCGGCACCTTGATTTTCGACGCGTCGATATAGTCGAGCGGAGGGAAGCCGTAGAACACGACGCCTGCCGATACTTCCGGGCTTTGACCCAGCGTGAGCAGGGTCAGCGCGCCGCCCATGCAATAGCCCATCACGGCCACGCGGCCCGAGCGCTGCTTGAGGTACTGCGCCGCGCCGCGAACGTCCTGCGATGCGGCATCGCCGAAATCGAGTCCGTCCATCAGGTGATGCGCTTCTTCCTCTTCGACCGTCGACTTGCCGCGATACAGATCGGGCACGAGCGCCAAGTAACCAGCTGCCGCGAGGCGATCTGCGACGCCGCGAATCTGGTCGTTCAAGCCCCACCATTCCTGAATGACGACCACTGCGGGCGCGCCATCTGTTTTCTCGGGCGTAGCCAGATAACCTTGCAGTTGTTTACCGTCTGGGCGGCTGAAAGTGATCATGGAGCCTGTGGTCGTTTTCATGAGCGTGTTCCTGGTGAGTGGGTCCATTAGCATAGCGCCAATGCTGGCCGAACGCAGGCCCACGGGCCTGGCCGGGAAATGAAAACACCCTGCAAGCTTGAGTGCTTGCAGGGTGTCGCGCTTCATTCGTTCAGTGCGGGTTCTTTAATCGCCCGGAAGCCAGTAGCAATCCGAAGGATCCCAGCTGGGATCGCAAATCCAGTAGCCGAATGCGAGTGTCTGATCGGCGACCGAAGCGCTTTTCGGCCCGTCCGATTTCATCGCGAAAGGTTGCCCTTCCAGCGCGTTCGGTGCTGCCGATGCGGACTGCGCGAAACACGACAACATCGATGAAGCGAGCAACGCAAGTAATGCAGATTTCACTTTCATGTCAAATGCTCCGTTGTTATCTGAAGATCACGATGCACCGTTCATCAAGGTGTCATCGTACGGAGGACTGTATTGACAGCAGTGAGCTTCGTTAATCAGATCTGTCTTCAGCGCTCGTCAGGATTGTCCGATTTTGCGGAGGTTCGGCGCGAAGTCAAAGTCTGTTCGACGTAAAAAAGCGGGCATCGATGCCCGCTTTCTTCACACGCCGCCCGAAACGCTCGACAGGCGCCTTACGCCGGCGTCTTGCGGAACGAAATCGCGAAGCGGTTCCATGCATTGATCGCCGAAATCAGCAGCGTCAGGTCGACCAGTTCGGCCTCGCTGAAATGCGGCTTCACGGCTTCCCACACAGCGTCCGGCACGTGATTCTCGGAGACCAGCGTCACGGCTTCCGTCCATTCCAGTGCCGCGCGTTCGCGCGCCGTGAAGAACGGCGTTTCACGCCATACGACGACCGTCGCCAGACGCCGATCCGTCTCGCCGCCCTTGCGTGCGTCGGCGGTGTGCATGTCGACGCAGAACGCGCAGCCGTTGATCTGCGATGCGCGCAGGCGGACCAGTTCCGTCAGCGACTTTTCGAGGTCGCTCTTGCCGATGCGCTCTTCGAGCGCGAGCATCGCCTTGATTGCGTGTGGGTTAGCTTTGTAGAAGTCGAGACGTTGTTCCATGATCGTTTCCTCAGTGAGAGTGCGCATTGATCTGCGCGACACATGAAGATTAGGCGTGAAACTGGCCGTAGAAAATGGCCAATTTTTACCAATTTGAGGTAACCACTTCTGCGCTGTTGCGGAACCACTGTACAAGGCGGCAGGAAAGGGCGCAGACGAAGGGCCGCCGCGGCGCGACGGCCCTTGTGTGACAGAAAGGAGAGGGCTTACTTGACCGCGCCGAGTGCGAGGCCCTTCACGAGATAGCGCTGCAGCCACGCGAACACGATCGACACCGGCAACGTCGCGCACAGCGTCGCGGCCATCACCAGATGCCATTCGACGACGTACTTGCCCGCCACCATATCCGTGACCTGCACGGTGAGCGTCTTGTTCTCGGGCGAGCGGATCAGCGTGTAGACGACGGCGAACTCGTTCCACGCATTGATGAACGTGAAGATGGCCGTCACGACGATGGCGGGCACCGCGAGGGGCAGAAACACCTTGAACACGGCGCGTGTGCGGCTGCATCCTTCGAGCCACGCGGATTCTTCGAGATCGCGCGGCACGGTCTGGAAATACGACGACAGCATCCACACGGCGAAGGCGATATTGAACGCCGCATACGAGACGATCACGCCGATCTTCGAGTCGACGAGATTGCCGTCGCCATACGGAATCATCGCGGCGAGACGGAACAGCCCGACCACGAGCAGAATCGGCGAAAGCATCTGCGTGACGAGCAGAAACTGTCGATACAGCCCGCGCCCGCGAAACGGAAAGCGCGCGAGCGCATACGCGGCGGGCAGGCTGACGGCGAGCGCGAGCGCCGTCGACAGCAGGCTGATGACAGTGCTGTTGCGCAAGGCGACGCCGAAGTTCGCGGCCGTCCACATGTCGACGAAGTTCTGCCATTGCCAGTGCATCGGCAGCCAGCGCGCCGGATAGACGAACACTTCGTTCGCAGGTTTCAGCGCGGTGAAGAACATCACCGCAAACGGGAACAACACGACCACGATAAGCGGCGACAGCGCGAGCCAGCACCACACGGTGCGTTTCATCTTCGCGTTCATGCGGGCTCTCCTTCTTTCGACGGCTGAATGCGCAGATACAGCACCGAAAACACGAACAGCATGATCAGCATGACGAGCGACACGGCCGCCGCCTGGCCCGGACGTCCGAGCCTGAAGCCGAGTTCGTACAGATAGGTGACGAGAATATGTGTGCCGTTGTCGGGGCCGCCTTGCGTCATCACCCAGATGATCGGGAACGAGTTGAACACGTAGATCACGTTGAGCAGGATCGCCATGTTCACGAACGGGCGCAGCAAGGGCAAGGTCAATTGACGGAACTGTTGCCACGCGCTCGCGCCGTCGATGCGCGCGGCCTCGTAGATGTCGCCCGGCACGGACGACAGGCCGCCGAGCAGGATCGTCACCGTGAACGGTATCGACACGAGAATACCGACTGCGATCTCGACGGGAAACGCCAGTTCGGGCGTCGCCAGCCAGTGAATCGGACCGCCGATCAACCCAAGCCGCTGCAGCGTCACGTTGACCATGCCGTAGTCGTCGTTGAACGCCCAGCGCCAGACGACGGCCGTCATCGTCAGCGACACGGACCACGGCAGCATGATGATCGTGCGCGCGATGCCGCGACCGTGGAAATCCTGATTCAGCACCAGCGCAACGGGCACCGAAATGATCACCGTGCCGCCGACGACGGCTGCCGTCCACACGATGGTCCGGCGCAGCGAATCGAGAAACACGGGGTCGGCGAACACCGTGAAGAAGTTCTTCAAGCCGGTGAAATCGCGAATCGCGCCGAAGCGCGAGACATCGTGTACCGACTGATACACGATGTTGAAGATCGGGTAACTGATGATGAACAGCGCGAGGATCAGACTCGGCGCGATCAGCCACCAGGGCGCGGCGGCGCGTGGCGAAATGGAACGGCTCATGCGTGCTCGATCGACGGATGCTTGGGCATTGGAACTCATGAAGCCCTCGGGACGGAATGGGCCGGCGGCGCTTTGCTTGAAAGCACTGCGCTTATCGAATGCGAAGCCGCATCGGCCTAAAACCGATGCGGCTTCCAGTACTACATCAACAGATCATCAAACCGCGCGTTACTGACCAAGCGCCTGATTCGCCTGGCTTGCGGCCTGTTTCAGCGCATCGTCAGGCTTGGACTTGCCGAGGTAGACGGCCTGCATCGCGTTGGTCACGGCCTTCGCGGTGTCTTCCCAGCCCGACACGGTCGGCGCGAAGCGCGCTTGCGGCAGCAGCGCGATGAAGGCCTTCGTGTCCGCATCGTTGAATGCGGGGTCGGCGGCCTCGGCCTTGGTGGTCGGCAGGAAACCTTCCGTGCTCGTGAACTCGACGCGCGGTTCCTTCGTGAACAGATAGTCGAGGAACTTCCAGGCGTCCTTCTTCACCTTCGAGTTCTTGAACATCACGATCGAATCGGTGACGGCATACGTCGCGCCATTCGTGCCGACGGGCAGCGGATCGATACCGTACTTCAGGTTCGGCGCTTCCTTCTTGATCTGCTTCGCGAGGAACGGCGCGGAGATCATCATCGCGACACGGCCCTGCTTGAAGAGGTTCTGCACGTCTTCACGGCTGTAGCCCGTGACGCCCGGCTGCGTCAGGCCCTGATCGATCATCGACTTGTACAGCGTCGCCGCCTTGATGCCCGCCGGCGAATCGAAACCGGCCTTGCCCTGCTTGTTCAGCACGTCGCCGCCGTTGGTCCACAGCGCGTAGTAGTAGTACACGTCGGTTTCGATTTCCTTGCCTTGCAGGCCGAAACCGGCAACGCCCTTCGCCTTCAGCTTCTTCGACGCATCGATCACGTCATTCCACGTCTTCGGGCCATTCGGATAACCGACGCTCGCGAGCAGATCCTTGTTGTAGTACAGCGCGCGTGCCGAAGCGGCGATCGGGAGGCCGTAGGTCTTGCCGTTGATCTGGCCGGGCGCGAGGAACGGGCCAATGAAGCGGTTCTTGAAGTTCGCGTCCATGTACGGGTCGAGCGGCTCGGCGACGTCGTCCTTCACGAAGTCGAGCAGCCAGCGCGTGCCGACGATCGCGAGATCGGCGTTGGCGTTGCCCGAGATATCCGTTTGCAGCTTCTGTTGAAGCGTGTCCCAGTTCACGTCCTCGATCTTGATCGTGGTGCCGGGGTTGGCCTTTTCGAACTGGCGGGCCATTTTTTCGAAGTACGGTGCCGTCGCGTCGCTGTAATGCGCGACCGTCACACGCACCGTATCGGCGTTCGCCGATAGGGCAAGACCTGCAAACGCGAGCGCTGCGGCGACTTTGCCGAGCGTAAGGGAAGCACGTGCATGCAACGACATTTCGTCTCTCCTGGGGTGGTCTGCCGCCGTTGCCGGCCGCTTGGGTTAAATTGTTTGAAAAAATCCTACACACGAAAAAAAAGCTTGTCACGTAGGGCTGACCATATTTTTTATCGGACGGTTTTGCGCATAACATGCTGTAAAGGATGGGCTTTTTGTGCGTTGCGGGGTGTTTGCCCTGGAAAGCGTCCGGATGGCTGGCAGACCGTGTAAATGTGCAATATGTAGGAAATTTACAAGCGGGCGCGGCTTTTGGCTGGACGGAAAAGGCCGCCCGCAGTTGTGAACATCGCAAAGAGGACAGGACATGAAGCGTGTCGTGCTGGTGACGGGAGCGTGCGGCGGGATCGGCAGCGTGTTGTGCCGGCGTTTCGTGCAGGACGGCGCGACGGTGCTCGCGCTCGATGTCGACGCGGCCGCGCTGGAGAAACTGGCTGCGGAACTGGGCGCCGACAGCGTGACGCCCATCGCCGTCGATCTGTGCGACGCCGACGCCGTGCGCGTAGCGGTCGCGCAGGCAGTCGAAAAACGCGGTCCCGTCGATGTGCTCGTTGCCAACGCTGGCGCGGCGCAAGGACTGACGCTCGCGAAGACGGACGCCGCGAGCTGGCGGCGCGACGTCGAGTTGAACCTGAACGGCACGTATCACACGGTCGAGGCGGTGCGCGCGTCGATGATCGAGCGCCAGCACGGATCGATCGTGCTGATCGGTTCCGTGAACGGCCTGGCGGCGCTCGGCCATCCCGCGTACAGCGCGGCGAAAGCGGGGCTGATCAGCTACACAAAAGCGCTGGCGATCGAGCTTGGCCGCTACGGGATTCGCGCGAACATCGTGTGTCCGGGCACGGTGAAGACACAGGCATGGCAGGCGCGCGTCGACAAGAATCCGCAGGTGTTCGAGGACCTGAAGAAGTGGTATCCGCTGCGCGACTTCGCGACGCCTGACGATATCGCCGACGCCGTGCTGTTTCTGGCGTCGCCGATGGCGCGCGTGATTACGGGCGTGGTGTTGCCCGTCGATGGCGGGCTGATGGCGGGCAACCGGCTGATGGCCGAAGAACTGACGCTCGAATCGCTGTAGCGCCTGAGTAAAAGCGCCCGAAACACGCGACACAACCGCAACCGACGATGAGGACAGCATGGCAGCAGTGCAACTGAGCGGCATCTACAAGCGTTACGGCGACACGCAGGTCGTGCACGGCATCGACCTGCATATCGACGACGGCGAGTTCGTCGTGCTGGTCGGCCCGTCCGGTTGCGGCAAGAGCACGCTGATGCGGATGGTGGCGGGCCTCGAGGAAATCAGCGGCGGCGATCTGATGATCGGCGGCACGCGCGCGAACGGCTTGCCGCCGCAGCAGCGCAATATCTCGATGGTGTTCCAGAGCTACGCGCTGTACCCGCATCTGTCCGTGTACGACAACATCGCGTTCGGTCCGCGTATCCGCAAGGAAGCGTCGACGAGTTTCAAGCCGCGCATCGAAGCCGCGGCGAAGATGCTGAATCTCAGCAGCTATCTGGACCGCCTGCCGCGCGCGCTGTCGGGCGGCCAGCGCCAACGTGTCGCGATGGGCCGCGCGGTGGTGCGCGAGCCGTCGCTGTTCCTGTTCGACGAGCCGCTGTCGAATCTCGATGCAAAGCTGCGCGTGCAGATGCGCACGGAGATCAAGGCGCTGCATCAGCGGCTGAAGAACACAGTGATCTACGTCACGCACGACCAGATTGAAGCGATGACGATGGCCGACCGTATCGTCGTGATGAACGCGGGGCGCATCGAGCAGATCGGGCGTCCGCTGGAACTTTATGACAGGCCGGCGAATCTGTTCGTCGCGAGCTTTCTCGGCTCGCCTTCGATGAATTTCGCCGAGGGCGAAGTGGTGAGCGCGCCGAACGGCGTCGCACTGAAACTCGCGGACGGCGTGCAGATTCCGCTGCACGGTGTGAGCCAGGCGGCAGCGCAGCCGGGCGCGAAGGTCACGCTCGGCGTGCGGCCCGAGCATATCGAAGCGTCGAATGAAGGCATTCCGATGGATGTCGAGGTCGTCGAGCCGACGGGCGCGGAGACGCATCTGTACGGCAAGATCGGCGGCGCGGCATGGTGCGTGACGATGCGCCAGCGCGCGTCGATCGAGCCGGGCCAGCGCGTGACGGTGCGCTTTCCGGATCAGCACACGCATTTGTTCGACACGGAGAGCGGCAACCGACTGGGCTGACAGCATCAGACCGGCACCGATGACATGCCGCTGATTCATCTTCCATCCAAAGGAACGCACGGGTGTCCGCACCGAACCTGATTCCTCACATCCGCAGCGCGCTCGAGTCGCTGCGGCCCGCCGAGCGCAAGGTCGCCGACATGGTGCTGTCCGATGTCGACTTCGCGATGCGCGCGAGCATCACCGAGCTTGCGCAACGCGCGGACGTGTCGGAGCCTTCCGTCACGCGTTTTTGCCGCGCGGTGGGCGCGCATGGTTTGCGCGACTTCAAGATGCAGCTTGCGCAGAGCGTCGCGGGTGGGATGCCGTATGCGTCGACGGCCGTGGCGCGGGGCGACGACACGCAGACGCTGATCGACAAGGTCGGCGAAGCGGCTGTCGAGGGCATCACGCAGGCGCGCAGCGCAATCGATCCTGTTGCGGTGAATGCTGCGCTCGCGGCGCTGGCGAGCGCGCGGCGCGTGTATTTCTTCGGTGTCGGCTCGGGTTCGGGACTCGTCGCGCAAGACGCGGCGTTGCGTTTTTTGCGGCTCGATATCGCCGCGAGCGCTTTCACGGATGCGCATTTGCAGCGGCTTTACGCGGGCCTGCTCGAACCCGGCGATGTCGCGTTCGCCATTTCGCACTCGGGCCGCAGCGTCGAAGTGAACGAGAGCATGCAGATTGCGAAGGAGCGCGGCGCGACGACGATCGCGCTGACCAATGTCGGCTCGCGGCTGGCGTGGCTCGTCGATATTCCGCTGCTGCTGCGCGTGCCGAGTCCTATCGATCCGAACACGCCGGGCGTGTCGCGGCTCGTACATCTGTGTGTGATGGATGCGCTTGCGATTGGCGTCGCGTTGCGGCTGGAGCCGCACACGCTGGAGAAGATGCGCCATGCGAAGGCGCGGCTGTCGCAGGAGACGGATGCGGCGGCGGAGGATGGGGCGCAATAGTCTTCACAGCGCGCTCAGCCCTGCACGTACCCAAACCTTCGCGACAATCTTTGCGTCGCCGCCAGCAACGTTTGCGCGGCGCCACCTTGTGTATCGCTGTCGAAACTTCCCGCCGTGCCCATCAACGCGATCACCAGCACGATGCTGCCGGTGTGATCGAACACGGGCGCGGCCAGCGTGCTGATGCCTGGGATCGGCCTGTTGAGCGCGGTGTCGATGCCCTGCTCGCGAATTTGCGCGAGACGTTCCGCATACGGCGGCGCGAGCTTTGCATCGTGCGTATCCGAGGCCGACGCGCCTGCCAGCCGTAGATGATCTTGCGCAAGCAGACCCTGGCGCACATCGTCGGCGACGTAGGCGGCGAACACGCGGCCAATCGCCGTGTTCACGAGCGACATCACCGTACCGACGCGCAAGCTCACATGCAGTGGCCGCGCGGATTCTTCGAGCCGCACGACAGTTGGCCCGAGCGGACCGAGCACGGCCATCGCGACGCTCATGCCCGTCGTCACCGCGAGATCGACGATTTCCGGCTCGGCCTCGCGGGTCGGCGACAGACGCTGCAAACCGATCAGCCCGAGTTCGAGCGCGAGCGGCCCCGCTTCGAAACAGCCGGACGCATCGCGGCTCAACAGGCCGATCTTCTGCAGGCTCACCAGATGAGGAAACGCCTTCGCAGGCGGCATATCCGCTGCCGCGGCGAGATCGCGCAGCGACAACGGCTTGCCCGCCGCGACCAAAGCCGTTAGCAGTTCGCCCGTACTGTCGAGCGACTGGATGCCGCGCTGCTGTTTCGCGTCGGCATTCTCGGACGATGTGTTTTCGAGTGCTTCTTTCATGTTCAATCCGCCGCGATATCCGCGCCGATGTCACGTGCCGCCTGTCGAAGCGCGCCCGCGACGGGTCCGTCCCAGTTCACATCGATCGCGCCGCTCGGCCCGATCACCGTCAGCGCGAGACACAGTTGCCCGTGGGCATCGAGCACCGGCGCGGCAAGGCTGCTGATGCCGGGGCTGGGCGCATCGATGCCGCGTTCGATGCCGCGCTCGCGGATCGCCGCGAGCGTCGCGTCGAATGCTTTGCGCTCCGAAGGCGCCACGATCTCGCCCGCGCCGCCCGACTGGTTCGCCCACATCGTCTGCAAGGTCTCGGGCGCGAGGTGCGCGCAGAACACGCGTCCCGTCGATGTCGCGGGCAACGACATCACCGTGCCCACGTGCAGGTTCACATGCAGCGGAAACCCCGCATGTTCGTATCGAACGATGGTCGGGCCTTGCGGCGCCACCGTGCAGATCGCAACGCTGAATCCAATTTCTTCCGCCAAAGCCGCGACGCGCGGCACGGCGGCGCGAAACGCCGGCTGGTTCGCCAGCTGCATCAGGCCAAGCCTTAAAGACAGCGGCCCCGGCTCGTAGCGTCCCGACAGTTCATCGCGCTTGATGAGGCCGAGCCGCGTGAGGCTCACGAGATACGCATGCGCCTGGCCGGGCGCGATGTCGGCGCTCGTCGCGAGATCGGACAGCGCGAGCGGCGTGCGTGCTCTCGCGAGCGCATGCAGCACCCGTCCGCCGACCTCGACGCTCTGGATGCCGCGTTGCTGCTTGCCCGAACCTGTCGCCTCGTCGTCTTTTGCCGTCTTCGCCATGCCGCTCACGTCGCCTGTATCGGAAAAAAAGGTCCATGTTAAACGAACGCCAACCTTCGGCCCGTTCGAGCCCTGAACTGCCCAGGGTATACGAGAAATTAGCGTATAGCGATACGTTTCGCTATTGACAAATAATCGGCAGAGTCTAAGATGAAATCACTCCGGCCTGATAGTCGCCGGACATCATTCCAATCAGACAGGACGAGACACCTCACTACCGCTGCGCCAGCGCGCCGCGTCTCGCCCGTCGCCCCTCAATCAACGGAGACGAGCATGGCCAAGGCATTCGCATCGCAAGCCGACCTCGAAGAAAAGAAGATCACGTGGACGCAGCTGTCCGAGAACGCGTATGCGTACACGGCGGAGGGCGACCCGAACTCGGGCGTCGTGATAGGCGACGACGGCGTGCTGATCGTCGACACCACCGCGACGCCGGCAATGGCGCAAGACCTGATCGCGAAGATCCGCAGCGTCACCGACAAGCCGATCAAATACGTCGTCCTGTCGCACTACCACGCGGTGCGCGTGCTCGGCGCATCGGCGTATTTCGAAGAGGGCGCGCAGCAGATCATTGCGAGTCGCGGCACGTATGAAATGATCGTCGAGCGCGGCGAGGCCGATATGAAGTCGGAGATCGAGCGCTTTCCGCGTCTCTTTGCAGGCGTCGAAACGGTGCCGGGCCTCACGTGGCCGACGCTCGTGTTCGAGAAGGAAATCACGCTGTTCCTCGGCAAGCTCGAAGTGCGCATCGCGCATCTCGGCGCAGGTCACACGAAGGGCGATACCGTCGTGTGGCTGCCGTCGCAGAAGGTGCTGTTCTCCGGCGATCTCGTCGAATACGACGCCGCCTGCTATTGCGGCGACGCGCAACTCGAACAGTGGCCCGCCACGCTCGAGGCGCTGCGCGCGTTGAACGCGAACATGCTCGTGCCGGGTCGCGGCCCCGCGCTGACCACGCCGGAAGACGTGAACAAAGGTCTCGACTACACGAAGGACTTCGTCACGACGTTGCTGCAAAGCGGCCGCGAAGCCGTCGCCGACAAGCTGGATCTGAAGGCCGCGATGGCGCACACGCGCAAGGCGATGGACCCGAAGTTCGGCCATGTCTTCATCTACGAGCATTGCCTGCCGTTCGACGTGTCGCGTGCGTATGACGAAGCGAGCGGCATCACGCATCCGCGCATCTGGACCGCGCAGCGCGACAAGGACATGTGGGACGCGCTGCAGGCTTGATGACGCAGCAATAGCTCAGTGCAGATGGATGGAGACAGCAGAATGAGCAGCATCAACTATCAGACTTTGTCGTTCGAATACCGGCGCTGTGCCGAGCAGGACGCAGTCGCAGCGACGACAGACGCGGCGCGGCATCCTGTCATCGTGGTCGGGGCGGGGCCTGTCGGTCTCGCGACGGCGATCGATCTCGCGCAGCAAGGCATTTCCGTCGTGCTCGTCGACGACGATTGCTCGCTCGCTACCGGTTCGCGCGCAATCTGTTTTTCGAAGCGATCGCTCGATATCTTCGACCGCCTCGGCTGCGGCGACCGCATGGTCGACAAGGGCATCAGCTGGAACGTCGGCAAGGTGTTCCTGCAGGACGAGATGGTGTACACGTTCAATCTGCTGCCGGAGGCGGGGCATCATCGGCCCGCGTTCATCAATCTGCAGCAGTACTACGTCGAAGGGTTTCTGCTCGAACGCGCGCAGTCGCTGCCGAACATCGACATCCGCTGGAAGAGCAAGGTGGTCGGCTTGCAGCAGCAAGGCGAGCCGGGTTCGGCGGACGCATTCGTCACGCTCACCGTGGAGACGCCCGAAGGCGAGTACGCATTGTGCGGCCGCTATGTGGTCGCGGCCGACGGCTCGCGCAGCCCGATCCGCAACATGATGGGCCTCGACAGCAAGGGCCGCGTGTTCAAGGACCGTTTTCTGATCGCCGACGTGAAGATGGAAGCGGAGTTTCCGAGCGAACGCTGGTTCTGGTTCGATCCGCCGTTTCATCCTAATCAATCGGTGTTGTTGCATCGGCAGCCGGATAACGTGTGGCGGATCGATTTTCAACTCGGCTGGGACGCTGACCCTGCGCTTGAGAAAACGCCTGAACGTGTGCTGCCGCGCGTACGCGCGCTGCTCGGGCCGGACGTCAAGTTCGAGCTGGAATGGGTCAGCGTTTATACGTTCTCGTGTCTGCGCATGGAGCGCTTCCGGCATGGCAACGTGCTGTTCGTCGGCGACGCGGCGCATCTGGTTTCGCCGTTCGGCGCGCGCGGTGCGAATAGCGGCTTTCAGGATGCGGAGAATGTGGCGTGGAAACTGGCGATGGTACTGGGCGACCGCGCGCCCGATGCGTTGCTCGACACGTATGCGAGCGAACGCGAATACGCCGCCGATGAAAACATCCGCAACTCGACGCGCTCGACTGACTTCATCACGCCCAAGTCGCCTGTCAGCCGCACGTTTCGCGACGCCGTATTGAAGCTTGCGCGCAAGCATCCGTTTGCGCGTCAGCTCGCGAACAGCGGGCGGCTTTCGGTGCCTGCCGTGCTGCGCGATTCGGCGCTCAACTCGGTCGATAACGACGGCTTCGAAGGCAAGATGGTGCCGGGCGCTTCGTGCGTGGATGCGCCTGTTTTATCGAATGGCACGCCGGCATGGCTGCTAGCGCAACTCGGCAATGCTTTTACGGGTGTCGTTTTTTGCGGCAAGGAAGGCATAGATGCGCAGACGCAACGCGCGTTGAAGACGCTGCAGACGGGTTCGATTCCTTTCAGGCTCGTTGTCGTCACATCGCACGGAATACATCATGATCTGCATGATGCCGCCGTGCTCGAAGACGCGGAAGGCCTCGCATGGTCGCGCTACGACGCCACGCCCGGCACGTTCTATCTGATTCGTCCGGACCAGCACGTGTGCGCGCGCTGGCGCACGTTCGACGCGACGCAGGTCGAGGCGGCGCTCAAGCGGGCGCTGTGTGTGGAAGGCGTTGCCTGAGCACGCCGACGCGCAACGAAACGATAAAAGCTGGAGACAAAACGTGGCACTCATCACGCAACTCAATCTGACGCAGCCCGACGACTTCTACGAAGCGCTGATCGACATGCACCGCGATTTCGACGAAGCGCAAAGCCAGGCCGCCAACGCACAGCTGATTCTGCTGCTCGCGAATCATATCGGCGATTACGCGACGCTGATGGAGGCGATCCGATACGCGCTCGAAGGCGTCGATCAGCCGAATCCATCTGCTGCGCAGCACACGGCCGACGCGCCGCGCGTCGCCGCCTGATCACCCGATGCGGCTCGCCCATTAGACGAAGCGCGAGCCGTCTTCCCTGACAACACGGCGCAACAGACGCCGGACCCAATGGGTCCGATGGACCCGCATTGCCTGGAGATCTCGATGAGTCAGTCAATCACGCATGCCTATGAGCCCGGCGAACCCGCCGCCGCGTATCAGGACGACAGCGCGCTGTATCGCAAGGTGACGTTGCGGATCGTGCCGTTTCTGTTTCTCTGCTACGTTATTTCGTTTCTCGATCGCATCAACATCGGCTTCGCGCAATTGCAGATGAAGCACGACCTCGGCTTCGGCGATGCGATGTACGGACTCGGCGCGGCCGTCTTCTATATCGGCTATGTGCTGTGCGAAGTGCCGAGCAACCTGCTGCTCGCGCGCTTTGGCGCGCGTCGCACGTTCACGCGGATCATGCTGCTGTGGGGCATTGCATCGGTATGCATGATGTTCGTGTCGCAGGCTTCGCATTTTTATCTGCTGCGCTTCATGCTCGGCGTGTTCGAAGCGGGCTTCTTTCCTGGCATCGTGCTGTATCTGACGTATTGGTATCCGGCGCGGCGGCGTGCCGTGATCCTGTCGATTTTCTTCGCAGGCGTTGCGGTGGCGGGCGTGCTCGGCGGTCTGGTCTCCGGCTGGATCATGCGCGACATGGCGGGCGTGATGGGCCTGTACGGCTGGCAATGGATGTTCGCCATTGAAGGCGCGCCCGCTGTCGTGCTGGGACTGCTCGCGGCGTTCTGGCTGGTCGACGGCCCGCAGCAGGCAACGTGGCTCACGCCGCAGGAAAAGGCGCATCTGATCGAGCAGCGCGACGCCGAGCATCGGCCCACGAACTCGCACTCGTCGCGCGCATTCATCGACGCCTTGCGCAACCCGCGCGTCTATCTGTTCGCGTTCATCTACTTCTCGCTGACGTGCGCATCGCTGACGCTCAACTTCTGGATGCCGCTGATGATCCGCGACTTCGGCGTGCACGACGTGTTGTGGATCAGCCTGTACACGGTGATTCCGAACGCGATCGGCGCGGTTGGCCTGATTCTGATCGCGCGACATTCGGATCGTCACGGCGAGCGGCGCAAGCATTTCGCGGCGTGCACGATCGGCGGCGGCATCGCGCTTTCGCTGTTGACGCTGCATTTGAGCAGCTTTGCCGCGATGCTCGGCATTCTTTCGATTGCCGCCGTGCTGATTTTCGCCGCGCTGCCGATCTTCTGGACGGTGCCGTCCGGTTACCTGTCGGGCAAGGCTGCGGCAGCGGGTATTGCGTTGATCAGCAGTATCGGGATTACGAGCGGCATCGTGAGTCCGTGGGTCATTGGCCTCATCAAGACGCATACGGGCAGCATGGACAACGCGTTGTATCTGTTGACGGCATTGTTGTTCATGAGCGGGATCGCGCTGCTGCGTGGGGTGCCTGAGAAGCGGGTCGTGGGATAAAGGCGCGGGTCGATGTGTCGACGTTCATGCGGCTCGCCGCGTTCGCGTTCTCGACGTTATCTGTCGATGTGTGCGGACGGGCGGGCCGATTTCATCTTCAACGCGACGCGATTGGCTTTGTCCGCATGCGTGCGGCGTTATCCGATTAGACGGAATTCGCGCCTGCGAGCGGCGACGTTTCGGCACGTGTCGCGCAACTAACCGTCCTTCCGGATATGCGCCCACCTGTTTGGCCGCCGCGCTTGGACTGCTCGCTTTCCTACAAAACGGGCCATCCACCCAAACCCAATACCCACAAGGCTATGCGCCCTGCATCGCCCAATCCCACGCCTTCAAAAAAACCCATCCGTCAAGCATAAACGTCATCAAAAAATAATAAGAATAGGCTGATATTTGATTGAGAATGATTCGCGTTTACGTTAGATTCGCTTCCATCTGACCGATAGCGACATGGAGACGATTCGATGGCTGAATCAATGGCGAGGTTTGCCGCGCGGATCGACCGACATCCGGCGGCGTTCGCAAGCGGAGCACTGGACGACATCGATTGCGAGCCGTCCGGCACGCCCACCGAAGCACACGCGAGCGAAAGCGAAGAACGCGGCTGCGAAGGACTGCTGCTCGACGTGCTGATCGAAAATCGCCGCTCGCTGATCCAGCTTGCGCGGTCGTTCGTCGGCTGTTCGAGCCGCGCCGAAGACGTGGTGCACGACGTCTTCATCAAGCTCACGGGCTTTTCGAACCAGGACGACGTGCGGCAACCGCTCGCCTACGTGGCGCGCATGGTGCGCAACGCATCGATCGACGCGTGCCGCCGTCAGTCGCTCGAAAACACGTGGCACGCATGCGAGGAAGATGGGCTCGATGTGCCATCGCCCGAACCGACGCCGGAGTCCGCGCTCGTCACGCGCGACTCGCTGCGCCACGCGTTCGACGCCCTCGCGCAATTGCCCGAACGCACGCGCAGTGCTTTCGAGCGCGTGCGTCTGCGCGAAGAGACCTTGCAGGAAACCGCGCGCGCCTTGAACGTCTCGCAGACGCTCGTGCATTTCATGGTTCGCGACGCCGCGAAGCATTGCGCGGACTGCATGCACGCAGGCGCGAAAAACGTCGCGTATGGAAAGACGGCAGGCCGCACTAAAAAAAGCTGCGCGTCGAACGTCAAGCAGATGACGGCCTAGCGAATACACGCAGGCAAACGTTCAACTGCATCTCACCTGATACGCAAGCAGACACGACATGACCCAGAACACGCATCAAGACGCACAGGACGACGTTCAATACACGGTCGTCATCAACGACGAAGAACAGTATTCGATCTGGCCGACGTTTCGCGACGTGCCCTCGGGCTGGCGCGAAGTCGGCGTGCGCGGAGCGAAAGCCACGTGCCTCGAACATATCGAAACCGTGTGGACCGACATGCGACCCGCGAGCCTGCGCCGTCACATGGACGCCGCGCCGACGACGCGCTGAGCTCTACGCTGCCGCCCTGCAAGGCGGAACGCAGCAAAGATTCTCGCGCGCCACGAGCGCGCCGCGCGAGACCGTTCTTCGAGCCGCGTCAATGCGTTATCAACGCATGATCGGCGCGGCCCGCCACTGAGGACACGTCATGACAGCGTCTCTCCCGACACTCGACGACTTGCGCATCGAGCCCGGCCTGCCGACCATCGTGTCGCCGCGCCACGACCAGTCGATCACGCTCGAAGCCGCCGCGCCGCTGTTGCGCGACATCGCGAACAACTGCATCGAGCGCGCCGGCGGCGTGCTGTTCACGGGCTTCGCCGTGCCGTCGATCGACACGTTCCAGCAATTCGCTGCTTCGTTCGGCTCGCCGCTGATCGGCTATGAGTTCGCGTCGACGCCGCGCAGCCAGGTCGAAGGCGCCGTGTACACGTCGACGGAATATCCGCCGCATCGCTCGATTCCGCTGCACAACGAGCAGTCGTACACGCGCGAATGGCCGATGCGCATCTGGTTCCATTGCGCGCTCGCCGCGCGTTCCGGCGGCGCGACGCCGATCGCCGACAGCCGCGCGATCTATCGCGCGCTCGACCCCGCGTTGATCGAACGCTTCGCGCGACGCGAACTGCTGTACGTGCGCAATTTCGGCCAGGGGCTCGACTTGCCGTGGCAACAGGCGTTCGGCACCGAAGACCCGCGCGCCGTCGATGCGATGTGCGCGGCGCGCGGCATCGATTGCGAATGGCGCGAAGACGATGACGGCGAACCGCTGCTTCGTACCCGCGAGCTTTGCCAGGCGGTTGCCGTGCATCCACGCACGGGCGAGCGCGTGTGGTTCAACCAGGCGCATCTGTTCCATCTGTCCGCGCTCGATGAAGACATGCAGGAAGCGCTCGTCGATGCAGTGGGCCTCGACAACGTGCCGCGCAACGTCTATTACGGCGACGGCGCGCCGCTCGAAGCGGACGCGCTCGCGGAGATTCGCGGCGTGCTGGATCAACAGCGCATCGTGTTTCCGTGGACGGGCGGCGACGTGGTGATGCTCGACAACATGCTGACGGCACATGCGCGCGATCCCTTCGAAGGCCCGCGCAAGGTCGTCGTCGCGATGGCGGAAAGCTACAGCGTTCCGGCCAGCGCGCGACCGCTCAGATCATTTGCCACCGCTACATGACTCGATGAAAAGCAGTTCGAACCTGGCACTGTCGGCGCGTTCGCTGACGGTGGGATACCGCGATCACGTCGTCATCGATTCGCTCGACATCGACATTCGCGCGAATCGCGTCACCGCGCTGTGTGGGCCGAACGGTTGCGGCAAGAGTACGCTGCTGCGCTCGCTCGCCGGTTTGCAGCCCGCAATGGCGGGCGAGGTGACGGTCGCGGGCAAGGCGCTTGCGTCGTATCGACGGCGCGATCTCGCGCGCACGCTGACGATGCTTTCGCAATTCAACCAGATTCCCGCCGGTCTCTCCGTGCGCGATCTGGTCGCGTACGGACGCTACGCGCACGGCGGCTGGATGCGCGGCTTGTCGAAGGAAGATCGCGCGGCGATCGACGACGCGCTAGCCGCGGCCGGTATCGCCGACGATGCCGCGCGCGATGTCGCCGCGCTCTCTGGCGGCGAGCGCCAGCGCGCGTGGATTGCGATGGCGCTCGCGCAACGCGCGCCCATCGTGCTGCTCGACGAGCCGACCACGTACCTCGACATTCATCATCAACTCGACATTCTCAGCGAGCTGCGCCGGCTGAATCGCGAGCGCGGTCTGACGATCGTCTGGGTGCTGCACGATCTGAATCAGGCCGCTGCATACAGCGATGAAATCGTGTTGATGCGCGCGGGCCGTATCGTCGCGCAAGGCACGCCTGACGCGATCATCGACCCGCAGCATCTCGAAGCGACCTTCGGCGTGCCGATGTTGCGCATCGCGCATCCGCAGACGGGCGCACCGATGTGCGTGCCCGCTCATGCCGAAAGCGATGAGCTGGCCAGCGCATCCGCCGACAAGGGCCTTGCCGCATGACCACGCTTGCCGCGAGAAAACGCATGCAGCGCGCGCAGACACGCGCGTTGCCGAGTTGGCGTGAGGCGCAGCATAGCCGCGTCGGCGTGTTGACGTTCGCGCTGCTCGCGATGATCGGCGTGATTGCGGCGCTGCGCCTCGCTCCCGATCTGTCGATGTTGCTGCACGCCGCAACGTCGAATGCAGCACATGACACCGACGAACACGCGCTCGCGCATGTGCTGCTGTTCAATCTGCATTTGCCGCGCGTGCTGGCCGCGCTGGTGGCGGGCGGATGCCTCGGCGTATCGGGTGCATTGTTCCAGTCGCTGACGCGTAATCCGCTCGCGTCGCCGGATCTGCTCGGCATCACGGGCGGCGCGCAGCTCGGCCTGCTCGCCGCGATGCTGATACCGGCGCTGGCGGGCACGGCTTCCGTGCCGCTGCTGTTCGGCTGCGGCCTGCTCGCCGCTGCCTGCGTCGCGGCGGCAGCGGGCGGCTGGCGCGCGACGCCGTTGCGCATGGTGCTCGCGGGCAGCGTCTGCATGCTGCTGTTCTCGGCGATTTCGACGCTCACGCTCGCGTTCTTCGAGCAAAGCATCGCGGGCGTCGCGCTGTGGGCGAGCGGCAGCCTTTATCAACCGGGCGCGGACGGACTGGCTACCGCAGTGTTGTGGCTGCTATTGCCGCTCGCGGCGCTGCCGTTCGTCGTGCGTCCACTCGATCCCATCGCGCTCGGCGACGACGCAGCGCTTGCCGTCGGCGTGCGCGTGGATACCGCGCGCTTTTATGCGCTGCTCGTCGCGATCGGCTTCGCGAGCGTGGCGGTGAGCGTTGCAGGGCCGATGTCGTACGTCGGGCTGATTGCGCCGAATCTGCTACGTCATTTACGCGGCTCGCGCTCGACGCGACTCGCCGCACTCGCACCGTTGTCCGCGCTGGTCGGCGCGCTGCTCGTGCTCGCAACCGATAGCGCCGTGCTCGCACTCGATCTGGACGGCACGCTGTCGACGGGCGTGGCAATCGCGGTAGTCGGCACGCCGCTGATGCTCGCGATGATCCGTCACGGCGGCGCATGGACCTCAGCGCTTACGCAAGCCGGCGAGGCTTCCACGCAAGCGGCGCGCGGCCGATTCGCTACGTGGATCACGGGACTTTCTCCGCTTGGCGCGGGTTCGATCGTGATTGCCGTCGCGGCTATTTCGATCTACGCCGCAGGCACGTTGGGCGAAACCACGCTCGATCCGTCGCGCTGGCTCAGCGCATTGAACGGCAGCGACAGTGTCGCGCGCATGCTGCTCGATCTGCGTTTGCCGCGCGTGGTGTGCGCGTTGCTTGCAGGCGCGATGCTTGCGGCCAGCGGCGTGCTGATGCAAAGCGTCGTGCGTAATCCGCTTGCCGGGCCGGAGGTGCTGGGCGTCGCGCAAGGCGCCTCACTTGCGACGCTCGTCGCGCTGCTGTTCTGGCCACTTGCCGCGCACGCGACGATTGCTATGTCGTCGCTGATCGGCGGCGGCGTCACGCTCATCGCGATTCTCGCGCTGAACCGGCGCATGCGTTACGCGCCGCTTGCGGTTGCGTTGACGGGGCTGGTCGTTGGCACGTTGTGGACCACGCTCGCGCAATGGGTGATCGTGCAGGAAAGCGTGCAGCCCGCGCGCTTCGTCGTGTGGCTGGTGGGCGGAACCTATGGCCGCAGCTGGAGCGATGTGCTCGCGCTGTTGCCGTGGTGCGCGCTCGCGCTGCCTGCGTTCGTGCTGCTCGCGCGTCCGCTCAATCTGCTCGCACTCGGCGACGATCAGGCCGCATCGCTCGGCTTGCCCGTCGCGATGCTGCGTCCGCTTGCGCTGACGGTGGCGACAATCGCCGCCTGCGCGGCCGTCGCGGCGGTCGGACCGATCGGTTTTGTCGGCCTGATGGCGCCACATCTCGCGGCGATGCTTGGAGCGCGCGCGCATCGCGTGCGCTTGTGGCTCGCGGCGATCTGCGGCGCAGCGATTCTTGCCGCTGCCGACATCGGCGCGCGCACGCTGCTCGCGCCGCGCGAAATTCCCGCGGGCGTGCTGACGGCACTGATCGGTGCGCCGTATCTGCTCGCGCTGCTGATCGTGCAGGCAAGGCGCGAACGCACGCGCGGACGGTGAACATGCTCTCTGCAGCGAAACCGTTCGCGTCGCTTGTCGCCGATACGCCCTTTGCCGCGTATGTCGAACGCGTGTGGCTCGGCATGCCCGTTGAAACGTCAGACACCAGCGACGCCACGCAAGTGCGCGTGCCGCTCACGCAACTCGCGACGCAGCGCGAAGCGATGCTCGATGCCATGCTCGTGCGTTACGGCGGCGATCCCGAACGTCACGCACGCGCTCTGCTGTCGCAGTGGAGCAAATACTATTTCGGCCTTGTCGTGCCCGCCGCGCTGGTGTCCGCGCTCGCCTTGCAAAGACCGCTCGACATGAACCCCGCGCGCTGTGTGCTGTTGCTGCGCGAAGGCATGCCTGAAGCGCTGTATCTGCCGCACGATGCACTCGCGGACTCGACGGACGATCCCGCGCGCCGTTATGCGTCATTGATCGATGAGCATCTGCGTGGCGTGATCGATCTGCTCGCGGGCATGACGAAGATCGCGCCGCGCGTGCTATGGAGCAACGTCGGCAATCTGCTGGACACGCTGTTCGAGCAATGCGCGGCGATGCCGGGCGCGGCCCGCGACGCCGCGTGGATGTTCGAATCGCGCGCGCTGTTCGGCGGCGACGAGCCGAACCCGCTACGCGTGCCCGTGCGCAACGTGACACCGCGTTCGACGCTGCTGCCCGCGCCGTTTCGCGCGCGCCGCGTCTGCTGTGTGCGCTATGAAATACCCGGAGAAGATCAACTGTGTGCGAGCTGTCCGCTACTACTCACGATGAGCGACGAAGATCTCGCGCGGCAAGAGGCCATACGATGAAGCAGGCGCTGCGCGCGACCGTATGTGCTGCGTGCCTTGCGTTTGCCTGTACTGCGAACGCTGCAGGCGCGACACCAGCGCCTCGCGACGCGGTCGCGCTCTCGTGTACGCCGCTGTCCGCGAATCCCACCGTGACACAGGCGAGCGACACGTTGCCCGCGCATCCTAAGCGCATCGTCGTGCTCGAATTCCTGTTCGCCGAAGCGCTGCTTTCGCTCGACGTCACGCCTGCCGGCATGGTCGACACCGCGTATTACCCGTCGTGGATCGGCTATGGCGTCGAGCGCATGAAGTCCGTGCCCGATGTCGGAACGCGCCAGGAGCCGAGCCTCGAAGCGATTGCCGCGCTCAAACCCGACCTGATCATCGGCGTTGGCTTCCGGCACGCGCCGATCTTCGCAGCGCTTCAATCGATCGCGCCGACCGTGTTGTTCCAGTTCAGCCCGGAGATGAAGCTCGACGGCGCGCAGGCGACGCAGCTCGAATGGGCGCGGAGGATCTTCGATACGATCGGTTGCATTACGGGGCGCACGGTTCAGGCGCAAGCCGTCGAACGGCAGCTCGATGAGGGCCTCGCACGCGATGCAAAGCGTCTGGCCGATGCGGGCCGCTCGCATGTTGACTTTGCGTTGTTGCAGGAACTGGGTTTGCCCGACCGGTACTGGGCCTACACGAGCAACAGTATGGCGGGCGGCGTCGCGAAGAAGCTCGGTGTGACGCTATGGCCTTCGAAGCCGACTCGCGAAGGGACGACTTATCTGACGTCGGAGGATTTCTTGAAACGCCCCCAGACGAGTGTGTTGCTGACGAGCGCAACTGGGCCGGAAGTGACGCTTGATGCGAAGCTCGATTCGCCTGTCTGGAGATTTGTGCCTGCTCGGCGTGAGGGACGGGTGACGTTGGTCGAGCGTAATGTTTGGGGGTTTGGTGGGCCGATGTCGGCGTTGAGGTTGTCGCAGGCTATGACTGATGCGTTGCTTTCGCTGCCGGTGGGATCGTCCGCTTCGCGGTGATGGTGGTTTGGTTTTGCTTTTTGTTTTTTGGTTTTTGATTTTGGCGGCATTCGTGTTGCGCGGGCGGTTTGGTTGTTTTGCCTTTGCGTTGGCATCCGCGTGATGTTATTGGTCTGCAAACGTTGCCCCTGTGCGGGGCGGCACCTACTTTTCTTTGCCGCCGCAAAGAAAAGTAGGCAAAAGAAAGCGGCTCACACCGCCAGCCCGTGTTCTCATCCACGGGCCCCCAACGTCCGCATCCCTCACACGGCAGTGCCCTGGCCAGTTCTCGTTGCCATCGCTTCGAATGAACGCCTCACCCGCTTCGAATACCCGTACTTGAGCCAGCGGCAGCGAATGGTTTGCGCCGCCCAGGTGGCAAACTGTGTGTAGGTTATCGCGTCGTATAGGGCAGCGCTTTTACAGGGTGGAACGCGTGCGCTATCGGTCCGGAGTGAGGCGTGTGGAGTGCTTGGGCCTACACACAGTTTGCCACCTGGGCGGCGGTGGAATAGCTGGTACGGCGTGCTGTAACGCGGGAGCGCAAAGCGGGTGAGGCGCATCGCAAGAGCGCTGGCAACGAACATGGGTCACATGGTTGCCGTGTGAAGCGCAAGACCCTATGGGGGCCCTCAGGCAAACACAAGAACTGGCGGTGTGAGCCGCTTTCTTTTGCCTACTTTTCTTTGCGGCGGCAAAGAAAAGTAGGTGCCGCCCCGCACAGGGGCAACGCTTGCGAACCAATAACATCACGCGGATGCCAGCGCAAAAAAACCCTTCAACTCGCATCAACCTTGGTCTGAATCACATCAACCTGAACCGACGGCACACGGACAGTGCCACTTCCAGCAACCGCCCGCGGCGCACCGCGCGTCTCATTCACAATCGCCCCGTTATCCAGCTTCAGCACGCGGTCAGCAAGTGAAAAATAACGATCATCATGCGTAATCACAACGACCGTCTTGCCGCGCCCGCGCAACTCCGGCAACAGTTGCTCATAGAACACAGCCTTGAACGAAGGATCCTGATCGGCCGCCCATTCATCGAACAGATAAAACGGTCGATCTTCAAGATACGCAACCACCAGCGCAAGGCGCTTGCGCTGCCCCGTCGATAGCGCACGCGTCGAGAACGTGCCGTTCTCCACACTCACCTTGTGATCGAGCGCAAGCTTCGCGATCAACGCATTGGCGCGCTCATCGGCGGCGGCGCGGGCGCTTTCGTTCGTGTCGTCCGGATCGACGATGCCGAGCAACGTGTCGAACAGATGAAAGTCGTTGAACACCGTCGAGAAGCGCTCTCGATACGCAGGCCGCGTGTCCCGCGTGACGGGCAAACCATCCACTTCGATGACGCCGCCTTCCGGCTCATACAGACCCGTCAGCACCTTCGCGAGCGTCGTCTTGCCGCTGCCGTTGCCGCCGACGATGAACACCAGTTCGCCCGGCTTGAACGTCAGGTCGATTGGCCCAATGCGGAACATGCGCTCGTCGCGCTCGTGGAAATACGCATGCGTAATGCCGCGCAACGTGAGCGTGTCAAAGGCCGCGACCTGAGCGCCGGAGGAAGGCACTGGCAAGGCCGCCGCGTGATGCGGCTCCTCGAACTCCGCGAGCACACGCTCGATTCGTTCCAGCGACACGCGCGCCGCGTTGACCGTCGGCAGATTGTTCAGCAGACCATCGAGCGGCACCAGCATGAACAGGAACACGATCACATAACCGGCGGCGGCTTGCGCATCGGCATGCACGCCGATGGATGGCAGGAAGGTCGCCGCGCCGAGGAATACGTAGAACAGAAAGATGATCCAGCCGACGCCGATCGCATAGGCGACGAACGCGCGACGCCGATGGTCGCGCACTTCGTTGATCGCGGCACCCAGTTGCCCGTCGACGAATTGCCGCGCGCGCTCCCGATGCAGCTTCAGTTCTTTCGCACCCGCGAACAGCGAGCCGAGGTAATCGAACAGCCGGTCTTGCGCGCTGCCCGCGGCTTCGAGCGACGCGATCGCGCGAATATCGCCAAACCGGTAACCCAGCGAGCCGACGACGATCGCACTGAGCGCCAGCACGCAAACGGGCCACGACAGCCACGCGAGATAGGCAAGGCAGCCCGCGACGATCGAGCCGTGCATGACGATGTTCGGCAGCGCGAAGAACAGCATCGACACGTTGGTGGCGTCGTCGGTGAGGATCGATTGCACGGGCGCCGCGCCGACACGCTCGACGTCGCGCAACTCGGCAGCCGCGACGCGCGCGGACACATGCTCGCGCATGCGGCCCATCGTGTCCTGCGACAGCCCCGCGAACAACACGCCCGAAACGATGCGCGCAATCAGTGCAACCAGCGCGCATGCAGCGAAGCGCAACGCGAGCGGCAGATCGGCGGCGGCGGGCGCGCTCAGCGCGCGATTGAGCGTCGCGACCAGCAATACGCTCGACACGCCATTGGCAACGCATGCGACCAGCGCGAGCGCGAGCGCGCCGCGCGAGCGTCGTAATAGCGATAACAGCAGACGGGTAGCGGGTTTGTTCGGGCGATCCGAACCATTCACGGGCGGTGCGTTGGAAACAGTCATCGAAAGCGGGCGTGAGAGTGAAGGTGCGCAGAGCGCATGAAGGGTCATCCATCGAATAGACGTTTGAGCCTCGCAAAACTTTAGTTAAACCGCCGCGAGCGCGAGCAATCAAGGACTCCGCAGAATTTATTCCCCTGAAGGGGTAAATTTTTTTTCGCGCGATTCGTCACCTGTGTGAAGCCGCTGAAATTGGGACCGGGACAAACTGCGTCCCGATGCAGCGGCATAGCGGCTTTGCCGAAGGACTTCACACGAATGACGACTTTTCCGACTGCCTTGCATCAGCGACTGCGCGAACTCGCGCGCAGTGCACCCAACGCACCCGCGCTCGCCGCGTTTTCGCCGCATACCGTACGCATGTCGCGCGGCGAACTCGACGCTCGCGCGTCGCACGTCGCGGCGATGTTGCGCGCGCGTGGCGTGGGGGCGGAAGTGCGGGTGGGCGTGTGCATCGACAGGTCGTGCGATCTGTTCGTCGCGTTGCTCGCCGTGCTGAAGGCGGGCGGCGTGTTCGTGCCGCTCGATCCGCGTCATCCCGCGCAACGTCTCGACTGGATGGTGCGCGATGCGGGTCTGCAGCACGGCATCGTCACGCGCGCGGCGGACGCTACGATGCGCGCGAGATTCGAGCACTGCATCGAGGCAGATGCCATCGACATCACACAGCCCCTTGCATTCGACGATGCTCGGGTTCATCCGCGCTCGGCTGCGTACATGATCTACACGTCGGGATCGACGGGCACGCCGAAAGCCGTGGTCGTCGAGCATGGTCCGCTTGCGGCGCATTGCGACGCCGTGATCGATGCCTATCCGATGACGGACGCGGACCGCGTGCTGCATTTCGCGTCCGTGAATTTCGATCTCGCGCACGAATATTGGCTCGCGCCGCTCGCTGCGGGCGCGAGCATCGCAATCACCGCACCCGGCGCGGTTGCGCCCGACGACGCACGCGCACTTGTGGAGCAGGAGCGTGTGACGATTGCCGCGTTTCCGCCCGCGTATCTGCGTGAATTCGCGCAAGCCGCGCGGCTTCACGGCGCGCCGGCTGCGTTGCGTGTGCTCGCGTTCGGCGGCGAAGCAATGCCCGGCGATGTGTTCGCTGAAATCAGGCAAACGTTTAACAACGCGCGTCTGATCAACGGCTACGGCCCGACGGAGACGGTGATCTCGCCGATGCTGTGGCCGCTCGATGTGAGTGGCTCGTTCGATGACACGTCATGCGCATCGTTGCCGATCGGCAGGCCGATCGGTTTGCGCACGGCTCGCGTGAGCGCGCCCGGATCGGCTGATGGCGCTTCGATCGGAGAGGGCTCGGCAGGCGAACTGCTGCTGGGCGGCGCATGTCTCGCACGCGGCTATCACGGACGCGCGGCGCAAACGGCTGAGCGTTTCATTCCCGATGCCGATGGCGCGCCAGGTTCGCGGGTGTATCGCACCGGCGATCTCGCTTGCCTCGGAAGTGACGACGCTTATGACTACATGGGCCGCATCGACGATCAGGTGCAAATTCGTGGCGTGCGTATCGAACCCGGCGAGATCGCGCAATGTTTGCGCTCGCATCCCGGCGTGCGCGATGCGGCTGTGCTGGTCGAACAGATTGCTGGGCGTGTGCAGTTGACCGCTTGTGTCGTGACTGAGAACACAATTGATGAAAGCGCTTTACGTGAGCATCTGTCGCGGCACTTCCCTGAAGCATGGCAGCCGCATCGCTTCGCGGTGTTGGAAGCACTGCCCTATACGCTGAACGGCAAGCTTGATCGCGAAGCGCTGCGTGCACGCGTTGCGTCGCAAGAGGCCGTTGCGTCGTATCGCGAGCCGCAAGGCGACACCGCACGCAAACTCGCTGCGATCTGGCATGCGATCCTGGGCGGCGAGCCTGTCGGCCTCGATGACCGCTTTCATGCGCGAGGCGGTGACTCGATTGCGATCATGCGCATGCAGGCCGCGATCCGCGCGGAATTGCGCGTGAACCTGCGCCTGGATGCGCTGTTTGCCGATCGTTCGCTCGAAGAACTTGCCGCGCTCGTCGATGCTAGCGAAGCAGAAGATCTCACACAGCCGTTGCCGTTGAAAGCCGCCATGCGAAGCACGACGGCAAAGGTCTACACGGACCATCGCGCATCATTTGCGCAGCAGCGTTTCTGGGTGCTCGCTCAAACGCGCGACGCCGGCGACGCTTATCACATCGCCGCGCACTGGAACATTCGCGGGTCGATCGATCATCCGTTGCTGGAAAAGGCGCTCGCGCAAGTGATCGAACGTCACGAGGCCTGGCGCACGACGCTGCACGAAGACGACAACGGCATCGTGATGCAGCGCGTTCATGGGCGAATCGCGGTGCCTGTCGAGCAAATCGATCTGCGCGGCGTCGCGCTCGGGTCACGCAAGGCACGCGCAAGCGAACTCGCAGACGAACACGCAGCGCGGACTTTCGATCTTCAACGCGGTCCCTTGCTGCGCGCGTCGCTCGTCACGCTCGCTGCCGACGAGCATCGCCTGATGCTGACAGCGCATCACGCGATCAGCGACGGCTGGTCGTCGCGTTGCGCATTCGCGGAACTGGCGGAAGCCTACGCTGCGCTGTCGGAAAACCGCGCCGCTGCGTTGCCGATGCTCACCGCGCAATACGCGGACTTCGCGCAATGGCAGCGCGAATGGCTCGATGGCGCGGAACGCGAGCGGCAACTCGGCTATTGGCGCGATGTATTGAAGGACGCACCCGCGCCGCTCGCATTGCCCGTCGATCGCACGGCACCCGCGGAGCGCACGCTCATCGGCAAGCGCGCTTCGCGGCGTCTTGATCAACATGTATCGGCCGCTGTGCGCGATCTCGCAAGCGGCGCGCATGCATCGACATTCATCGTGCTGCTGACTGCGTTGCATGCCTGGCTGCATCGGCTGACGGCTGCGACGGATATCGTGATTGCCGCGCCTGTCGCCAACCGTCAGCGCGAGGAAGTAGCGAATCTGCTTGGCCTGTTCATCAACACCGTAGCGTTGCGCGCACACGTGTCGCCCCATGCGCCGTTCGGCGCGTTGCTCGCGCAAGTGCGCGACACCACGCTCGGCGCGTACGCGAATCAGGACATCCCGTTCGATCAGGTGATCGATGCCGTCAAGCCGCCCGTGCGGCGCGGCGAAGAATGGCTGCGCGTGAAGTTCGCGCAGCAGTTCGTGTTCGACGAACCTGTCGCGTTGCCGGGCGCGGTCGCGACATTGACGCCTGGTCCCGACAACGCGGCACGTTTCGATTTCGCGCTGGATTTCACCGACGACACGCGCGGCATTGAGCTGGTCGCGGCGTGGGCGACGGATTGCATCGACGATGCGACTGCACTGGCATGGCTCGACGGTTTTGTTGCGCTGCTGACGGATAGCGTGGCGAATCCGGCGTCGTCGGTCAGTTCGTTCGCTTGTGCTGGCTCAGACGGCAACGTGCTGCAAGGCCGTACGCAGGCGTTCGAATTCGCTGATGTCGTTACAGCGTTCACGCATCACGCGAACACGACGCCAAAGCAGATCGCCGTCACCGACGCACAGCGGCAACTCACGTTCGAAGAACTCGACCGCACGTCGTCGCTCGCCGCGCACGCGTTGATGAAACGCGGCGCGGGCACGGAGCAGGCGGTTGCGGTGTGCATCGACCGCTCAGTCGATTTCGTCGTCGCGTTGCTCGCGGTATTGAAGTCGGGCGCGATGGCCGTGCCGCTCGATCCTGCCGCGCCGCGTGAACGTATCGAAGCGTCCGTCGCCGGATGCGATTCGCGCTGTGTGATCGTGGCCACCGGTGCACCCCAGATCGAAACCAAAGCGCCTGTCCTGTCGCTCGATACATTGATCGACACGCACAACGAAGCCGCATGCGCCTCGATTGCGCCTGAACAGGCCGCTTACCTGATCTACACCTCAGGTTCGACGGGCACGCCGAAGGGCGTCGTCGTCTCGCATCGCGCGCTCGCCGATTACGTGCAAGGCATGCTCGACGAACTGAGATTCGCGCCCGGCGCAAGCATGGCAATGGTATCGACGGTTGCCGCCGATCTCGGCCACACGACGCTGTTCGGCGCGTTGTGCTCGGGTCGCACGCTGCATCTGCTGCCGAAAGAAGCCGCGTTCGATCCCGACCGCTTTGCCGCGACGATGCGCGAACGTGGCGTCGGCGTGCTGAAGATCGTGCCAAGTCATCTGCACGCGTTGCTCGAAGCGCAGCAACCCGCCGACGTACTGCCGTCGCACGCGCTGGTGCTGGGCGGCGAGCCGTTGCCGTGGACGCTCGTCGAACGGATTAAATCGTTGAGGCCTGCATGCCGCGTGATCAATCACTATGGCCCGACGGAAGCGACCGTCGGCGCGCTCGCGTTCGACGCGACCGCGAACATGAACGGCGCGAGCGCATCGGCGGGCGTGCCCACCGGGCGTCCGTTGCCGAACGCGCACGCGTGCGTACTCGATGCGAACGGCGCGCCCGTTCCGGTCGGTGGAATCGGTGAACTGTATCTGGGCGGGCCCGGGGTCGCGCGCGGTTATCTGGGCCGGCCCGCGGCGACTGCGGAGCGTTTCGTGCCGGACGCGACCGGCGCGCGCATGTACCGGACGGGCGACCGCGTGCGCCTGCGCGCGGACGGCGCAATCGACTATCTGGGCCGTCTCGACGATCAGGTGAAGATTCGCGGTTATCGCGTCGAGCCCGGCGAAATCAGCGCGACCTTGCGTGCGCTCGATGGCGTCAGGCAGGCGGAGACGCTGGCGATCCATGAAGACGGCCGCGCGCGGCTCGCGTCGTTCGTCGTCGTGCAAGGAGCGGGCGACGAAGCATCGCTGCGCGCGCAACTCTCCGCGCGACTGCCCGACTACATGGTGCCCGCGACGTTGATATTGTGCGACGCGTTCCCCGTCACGCCGAACGGCAAGATCGACCGTGTGAAGTTGCGTGAGCTTGCGCAACGGCCCGTCGTGCAAGCCGCGAGCGAAGCGCCGCTCGAAGGCGCGGAACGCATTCTCGCGGACGTATGGAAAGAAGTGCTGCGCGCGGAAACCGTTGGCCGCGACGACAACTTCTTCGAATTGGGCGGCGACTCGATTCTCGCGTTGCAGGTGATTGCGCGTTCGCGCAAACGCGGGGTGCGCTTCACGCCGAAGCAACTGTTCGACAAGCCGACCGTCGCGCAACTCGCGCAAGTTGCTCAAGCGGTTGCCGCCGCCGAGCCGAAAGCGGAAGCCCGCTCCGTTTCAAAACCGGACGCCTCACATGCCGCGCTGACGCCTGCGCAGCAGCGCTTTTTCGAGTTGACGATTCCCGCGCGCCACCACTGGAATCAGGCTATCGAACTGCACGCGACCGAACGCTTCGATCTCGACGCATTCGCGCAGGCGTTCGACGCAGTGCTCACGCATCACGACGGGTTCCGCCTTCGCTTCACGCAAGACGCGTCCTCTTCGTGGAGCGCGCGCCACGCCGACAAACCGTTCGACACGCTGCCGCTGATCGCCATTGAAGCCCGCGACGAACACGACGCACTCGCGCAATTCGACGAGTTGCAGCGCAGCTTCGATCTCGCGCGCGGTCCGCTTGCGGCCGCGCTCGTCGCGATGCTCCCCGATGGCACGCCGCGTGTGTGGATCGCGATTCACCATCTGATCGTCGATGGCGTGTCGTGGCGCGTGCTGCTCGAAGATCTCGATGCCGCCTACGTCGCGGTACGCGAGCGGCGTTCCATCAGGCTCGCGGCGCAAGGCGCGCAAGCGTCGGACTGGGCGCAACGTCTCGCCAGCAACGCAACGGCGCTATTCAGCCAAGAACTGCCGTACTGGACCTCGATGCAGTACGCGAGCGCCGCCTTGCCGTTCGACGATCCGCAAGGCACGGCGATCAATGCCGGCGCGTGCACGGTCGAATGGACGATCGACACCACGCTCACGCAGACGCTGCTCACGGAAGCGAACGCCGCATGGCGCACGCAGACGCTCGATCTGCTCGTCGCCGCGCTCGCTCACACATTGGGTGCAAGCGTCGAAGCGAATTCGCTGCTGATCGAACTCGAAGGCCACGGACGCGAAGCGCTGTTCGAAGACTTCGACACGAGCCGCTCGATCAGCTGGCTGACGAGCCACTATCCCGTCGCGCTGCCCGTCGGTGCGTCGGGTGCCGATACGCTCACGGCCGTCAAGGAGGCGTTGCGCGCAGTGCCGAACAAAGGTGTTGGCTTTGGCGTGCTGCGCTATCTCGCCGACGATGCGACGCGCGCGACGCTTGCCGCGCTGCCGCGCCCGCGTGTGACCTTCAACTACCTGGGCCAGTTCGGCGAAGCGTCGAACGACCGGGCGCTGAGCGGCCGCTTCGGCGGCGCAGGTTGCGAGCGCGACCCGGCGGGTCCGATGTCGAATGCACTGGCGATTCACGCGCATATCGACGGCGCACGCAAGCTGAAGGTGCATTGGGTCTATAGCGCCTCGATGTTCGAGGCGGGCACGATCGAAAAACTTGCGCGCACCTTTGAAACCACGTTGCGCGATATCACGGCACGTTGTATCGAACGCGTGTCGACACGCGGCGCGAGCGCCACGCCCGCCGATTTCCCGCTCGCGCAGCGCGCGGGTCTCTCGCAGCCGATGCTCGAACGCCTCGACCTCGATTTGCGCACGGTCGACGACATCTACCCGCTATCGCCGATGCAGCAGGGCATTCTGTTCCACTCGCTGTATGCGCCCGATCGCACCACCTATGTCAATCAACTCGTCGCGACGCTGACCTCGCCGGATATCGCACGCGTGACGGATGCGTTCAATCGCATCGTGCCGCAGCACGACATCTTGCGCACGAGCTTCTGGCATGACGCCGATGTGCCGCTGCAGATCGTCCATCGGCAGGCAAAGCTGCCGGTCGCCGTGCTCGACTGGCGTGGCCGCGATGCGCAAGACCCAAACTTCGAGCAATGGCTGACGGAAGATCGCGCACAAGGCTTCGATCTGACACAAGCGCCGCTGATGCGTGTGACGCTGATCCGCCTCACCGACGACGAATGGCGCCTCGTGTGGACGCGTCATCACTTGCTGCTCGACGGCTGGAGCACGGCGCGCATGTTCGCCGACTTGCTGCGCGACTATATGAGCGAGCGCCGCGCGTTGTCATTTGGACAGGCGGCGCGGCTGCGCTATCGCGACTTCATCGCGTGGCTCGATGCGCGCGATCACGAAGCCGATAAGGCATTCTGGCTCGAACGCCTCGCCCGCTTCGACGAGCCGACGCTCGTCGCGCCGAACGTATCGCCAGACCATGCTGCCGATGCACCCAGTGACACCTGGCGCGCGCAACTCGATGCGGCCGCGACCACGAAGCTGACCGCGCTCGCGCGCAGCCTCAAGTTGACCGTGAATACGCTGGTGCAGGGCGCATGGGCGCTCGCCTTGCAACGGATGACCCATCACGCGACGGTCGCATTCGGCGCGACGGTCGCGGGCCGGCCCGATGCATTGCCCGACGTCGACAGCGTGCTCGGCCTGTTCATCAACACATTGCCCGTCATTGCTACGCCTGCGCCGCAACGGCGCATCGCTGACTGGCTCGCGGACCTGCAGCGCGACAACGCGGCAAATGCCGAGCATGCGCATACACCTCTCTTCGACATACAGCGTTGGGCCGGACAGGGTGGCGGCGCGATGTTCGACACGCTGGTCGTGTTCGAAAACTATCCCGTCGATCCGGCGTGGTCGGCGAACGACGAACGCGCGCTGCGCCTGTCGGACATTCGCAGCGTCGAATCGACCGATCTGGCCGTCACGCTGGTCGTGCAGGCAGGCGATACGCTGACGATCGACTACGGCTACGACACGGCGCGTATCGACGAAGCGCGCGTGCAGGTGCTGCATCGCGCGTTCAACGCAAGCATCGAAGCGTTTCTCGCCGATCCGCACGCGCTGCTCGGTAGCGTGTCGATCGCGACGCAGGACGATTGCGCGCAACTCGCGCGTTTCAACGATACCGCGCACACGTGGCTCGCTGAACAGCACCTGCCGCTTCATCGCCAGTTCGAACATCATGCTGCTGCGACGCCGGACGCAATCGCGCTGGACTTCATCGACGCCAACGGAACGCGCACGCGTGTCACGTATGCCGAACTCGATGACCGCGCGAACCGCGTGGCCGCATCGTTGCTCAACGCAGGCGTCAAGGCGGACAGCGTGGTCGCGCTATGCGTCGAGCGTTCTGTCGATATGGTGGTCGCGCTGTTCGGCGTGTTGAAGGCGGGCGCCGCCTATCTGCCCGTCGACCCCGACTATCCCGCCGATCGCATCGCGTATCTGCTCGACGATGCTCGGCCCGCCGTCGTGCTCACTCAACGGTCGCTGCATGCACGCGTTGTCGCTTCGATCCGCAGCGATAGCACACGCGTGCTGTGCGTCGAAGAACTCGATGCGAATGCCGCGCTCGAAACGCCCATCACCGTCGAGCAAGATCAGCTTGCGTACCTGATCTACACATCGGGATCGACAGGCAAGCCGAAGGGCGCAGGCAATACGCATCGCGCGCTCGCGAATCGGATCGCCTGGATGCAGGACGCGTACCGATTGACGCCGCAAGACGTCGTGCTGCACAAGACGCCGTTCGGCTTCGACGTTTCGGTATGGGAGTTCGTGTGGCCGTTGTCAGTCGGCGCGACGCTCGCTATCGCCGCACCGGGCGATCATCGCGACCCCGCGCGCCTCGCGTCCGCCATCGCCACATTTGGCGTAACGACGCTGCATTTCGTGCCGTCGATGCTCGGCGCGTTCCTCGGCCATCTGAAGGACTTCGATGCCGCTGGGCAATGCATGAGCATTGCGCGCATCGTGGCAAGCGGCGAGGCGCTGTCACCCGAACTCGTGGCACGCGCACGTGTGCTGCTGCCGCAGGCGCAATTGCACAACCTGTACGGCCCGACGGAAGCGGCGATCGACGTGTCGCACTGGACGTGCACGGAGGCCGATGCGCAAGCCGACGCGGTCCCCATCGGCAAGCCGATTGCAAACATTCAACTGCATGCGCTCGATGCGTCGCTGCATCCGTTGCCAGCGGGCGCAATCGGTGAACTGTATCTGGGCGGCGTTGGACTCGCGCGCGGTTATCTGGGGCGCGCCGCACTGACGTCCGAGCGCTTCATCCCCGATCCGTTCACGCCGGGGGCGCGTCTCTATCGTACGGGCGATCTCGTTTGCCGGCGCGCGGACGGCGTGCTCGACTATCTCGGCCGTGCCGATCAGCAGGTCAAATTGCGCGGCTTGCGTATCGAACCGGGCGAGATCGAAGCGCTGCTGCGGGCTGCGCCCGGCGTGCATGATGCCGTCGTGATCGTGCGCGACGAGCAGTTGATCGGCTATGTCGCACGACGCGCTGAAGAAGCATTCGATCAGGCCGCGCTGTTCGTAACGTTGAACGCGCAGTTGCCCGCCTACATGGTGCCTGCGCATGTGATCGAACTCGAAGCGCTGCCTGTCACGCCAAACGGCAAGTGCGACCGCAACGCGTTGCCCGCGCCGTCGCTGCAAACGGAAGAAGCGGCCGAGCCGCAGACCGATACCGAGCGCGAGCTCGCCGCGATCTGGACACGCGTGCTGCGCATCGACGCGAGCCACGCGATTGGCCGCGATGCCGACTTCTTCGCGCTAGGCGGACATTCGCTGCTCGCAACGCAGGCGAATGCGCAAATCAATCTGCACTGGTCTCTCGCGCTGCCGCTGCGCACGCTGTTCGATGCCCGCACGCTGTCGCGCTGCGCGGCGGCCATCGACGCGGCGCTCGAAGCGCGCGGCGCTCACTCACTCGACGACGCAGCGCGCGCGATCGACGCGCTGCTCGGCGAACTCGAAGCGCAATGAGGAACGATCGAATGACATCCAAACCCGATCTGCTGGCGCTTGCCGCGCGTTTCGCGCAGTTGCCTGACGCACAGCGCAAGCTGTTCATCACGAAGCTCGGTGAGGCAGGCATCGACTTCCGCGTACTGCCGATTCCGGCGCGCGCGGACCGTTCGTCGGCCGTGCCTGCATCGTTCGCGCAGACGCGGCTGTGGCTGCACGCGCGCATGATCGACGAGCCGGCTGCGTATCACGTGACGAGCCGGCTGCGGCTCGACGGCGACCTGAATCGCGCGGTGCTGCGGCACGCATTCGATGCGCTGATTGCGCGTCATGAAGCGTTGCGCACGACCTTTGCCGAATCCGCCGATGGCGGCGTCGAACAGGTCGTGCAAGCGCCTGCGCGGTGCCCGTGGCGCTTCACCGATCTGTCGCGCGCGGCAAGCGACGAGCGTGAACGCATCGCTGCCGATGTGGCGGCGAAAGACGAAGACCAACCGTTCGATCTCGCGCAGGACTCGCTCGTGCGCGTCCATCTGATCGCGCTCGGCGACTCGACGCACTGGCTCGTGCTGACGATGCACCACATCGTCTCCGACGGCTGGTCGATCGATGTGTTGCTTGAAGAACTGGCCGCGTTCTACCGCGCATACGCGAATGGCGAGACTGTTGAACTCGCGCCGCTGCCCGTTCAATACGCGGACTTTTCGCTGTGGCAGCGCCGCTGGCTCGATGCGGGCGAGGCCGAACGTCAGCTGCAATTCTGGCGCGAACAGGTGAAGGCCGATGCGGGCGTGATCGCGTTGCCGGGCAGCGGCGCGCGGCCGATGCAGCGCAGCGCGCACGGCGGACGTCACTACTTCACCATCGATACAACGACCGCGCAGCGCGTGCGTGCGCTCGCGCAGGCGCGTCGCGCGACGCCGTTCGCGGTGCTGCTCGCGGCCTTGCATGCATTGCTCGCGCGGGCGAGCGGCGAGACGCATGTGCAGATCGGCGTGCCGGCCGCGAATCGCGAGCGCGCGGAAACGGCGGGGCTGATTGGCTTCTTCGTTAATACGCTCGCGGTAGGCGCGACGGTCGATATGCGCAAGCCGTTCGACGCGTTGATCGACAGCGTGCAGCGTGCGCTCGTCGATGGCCAATCGCATCAGGACGTGCCGTTCGAGCAGGTGGTCGAAGCGCTCGGCGTGCCGCGCAGCGCGAGTCATCATCCGCTGTTTCAGGTGATGGCGTCGTATGGGGCGCGCCGGGCGTTGCCCGCATTCGGCGACGTGCGCATGACCGGTCTTCCGTTCGGCGCGCCTTATGCGAAGTTCGACCTGACGCTCGGGTTCGAGGAGCGCGAAGACGGCGCGCTCGATGCCGCGTTCGTCTACTCGACCGATCTGTTCAACGCGCAGGCCGTGCAGCGGATTGCGGGCGAGTACGCACAATTGCTCGACAGCGCGCTTGCATCGTCGCACGCGCCCGTCGGCGACCTCGAATGGCTGACACGGGACGAGCGCGCGCAGCTGGATGCGTGGAATGCGTACGAACATACGGATGCGCCGTTCGTCCCTGTGCATGCGAAGCTCGCGCAGCACGCGAAGAAGAAGCCCGATGTAAGCGCGGTGATCGACGCCGAAAAGACGCTCACGCGGGCAGAACTCGACGTACGCGCCGCGCGGCTTGCGGCGCGGATGATGGCGGCGGGTGTCGGCGCGGAAACGCGAGTCGGCATCGCGGTCGGTCGCTCGACGGATCTGTTCGTGGGCCTGCTTGCTATCCTCAAGTCGGGTGGCGCATTCGTGCCGCTCGACCCGACGCATCCGCGCGACCGGCTCGCGCACATCGTCGACGACGCGTCGATCGAACATGTCGTTACTGAACGACGACATGTGCCCAAACTCCCGCTGCGGCACGGCACGCGCGTATGGCTAATCGACGCGGAAGATGAAGCGTCGCAAAGTGAAGTTGAATATCACGAACCGACCATTGCGCCGACGCAGGCCGCGTATCTGATCTACACGTCCGGCTCGACGGGAAAGCCGAAAGGCGTGGTCGTCGATCACGCTTCGATCGCGATGCACTGCGCGGCGATTGCCGCGCGATACGGCATGCGCGAGAAAGACCGCGTGCTGCACTTCATGTCGATCAATTTCGATGGCGCACATGAATGCTGGCTCGCGCCGTTGACAGCAGGCGTCGACATCCGCATCACCGACGATGCGTTGTGGCCGCCCGCGCAAACCTGCGAAACGATCGCGAGCGAACGGATCACGATTGCGGCATTCCCGCCGAGCTACGCATTGCAAATGGCCGAATGGGCGCGCGCACACGGCGCCCCGCGTTCGCTGCGCTCGCTCACGGTCGGCGGCGAGGCGACCTCGCGTGAAGCGTTCGCGGCGCTGCGGCAGGCGTTTCCCGATGTGCGCGTCGTGAACGGCTACGGTCCGACGGAGACGGTGATTACGCCGTTGCTGTGGATGATCGACGCGCACGAGGACGCCAGCGATATCGCGGATGCCGCATATCTGCCCATCGGCACGCCGGTGGGCGAACGCACCGCGCATGTGCTCGACGCGAACCTGCGGCCGCTGCCGGTCGGCGTGACGGGCGAACTGTATCTGGGCGGCACGGGCGTCGCGCGCGGTTATCACGCGCGCGCTGCGCTGACGGCCGAGCGCTTCGTGCCCGATCCGTTCGGCGCGCCGGGCGCGCGGCTGTATCGAACGGGCGATCTGGTTCGGCGGCGCACGAACGGCGTACTGGAATTCGTCGGCCGTATCGATCATCAGGTGAAGGTGCGGGGCTTGCGTATCGAGCTTGGCGAGATCGAAGCGCGCCTGATGACGCACGACGATGTTCGCGATGCGGTGGCCGTCGTGCGTGGCAGTGGCGTGGATGCGGCGCTCGCTGCCTATGTCGAACTCAGCGACGCGGCGCGCGAGCGCAGCGAGCGAGTCGATGGCGATGCGCTCGCTGCGCATTTGCGCCGCGCGCTACCGGACTATATGGTGCCGCCGCAGATCGTCGTGCTGGATGCATTACCGCGTAACGCGAACCGCAAGATCGATCGCGCGGCGTTGCCGGAACCGGTGCGCGTCGAGCGCGCATTCGACGCACCCGCAGCTGGCATCGAAACGGCGCTCGCGGCGATCTGGTGCGACGTGCTGCGCGTCGAGCGCGTGAGCCGCGCCGATCATTTCTTCGAACTGGGCGGTCATTCGCTAGCGGCCGTGAGCGTCGCGACGCGCGTCAGCGAACGGCTCGCGCACGATGTGCCCGTTCGCACGCTGTTCGAGGCGTCGACGCTCGCTTCATACGCACAACGCGTGGCTGAGTCGCCGCGTGTCGGGGCGCGCGAGATCGAGCGTGAAGAGCCGGAAGTGAAAGAGGCAACCGATCTCGCGCTGAGCGATGCGCAACGCGCGCTGTGGTTCTTGTGGCGCGCGCAGCCGGAAAGCGCCGCGTACAACATTCCCGTCGCATTGCGCCTGCGGGGCGCCGTGGATGCGACCGCACTCGAAAACGCATTCGATCATGCAGCGCGCAAGCATCCCGCGTTGCGCGCACGCCTGGTATCGGCCAAGGGCGCGGCCGAACCGCGTCAGGTGATCGACGCGCATCGACGCGTGACGTTGCCCGTGGTCGATCTGCACGCGCTTGCGTCGATGGATGAACGCATTGCGCGGGCGACGCAGCTTACGGATGAAGACGCGCTAGCGCCATTCGATCTCGCCCAGGCGCCGCTGTGGCGCGCGCGCCTGATCCGCCTCGACGACGAGGAGCATGTGCTGTCGGTCGTGATCCATCACATCGTCGCCGACGGTCATTCGATCGACGTGTGGCTCAACGACGTGCAACGCGCTTACGCGGCATCCGCGACAGGCGGGCCGTTGAGCACGTCGTCGATGAAACCCGCTTTCGCCGCACGCACGAAACCGAAACAAGCCGACCTGAAGTACTGGCGCGATGCATTGCGCGACATACCGTTTATGCGTTTGCCGCAGCCTGCGCGCGAGCGCCCCGTTTCGCCCGAATGGAGCGCGGGACGCATCGCGTTCGAGTTCGACGCGCAGACGGTCGAACGCGCGAAGGCGTTGGCGATGTCGTCGCACGCCACGCTGCCGATGCTGTTGCACGCGGTGCTGAACGTCGCGCTCGCACGGCAGACGGGCGCGCTCGATCAGGCGGTGGGCGTACTCGCATCGACACGCGATGCCGCCACCGACGACGTAATCGGTCTCTTCATCAACGCGGTCGTCGTGCGCACGGCGATGCGCGAAGCGGGCTCGCCGCGCGAGGTGATTGCCGCCGTGCGCGAAGCGGCGCTGGGTGCGTATGCGCATGTCGCGGCGCCGTTCGCGCAGGTCGTCGACAGTGTGCGAGCGTCGCGCACCGCGAACGGCAATCCGCTGTTCCAGGTGATGTTCAACTATCTGCGGCCTGCGCAAAGCGATACGCGCGAGTGGCACGGCGTCGAAGTGGATGAATTCAACGACGTGCGTCATCGCGTCGTGTTCGATCTCGAACTCGATATCGTCGAGCATCCGGATGGCCGCGTGACGGGCGCGTTCTCGTATGGACGCGAACTGGTGGATGGCGAGTTCGTCGCGCGGTTGTGCGCCGGTTATCTGGCCGCTGTCACGCGTTTTATTGATGCGCCGGAAGAAGCGATTGTCATTTCGGGCGAGCCGTCCAATCCCACGCAGTCGGAATCGCATCACACGCCAGTCGATCCAACGCCGCGCACTGCACGACTCACGCAGACGCTCGCGCGAATCTGGGCCAATACCTTCGACGGCCATGCGCCCGATCACGACGACAACCTGTTCGAGGCCGGCGCGACGTCGTTCGATGTCGTGCGCTTCGTCGATGCGGCGAACGCGGCGGGCTACGCAATCAGGATCGACCACGTGTTCGTTCATCAAACGCTGACGCGCGTGGCCCATGCGCTGGCGCTGCGGACCGACGCGAACATCGCGCCCGAAGCACGCGAACCGGCGACGGAGCTGCGCGATGCACGCTGATTTCACACGGAGTGACATGAACACGTTCAAACAGCCGTCGCTGGCGGCATATCTGGAAGGCGATGCGATCACGGTGGCAGAAGACGGCCGCGCAGAGGGCATCGTTCTGAATGCGCGCTGGACGCACGAAGATGGTTTGCACATCGTCGAATGGTGCAAGGGGATTTCGCCGCTGGGGCAACGGCGCGCGGTACTGGCCGCATTGCGTGCGGCGTTCGGCGCGAGCCGCGACAGCAAGTCCATCGCGCTCGATAGCGACGGGCTGCATCGCGAGGCGTACGACGCGCTGCGCCACAGCGGCGTGTTGACGGCGCAGCACCTATGCCTGCGCGATGCATGGGCGCAGCAGCCTGATCTGTGGCTCACGCGCGATGCGTCGATCCCTCACGCAGCGCTGTCTTACGCGATGACGGACGGCGCGCGGCATCCGCGGCGCGCGCCTCATGCAGACGGCGTCGTCTATGCGCGCGATGTGCCCGGGTTCGGGCATCGCCTCACGTTGCACACCGCATCCGTCGCGCAGGACCTCGAACACCTGCACGCGTGGATGAACGAGCCGCGCGTCAACGCGTTCTGGGGCGAGGCGGGCACACTCGACGCGCATCGCGCGTATCTCGAACGCGTGCTGTCGACACCGCATGTGCATCCGTTGATCGGCGCATTCGACGGCGAGCCGTTCGGTTACTTCGAAGCGTACTGGGCGAAGGAAGACCGCATTGCGCCGTTCGCGGCATCGGCGGATTTCGATCGCGGCCTGCACATGCTCGTCGGCGACACGCGCTGGCGCGGCGCTGCCTGTGTGGCCGCATGGCTACCGTCACTGGTTCATTACCTCTTTCTCGACGATCCGCGCACGCAGGCGGTGGTGTGCGAGCCGCGTCACGACAACGCTCGCATGATCGATTACCTGAAGCAGCATGGTTTTTCCAGCATCGCGCATTTCGAATTTCCGCACAAACGGGCGTTGCTGATGCGCGTGGTTCGCGAAGCGTTCTTCGATGGTCGTCATCTGTGATGGCCCGCTGCGCTTTCCGTCACACGCACGACGTTCGTCGCCACTGGTAGAAGGGAGACATTTCATGAGTCAACGAGAATACATTCACGATCTGATCGGCGTCGGCTTCGGGCCGTCTAATCTCGCGCTGGCCGTGCGCCTCGCGGAAAACGGCGGCGCGCCGGGCGCGCATTGCTTCATCGAACGGCAGCCGGAATTCGGCTGGCATCGCGGCATGCTGCTCGACGACAGCCGCATGCAGATTTCCTTCCTCAAGGATCTCGTCACGATGCGCGATCCGAAGAGCCGCTTCACATTCATCAACTATCTGTTCGAGCGTGGACGTCTGCAGGATTTCGTCAACCTGAAGAACTTCTATCCGACGCGGATCGAGTTTCATGACTATCTGCGCTGGGTCGCGAGCGCCTTCGACGATCAGGTGCATTACGGCGAGTCGGTCACGCAGATCGAGCCGGTCGCGGACGAGAGCGACCCGCGCACCGTCACGCACCTGCGCGTGCATTCGCGCGATGCGCAAGGCAAGGTGCGGCATCGGTTGACGCGTGCGTTGTCGGTCGGCATGGGTGGTGTGCCGCAGATTCCTGCCGCGTTCGCGGCCTTGCGCGACGCCGCCGTGATCCACTCGTCGAACTATCTGACGACGATCGGCAGCGTGATTGGCGACGGCAAGGGCGACACGGCGCGGCGTCGCGTTGCCGTGGTGGGCAGCGGCCAGAGCGCGGCTGAAGTGTTCATCGATCTCACGCGCCGCTTCCCGCACGTCGACGCGACGCTCGTGATGCGCGCGCCCGCATTGAAACCCGCCGACGACAGCCCGTTCGTCAATGAAATCTTCAACCCGTCGTTCACCGATCTCATCTATTCGCAGCCCAAGGACACGCGCCGCTCGCTGCTAGATACGTTCCGCGACACCAACTACTCGGTGGTGGACCGGCCGTTGATCGAGCAGATCTATGAACTGCTGTACGTGCAAAACGTGAGCGGCACGGCGCGTCATCGTCTTCTGAACAACTGTGCGATCGAGTCCGTGCGTGAAGTGCAAGGTGCGCACGGGAATGAAATCGACATGCGTCTGCGCGATCGCATGGACGGCGATGCGCGTGGCGAATGCTTCGACGCCGTCGTGCTCGCGACGGGTTATCGGCGCGATGCGCACCACGCATTGCTCGATCCACTCGCCGACGCATTGGGCAAACCCGTCGAGCAATGCGAAGTGGCGCGTGACTACCTGCTCGCGACGCCGGCGCATTTCCAGCCCCGCATCTATCTGCAAGGGTGCTGCGAAGACAGCCACGGCTTGAGCGACACGTTGCTCTCGATCCTCGCGCGCCGTGCAGATGAAATCGCCGGCTCGCTCGAAGCCGGCAACAACGACAACAGTTTCGCAGTTCAAACGCGCACAGGGGCGCAAACCGGGGTGAGCGGCGGCCGCGTGGCTTTCGCTCTTTGATAACAACAAGCGGCGCGATGCGCCGTCATCAATCTTCCGAGGTATCAGATGGAGTGGGTCAAAGGCACGCAACGGCGTGCCATTGCTGCGGCAGCCAGCATGACTTTTCTCGCAGCCGCAACGGGTCAGGCACACGCGCAACAGACGCCGGATAACCAGAACGACGCGCGAGACAGTGCCGCGACATTGCCCGCCGTGAAAGTGCAAGGCACGGCGGCGGGCGATACGGAGGGCTTCGTCGCGCATCGCACTGCGACGGCGACGAAGACGGACACGCCGCTCGATGAAGTGCCGCAGACGGTGAACGTCGTGACGGCGGCGCAAATCGAAGAGCAGGGCGCGACGTCGATCAACCAGGCGCTGCGTTACGTGCCGGGCTTCTCGTCGTACGGTGCGAGCACACGCTCGGACTGGTACACGGCGATTCGCGGCTTTACGCCGAGCGTGTTCGTGGATGGCTTGCAGGTGCCGAATACGCTGAACCTCGCGAGCTGGCGCGTCGATCCGTATCAGGTCGAAAGCATCACGGTGCTGCGCGGGCCGACGTCGGTGCTATACGGACAGGGCGACCCGGGTTCGCTCGTCGATATTCAGACCAAGCAGCCGACAGCCGAACGCATCCGCGAAATCGAATTGCAGATCGGCACGGATGCGCGCAAGCAGATCGCCATCGACCTGGGCGGCAAGATCGATAAGGACGGCACGCTGACCTATCGCTTCGTGGGCGTAGGCCGCGACGGCAACATGCCGACGGGGCCGAACGCGGATCAACGCCTGATGTTCGCGCCGTCGATCAAATGGCAGCCCACGGCCGATACCTCGTTGACGCTGTACGCGACTTATCTGCGCGACAACACGGACGTGTCGGATAACTTTCTGCCCGCGTCCGGCACGATTCTGCCGAACCCGAATGGGGTGATTTCGAACGACCTCTATACGGGCGACGGCAACTTCGCGCGTTACGACAAGCGGCAGTGGTCTGTCGGTTATCAGTTCGAGCAGCGCCTGAATCCGACGTGGACGTTCCGCCAGAACACGCGCTACATGCATCTGTCGTTGAACAACTCGACGGTGTACGGCGGTGGCCTCGATCCGACCGACCCGACGGAAGCGTCGCTGACGCGTTACGCGGGCCTGTTCCAGCCGAACTACTCGCGCTTCGACATCGACAATCAGGCACAGGCGCAATTCCAGACGGGCTCGATCGGGCATACGGTGCTGCTCGGCTTCGAATACAACCGGCAGTTGTCGACGGACAGCGAACAGCTTGCGCTGGCGCCAAGCCTGAACATGTTCAATCCCGTCTACGTTCCCGTGACGTCGGATATCTTCAGCGGACCGAATTCCTTCGGTTATAGCGATACGAAAACGAAGCTCGACAGCTTCGGCGTCTACGCGCAGGACCAGATCAAGCTGACGCCGCGCATCGTCTTCACGATTGGCGGGCGCCAGGACTGGAGCCGCAACACGACGACGGATACCGTCGCGAACACCGAGCAGCGACAGAACGATCATGCGTTCACGTATCGCGTGGGCGCCGTGTATCTCGGCGATTACGGTTTGTCGCCATACATCAGCTACGCGACGTCGTTCAATCCCGTGATCGGCGTGAACGCGGACGGCACGCCTTTCCAGCCGACGAAGGGAAAGCAGATCGAACTCGGTTTGCGCTGGCAGCCGTTCAACAAGAACCTGATGTTGAACGCGGCCATCTATCAGATCAATCAGACCAACGTTACGACGCCCGATCCGAACGATCCAACGGGAACGTTCAGCGTGCAGACGGGTGAAGTGCGCTCGCGCGGCATCGAGTTCAGCGCGGTCGGCAACGTGACGCGCGATCTGAGCATCATCGCTTCGTACGCGTATCAGGATGTGAAGAACATCAAAGCCAACGACGATTCGCTGAACAAGTGGCCCGTGGCGATTCCGTTGCCGCACCAGACGGCTTCGCTATGGGCAGACTGGACCTGGCACACGGGGCCGCTGACGGGTCTCGGCTTCGGCGCTGGCCTGCGTTACGCGAGCTATAGCGCGGGCGCGGCGGACAACTCGCTGCATGTGCCGGGCTACACCGTGTACGACGCGGCCGTGCACTACAACATCAGCAAGTGGCGTTTCGCCGTGAACGCGACGAACATTTTCAACCGCCGCTATGTGACGGGTTGCCAGAGCGCGTTCGCGTGCTTCTACGGCAACCAGCGCACGGTGCTGGCGACGGCGCGTTACGACTGGTAAGTGGTAACGCGCCACGACCATTGAATCATTTGAGGAAGGAAGACAAGCATGAACGCTCGCGTGGCCTTTGAGGAACTTGTTCCGACGCCGGACGGCTTTGCATTGTCGGCGTGGCCGCGCGATGCGGCACCCGTGCAGCTATTGCCCGCGCTCGCGGAGATCTTTTGCCGCGATGCGAAGCGACAGCAGGTGTCGCTAACCTTGCCGTTCGAACACGACGACGCGACGCACGCGTTCGTCATGCGTGCGATCCGCGAGGGTATCGTGGATACCGCGGCGCACGAAGGCTCGACACTGCGGCTCACGACGTCGCGCGCGACCTTCTGGCAGCAGCCGTCGCTGTGGCTCACGGCGCCTTCTTCTGCGGGTATGCCGGTGCGCTACACGATCCATCACAACCGCCGTCATCCCGTGCGCGCGCCGAAACCGCAAGGCACGGTGTATCGCCGCTTCATGCCGACGGTCGGTATGACCTTCACGCTGCGCACGGTCGATGTCGAGCGTGATACGGATACGTTTCACGCCTGGCAGAATCAGGATCGCGTTGCGCACTTCTGGGACTTCAAGGGCACGCGCGAGGAGCATGCGGCGTACCTGACCGAGCAGTGCGCGGACCCGCATGTGCATCCGCTGATCGGTTGCTTCGATGACGAGCCGTTTGCGTACTTCGAGGTCTATTGGGCGAAGGAAGATCGCGTTGCACCGTTCTATGACGCCGGCGATTTCGATCGCGGCCTGCATCTGCTCGTCGGCAACAGCGACTATCAGAGCGCGGGCAAGCTGCGCGCGTGGTTCAACGGCATCCTGCATTACATGTTTCTCGACGATCCACGCACGCAACGCATTGTCGGCGAGCCGCGCATCGATCACACGCGGCACATTGCCTGGATGCACCGGCTGGGCGCTTTCACGCTGAAGGAGTTCGATTTTCCGCACAAGCGTGCGGCGCTTGTGATCGTCGAGCGCGAGACGTACTTCGGGCAGTTCGGGCCTTGAGGTGTCGCGCGGCTAGACCTGCACCGACGGTATGTTCTTCATGCAGCGCAGCGCGAACATCGAGCGGCTGTGGCGAATGCCGGAGATCTTGTAGAGCTTTTCGCGCAGGAAGCGCTCGTAGCCGGCGGTGCCGTCGACGGCAACCTTGATCAGATAGTCATACTCGCCCGACACCAGATACGCTTCGAGCACTTCTGGCAGCGTCGCAAGTTCGTCGCCGAAGCGCGCCAGTGCGTTCTCGTCGTGCCGGTCGAGCGTGACTTCGATCAGCACGACATCCGCGAAGCCGAGCTTCTGCTGATCCAGCAACGCGACGTAGCCGCGGATATAGCCGTCGGCTTCCAGCTGGCGCGTGCGGTTCCAGCAAGCGGTCGTCGACATGCCGACGATCTCGGCGAGTTCGGCATTCGACAGTCGCGCGTTCTTCTGCAGCGCGCGCATGATCGCGCGGTCCTGGTTGTCCAGCGGACGATTGCGGGCTTGCATGATTGGATCCGGAAGAATGTTCGGCTTATGGCGATTCTACAGGAATAGTCTTCCGGGTTAAGGCGATCAGGGCCTGCAAACAGGAAGCCTATCCAGGAGATCAGCCGGTATATTCTTCACCATGCTTCCTTGCCCGCAACGACGGGCGGATTACCCTCCGCAGACGGGCGCCGCGTCATTCGCAAGATGACGCCGGCAGGGGCGGTCAGCGGCGAAACCCACGCCGTGCGACGCGTTCATCGGTCACGGAAGCATTCACCCCTCCGCGCTTTTCTCCCTCCTTGTGCTCCGCGCCTTTTTGAAAGCATCGACAGACGCTTTTATTACTAAAACAATCTATATTGCAGAAACAAGACCCTTCATCGCGAATCGCGATTTCCATCGGGCCTGTAGTAGACCGTGCCTGCATGCCACGTCGCATCCGATCACGGCGGTCTTCACAAGACGGCCGTGCTTCATCCAGCAGGGGGAGCCATGTCTACGTCACCGCTTTTCGATGCGCCGCACGGTCTTGGCGATTCCGCCGAACAGGCCGACTCACGTTTGCACAATCACGATCTCGCGCCCGTGCCGCACACCCGGCGGACGTGGACGGGCTATAGCATCTTCGCGATGTGGATGTCCGATGTGCATAGCGTCGGCGGCTATACGTTCGCAGCGAGCCTGTTTCTGCTCGGTATTTCCGGCTGGCAGGTGCTGACTGCACTGACGGTCGGCATTCTCGTCGTCTACGTGCTGATGAACTGGGTGGGCAAGCCGAGCTATATGCACGGCATTCCGTTCCCGGTCATGGCGCGCGTGAGCATGGGCGTGATGGGCGCGAACCTCGCAGCCGTGATTCGTGGTGTGGTCGGCATCGTCTGGTATGGCGTGCAGACTTACTTCGCTTCGAAAGCGGTTGCGACGCTGCTGGTTTTGTTCGTGCCTGCCTCGACGGCATTGCAAGGTGTCAGCTTTCTGCGCCTCGACGGTTTGGGGTGGGTGAGCTTCCTGTTCATGTGGTTCTTCCAGTTAGTGATCTTTCAGCGCGGCATGGAGACCATCCGCAAGTTCATCGATTTTTGCGGGCCGGCCGTGTATGTGGTGATGTTCGTATTGATGGCGTGGATACTTTCGCAGGCCGGGCTTGGCAGCCTGAGTCTGACGCTTGGCGGCAAAACGCTAACCGGTGCGGAGCAATTCGCGGGCATGGGCAATGCGGTGCTACTCGTCATCAGCTATTTCGCCGCGCTGCTGCTGAATTTCGGCGACTTTTCGCGCTTTGCGAAAAGCGAACATCAAATGAAAGTCGGCAACTTTTTGGGGTTACCCGTCAATTTCATCGTGTTCGCGATCATCACGGTGATCGTCACGTCGGGTAGCGCGACCGTGTTCGGATCGATGATCATGGACCCGGTGGCGATCGTCGCGCATATCCAGAATAAAGTGGCCGTCGTGATTGGCAGCGTCACGTTTATCGTGGCGACGATGGGTATCAATATCGTCGCCAATTTCGTGTCGCCCGCTTACGACATTGCGAATCTTTTCCCCAAACATGTCGATTTCAAGCGCGGCGGCCTGATCGCTTCCATTCTCGCGGTACTCGTGTGCCCGTGGATATTCGTCGACAGTCCCAAGGCCATTACGATTTTCGTCAGCGTATTTGGCGCCGTGCTTGCGCCGCTCTATGGCGTGATGATGGCCGACTTCTATTTAATCAAGAAACAGCAGGTGCAAACGGCCGAGTTGTACACGATGTCGTCGACGGGCCGTTTCTATTACGACGGTGGCTGGAACCGGGTTGGCGTCGCGGCGCTCGTGCTGTCGGGCTGCATTTCTATTGGCTGGGAATTGTGCACGCAACTACTGCACGTCCTGCCTGAAAACAACTTTGGCTGGCTGATCGGCGCGGTGGCGGGCGCGGTGCTCTACGTTGGGATGATGCGCGCTGCACGCAGAACCTGACGCAACTGAAACTGACCGCCTGGCGCTATAGCACGAATGCCGACGCATTAGCGTTATGGACCGATTTAGGCGCTAGTTTGTCTTTAGAGACCGATCGAATTATTCGATACTCAGGAGTCGATTCGTGACGTGCGATGGTGCGGCACGGCCGTTTTATGCGTGCATATCCAATCGCATATGACGGCAAGGTCACTGAATCGAAATAACTCCATACTGCTACGACTTTCGAACGGACACGAAGATGGACCGGCTTGACGCGTTAAGGCTGTTTGTCGAAATCGCCGAAGCCGGGAGCTTTTCCGCGGCCGCGCGAAAGAGCACCGTGTCGACATCGACGGTTACGCTCGCGCTGCAAAAGCTGGAAGAGGAAGTGGGCGCGCGCCTCATCATGCGCACGACGCGCCGCCTCGCTTTTACACACGAGGGGCAACGCTTTCTTGACGACGCGCGCCGCGTACTCGCCGATTGGGATGCCGCGATTCTGAGCCTGCGCGAAGACGGGCCATTGAACGGTCCGATCAGGCTGACTGCCAGCAACGACTTCGGCCGCACGCGCGTCGTGCCATTGCTCGACAAGTTCATGAGCGAGCATCCGCAGGTGCAGGTGTCGCTGATGCTGACGGATGGTCACGTCGATCTCGTCGATCAACATCTGGATCTTGCGCTGCGCAACGGGCCGCTGATCGATTCGCGGCTCAAGGCGCGGCTGTTGCTGACGGGGCCGCGCGTCGTGTGCGCCGCGCCATCGTATTGGGCGACGCACGGCAAGCCGATGCATCCGGCCCAGTTGTCTTCGCACAACTGCCTGATTCTTGCGCGGCCCGATGCGCCGTTCTCGAACTGGCCGTTCGTCGTCGATGGCAAGCAGGTCGCGGTGAGAGTGTCGGGTAACCGCGTGGCGAGCGACGGCGGCGTGTTGCGCGAATGGGCCGTGCATGGCTACGGCGTGATCCTGAAGAACCGCTGGGATATCTATCACGAGCTGATGTCGGGCAGACTGGAAACGGCGCTCGACTCGTTCATTGGCGAGCGCGTCGATCTGTTCGCGGTCTATGCGGGCGCGGTGCCGAGCCGCCGCGTCGGCACGTTCATCGACTTCATTGCGCGCGAGCTGTCCGTCGACGACACGCTCGAACTTCATCCGCTGGACAGTCTACGACCGCTTTAGCGACGCGCCCGGATTGTTCAGACTTGAACAGGTGATGCGCGACGCCGAGTTGCACCGGTTTGCAAAAGCAGGTAGCCTAACTCCGATCGCATTTGTCGGAGTGACTATGTCTCACATCAGCGCAGGCGTCGAATACGGATTGCACTGCCTGCTTTTCCTGACGGAAGCGGCGCCCGGCGGCGTGCCCGAAGCGAGCGTGCGCGATCTCGCGGAACTTCAAGGCGTGCCCGCCGACTACGTGGCGAAATTATTTACGAAATTGCATAAGGCCGGGCTGGTCATCGCGACGGAAGGGGCGAAGGGCGGTTTTGCGCTCGCGCGTCCGGCAAACCAGATTTCGGTGCTCGACGTGGTGACGGCGATCGACGGCGACAAGTCCTTGTTCGAGTGCCGTGAAGTGCGCACGCGTTGCGCAGTGTTCGGCGAGACGGCGCCGACCTGGGCGACGAGCGGCGTGTGCTCGATTCATGCCGTGATGCAGAACGCCGAGAAGCGCATGCGCGAGGCGCTGGCAACGCAATCGCTGGAGGACCTGGCGGTCCGCACGACGGCGAAGGCGCCGCGCACATATGGACCGCAAGTCGTGAAGTGGCTGGACGGCCGCACGACGGGCAGGCGCCGCGATCGTGGCGGTTCGCGCAATGGTTCGACGCCCGGCTCGCGTTCCTAAGCGACACGCTGTCTGCAGAACGAAGGCCGCAGCCTTGAAAGCTGCGGCCTTTTCGTTTTGGCCTTTGTACTGACGATTACGCCGTTTCTTGCAACTCACTGCCGACGCGTGCACGTTCCCATGTGGCCCAGTCGGCGGCCACGGCTGCCAGTTCGGCGTTCGCGCGCTTCAGCGCTTCGATGCGTGCTTCCTGATCCGAGAACTGCAACGGCTGCGCGTCGACGAAGCGCGGATCGTTGGCACCGATGAAAGCAAATGCGGCTTTGAGCGCCGGCGTCAGCGCATCCATCGACGAAAACGGGGTGCCGGGACGCAGATCGGCGCCGCGCGTCGTGATGAACAACACCTTCTGGCGATTCAGCTGGCCGACGATGTTCCCGTCGGCGCTCGTCTTGTAGGTAATGCCGGGACGCGTGGCGCTGTCGATGAACGCCTTGAACGCCGAGGGCATCGACCAGTTGTACATCGGCATTGCAAACACGAAGGCGTCGGCTTCGAGCAGGCGCTTGCAGAGCGCGTCGGAGGCGGCAAGCGTGGCGCGCATCTCGGCCGTGCGCTCGTGCTCTTCCTTGTACGTTGCAATGGCAAAGGCCTCGGTGACGTGCGGCGGCGTATCGACCGTGACGTCCAGATAGTCGACCTCGACATCCACGCCCTCGGCGCGCAGATTTTCGATGAACTGACGCGACAGGGCGCGGGAATTGGACCGTTCGCGCTTGGCGCTTGAATCGACGTGGAAAATTTTCATCTTGCTCTCCGGTAACTGCGATCAAAGTTGTCGTAGTTGTGAGGATAAGGAATTTGCTTGCAATGCGCAACGGAGAGGGCGCGCGCGGACGGACGCAGGTGTGTTTCGAAGGCTCGCAGGAAAGCGGCGCACGCCTTATGTAGCAAGGCATTACGCGCTTGTTGCGGCAACGCGGCAGAGTGATAGGGGAGAAAAACGAGATTCAGTGTTGCGCGGGACGAATGCGGTTGCGACCTTGGTCGATGCGGTCGCGACGCAGGTGTCACCGCTGTGCCGTCGCGCTATCGCGTGGGCACGCTTCGCCTAACCATTGCAAAAGTCATGCGTATGACAAAGTCACGCGAGGCCATATCAGGCCATGCGTGACGAAGGTAACGCGCCGATCAACAGCGCGCAGCACCAATATGTGGAAGCGCCAGGACTTTGCAACGTGGGGCGCTTAAGATTTGTTCAGGTTTCCCGATGCACAGAGAAACATGCATGCGAAATTAATCGAGCATGATTCCGCTCGGACAGGACGGCACAGCGGATGCCAGAATCATCCTGTCGCGGTTAGCCGGGAAATAGCTTTCGCAAGCTCTTGGTCGAAACACGGGGTCGCCGCGCCGGATCGGCATGCCCGTCAGCACGCAGAACGAGTCCATGCGTGCAAGCCCGATTCGCCATACCTGATCGGCGTAATGACCTGAGCGTGGATCGCTCCAGCATACGCTAAGCGTTTTCGACGACAGTTGTTCGAGAATGGAGATATGCGCCGGCGGTGGTTCGACCTCGACAGGCTCGAGCGCTTCAGGCGGCGGCCGCTTGGTCATGCGGAATTTCTTTTTTGGACCGTATTGTGCTTTCTTTGCTGATTCAACGGGTGTAGGCATCAGGACGCCTACCAATGCGCGTCTAACGATATCTTCTTCAACCGGACGAGTCATCATTCACCTCCGTCACAGAGTTTGGCTGGCGGCACGCTCCTTCGCGGCCGAGGTGCTGCTGCTGACGTCAACAGTGTTGTACGGTGTGGCTCGCAAGGCAGATCCAGCGACTTGCCTGCATGGCGCGCAGCGATACGCGAAACCAGGTCCCGACATCAACGCGCCGTGACTCCATATTGGACGTTCAGGCGGCCATACAGCAAGTTAAGCGTTGTTAACCGGAAAGTGCAACGTAATACTTTCCGCTTCAGGTGTCTTTCCTTAACGCACGACAAAGCCCGCTTTACACGGCGAGCATGTCGGCTTAAAGATGTATTGCCATTACTTCTTGTCCCATGTGACGAGGTCTTTATCGTTGTCGTCGGCGACAAAGATGGCAAGCAGCTTCGCAGGTTTGGTCTTGCTTGCGTTCTCGCTGACCATGTGGTGCACGCCCGGTGCTTCCGTCCAGCTTTCACCTGCGTGATACACCCGCTCTTCGCCATCGTCGACCTTGCTTCGGATCTCGCCCTGAAGCACGTAGCCGACCACGAACGCCTGACCATGACGATGCGACGGTGACACGCCGCCTGGTTTGTAGTCGACCACGATGGCCGTCATGGTCTTACCCGGCACATTTGTAATAGGCGTCTGGAACGCCGGGCTGATGTGCTCGCGCGGCCCATCGACACCATGCGCGTGCGCCGCGTGCGGCGCCGTCAATGCGATGCAGGCTGCGGCCGTGGATGCAAGAACGGTCTGAACGAAATTCACTTTAACTCTCCGAAGAATGAATGATTTGCGATGGGCTGCGCATCAGGTAACGCAAGCCCGCATCTGAAACTTCTTAACTGCGACTAAGTGAGTCGTAGTTCGGAGAGTAAACGCTTTTTTGACGGCATGCAACGAAACGTACGTTTGCACGTGCGTCATTTCCCTTTTGGCGAAATGGATTCTTGCCATCTTTGTCAAGCATGTCTAGAATTCGCGAAATTGACAAGACTGTCAAAGATGGCGCGAAAATGACCTGCAGCTGACAAAACTGCCACGCGACGCGTGGCTTCAACCGGAACCCTTTCTCATGTCCACCGATGCATCACTTCCAATCACAACTGCCAGCGGTCGAACTGCCGTATGGCGGCACATCTTCGCGGGCTTCTGCGCGAGCCTCGTCAGTATTGGGCTGGCACGCTTCGCCTATACACCGCTGATTCCGCCGCTCATTCAGGCTCACTGGTTCGCCGCATCGGACGTGGTGTATCTGGGCGCGGCGAACCTCGCCGGCTATCTGCTTGGTGCGCTGCTCGGCCGTCCTGTTGCGCACCGTCTGACGAACACGCATACGTTGCGGGCGATGATGGTGCTGGTCACAGCGACCTTTTTAGCGTGCGCGTTTCCCGTCTCGGTTGCGTGGTTCTTCTTCTGGCGGTTGCTGTCGGGCGTGGCGGGCGGAGCGATCATGGTGCTGGTCGCCGCTACGGTGCTGCCGCACGTGCCCGCGGATCGGAAGGGACTGGCGAGCGGTGCGATCTTTCTTGGCCTGGGCGTCGGCATCGCGGCATCGGGGACGATCGTCCCGCTGTTGCTCAATCTCGGCTTGCGTAACACGTGGATCGGCATCGCGATTCTCTCGGCGATTTTGACGCTGGCGACGTGGTACGCGTGGCCGTCGGCGACGAAAGCGCACGCACATTCTGCGCATGCAACTCCAACTGCGAAAGCGCACAACCCGTCGACGGTCCGCGTCCTCTACGCCGAGTACGCGTTGATGGCCGTCGGCCTCGTTCCCACTATGGTTTTCCTCGTCGATTTCATTGCGCGCGGACTTGGCGCGGGCGCGCATCTCGGCGCGGCATATTGGATTCTGTATGGCGTCGGTGCAATTTTCGGTGCGCCCGTGTATGGTCTCGTCGCGGACCGCTTAGGCGGACGCTTTGCGATCCGCGCGCTGTCGTTGTTGCAGATCGTCGTGGTCGCAGCGTTTGCGATGTCCAGCAACTACATCTTGATCGGCGTGCTGACGCTCATCATTGGTAGCTATCCGCCGGGCATCGTGCCGATGATGCTTGCGCGCATACACGAGGTCCTGCCGAACGACCATGTCGGGCAGCACAAGAGCTGGAGCCGCGCCACGACGACGTTTGCGGCATTTCAGGCGCTCGCGGGCTACACGTATTCGGCATTGTTCAATAGCAGCGGTGGCAACCATCGTCTACTCTTTGCAATTGGCGCGGTCGCGCTTGTGTTCGTCGTCGTAGTCGACTGGGTGGCGCCGTTGTTTGTACGAGAGACTGATCAAAAACAGAACAACGGATAAAACAAAAAGCCGCTGCGTGACTCATCGTTTGAAAAGCGCGCCCGATCAGGTCGTTTAGAGAGGATGACCGGGCGCTGCGCATGCGTGACGTTAACAAGGATTAACTACCGCTCACGTTTTCCGCGACCGACAATTCCTACTTCCAGTTTCGCAATGACGTGCGTGTATCGACGCGGAGGTTTCGAACGTGAAGGCAGGCGTGGACCGCTCGTTCCGGAACGCCGTGGACGTCGCCGATGCGCAGCGTCCCGAAGGCGTGCTGCCGCCGTCGTTGCAACGCGGCAGCCCCCGGCTTGCGCTCGTACCGCGTCTGCTCATTCTCGGCGTGTGCGGCTGGTCGCTGATCGAAACGCCTGCGGAGTACGATCCTTCCGCAGGCGACCTGGGCATCGCGGCCCTCGCATTGGCGAAGATTGCATGGATCGTGATCGGCCTGGCGGCCGCGCGTGGAATGAAGCGCGCGCAGTGGATCTTTTCGTTTCTGTGCGGGCTGAGTCTCGTCGCCATCGTGCCGGGCCTGCCCATCGAGCTGAACGAATCGGCATGGATCTTTACGCAATCGCTCGTCGAGTGTGTGCTCAAGGCGGGTGCTCTGCTCGCATTGGGGCTGTCGCGCGTCACGCGCCCAGCGGCGATCGATGTCGCGTCATGGCATGACGACGACGGAAGCATCCAGCGGCCTTAGAAAGAGAGTAAAAAGCCTTCCTGGCACTGCATTTCGCAGATGCTCTGCCTCCACGTCTAGACAGACATCGGCCTCTTGAACAGATCACGCGCAATCGAGCAGAACAAATCTGTCGTTGCGCTTTGATCCTGCAAACGCCGGCTCATGATGATCGGCGACGACACATTCGTTTCCTCGATCGACCGATAGGTCACGCCGCGCGCCCGCAAACCCCGCACGCTTTCGGGCACGAGACACACGCCCACTTGAGCGGCGACGAGCCCCAAGGCGGTTTGCAGTTCTCGTACCTCATGAATGGCGGCCGGTTCGACGGCATGGTCGCGGAACGCGGACAACTGTTGATCCGCGTAGCTCGGGCGCGGCGTCGACGGATAGATGATCAGCGTTTCTTTCGACAGCGCATCGAGCGTCAGTTGCGCGGCGTCGGCGAGCGCATGGCCCGCGGGCAATGCGGCAATCAACGGCTCTTCGACGAGCACTTCGCGCGCCAGTTGCGATTCGTCGAAACGCAGCCGGCCAAAGCCCACGTCGATGCGTCCGCCCTTGAGCGCGCTCAACTGCTCGATCGTGAACATCTCGATCAGCGAAATCTGGATCAGCGGCGCGGCTTCCCGGAACGCGCGGATCACGTCAGGCAGTGGGCCATACAGCGTGGACGGCACGAAGCCGATCACGATGCGCTCCGCGAGTTGCGCGAGCCGCCGCGTGAGCGGCAGCAACTCATCGCTTTCTTCAAGCAGGCGCTTGGCCTGCACATAAAACACGCGCCCGGCTTCCGTCAGCTTGAGCGGGCGCGCGCCGCGTTCGAACAGCGCGAGCCCCACGCTGTCTTCGATCTGCTGGATCTGCCGCGAGAGCGGCGGCTGCGTCATGTTCAGGCGTTCGGCGGCCCGGGTGAAGTTCCTTTCCTCGGCGACCGCCACGAAATAGCGAAGTTGGCGCAGTTCCATCTATGCCCTGAAGGTATGGAAATAGACTTAATCGGTCTTGGACGGATTCTGCCGGCGCCCCTAGTATGGGCACATCAGCAGGAGAGCCGTATGATACCAAGCGCCGTTCAGATACAAGCTGTAGAGACTATTCTCGTCGATGTTCCGACGATTCGCCCGCACCGCCTGTCGGTCGCCACGATGAATTGCCAGGCCCTCGTGCTGGTCCGCATTCAATGCGCGGATGGTATAACGGGCTGGGGCGAGGCGACCACGATCGGTGGCCTTGCGTACGGGGAGGAAAGCCCCGAAAGCATCAAGACCAACATCGACACCTATTTTGCGCCGCTGCTCAAGGGCATGGACGCGACCCGTCCCGGCCAGGCGATGGCGAAGCTGCGCGAATGCTTCCAGGGCAACCGCTTTGCGAAGTGCGCGATCGAAACAGCGTTGTTCGACGCGCAGGCACAGCGTTTCGGCGTGCAGCTATCCGAGTTGTTCGGCGGCCGCGTGACGGATTCCGTCGAAGTCGCATGGACGCTGGCGAGCGGCGACACGGGCCGCGATATCGACGAAGCGCATCAGATGCTGGAAATGAAGCGGCACCGCGTGTTCAAGCTGAAGATCGGCACGCGTGCGCCGGCCGAGGACATCGCGCACGTCGCCGCGATCAAGGCGGCCGTGGGCGACCGTGCCGAAGTGCGCGTGGACGTGAATCAGGCGTGGAGCCAGGCGGAAGCGCTATGGGCAAGCGAACGCCTCGCGGACGCGGGCTGCAATCTGATCGAGCAACCCATTGCTGCCGACGACCGCCGTGGTCTCAAGCGTCTCACGCATCGCTCGAAAGTGCCCATCATGGCCGACGAAGCGCTGCATGGTCCCGTCGATGCATTCGATGTCGCCAGCGCACATGCAGCCGATGTCTTCGCCGTGAAGATCGCGCAATCGGGCGGCCTGACGGGCGCGGCGAGCGTGGCCGCGATTGCGCTTGCCGCGGGCGTCGACCTGTACGGCGGCACGATGCTGGAAGGCGCGGTCGGCACGATCGCTTCCGCGCAACTGTTCAGCACGTTCCGCGAACTGAAGTGGGGCACCGAACTGTTCGGACCGCTGCTTCTCACGCAAGAAATTCTCACCGAGCCGCTGCGCTACGAGAACTTCTCGTTGCAATTGCCGCAAGGCCCGGGACTCGGTATTCAACTCGACCTCGACAAGATCGGGAGACTGCGCCGCGACTCGAAGCACGGCGCGAGTGTAGTCAAAGGTTAGCTATGGCGGTGCTGAATCCGCAGCGCCCTAAGCACATTTGGCATCGTCATCAGTGATTGGACTAAAAGGAGACATCCCCATGGACATCAAAACCATCGACGCCCTGTTGAACAAGATCAACGAAAGCGCGACGCACGAAGGCAACGCCCGCACGAAGCAGGTAGTCAACCGCATCATCCGCGATCTGTTCATCACGATCGACGAACTCGACGTGACGCCGAATGAGTTCTGGTCCGCGCTCAACTACCTCGGCGAAGCGGGTCAAAGCGGCGAACTGGGTTTGCTGGCAGCAGGTCTCGGGTTCGAGCATTTCCTCGACGTGCGTCTCGACGAAGCGGAAACGAAGGCTGGCCTCGCGGGCGGCACGCCGCGCACGATCGAAGGTCCGCTGTACGTGGCGGGCGCGCCGGAGTCGACGGGTCATGCGCGTCTCGACAACGGCAATGAGCCGGGCGAAACGCTCGTGATGCGCGGCCGTGTGCTCGGCGAAGACGGTCAACCGGTGCGCGGCGCGCTGGTCGAAGTGTGGCACGCGAACCATCTGGGCAACTACTCGCACTTCGACAAGTCGCAAGCCGAATTCAACCTGCGCCGCTCGATTCGCACCGACGAAAACGGCACGTACAGCTTCCGCAGCGTGGTGCCGATCGGCTATAGCGTGCCGCCGGAAGGCAAGACGCAGCAACTGCTCGATCTGCTCGGCCGTCACGGTCATCGCCCGGCGCATATCCACTTCTTCGTGTCGGCGCCCGGTCATCGCAAGCTGACGACGCAGATCAACATCGAAGGCGATCCGTATCTGTGGGACGACTTCGCGTTCGCCACACGCGAAGGTCTCGTGCCCGCCGTCAAGAAGGAAGAAGGTGCAACGGGCAAGCCTTATGGTATCGACGGCCAGTTCGCGTTGATCGACTTCGACTTCAGCCTCGTCAAGGAACGCAACAACGTGCCGACGAGCGAAGTGGAACGCGTGCGCGCCTGATATCAGCGGTATCGATGCAAGTGCATGAATGCGGCCGCCACTCGACGTGGCCGCATTGTTTGAAAGCGCGGCATGCAGTCACAGCCGCGCACTCGCAATGAATCTACAGGGAGTCCACGAATGCTATTTCACGTGAAGATGGTCGTTAAGCTGCCGCCCGATATGCCCGTCGAGCGCGCCAATGAATTGAAGGCCACCGAAAAGGCCATGGCGCAGCGTCTGCAAAAGGAAGGCATCTGGCGGCATCTCTGGCGCATTGCGGGCCTGTACGCGAATTTCAGCGTGTTCGACGTGGAAAGCCCCGCGCAACTCAATGACATCCTCATGCAGCTGCCGCTTTATCCGTATATGGAAGTGACGGTGGATGCGATGTGCCGCCATCCTTCGTCGATTCACGAAGACGATCGCTAGGCGCTCACGCAAATAAAAAAAGGAAGAGACGCGGAGTACCGTCTCTTCCAAAACACTACCAGGGTAGCCCAACAGACAACAACAACTACAGCAAAAAAACGCTATATCAGTCGAGTGCGGAAGCGGGACCGAAGAACTCATAACGGCTCTGCTTTTCCGGCACGCCAATCGCCTTCAGATGGCGCTTCACTGCCTTCATGAACGGCTTCGGTCCGAGGAAATACACATCGACATCACGGGTGGCCGGCAGCCATTCGATCAGGCGCGCTTCGTCGATATAACCTTCCGCGTGATGCGCGTCGTCGTCCTGACGCGGCTTCTCATATACATAGAAGCGCTTCAGTTGCGGATGACGTGCCGCCAGTTCGTCGATGTGGTCGCGGAACGCATGCACGCCACCGTCTCGCGCGGCGTGAATGAAGTGAATGGGACGCGACGTTTGCAGTGCGGCATTGAGCATCGCGAGCGTCGGCGTAATGCCGACCCCGCCGCTGATCAGCACGAGCGGCTTGTCGTTGTGCTCCAGTGTGAAATCGCCCGACGGCGTGAGCAGATTCAGCGTCGCGCCTTCATTCACCGAGTCGTGCAGATAATTCGACGCCTTGCCGTTCGGCTCGCGCTTCACGCTGATCCGATATTCGCGGCCGTTTGCCGCAGCCGACAGTGAATAGTTGCGGCGAATTTCTTCTCCATCGACGATCAGTTTCAGGCCAATGTACTGGCCCGGATGGAATTCGAGCAGCTCGCCGCCGTCGGCGGGACGCAGATAGAACGACGTGATTTCGTCGCTCTCCTTGACCTTGCGCGCCACGACGAACGGGCGCGTGCCACGCCAGCCGCCCGTCGCGGTTTCCTTCTCGACATACACCTTTTCTTCGAGGCCGATCAGCAGATCGGCCAGTTGCTGATACGCGGCGCCCCACGCTTCGATCACGGCATCCGTAGCGATTTCCGCTCCGAGCACTTCGCGGATCGCGCGCAGCAGACATGCGCCGACGATCGGATAATGCTCGGGCAGGATGTTGAGCGCGACGTGCTTGTTGACGATTTGCGAAACCAGTCCGCCGAGTTGTTCGAGTTGATCGATATGACGCGCGTACATCAGCACGGCATTTGCGAGCGCGCGCGGCTGATCGCCCGATTGCTGGTGCGCCTGGTTGAACAGCGGGCGCACACTCGGGTACTCCGCCAGCATGGTCTGGTAGAAGTGCGTCGTGAGCGCTTCGCCGCCGCTTTCGAGCAGCGGAACAGTTGCCTTGACGATTGCGCGATGTTCGGCTGACAGCATGAGTTGATTCCTCGCAGTTGGGGTGAGTGGGGGTCCCGCGCGAATTCGGCGGGCTTCGGGTAATCTCTTATGCATCTATCGGGCCAGCTTCAAACAACCGTAAAATCAGCAGCTTAGAAACATCAGACGTGAATATGACAAGGGTTAAAACGACCTCGTCCGAGGTTAAACTGACTGCATCCGAGGTGCTCGACGCGCTGATTCCGCTGGTCGAAGACCTGTCGCGCGACCTGCCGGAGCGCGAGCGCTATCGCCGTCTTCTGACGACGCTGCGCACGCTTTTCCCCGGCGATGCAGCGGCCCTGTTGCGTCTCGATGAAGACACCCTCGTGCCGCTCGCCATCGACGGCCTGTCCAGCGACACGCTCGGCCGCCGCTTTCGTGTGAGCGACCATCCGCGATTCGAAGCGCTGCTGTCGAGTGAAGAGCCCACGCGCTTTCCCGCCGCCTCCGATTTGCCCGACCCCTACGACGGCCTCGTGCAGGGCGTGAGCGGCCATCTGGAAGTGCACGACTGTCTCGGCTGTCCGCTGCTGATCGGCGGCAGGCCGTGGGGTCTGCTGACGCTGGACTCGCTCGACCCCGAGCGTTTCGACAGCATCGATATGAACACGCTGCAGGCGTTCTTGAGCCTCGCGGCGGCGACGGTGAGCGTCGCGGAGCGCATCGATACGCTCGAACGCAACACCGAAGAAGAACGTCAGCGCGCCGAGGCGTACCGCCAGGCAAGCGGACAGAGCAGCCGCGAGCTGATCGGCAGCAGCGCGGCGCATCAGCAGCTGGTCAACGAAATCCGCGTGGTCGCGAACAGCGAGCTGACCGTGCTCGTGACGGGCGAAACGGGCGTCGGCAAGGAGCTGGTCGCGAACGCGATTCACACCGGCTCGCCGCGCGCGAACAAGCCGATGATCAGCCTGAACTGCGCTGCGCTGCCGGACACGCTGGTGGAAAGCGAACTGTTCGGGCACGTGCGCGGCGCGTTCTCGGGCGCGTCGTCGGACCGGCGCGGCAAGTTCGAGCTTGCCGACGGCGGCACGCTGTTCCTGGATGAGGTCGGCGAGTTGCCGGTCGGCGTGCAGGCCAAGCTGCTGCGCGTGTTGCAGAACGGGCAGTTGCAGCGGATCGGCTCGGATAGCGAGCACAAGGTGGACGTGCGGCTCATTGCCGCGACCAATCGCGATCTCGCCGAAGAGGTGCGCGCAGGGCGTTTTCGCGCGGACCTGTATCACCGGCTGAGCGTGTACCCCTTGCGCGTGCCGCCGCTGCGCGAGCGCGGGCGCGATGTGTTGCTGCTCGCGGGCTATTTCCTGGAAGAGAACCGGGCGCGGCTCGGGCTGCTCAGCATCCGGCTCGGCCACGACGCGCAAACCGCGCTGCTGGCGTACAACTGGCCGGGCAACGTGCGCGAGCTCGAGCATATGATCGGCCGCAGCGCGTTCAAGGCGCTGTCGCGTCATCGCGAGCGGCCGCGCATTCTCACGCTGACGGCGGCGGATCTGGGCATGTCGGCGAACAATGGCGGCGAAGTGTCAGCGGCTGCGTCCCTTTCGGCGTCGACGGGCGCCGACGAAGCAGGCGCGACCGACTTCCGCAGCGCCGTCACCGCCTACGAGCGCACGCTCGTCAGCGATGCGCTGGAACGCAACAACCACAACTGGGCGGCCGTCGCGCGCTCGCTCGGCATGGACCGCGCGAACCTCAACCGGCTCGCGAGGCGTCTTGGCCTGAAATAACCCACAATTTGCCGGGCCGCCGAGAACTGATTTGGTAGTATCTGATTTGTCAGTCAGATTGCCGTTCGTTCAGGAGGCTTCGCGTGCGTCACTACACCAAAGACAATTTCAGGCTCACGGAGAGCGTCGGCTACCAGCTCGTGAAGGCGCGCAACCTGATCACGACGGAGATGGACGCCGCGCTGAAGGATCTCGACATCTCCAGCCAGCAAATGGGCATCATGCTGATGCTCCGGCAGAAACTCGCGTCGACGCCGTTCGAACTGTCGAAAATGCTCGGCATCGACACCGGGCTGATGACGCGCATGCTCGACAAGCTCGAAGCGAAAGGGCTGGTAGTGCGCTCGCGCGACGACGAGGACCGCCGCGTCGTCAATCTGACGCTGACCAAACCCGGCATCGCAGTGGCCGACCAGATTCCCGAGATCGCGCCCGACGTCCTCAATGCGCGCCTGAAAGACTTCACCAAAACCGAACTGAACGAACTGCGCCGCCTGCTGCGCAAGTTTCTGAGCGACTGAACGACCGGGTACCGCTAGCACTTCAGCCTCCTTCCCGCCGCCTTCGGGCGGCGCGTGTCCGCCGATTATCCGTCTGAAAGATAAGAACTGCTGCATCTGATGAAACAATGAGTTTCGTCGTAATGCTGTTGACTGTATCTGACCTGTCAATTATTGTTCTTGCAAATAGCGAGGAGTCAGAGATGTCGCACTATTCGAAGGAAGATTTTCATTTGACCGACAACGTCGGTTTCGCGATCACCAAGGCGCGCAACCTCTTGACGGGGCGGATGGATGCAGCGGTGAAGGGCCTGAACGTGCGGGCGCACCACATTGGGATTTTCATGTCGCTGTTGCGCGGCACCGACACGACACCGGCGACGCTGTCGCGCCATCTCGGTGTCGACACGGGCCTGATGACGCGCACGCTCGACAAGCTCGAAACGCTCGGCATGCTGACGCGCACCCGCAGCGCGGACGACCGCCGCGTCGTGAATCTCGAACTCACGGAGGCGGGCCGCGAAGTCGCGCTGCGCATTGCGGAGATCGCCCCCGACGTGCTGAACGAGCGGCTTCAGTGCTTCACCAAAGACGAGTTCGACGAACTGCGCCGTCTGCTTCTCAAGTTTCTCAACGATTGAACATTTTTTTACCCAATTATCTGATAGGTCAGACAATGAGCAATCAACTAAACGCCAGGCGGGGCGCTTCACGGGCACTGAAAATCGGTGTGTCGGTGATGTTCGCGGCGGTGCTGTCGGCATGTGTGAACTACGCGGGCATCCACAGCGACGCGAAAACGGCCGAGCCGCAGCAGTACGCGACGCAGCAGAGCATTCCCGCCGGGCAGGGCCATTGGCCTGCCGCCGATTGGGCCGACCAGTTTGGCGACGCGCAACTGAAGGCGCTGATCGACGAAGCGCTGAAGAGCAGCCCGACGCTCGACCAGGCGCGTTCCCGCGTGGCAGCCGCCTCGGCGTACAGCGAAACGGCGAAGGCGAGCACCATGCCGCGCGTCGATGCCAGCTACTCGCTCACGCGCCAGCAGTATTCGGGCACGGCACTGGTGCCGCCGCCTGCAGGGGGTTCGTGGCAGACGGAGAACAAGGGCCTGTTGAGCGCTTCGTACGATCTCGACCTGTGGGGCAAGAACCGCGAAGCGCTGAAGGCGGCGATTTCGCAGTTGCAGGCGAGCCAGGCCGATGCGGAAGTCGTCAAGCTGACACTCACCACGTCGATTGCGCGCACCTATAACCAGCTTGCGCGTCTTTACGTGTTGCGCGATATCGCACAACAGGAAATCACGCAGCGCGAACAGATCGACCGTATCACGGCGGGGCGTATTGCGACGGGGCTCGACACGGAAGTCGAACGCAAGACCGCACAGGCGAATCTCGCGACGAGCCGCGCCGCGCTGAAGGCGCTCGACGGACAGATTCTCGCCACGCGCTATCAGATTGCCGCGCTGCTCGGCGCGGGTCCGGACCGTGGCCTGCAAATCGCGCGTCCGACGCTGGGTATCGGCGACGCCGTCGATCTGCCCGACAACCTGCCCGCCGATCTCGTGAGCCGCCGCCCGGACATCGTCGCTGCGCGCTGGCGCGTCGATGCGATGACGCATGACGTGAAGGAAGCGAAGGCCGAGTTCTATCCCGACATCAATCTGAGCGCCGCAATCGGGCTCGACGCGTTCGGCTTCGGACGCTTTCTGACGGCGGCGAGCCGTACGGCGTCGGTGGGTCCCGCGATCCATCTGCCCATCTTCGACGCGGGCGAACTGCGCGCGCAACTGAAGGGCCGTTACGCGGACTTCGACTACGCCGTCGCGACCTACAACCAGACGCTCGTGACCGCATTGAGCGAAGTCGCCACGCAACTGGCCGGCGTGCGCTCGACGGACGGCCAACTCGTCGACGCGCAAGCCGCGCAGACGGCCGCGCGCCAGGCCGACCAGCTTGCGCTCGTGCAATACAAGGCGGGACTCACGAACCAGCTGACCGTACTGAATGCCGACGTCAACGCGCTCGCCGCCGATCAATCCGTCGCGAACCTGCGCATGGATCGCCGCGACCAGCAGATCGTGCTCGCATCGGCGCTCGGCGGCGGATTCGTCGACACGTCGAACGCCGATCAGAACGCAAGTGTTGCCTCGACCACCGAAACGCCTGCTGCCGCAGCACATTGAGCGGCCCCTCATCGCATTGCCTGGAGAACTGAAATGAGCGAAATAAACACCCCGGAACGCGAGCCGAAGCAAGCGCCGGATTCGAAGCCCGATGCAAAGCCCGCTGCAGCATCGGCGAAAGCTGTCGAAGCGAACGAGCCCAACACGCGCAAGCGCAAGTTGCTGCTGTCGCTGCTGGGCGCGGCCGTCGTCGTGTCGGCTGCCGCTTACGGCGCGTACTACATGACTTATGCGCGCTATCACGAGACCACCGACGACGCCTATGTCAGCGGCAACCTCGTGCAACTGACGCCGCAGGTGACGGGCACCGTGATTGCCGTGAACGCCGACGACACGCAGATCGTGAAGGCAGGCGACCCCGTCGTGACGCTCGACAACGCCGACGCGAAAATCGCGCTCGGCAACGCGGAAGCGGCGCTCGGACAGACCGTGCGCCAGGTGAGCAGCCTGTACGTGAACAACGACTTCTACGCGGCGAACGTCGCGCAGAAGCAATCGGACCTGGCACGCGCGCAGGACGATCTGCGCCGCCGCCAGGCGGTCGCGGGCACAGGCGCGGTCTCCGCCGAAGACATCGCGCATGCACGCGACGCCGTGAACGCCGCGCAAGCCGCGCTCGACGCCGCGCGTCAGCAGGCGGAAGCGAACCGCGCGTTGACCGACCACACGACGATCGCCGACCACCCGAACGTGCAGGCCGCGGCATCGAAGGTACGCGACGCGTACCTCTCGTACGCGCGCAACACGCTGCCCGCGCCCGTTACCGGCTATGTCGCGAAGCGTTCGGTGCAGGTCGGCCAGCGCGTGTCGCCGGGTACGCCGTTGATGGCCGTCGTACCACTCGACGGCGTGTGGGTCGACGCGAACTACAAGGAAAGCCAGTTGCGCAACATGCGCATCGGCCAGCCCGTCACGCTGACGGCCGACGTGTACGGCGGCAAGGTCGAGTATCACGGCCGCGTGGTCGGATTTTCGGCGGGCACGGGCAGCGCGTTCGCGACGCTGCCGGCGCAAAACGCAACGGGCAACTGGATCAAGGTCGTGCAGCGCCTGCCCGCGCGCATTCAGCTCGATCAGAAGGAGCTGGAGGCGCATCCGCTGCGGATCGGCCTGTCGATGGACGTCGATGTCGACACGCGCGACAACGCGGGCCCGCAACTCGGCGCTGCGACGAACACGACGTATCGCACGGATGTGTTCGCGCAGTACGGCGCGCAGGCCGATGCCGAGATCGACCGGATCATCTCGCAGAACATGGTGTCGACGCGTGACGCGTCGCGGCCCCTCGCGAAGCGCGAAGCAGGCGACAAGAGCGCCAGGCCGCAGCGCGCGGGCTAAGGCGCACCGGAGGACGCAGCGGCAAGTGCGTCCTCGTTCGTTCAAGTCATTGACAGGTCAGATAAAGAAAGCGCCATGAATCCCTCGACGCAAACCGCACCGGCCCCGTTCACAGGCGGCAAGCTGGTCCTCGCGACACTCGCCGTCGCGCTCGCGACGTTCATGAACGTGCTGGATTCGTCCATCGCGAACGTTGCGATTCCCACCATCTCCGGCAATCTCGGCGTCTCCGTCGATGAAGGCACGTGGGTGATCACGTTGTTCTCGGCGGCCAATGCGATTGCCATTCCGCTGACGGGCTGGCTCACGCAGCGCGTCGGCCAGATCAAGCTGTTCGTGATCTCGATCCTGCTGTTCGTGTTCTCGTCGTGGCTGTGCGGCATCGCGCCGAACCTGGTCGTGCTGCTCGCCGCGCGTATCTTGCAGGGTCTCGTCGCAGGACCGTTGACGCCGCTTTCGCAAGCCATTCTGCTCGCGTCGTATCCGAAGGAAAAAAGCTCGACGGCGTTGTCGCTGTGGGCGATGACGGCGACGGTCGGCCCGATTGCGGGTCCCGCGCTCGGCGGCTGGATCACCGACAGCTACAGCTGGTCATGGATCTTCTATATCAACATTCCCGTCGGTCTGTTCGCTGCGGGCGTGACGTGGATGCTCTATCGCGACCGCGAATCGCTGACGCGCAAGCTGCCTATCGACAAGGTCGGTCTGTTCTCGCTGATCGTCTGGGTGGCATCGCTGCAGATCATGCTCGACAAGGGCAAGGATCTCGACTGGTTCAGCTCGCCCGTGATCTGCACGCTCACGGCTGTCGCGGCCGTCAGCTTTATCTTTTTCCTGATCTGGGAGTTCACTGAAAAGAATCCGATCGTCGATCTGCGGCTCTTTGCGGTGAAGAATTTCCGCGGCGGGACGATTGCGATTTCGGTGGCGTATGGCGTGTTCTTCGCGAACCTCGTGATTTTGCCGCAGTGGATTCAGGGCTATCTCGGCTATCGTTCGGTGGATGCGGGTCTCGTGACCGCGCCGCTCGGCATCTTCGCCGTGCTGCTCGCGCCCGTCATGGCGAAGATCATGCCGAAGACCGATGCACGGGTGCTCGCGACGCTCGCTTTCCTCGGCTTTGCAGGTGTGTTCATCATGCGCTCGCATTACACGACGGGCGTCGATCCTTATACGTTGATCGTACCGACGCTGCTGCAAGGCATTCCCATGGCGCTCTTCTTTACGCCGCTCACCGCGATCATCCTGTCGGGGCTGCCCGCCGAGAAGATTCCCGCGGCGGCCGGCCTGTCGAACTTCGTGCGGATCTTTGCGGGCGGCGTGGGCACGTCGCTGATCTCGACGGGCTGGAACAACCGGACGATCCTGCATCACGCGCAGCTTGCTGAACAGTCGAGCGTGAACAACCCCGACTACACCAACGCGCTCGGCACCATTCACGCGACGCTCGGCGGCAGCACGGATCAGGCAATGGCGTTCTTCGAGCGCTCGCTGAACGCGCAGGCCGCGATGCTCGGCTTGAACGACATCTTCTGGCTGTCGGCGATGATCTTCATCGTGATCATTCCGCTGATCTGGCTGACGAAGCCGCGCAAGGGCGGCGGCGGTGGCGCAGCGGCAGCGGGCGCGCACTGAGCCTGCACGTTGAGTCGAGAAAGCCCCGGCCTGCACATGCAGCCGGGGCTTTTGTTTCGCTTGCGCAGCCGCGCGTTCAACCGCGCTGCTGCTGCGCGATGGCGCTGCGGATAGGATCGTCGGTACCCTTGACGTCGATCGTGCCATTGGTCTTGTTCACGTTGCGGGCCGTACCTTTGGCGGGCAGCGTCAGTTCGGGCTTGCTGCAGGTTTTATCGCTGGCATTGGCGTGCATCGCGACAGGCTGCATGCCGCGTGCGTCCCGGCTGGCGCCTGCTTCGATCTGCGCATCGCTGCAGCCCCACGATTCGAGTAGCGAGCGCGCCATGCCCGACGTGCACTGTGCACGGCTGCGCGTGATGCGCGCCGCGACTTTCGCGAACGCACTGTCGCGCAACGTCGTAAGCCGCTCATACGCGCGGCCGGCATCGTCGATATTCAGCGCAACGGCCGTGCGGTACGCGTCGCGTGCTTCATCTAGCGTCGCTGTTGACACGAGGCCCGTTTTCATCGACGGCAACCGCAGTGAGTCGCCGAGATTCACATACGCTTCCTGATAACCCGGATTCTTCTCGATCGCGAGCCTCAGTTCGCGCACGGCGGCCGCGCGATAGTCGCCATGCCCTTGCGATGTTGCGCCCGCGAGCGTCGGCGTTTGCGCGAGCGCGAGCCATGCGCGGCCCAGCGCGTTGTGTGCGGGCGCATAGTCCTTGTGCAGTTCGGCCGCGCGCCTGAGCACGTCGGCGGCCTGCTGGTAGCAACCCATGTCCGACAGCGCAACGCCCCAGTTGTAGTACGCCCACGGACGCACGCGCTTCCACGCGTGCAACTCTTCGCTCATGTCGACGATGCTGCGCGCGTGACGGATCGAGCCTTCGTAGTCGCGCGCATAGGTGTCGAGCTTCGACAGCGCGAGCAAGGCCCACGCCGCCTCTTCCCTCGACGCACCCGACGCATCCCGCCCCGAGCCTGCCGGGATCTGCGCGAAGCGCTCGCGTACGTCGTCGAACTGGCATGGCGCGTCGCCTGTCAGGCAGCGCTTCTGCTCCATCTGCGTCAGATACGACGCATGCAGCAGCGGGCTCTGATGCTGAAGGATCGTCGCGGCGGCCTGACGCAGCGCATGTCGCATGGCCAGCGATTCATTGGTCACGTTGGGCTTCGCGCCCGTGTCGGGCGGCACGTCGTTGCCGAGCGCGACGGTGCGCCCATCGGGGTCGCGCAGCGTCAGCATCACGGCAAACGACGACGGCGAGCCGACGACGCTGCCATAGACCGACGAATCGCGCTTGAGCAGCGTGCGCGCAAATTCGATCAGCGGACGCACCGACAACCCCGTACCGGGGACCGTGAAGTCGGGCAGCTTGAACTCGGCGAGCACGTTTTCGGTGTCGTTGGCGGGCGTGACGGATCCGGCTTCCTTGCGCACGTCGCTGAGCGTATCGACGAGCAGGTGCTGCAAGGTCTGATCGGTGTAGCCCTGACGCCTGAAGTCGTCGGAGACCCCGATCGGCTGGACGAGCGTCAGCGGCTCGAACCACACGCCGCACAGCGCGATGACGCGCGGCCCGAGGTAAAACGCGGCGACGAGAATCAGCGGCACCACGATGCCGAGATACAACACGTGACGGCAGAGGAACCGGACGGCCCAAAGCAGCGAGGCGAACGGGTTGTCGAAAGGCTTCATGCAGGTCTCCTTGCGGCGCGCTGCGATTGGCGCACCTGTCACAAGGCATCGAACATGCCAATTCGTCTGACGCTTGCGGGGCAAGGGGGCGCGGAAAAGGTCGTCCGCGCATGTTGGGTCGGCTCCAACCATTACGCCCGGTTGAGTCGGATTACACACGTCATATCGCAGGCCACCCGAGCGCCAAATATGAAATAAAACAGCCGGTTTGGACGGCTCGGCCGTTCGCGAACCGTAGGCCGACGAAAGCCCGTCGAATCTTCGATAAAGCTAAACGCAAGGTCAAATCTGGTATCGTGCGTCCGGGCTCGATTAACCGGAACGCGAGGCGAATGCCGTCAGGGTTTGTACCAGTCGGTACATCCGCCGCGAACGCGCCGGATGTAAAGCGAGTGTCCATGCGGCCTGCGGCCGTGCGGCGCCGCATAACGCGCGCGAGCCGCGCAGCGCTGAGCCCGCAGAAAGATTCAGCTCAATTTCCGATCGATCATCGGCCACATCAGGATTTCTTAAGCGAAAACTGCAAATATTCGCCTCCGGGTTGCTCCCGGTGTCAACCTTTTGGACAAATTGCCGTTGTCCATTTGTAAAGAGTTGAAACGGCGAGATCAGGACGGCTGTAACGCCCGTCCGGCGCGCTCCGAAATCCAACCTCATTCGATGCCATAGCAACGAGACCATTGCTACTGCATCAGGCAATACCCGGGTTCATCCATGTCTGACCTTCCCCGTTCTTTTTCTAGCCGCGCCGCCGCGCTGCTTCAGCGAGCGTTCGCCGCGGCCGGCAGCCGCCGCGTGCTGTCGCCTGCGTTGTCACTCGGCGTCTGCGTGCTGCTGCTGATCGTGCTGCAGCACCTGTCGCAGGCCGTCGATTACCGCTCGGTGATCCGCCACCTGCGCCATCTGACGGCGGGCGAATGGTCGGCCGCGCTCGGCGCGACGATTCTCAGCTATATCGCCCTTGTCGGACGCGATGCCGTCGGGCTGCGCTACATCGGCAAGGCCGTGCCGCGCGCCGCGCTGTGGATCGGCGCGACGGCGGGCTCGGCGCTCGGCAACGCGACCGGTTTCGGCGCGCTGACGGGCGGCGCGGTGCGCGCGCGCGTCTATGCCGTCGCCGACGTGACGCCGGCGCAAATCGGCCGCATGACCGTGTTCACGAGCGTTTCGCTCGCCCTGGCCCTCGTTCTGATGACCGCGCTCGGCATGCTGTGCGACGCGGGTACGCTTGCGCCGATGCTGCACAGCCCGACGGGCGCGCTAGCCTGGGGCGGCGCGGCGCTTCTGACGGTGCTCGGTCTGCTGACGCTCGCCTGCGGCAAGCAGACGCGCCAGATCCGCACCCGCTGGAGCTGGCTGTCGTTCGACGTGCCCGCGCGCCGCGATTTCGTCGAACAGGTGCTGCTGGCCGTGCTCGACGTCGTCGCAGCCGGTCTCGCGCTGTGGGCGCTGCTGCCCCATGCGCATGTGGGCTTCGTGTCGTTCATCACGATCTACGCGGCCGCGATGCTGCTGGGCCTGATCGGCCACACGCCGGGCGGCGTGGGCGTGTTCGAGGCGGCGATGGTATTCGCGCTCGGCGGCAGTGTGCCGACACATTCGATGGTCGCGGCGCTGCTCGCGTACCGCGCGATCTATTTCGGCTTGCCGCTGATCGTGTCGGCGGGCCTGCTGGCCGGTTTCGAAGGACGCGCGCTGAAGAAGCACCTGCCCCTGCATCACGCGGCTACCGTGTCGCAACTCGCGCCCTTGTTCCTGAGCCTCGTGACCTTCGTGGTCGGCGGCATGCTGGTGATTTCGAGCGCGACACCCGCGTTCTGGCAACGCATCGCGATCCTGCGCGACTTCGTGCCGCTGTGGGTGCTCGAAAGCTCGCAGATGCTGTGCAGCGTGGTAGGTGTCGCGTTGCTGTTCGTCGCGCGTGGCCTGTCGCGCCGTCTCGATGCCGCATGGTGGCTCACGCTGGGTCTCGCGGTCTTGAGTCTTGCGCTGTCGCTGACCAAGGGTCTCGCGTTCGTCGAAGCCGGCGTGCTGACGACGCTGATCGTGCTGCTGATCGCGACGCGCTCGCGCTTCAATCGCCGCTCGTCGCTGTTCGCCGAGCCGTTCACCGCAGGCTGGCTCGTATCGGTGGCAATGGTGTTGATGCTGGCCGTGTGGGTGATGCTGTTCGCGTTCCGCGACGTGCCCTATACGCGTGACCTGTGGTGGCAATTCGCATTCGATGAGCGCGCGCCCCGTGCATTGCGCGCGACACTCGCCGCGAGCCTGTTCGCCGCGACGTTCGCTTTCTGGCAATTGCTGCGTCCCGCTGCGGGCCGCTTCGTGAAGCCCGTGAAGCAGGACCTCGACGACGCCGCGCGCATCTTCCGCGCGCAGGAGCGCAGCGACGCGGGCCTGGCGCTGATGGGCGACAAGAGTTTTCTCTTTTCCGAGTCGCGCCAGGCGTTCCTGATGTACGCGAAGTACGGCCGCACGTGGGCCGCGCTGCACGACCCCGTCGGTCCGCGCGCGGAGTGGGCGGAACTGATCAGCAAGTTCGTCGCGCTCGCGCATGCGCACGGCGGCCGCGCGGCGTTCTATCAGGTGCGCGCGAATGCGCTGCCGCTCTATCTCGACGCCGGTCTCACGCTGATGAAGCTCGGCGAGGAAGCGCATGTCGTGCTCGACGAATTCGATCTGAAGGGCTCGCACCGCGCGCATCTGCGCTATGCGCTCAAGCGCGGCGAGCGCGATGGCTTCGCCGTCGAAGTGATCGAGCCGGCGCGCGTGCCGGAATCGATCGAGACGCTGCGCGCGATTTCCGATGGCTGGCTCGATAGCCGCGATGCGCGCGAGAAGAGCTTCTCGGTCGCCGCGTTCACGGAAGACTATCTCGCCGCGCAATCGGTGATGCTGGTGCGTCAGAACGGCGCGCCCGTTGCGTTCGTCACGTTCATGACGACGGACCTCAACACCGAGGCCACCGTCGGCGTGATGCGCCACGTGCCGCAGGCTTCGGCGTATGCAATGGAGTATCTGTTCACGCAGCTCGCGCTGCATCTGAAGCACGCGGGTTTCCGCTCGCTCAGCCTTGGTATCGCGCCGTTCTCGGGCATGTCGCCGACGCCGCTCGCGTCGCGCTGGCATCGGCTCGCGAATATCGTGTGGCGCTTCGGCGGCCGCTTCTACAACTTCCGCGGACTGCGCGCTTTCAAGAGCAAATTCCAGCCTCAATGGGAGCCGCGCTATCTCGCTGCATCCGGTTCTGTCGGCGTGTTCTTCACGCTCGCGGACCTTTCGCTGCTGGCAGGGGGCCGGCGTTCATGATCATGCAAAAGTTTTACCGGCTCGCCGCATTGGCGAGCGTGTCGTTGTGCTCGCTCGCAGGCGTGATGCCGACGGCGCACGCTTACGAGACCGTATCAGGCGGCCGTTACGGCCAGGTCACGGTGACGAAGCCCGTGGGTGACGTGCGCGGCTTCGTCGTGCTGTTCTCGCGCGAGAGTGGCTGGAATCCGGCTGACCAGCAGGCTGCCGACGCCCTCGCGAAAAACGGCGCGATGGTGGTGGGTGTCGACACCGCAAAGTACGCGGCGAATCTCGCTGCAAAGAAAGAGGCGTGTCATCAACTGGTGGGCGATGCCGAAGCCGTGAGCCATCAACTCGAACGGCAGGTGCAGTCGAACCGCTACTTCATGCCGATCGTCGCCGGCTCGGGCCAGGGCGCGACGCTCGCGATGCAAGTGCTGAAGCAGGCACCGGAAAACACGGTGGCGGGCGCGGTATCCGTTGCCGCGCAGCGCGATCTCGACAAGCGTTTCAGCCCCTGCGCGCCGGACCCGACCGTGACGCACGGCCCCGGTTTGCCCGGCTTTGCCGAAACGGACGCGAACGCGTCGGCCGGCACGCAGCGCATCGTCGAACTGACGACGCCGCATCTGCGCGTCGCCGCAATGAAAGAAGAGGACGTCTCGGACCTGCCGTTGATCGAACTGCCCGCCGCGCATCCGACGGGCATGATGGCGATCGTGATTTCCGGCGATGGCGGCTGGCGCGATCTCGACAAGACGATCGCCGAAGAACTGCAGAAGGATGGCGTCTCTGTGATCGGCTGGGACAGCCTGCGTTATTTCTGGTCGGAGCGCTCGCCGCAGCAGACGAGCAACGACCTCGCGCGCGTGCTGAAAACCTATACGACGCGCTGGCATGCGGATCATGTCGCATTGATCGGCTATTCGTTCGGCGCCGACGTGATGCCGTTCGCGTACAACCGCTTGCCCGATGCCGTGCGCGCGAAGGTTTCGCTGATCTCGCTGCTCGGCTTTGCGCCTTCGGCGGATTTCCAGATTCGCGTGACGGGCTGGCTCGGCATGCCCGCCAGCGACAAGGCGTTGCAAGTGCAGCCCGAGTTTGCGCGTCTGCCGCCGAAGATCGTGCAATGCTTCTACGGCGAGCATGAAGAGGACACGCTGTGCCCGACGCTCACGAAGACGGGTGTCGAAGTGATCCGCACGTCCGGCGATCATCATTTCGGGCATGACTATGCCGCACTCGAAAAGCGCATTCTCAACGCGTTGAAAAAGCAGGCTGGCGGAGTTTGAAAAACGGAAAGCAGTGCGGCGGCTGCGCATCGATGAATGCACAGTCGCCGCGCTTGCATGGACCGCGGGCGAGCCCGCGATTCTGCTGAAAAGATGCGGTCGCAAAGACCGCTGCTGTGCGCAGTATTGCGAGTCCTTAGTGGAAAATCAGATACAGAATCACAAGGACGATAAGCGGCACACCTAGCAACCAACCGATCAGATAAGGCATCTCTTTCTCCCTGTGCGACTGCCGAGACCAGGCGGTCGTCGTGACACAGCGCTGTGATGGGGATTAATGCAAGCGATATGCCATCACGCTCGAATTGCAGCGCAGCATGATGGCAGGCACACGCTAAAGCCTTGTCGCAGAACGCTTTAAACGCCCTTCGACGGCATGCGCATATTGCGCTTCAGATAGGCTTTGCGACCGCTTTGCACGGGTCGGCCCTGCGCGAATTGCCGCTTCTTCGCAATCTTTTCACCCTGTCGTTCCCGCGCATTCAATGCGGCGAAATTCACCACGCGCACTAATATGAACTTTGACGGGATCGACTGACGCTTGTCGAACCGGGCAAACGCGGACTCGCGAGGCGACATAACGCTGGTATTCGAATGCGCAGTTTCAGTTGAGCCGCGGCTGGTGCGTTTTACTGGTGTCCATGCTGGATTCCTCCGAGAGAAGCCATGCTGAAGCGTCGAACCTTCCTGTTGGGCGGCGCGGGCTTAGCCGGCGCGCTGGTGGTCGGATGGTCGGCGCTGCCGCCGCGTCAACGGCTCGTCGCGTCGGAACCGCTGCCGGTGCGTCCTGGCGAAGCGGCGCTCAATGGCTACGTGAAGATTGCCGCCGACAACACCATCACGGTCCTCATGTGCAGGACGGAGATGGGGCAGGGCGTGCATACGGGGCTCGCGATGCTCGTCGCGGAAGAACTCGATGCGAACTGGGCGGACATCCGCGTCGCCAATGCGCCGCTCGACCAGATCTATAACAACGTCGAAAGCGTGATTGGCGATCTGCCGTTTCGTCCCGACGACGACAGCGTCGTCAAGGAACTCGCGGTATGGCTCACGCGCAAGCTCGCGCGCGATTTCGGCACCGTCATGACAGGCGGCTCGTCGACCATCAACGATCTCTGGCAACCGATGCGCGAAGCAGGCGCGTGCGCGCGGAGCATGCTGATCGCCGCGGCGGCCGAGCGCTGGAGCGTGAAGGCCGCCGATTGCCGCATCGAAAAAGGCATCGTAGTGCACGAAGCGGGACATCGCGCATCGTTCGGGCAACTCGCGCTGGAGGCCGCGCGCCAGCCATTGCCGCGCAGGCCGGTGCTGAAAGATCCCGCTACATTTCAACTGATCGGCAAGCCGCTTACGCGCATCGAAGCCGCTTCGAAGATGGACGGCAGCGCGATCTTCGGCATCGACGTCGTGCCCGATGGCCTGCTCTACGCAAGCATCAAGATGTGTCCGACACTCGGCGGCACGGTGCGGCATGTCGATGGCGCGGCAGCAGCGGCGTTGCCCGGTGTGCACAAGGTCGTGGCCGTCGATGCATACAACGGTGGTACGGGCGGCGTTGCTGTCATCGCGGACAACCTGTTCATCGCGATGAACGCACTCGAGGTGTTGAAGATCGACTGGAACGATGGGCCGAGCAAAGGGCTGACCAACGCCGAGGTCGACAGGCGCCTCGTGCAGGCGCTCGACGAGAGCGAAGGGCACGCATGGTATCGCCATGGCGACGTCGATGATGCGCTGAGCCGTGCCACGCATTCGTTGAAGTCGACGTATCGCGCGCCTTATCTCGCGCACGCGCCGCTGGAACCCGTCAATTGCACGGCGCAAGTGAAAGACGGCAAGGCGACGGTATGGGCGGCGACGCAGGTGCCCGCAGTCGCGCGCATGCATGTCGCGCGGGTGCTCGGCATCGGCACGGACGATGTCGATTTGCAGCAGCAGATGCCGGGCGGCGCGTTTGGACGCAGACTCGAAGTCGACTTCATTGCACAGTCGGTCGCGATCGCACGCGAAGCGGACGGGCGCCCTGTGCAAACGCTCTGGACGCGTCAGGAGGACATGCAACACGATTTCTATCGTCCCGCGTGCCTGTCGCGCTTCCGGGCGGGACTCGATGCGCAGGGACAGCTGATTGCGTGGCATAACACATCGGTGAGCCAGTCGGTGGTCGCGAAGTGGCTGGCCCGCAACTATCGCATTCCCGATCTCGGCCTCAACCTGGACAAGACCATTTCAGAGGGCGCGTTCGATCAACCCTATGAAATGCCGAACGTGTGGATCGGACAACGCGTGATCGAATTGCCGATGCCCGTCGGCTTTTTTCGCTCGGTCGGGCATTCGCATCAGGCGTTCTTTATCGAGAGCTTTATCGACGAACTGGCTGCGTTGGCGCAAAAGGACCCCGTTGCGTTTCGCGCGAGTCTGTTGACGCGGCATCCACGTCATCTCGCCGTGTTGCAGAAAGTGGCGAGCATGTCGGGCTGGCGAGCGTCCGCCGTGTGGTCAGAGAAAGGCATCAAGCATGCGCGCGGTGTCGCGCTTCATGAAGCATTCGGCAGCGTAGTGGCGCAAGTCGCGGATGTGTCGCTCGAAGCGGGCAACACAGCGAAGGTCAATCGCGTGTATTGCGCGATCGATTGCGGCTTGCCAGTGAATCCGAATCTGATCCGTCAACAGGTGGAAGGCGCGATCGTGTTCGGGCTCTCCGCCGCGTTCAAAGAAGAAATCACGCTCTGCAACGGCGCGGTCGTTGAGGGTCTGTATAGCCAGTTCGACGTGGTGCGCATGGACGAGTGCCCCGACATCACTGTCGAGATCATGCCGTCGAGAAGTCATCCGCAAGGCGTCGGCGAGTCCGCGGTGCCACCTGTCGCGCCGGCCGTCGCGAATGCGCTATTCGCGTTGACGGGTACGCGCAGCTACGCGTTGCCGCTGAACACGAGGCTGTATTCAGGGGGCGCAACATGCTGAAGCTGAACATCAACGGCAAGACAGTGGACGTGCATTCTGATCCCGCGACACCGCTGCTTTGGGTCTTGCGCTGCGAACTGAAAATGACGGGGACGAAGTTCGGCTGTGGCGTTGGCGTATGCGGGGCGTGCACCGTGCACGTCGGCAAAGAGGCGAAGACCTCGTGTCAGGAAAAGCTCTCGGATATCGGCGCGAACCGCATCACGACGATTGAGGGTCTGCAAGGGACGCAAGCGCGCGCACTGAAGGAAGCGTGGACGCATGTCGATGTCGTGCAATGCGGCTATTGCCAGAGCGCGCAGCTCATGGCCGCAAGCGCGCTCATCCAGCGCAATCCGACGCCGAGCGTGAAGGAAATAGACTGCGCGATGCACGGCATCATTTGCCGCTGCGGCACCTATCCACGCATCAGGCAGGCGATTCTCGAAGCGACGGGGCAAGCCAAACGTACGTGACGTTACCCCGTCTCGCCTGCTGCAACGGTCTAGTTGTTTCCGTGCGAGTACAACGTCAGCTTGTTGCTGACCGACGTGACGCCGGGTACGCCCTTGGCCACTTCTGCTGCCTGCGGAATCTGCGCTCCATCGGGGACGCTGCCCGACAACACCACCGCGCCGCCGCGCGCTTTCACGAAGACATTCGATACGTTGAAGCCGGGCGCCTTCGACAACGCCTTGCGCACATCGCGGCCGAGTTTCTTGTCTGCGGGAGTCGCCTTCTTCGAAGGTGCCGCCGGAGTGGAGGCCATCGACATCGAATCGCTGGCTTGCGCGTACACGTTCGACGTGAGCATGACGCAACCGGCGACAGCGAGCAGCGTCAGGACGTTGCGGATCTTCATGATTGCTTCTCCTTGTTTGCTTGTGGGACCGCTCAGTAAAGATAAGCCAACAATTCGCTTCCACCAAAGCTGCGTTTGCTTTCTCAGGGAAAACCCGCAGCCATGCACTATCTCAAATTGAGATAACGCTTATTCACGCTATTGCGTTGCTCGATAGAGGCGCCGACGGCACACTTTGACGCACATCAAAGACACGCACCACGCAGTGCAAACATTTTTTTTTGCATGGGACGGGAGTAAGCGCTAAAGCGCTAACTCCCGTCGACACAGGAGACACACATGCGTACTCAAGTCGGCATCATCGGCGCCGGTCCCGCTGGACTGCTTCTTTCCCATCTTCTCCATCTGCAAGGTATCGATTCCGTCGTGCTCGAATCGCGCAGCCGCGAGCAGATCGAATCGACGATACGCGCCGGCGTGCTCGAACAGGGGACGATGGATCTGCTCACGGAAACAGGCGTGGGTGAGCGCATGAAAGCAGAAGGCGCGCTGCATCATGGTTTCGAGCTCGCATTCGAAGGCAAGCGCCGCCGCATCGATCTCACCGACCTCACGGGTAAAGCGATCACGGTGTATGCGCAGCACGAAGTCATCAAGGATCTCGTGGCGGCACGGGTGGCGGCGCAAGGCGCGCTGAAATTCGAAGTGTCGGACGTGTCGCTGCACGATATCGACGGCACGACGCCGAGTATTCGCTATCGCCATCAAGGCGAGGCGCACGAACTGCAATGCGATTTCATCATTGGCTGCGACGGCTCTCAGGGCATTTCGCGCAACGCTATTCCCGAAGCGCTGCGCCGCGATTATCAGCGTGTGTATCCGTTCGGCTGGTTCGGCATTCTGGTCGAAGCACCGCCTTCATCGGATGAACTGATCTACGCGCGCCATGAGCGCGGCTTCGCACTCGTCAGCACCCGTTCGCCGAACGTGCAGCGCATGTATTTTCAATGCGATCCGAAAGATACCGCCGACAACTGGTCCGACGATCGCATCTGGGCTGAAATGCACGCGCGCGTCGATTCCGACGACGGCCATCAAGTCGTAGAAGGCAAGATCTTCCAGAAGAATATTGTCGGCATGCGCAGCTTCGTCTCGACGACGATGCAGCACGGCCGCCTGTTCCTTGCGGGTGACGCTGCGCATATCGTGCCGCCGACGGGCGCAAAGGGCCTGAATCTGGCCGTCTCCGACGTGCGCATTCTGTCCGACGCATTGCGCGCGTTCTACAAGGAAGACCGCAACGACTTGCTGAATAGCTATAGCGAAACGGCGCTCAAGCGCATCTGGCGCGCAGAACACTTCTCGTACTGGATGACGCGCATGATGCACCGCCTCGACGATGCGTCGCCGTTCGAACAGCAATTGCAGGTCGCAGAACTCGAGCACGTGACGACCTCGCGCAGCGCGGCGATTTCGATGGCCGAGAACTATGTCGGCGCGGTGCCGGTATAAGCGGCACGCATTCAGTTCAATGACAGATCGGTGTGCGCGGCGGCCTGGAATTCCTTCGGCGTCGCGCCCGTCTGCTTGCGAAAATAGCGGCTGAAATACGCCGCATCTTCGAAACCGAGCGCGTGCGCGATCTGCTTGATCGTCAGGCCCGAATAGACGAGATCGCGCTGCGCTTCGCGTATCAGATGTTCATTCACGAGCGACATCGGCGAATGGCCGAGTTCGTCGCGGCAAATGCGGCTTAGCTGCGCCGTCGTAATGCCGAGCTTTTCCGCGTAGAACTCGACAGTGCGATGCTCGCGGAAATGCGTGGCAACCAGTTCGCGAAAGCGCTTGATCTGCCCGCTTCGACGGTCGGCGACGGCGCTCGTCGCGGGCATCGCCGCCGCGTCGCCCAATCTCGCCACTTGCACGAAAAGTGCAATCATCAACGACATGCCCGCGGCGATATGGCCGCGTGCATTGCCGCGGTATTCCTGTTCGAGCAGCGTAAAAAGCGGCATCAAGGTGTCGTCGCCCGCTGACGCCTTCACGGGGATCACGGCAGGGCGCTGAAATACGGGCAGCAGCCCCGGCGACACCGCCTTCGAAATCGACTCCAGCGCGCGCTGCGCAGCCGTAATCACTAGCCCGTCGATCTCGGGCGAAAACACAAAAGCATGCACCGTTTGCGCGGGCAAAACGACGATGCACGGCGGCGCGAGCGCGTGCTTCTCGCTTTCGATCACGACATGCCCGCTGCCGCTTCGGATGTACAGAACCTGCAGCAACGCGTCGTGCCGATGCGCGGCGATATGCCAGTCGTTGGGCCGGCTGCGCTCGGGAATCCATTCGAAATTGAACGCGTCGAACCACGGTGGCCGCGCGGATTCGCCGTACAAATCGTAGTTAGGGATTTTCCTCATGCTATTTCCTCTGCCGTGTACGGATTGTCCTGCGATGCGTGCTCTTTGTCCAATCTCGACGAGCGGCGCGTCCCTATACTTTTCTCCATGAACCGAGCAGACCCTTTCGGGGTTCGCCGATAAAGATAAGTACATGGAGATTGGGATGACTAAACAAAACAGCGCCGAATGGCTCGCATTGAATGACAAGGTCTGTGTCGTCACGGGCGCAGCGGGCGGCATAGGCAGTGCGATTGCGAAGGTGCTCGGTGAAAGCGGCGCGCGTCTCGCGTTGCTGGACCGCGAAGCAGGCAAGTGCGAAGACCTCGCTCAGACACTTGGCGCGAACGGCATCGAAGCGTTTGCATTCGCCTGCGATATCGGCGACGTAAAAAGCGTCGAAGCGGCAGCGGCAAGCGTCGAAGCAAAACTCGGCGCAGCGGATGTGCTCGTCAACAATGCGGGGCTGTTGCGGCCAGGTGGCATCGAAGACATCGCGCTCGATGCATGGAACGCGATGCTGCAAGTCAATCTCACCGGCTACATGCTGTGCTCGCAGGCATTCGGCCGCGCGATGTTGCGCAAGGGCGCGGGCAGCATCGTGCACGTCGCGTCGGTGGCTGCGCATCATCCGCAGACCTGGAGCGGCGCTTATAGCCCCGGCAAGGCAGCCGTCGCGATGCTGTCGAAGCAGATCGCGGCCGAGTGGGGACCGCGCGGCGTGCGCAGCAACGCGGTTTGTCCGGGGATGATCCGCACGCCGCTGTCGGCGTCTTTCTACACACAAGGCGATGTCGAACAGCGCCGCAGCGCGATGACGGCGAGCCGCCGTATCGGCGAACCGGTCGATATCGCGGAAGTGGTCGCCTTTCTTGCGAGCCCGCGTGCGGGCTACGTGAATGGCACGGAACTCGTCGTCGACGGCGGACTGGAATGCATGCTGATGGACCTGGTGCCGCGACCCGGTTACGACGCAAAGGCCAACCCGGCGCGCTAGCAACCAAAAGACATCTGGCAGGAGACAGTCATCATGAATTCCAACACCCAATCACCCGCGCCACTGACGTGCGATGTGCTCGTCATCGGCTCGGGCGCCGGCGGATTATCGACGGCGATCACGGCGCGCAAGCACGGGCTCGATGTCGTCGTGATCGAAAAGGAAGCGTATTTCGGCGGTACGACGGCGTTCTCGGGCGGCGTGCTGTGGATACCGGGCAACCGGCACGCACGCGCGAACGGCGTGAACGATACTCGCGAGGCTGCGAAGACGTATATGCGCAACGAAACAGGCGCGTTCTACGACGAAGCGGCCGTCGATGCATTCCTTGACACCGGCCCGCACATGCTCGATTTCTTCGAACGCGAAACGGAAGTCAAATTCGTGCCGACGCTCTATCCCGACTATCACCCGAATGTGCAAGGCGGCGTCGATATCGGTCGTTCGGTGGTCGCGGCACCGTATGACGCGCGAGGGCTTGGCGACGACATTGCGCGTCTGCGTCCGCCGCTAAAGACGATCACGTTCATCGGCATGATGTTCAATTCGTCGAATGCCGATCTCAAGCATTTCTTCAACGCGACGCGCTCGCTCAAGTCCGCCGCCTATGTGGCGAAACGCCTGGCGAGCCATCTGAAGGATCTCGCCCTTTATCGGCGCGGTGTGCAGATCACGAGCGGCAATGCGCTGGCGGCGCGGCTCGCGAAAACAGCGCTTTCGCTGGGTATTCCGATTCACACGAATACGGCTGCGCAGGAACTCACGCTCTCGGACAATCGCGTAACGGGCGCGATCGTCAAAGGTCCGCAAGGCGAGATGCGTATCGCTGCGCGGCGTGGCGTCGTGCTTGCATGCGGCGGCTTCTCGCACGACATCGCGCGCATTGCCAAAGCGTATCCGCATGTGACGCGCGGCGGCGAGCATTGTTCGCCCGTGCCGAAAGGCAACACGGGCGACGGCGCGCGCATGGCCGAAAGCGTCGGCGCTCAGGTGCCCATACGCTATCCGCAGCCCGCTGCGTGGATGCCTGTGTCGCGGGTGCCGATGCGCGACGGCACGTTCGGTGTGTTTCCGCATCTGCTGGATCGCTACAAGCCGGGCATCATCGGCGTGACGCGCAAAGGCAGGCGCTTTACGAACGAAGCGAACTCGTATCACGACGTTGGCGCGGCGATGATCGAAGCATGTCGCGGCGAAAAAGACACGGCGATGTGGCTGATCTGCGATCACGCGACGATTCGCAAGTACGGACTCGGTTACGCAAAGCCAGCGCCGGTGCCTCTGGGGCCACTGCTGCGCAATGGTTATCTGGTCAAAGGGCGCACGCTTGCCGAACTCGCACAACGCGCGGGCATCGATGCCGAACCACTCGAAGCCACCGTACGCATCTACAACGAAAGCGCAGTGCGCGGCGAAGACCCCCAGTTCGGGCGCGGTTCGACATCGTTCAACCAATATCTCGCCGATCCCGAATGCAAGCCCAATCCTTGCGTCGCACCGATCGGCGACGGCCCTTACTACGCGCTCAAAGTCGTGATGGGCGACCTGGGAACCTTCGACGGTATCAACACGGCCGTTACGGGAGAGGTGCTGGATGCGCGCGGCGCCGTGATCGACGGGTTGTACGCAGTCGGCAATGACCGCGCGAGCGTGATGGGCGGCAACTATCCGGGCGCTGGCATCACGCTCGGCCCGATCATGACCTTCGGCTACATCACGGGACGACGCCTGGCGGGTATCGCGGACAACGCGGCGAGCGCGCAACAGAAGCGCCAATCCGAAACGGTATAGAGGATAGAACCATGAGTAGCGGCAAACCTTTTGTCGACCATCGCATTTACACGATCCGGCCGCGCGGCATGGCGGAGTTCATCGAAGTATTCGATCGTCTTGCGATGCCGATTCAGTTGAAGTACCTCGGCGCGCCGGTTGGTTTCTATATGAGCGATATCGGTGCGCTCAACCAGGTCGTGCATCTGTGGGGCTACGAGAGCATTGGCGATTACGACCAGCGCCGTACCGCACGCGACGCGGACCCCGAATGGCCCGCCTATTTGCAGGCATCGGCGCATCTGATCGTCGCGCAGGAAAGCAGGATTATCCGGCGCGTCGAATTCAGAAGCCTTACCGCGCTGCGCTAGAAGAAAAAGAACAGGCAGCGACATCAGATACATGCGCAGGAAGTATCAGACGCATTCAAGGAGACACGCAATGCAGCAGCCCAAACACACGGTCGATGTGCAGAACTTCATCGACAGCCAACGTTTTTCGCCTTTTCAATGGACGATACTTGTCCTCTGTTTTCTGGTCGTCGCGGCCGATGGCTTCGACACGGCCGCAGTCGGTTTCATCGCGCCTTCGCTGGTGCTGGACTGGGGCGTCACGCGCGCGGCGCTGGGGCCCGTGATGAGCGCCGCGCTCGTCGGGCTGGGCATTGGCGCATTGGGCGCGGGGCCGTTGGCCGATCGCGTCGGCCGCAAGACAGTGCTGGTTTTATCGGTGTTTTTCTTTGGCTTATGGAGTCTCGCTGCGGCACGGGCGAACTCGATTGAGTCGCTGACCGCACTGCGCTTCATGACAGGACTCGGACTCGGCGCCGCGATGCCCAACGCGGTGACCTTGATGTCCGAATACGCACCAGCCCGTATTCGCGCGGTCGCCGTGAATGCCATGTTCTGCGGCTTTTCGTGCGGACTTGCGATTGGCGGAATCGCGTCCGCGTGGCTTATTCCGCATTTCGGCTGGCATAGCGTGCTTGTTGCAGGCGGAGTTGGACCGATCGCGTTGACGCTCGTGCTTATTCTGTTGTTGCCTGAATCCGCGCAATTCATGGTGACGAGAAAGCGCGGCGACGCGAGCATTGCGCGGGTACTTTCGCGTGTTGCGAAGGACGCGCGTCTTGGCGAATGCCGGTTCGTTACGGGTGAGCAGTTGGTTGAACATCGCGGGTCTGCATTGCGCGTGGTGCTTTCTTCGCGGTTTCGCTTCGGCACGTTGATGCTGTGGCTTGCGTATTTCATGGGGCTGTTGATCTATTACCTGTTGACTAACTGGCTGCCTACGCTCTTCAAGGACACTGGCTTCTCCGGGCAGAACGCGGCGCTGATGACTTCGCTGTTTCCGCTTGGTGGTGTGCTCGGCAATCTGAGTGTAGGCTGGTTGATGGACCGTTTCAGGGCGAATCGCGTCATTGCGTGCACGTATGTCATGGCGGCCGTGCTGGTTATGCTCGTGGGGCGCGGTCTTGGGCATCAGGTTTGGCTCGGTACGCTGATCTTTCTGACGGGCACGGTTGTGACGTCCGCTGTGACGTCGATGTCGGCGCTCGCTGCGAGTTTTTATCCGACTGAAGGGCGGGCTACGGGCGTCGCGTGGATGCTTGGGGTGGGGCGGATTGGTGGTGTGGCGGGGGCGCTCGTGGGCGCGACGTTGATGGGGCTGGGTTGGCAGTTTGGATCGGTGTTTAGTTTGCTGGCGGTGCCAGCGGCGATTGCTGCGGCGGGTGTGTTTGTCGTCGCGGGGCGTGCGAGGGAGTTGAGGCTCGAAGAGGTTGAATTTGCGCCAGCGGTGGAGTGAAGTGTTTTTTGCTTGCAGCGCATGGGCGGGTTGTCTTTGTGTTTGGTTTGCTTGTGTTTGCGCTGGCGTCCGCGTGATGTTATTGGTTCGCTAGCGTTGCCCCTGTGCGGGGCGGCACCTACTTTTCTTTGCCGCCGCAAAGAAAAGTAGGCAAAAGAAAGCGGCTCACACCGCCAGCCCATGTTCCTATCCACGGGCCCCCAACGTCCCCACGCTTCACTCGGCAGTGCCTTGGCCAGTTCTCGTTGCCATCGATTCGAATGTATGCCTCACCCGCTTCGAATACCCGTACTTGAGCAAGCGGCAGCGAATGGTCTGTGCCGCCCAGGTGGCAAACTGTGTGTAGGTGGTCCCGTCGTATAGCGTGGCGCTCTTACAGCGTGGAACGCGTGCGTTACAGGTCCGAAGTAAGGCGTGTGCAGCACGAATGGCCGACACACAGTTTGCCACCTGGGCGGCGGTGGAATAGCTGGTACGGCGTGCTGTAGTGCGGGAGCGTGAAGCGGGTGAGGCGCACCGCAAGCGCGCTGGCAACGAACGTGGGTCACGTGGTTGCCGTGTGAAGCGTAAGAACCTTTGGGGGCTCTCAGGCAGGAACTAGCACTGGCGGTGTGAGCCGCTTTCTTTTGCCTACTTTTCTTTGCGGCGGCAAAGAAAAGTAGGTGCCGCCCCGCACAGGGGCAACGCTTGAAGCACGAAAGCAAATCGCGGATGCCAGCGAAAACACGGGCAAACAACCCAGCGTCGCCGACAACCAAAAACGTAGGTGCCGCCCTGCACAGGGGCGACGCTTAAAGCACGAAAGCAAATCGCGGATGCCAGCGAAAACACGGGCAAACAACCCAGCGTCGCCGACAACCAAAAACGTAGGTACCGCCCCGCACAGGGGCGACGCGTGAAGCGCGTTAACAAACCGCGGATGCCAGCGAAAACCCAAAAAACCCAAAACCCTGGAACATATTTCGCTCACAGCGAAGCATCAACCCCAATCCCCTCGACAGCCTTGCGTCGATAACCGCCCGTGGCAAGCAAAAGACTCCGCGAATACTCACTCTCAACCTGCTGCGCGCGAACGCGCTCGATATCGAGTTCCTCGACAATCTCACCATTTCGCATAATCGCGACGCGAGAACACAAAAACCCGACCACAGCAAAATTGTGACTGACAAGAATCATCGTCAGATTACGCTCCCGATGCAGCCGCTTAAGCAGGTTCAAAATTTCAGCCTGCACGGACACATCGAGCGCCGAGGTCGGCTCATCGAGCAACAACACACGCGGCTCGACAATCAACGCACGCGCAATCGCAACCCGCTGCCTCTGCCCACCCGACAACTGATGCGGATACCGAAACCGAAACGACGCATTCAACCCCACTTCACGCAGTGCATTCACGATCCGCTCTTCATGCCGATCGATTCCATTGATACGTAACGGCTCCCGCAATGTCTGATCGACGGTGAAGCGCGGATGCAGCGAGCCATACGGGTCCTGAAACACCATCTGCACATCGCGCTTTTGCGCCGGCTGCTCGTGCTGCGCGATACGCATCGTGCCTTGCGCGATCGGCGTGAGCCCACTCAATGCACGCAGGATCGTCGACTTCCCGGAACCCGACTCGCCGACAAGTCCAAATACTTCGCCTTGCGCGACATGAAAGCTCGCATTGCGTACCGCATCCACGGCACCTGCGGCCGTCTTGAAACGCACGGTCACTGCATCGACATCGATCATGCGGGTGCTCCTTGCACATCGTTGAGCCACGCGGGATCGCGCGAGAGAACGGGCAACTCGGCGGGCGGATTGGCAAGCGGCGGATTCGCCGCAAGCAAGCCGCGCGTATAAGGATGCTGCGCATGAACGAGATCGCGCGCCGCACAGGTTTCGACGACGCGCCCCGCGTACATCACCACCACGCGGTCGCAGAACGACATCACGAGCGGCAAGTCGTGGCTGATGAAGATGAGGCCAGTATCATGTTTCTCGATCATCTCGTCGAGCACGGCCAGTACCTGCATCGACACGAGCACATCGAGTGCGCTGGTCGGTTCGTCGGCGATCAACAGGCGCGGCCCCGTCGATACCATCATCGCGATCATCACACGTTGCCCCATGCCGCCCGAAAGCTCATGCGGGTACGAATCCACGACGCGCTCCGGGTTGCGGATGTGCACGGCCTCGAGCGCGGCGATGATCTTCTCGCGCATCGCGCGCCGGCTCAGCTTCGGCTCATGCAGGGCGAATGCTTCGCGCATCTGCTGCGCCACGGTCATCACCGGGTTCAGCGAGTATTTCGGATCTTGCAGGATCATGCCCATCTGCTGACCACACAACTTCCGTCGCTTGTCGGCGCGCATGTCGAGCAGATCGCTTCCGTCGAAGCGCATGGTCTTCGCCGTGCAATGCGCGGCGGGCGGCAACAGTCCCAGCAGCGCGCGCCCCGTCAGTGACTTGCCCGATCCCGACTCGCCGACGATGCCAAGCCGCTCGCCCTTGTTCAGCGTCAGCGAAAGACCGCGCACCGCTTCGTTCATCGTGCCGTCGTGCGTGCGGAACGCAATGCGCAGATCGTCGATTTCGCACAATGCGGGCGTCGTGTCGTGCGTGCTCATGTCAGTCTCCATGACGCGGATCGAAAACGTCGCGCAGTCCGTCGCCAAGCAGATTGAACGCGAGGCTCACGAGCAGAATCGCGAAGCCTGGAAGTGTGGCGACCCACCACGAATCGAGCAGCACGTTGCGGCCCGATGCGACCATGAAGCCCCATTCGGGACTCGGTGGCTGCGCGCCGAGTCCAAGAAAGCCCAGGCCCGCGACGGTCAGAATAATGCCCGCCATATCGAGCGTCGCGCGCACGATCACCGACGACGAACAGAGCGGCACGATATAGCGCAACAGAATGCGCAGGTTAGACGCGCCTTGCAGCCGCGCAACGTGAATGAAGTCGGTCTGCACGAGGCGCAAGGTCTCGGCGCGCGCGAGCCGCGCATACGCCGGCCATGCGGTAATCGAAATGGCGATCACGGCATTGAACACGCCCGGCCCCAACGCAGCCGCGAAGGCGAGTGCGAGCACGATCTTTGGAAACGCGAGCGCGATGTCGGTCACGCGCATCAACACGTTGTCGACCCAGCCGCCGAAGAAGCCCGCCGTCGTGCCGATCAGCAGGCCGATGGGCACGACGACCACCACGACGAGTATCGCGATCGACAGCGTCAGCCGCGAGCCGTAAATGATGCGCGAGAGAATATCGCGGCCGAGCTGATCGGTGCCGAGCCAGTGAGACGCCGAGCCGGGAGGCAACAGCCGGTCGGACAACACCTGCTGCAAGGGATCGTGCGGCGCGATCCACGGCCCGATGATCGCGACGACCACCAGCAGTACGAGAATCGAAAAGCCGAACACCGACAACGGATTGCCCCTGAAACGCCGCCAGCGCCGATAGGCGAGGCCGAACGCAGCTTGCCGGCGCGATGCGGGCGTGTCCGTCAGCAGCCATTCTTTCCAGGTGGGACGGGTCGCGTTCATCGGCCAGTCCGATGTGGAACGGTCAACAGGAGGTCGCACGTCGAAAGTCTCCGTTGCATCAGCGGGCGCGCGGATCGAACACGCGATAGAGCGCGTCGGTCAGCAGATTCAACGCGATGAAGGTGATGCCGATCACGAGCGTGCTGCCGAGCACGGCATTCATGTCGGCGTTGAGCAACGCTCCCGTCAAATACGAGCCGATGCCGGGCCACGCGAAGACGATCTCCGTCAACACCGAACCTTCGAGCAGAAAGCTGTATGAGAGCGCGATCACGGTGAGCAGCGGCACCGCGATATTGCCGAACGCATGCACCCACACCACGCGCCGCTCGGACAGACCTTTGGCGCGTGCCGTGGTGATGTACTCCTGATTCAACTGATCGAGCATGAAAGAGCGCGTCATCCGGCTCAGATACGCGACCGAGTAGTAGCCGAGTATCGCAGCGGGCAATGCGATATGCGACAGCGCATTGAAGAACACATCCCATTCGCCTGCGATCAATGAATCGATCAGCAGGCTGCCCGTTCGCGTATCGACCATGCCGTCGAATACTGGATCGAGCCTGCCCGGCCCAGACACCCAATGCAGCTTTGCATAGAACAGCAACAGTCCCATCAGGCCGAGCCAGAACACCGGCACCGAACTGCCGATCAAACCGATGAAGCGCGCCACGTGATCGATCCAGCGGTTGTGTCGAACGGCGGCTATCACGCCGAGCGGCACGCCCACCAGTACTCCGATGATCGTCGACAGTGTCGCGAGTTCGAGCGTCGCGGGGAACACGCGCTTGATGTCGTCGATCACCGGGTTGGCCGTCAGCAGCGATACGCCGAGATCGCCATGCAGCACCGCGCTTACATAGATGAAGAACTGCTCGGCAAGCGGCTTGTCGAGGCCCAGCTGGATGCGCGCTGCCGCATAGGCGCTCGCCGACGCGCGGTCGCCGAGTATCGCGAGCACGGGATCGATCGGCACCTTGCGGCCGATCACGAACGTCACGGCCAGCAGCCCTATGAACGTGATGGCAAGCGTGAGCGCCCAGCGCAGCACGCGCAACGTCCAGCGCAAGCCCGCGCTGCGCGCGGACGCAGCGCGGATCTGATCGATGGGAGTGAGCGGTGTCGACATGTCTGCCGCGCTTATTGCTTCTTCACGTGCAGATACGACACGAGATCGTTGATCGGACCGACTTCGAGGCCCGACACACCCGGACGCATCGCCACTTGCGACACTTGCTGGAACATGATGACGAACGGCGACTTCGCGAGCATTTCCTTCTGCATCGTTTGATAAAGCTGCGCGCGTTTGGCCGTCGACGATTCAGCGAGTGCCGCGTTGGTCTCTTTCGTCAGATCGGGAATGTCCCACGAATTACGCCATGCGAGCATCTTGTACGAGGACTTGTCGGAGTTGTCGGGATTCCACGCGTAGCCCTGCGCATTGCTGTGCGGGTCGATGTAATCCGCCGACCATTCGCCGATATAGATATCGTGCTGTCGCGCGCGATATTTTGCGAGCGTCTGCTTGTTGTCGCCCGGAATGATCTCGACCTTGATGCCACCTTGTGCGAGATTGGCCTGCACGGCCTGTGCGATTTCGTTGTACGGATACGCGCTGCGCACGTCCATCGTCACGTTGAAGCCATTTGGCAAGCCCGCTTTCGCCAGCAGCGCCTTCGCTTTCGCGACGTCCTGATGATACGGATTGCTGTTCAGCGCACCGAGAAAGCCTTCCGGCAAGAACGTCTGATGAACCTTGAAGGTGTTCTTCGTCACGTTCTTCTGGATGCCGTCATAATCGATCAGCCATTTCATGGCCTCCTGCACTTCCGGCTTCGCGAGATTCGGGTTCTTCACGTTGAGGCCGAGATAGAGCAGCGTCGCCTGCGGCACGGACGTCACGGTCACCTTGTTGCCCTTCGTGAGCGTGGCGAGATCGTCGGGGCTGAGATTGCGCGCGACATCCGCGTCGCCGTTCTCGAGCAACAGGCGTTGGCTCGAAGCTTCGGGCACGTGACGCATCACGATGCGCTTCATCGCCAGCGGCATGCGGTAGCCGTCGTACTTCTGCAGGATGATGCTGTCGTTTGCCGTCCATTTGACCAGCTTGTACGCGCCGGAGCCGGCCTCGTTGGTGCGCAGCCATTCGTTGCCGAAATCATTGCCCTTCTGGTGCGACAGCAGCAGCTTCTTGTCGAGCACGGAAGCAGGCCACGCGCCCAGCACGTTCAGCACGAACGTGGGCGCGTATTTCTGATCGGTCGTGATGCTGACGGTCGAGTCGTCGACCTTCTTGACGTTTTGCAGCGCGTTGTCCTTCGTCAGGCCGATGCCTTGCAGCACGGCAGCCGCGCCCTTGTCGAGCAGCACACAGCGTTGTATCGACCACGCGACGTCATCAGCCGTGAGCGGATTGCCGGAATGGAACTTGAGGTCCGGGCGAATCTTGAAGGTGAACGTGAGTCCGTCCGGGCTGACCGTCCACGACTGCGCGACGTCGCCATTGAATTTCGACGGGTCTTTCAGATCGACACGCACGAGACGGTCGTAGGTGTTCGCGACATATTCTTCGGGCACCAGCTCGTACACTTCGCCCGGATCGAGCGTGGAAAACTCGTCGAGCGTGGTGGCGATCACCAGCATGTCTTTCGGCGTGGCCGCCAATGCGGTGCTTGTTGTCGTCATCGTAAGCGTCAGTGCCGAAACGACGGCGACTGCCGCTAGCGCATTGCGCAGAACCAGATTCATACTTGCTCCGTATCGAGAGGGAACATGCGGGGAAAGGCTGCAAAAAAGAGGCGGATTACATCAGCTTGAACGGGCCGCTTTCGCTGTTGTCGATAATGGGCAGCGCGCGCGAGCCGGGAATTTCGTAATGCCACCACTCGCTGGCGATATGCGTGAAGCCGGCGGCATGCATGATGCCGAGCAGCAGCAAGCGGTTTCGCTGCACATGCTGCGGCAGGCCCGGGTGAAAATGCTCTGACTCCTTCACCATCGCGTCGAAGCCCGTGCCCATGTCGAGCGCTTCTCCATGGCTGTCGATCAAGGTCAGATCAAGGGCAGTGCCGCGGCTATGATTCGAGCCGCGCCCGAGTTCCGCGATATAGGTTGGATCAGGCAGGAAGTCCCACAGTACCTGTTGCGCCTGCGGCGGACGGTACGCGTCGAAAATGCGCAGCTTCATGCCGATACTCGCCGCGAGTTCGACCGCCTTGCGCAAGCCCGCTTCAGCGGGCGCGAGCAACAGGCAGTGCGCTTCCTTATAGATCGGCTTGCCAGTGAAGTTGTTGGCGGTCGCGTAGGCGAGGTCGAGTTCGACGCCATGCGTTTCCGGGGTGATATGAATCAGTTGTGGGGTATCGGTCATGAGAATCAGAGGTCGAATTGATCGAGTTCGCGCTGCAACTCCCGGTTGCGCGCAACACGTTGGTCGATAGCCGGACCCAGTCGTTCGACAATCGACGTCAACAGCAGGTTGAACAGGCACGTAAGCGGCGCGAGCGAATCCCAGAACTGGCCAACGTCCGTCTTCACCTGAATCAGGTCGCTGGGGAATTCGCGCGCCCATGGGCAGTAGAGATCGGTGACGAGCGCAAACGGCAATTCGCGCCGCGTCGCCGCTTCGCAATAGCGCCGCGCGATGCGCGAATACGCCCGCGTGTCGGTGACGATCAGATAGGGTGACGCGAACTCCGAATTGAGCGAGTCGACGTACGAGCCGGACATCCCGTCGGAATAGAACACGCGCGGGCGCAGGTACTCCAGGTAGCTGTAGAACGCGTTGGAAATGCCGCGCGTCGATTGAATGCCGAGGATGAAGACGGCATCCGCCTCGGCAATGCGCTGCGCGATGCGCGCGAACGTCTCGCCTTGCGCCAGCTGATAAACGTAGCGGATGGCGTCGACTTCGAGATCGAGCGAGTGCGAAACGGCAAGGTCGCCTGGATCGACGCCGTTTGCGCCGTTATCGTTGTCATCGCGCTCGCTACGGTAAGCATCGAGCCGGTCGGTGATGAACCACGGGCGAGATTGCGCGCCGCGCAACTCGCGCTTCAGGTCGTCGAGATTGCGATAGCCGACGCTGCGCAAAAAGCGCCCCACCGATATACCGCTCGTGCCCGTTTGCTGCGCGATCTGGTCCGCCGTTTCCAGGCCGAGGCGTTCCAGATTCGCCAGCATGTAGCTGGCGATGCGCTTGGCCGTGGGCGTCAGCGTCGCGAAGCTGGCTTCGACTGTGTGGGCGAATGCGGTGGACATCGAGTGTCGTCGGCGTGTTCTTCGTTAGTTATCTGTCATGGTCCGGCAATCTGGTATGTATATGACAGGGACAATAAAGCCAGCGCTAACTTAAAATTTTTATCGGATTTCGCAAACTCATAGCACTTTGACCCGGTGCGCATTGAACGTCATTCATCCGTCGTCCGCTTCAGGCATTGCAACTTGCACGTGCTGCATGCGTTGCCATTCGAGGCTCGCCCCTTCTCTGCTCGCTTGTTCGAATGGCGCTAAGATCGCTCGGCAGTAACTGGTCCGCGCGTTGTGAGCACTGCGCAGACTGACATGACGACGGCATGACCGTCCCCGATTTCGCCTTCAGAGACTGCGGTTGCCGATCTGCCATGGCGACCGCCGTCGCTGGAAATCCCACAGTACGATCCGGTGGCGCGTCCCCGGAGCTTCCTATCAGTGTTGGAGGGCTAGACGTGAACAAACTGACGACTGCTTTTGGCGCACCCGTTGTAGACAATCAGAACATCCAGACGGCGGGGCCGCGCGGCCCTGCGTTGCTGCAGGACGTGTGGTTCCTCGAGAAGCTCGCGCACTTCGACCGCGAAGTGATTCCCGAGCGCCGCATGCATGCGAAAGGCTCGGGTGCGTTCGGCACGTTCACGGTCACGCATGACATCTCGAAGTACACGCGCGCCAAGATCTTTTCGCAGATCGGCAAGAAGACGGAACTGTTCGCGCGCTTCTCGACGGTAGCAGGCGAACGCGGCGCAGCCGATGCCGAGCGCGACATCCGCGGCTTCGCCGTGAAGTTCTATACGGACGAAGGCAACTGGGATCTCGTTGGCAACAACACGCCCGTGTTCTTCCTGCGCGATCCGCTGAAATTCCCCGACCTCAACCACGCGATCAAGCGCGACCCGCGCTCGGGCCTGCGCAGCGCCGAAAGCAACTGGGACTTCTGGACGCAATTGCCCGAAGCACTGCATCAGGTGACGATCGTGATGAGCGATCGCGGCATTCCGAAGTCGTTCCGTCATATGCACGGTTTCGGCAGCCATACGTTCAGCTTCATCAACGCCGACAAGGAACGCTTCTGGGTGAAGTTCCATCTGCATACGCAGCAGGGAATCCAGAACCTGTCGGATGCGGAAGCGACGGCGCTGGTCGGCGCGGACCGCGAGAGCTCGCATCGCGACCTGTACGAATCGATCGAAGGCAACGAATTCCCGAAGTGGACGATGTACGTGCAGGTGATGCCGGAGAAGGACGCATCGAAGACTTCGTACAACCCGTTCGATCTGACCAAGATCTGGCCGAAGAAGGATTACCCGCTGATCGAAGTCGGCGTGATGGAATTGAACCGCAACGCGGACAACCATTTCGCCGATGTCGAGCAGTCCGCGTTCAATCCCGCCAACGTGGTGCCGGGCATCAGCTTCTCGCCGGACAAGATGCTGCAAGGCCGCCTGTTCTCGTACGGCGACGCGCAGCGTTATCGCCTTGGCGTGAATCACAGCCTGATTCCCGTGAATGCGCCGAGGTGCCCCGTGCATAGCTATCACCGCGACGGCTCGATGCGCGTCGACGGCAACATGGGCGGCGCGACGCCGTACAACCCGAATACGCGCGGCGAATGGCTCGATCAGCCGGACTTCAGCGAGCCGCCGCTGTCGATCGAAGGCGCCGCCGATCACTGGAACCACCGCACCGACGACGACTACTTCTCGCAGCCGGGCAATCTGTTCCGCCTGATGTCGCCGGAGCAGAAGCAGACGCTGTTCGACAACACGGCGCGCGCGTTGGCGGGCGTGTCGGAGCCGATCCGGAAGCTGCACATCGAGCACTGCACGAAGGCCGATCCCGCGTATGGACAAGGCGTCGCGGCTGCGCTCGAATCGGCGAGCAAGGCGAGCGCGACGCCCAATCGCGCGCTGTGAGACGCGTTTTGACTAGCACCTGACGGCTGTTGCCGCTCGCGCTGAACCCGCCCCGAAGGTCGAACGGCCTTCGGGGCTTTTTATTTCGACTGCGCGACAGAATCGGACGCAGATGCTTCTTGTGTGGAAGGTTTCCATTCGATCGCGCACTCATCCACGAACCACGCAATGCGCGACTGACAGAACTCGAGATAGGTCCGCACGATCGCGGAAGGATGCCGGTGCGACGGATACAGCAGATTGACCTGCTGATCCGGCAACGGGTGCGATGGCAGCAGTGGGACGAGCCGTCCTTGCCGGATCGGCTCGGCGGCGAGAAAGGGCGGAAGCTCGGTGACGAACTCGCCGTTCAGCGCGCGATATCGAAGTTGCGCGTAGTCGTTGGTCGTCAGCAAAATGTGCGGTTCCACCGTGGTCTTGCCAAGGTGCCATATGTTGGCGTCGTTGGGCGCGCGGTTCCAGAGCGCGCAGGGCAGACGGGCGAGGGCGGACGGTTCGCGCGGCATGCCGAAGCGCGCGATCAGTTGCGGGCTCGCCACCAGCACGTGACGATACGACAGCATGCGCCGTGCAACCATCGCCTCATGCGCGATCGCGCCGACGCGCAACGCCACGTCGATGCCTTCCTCGATCAGATCGACGCGCCGCTCGGTCGTGTACACATGCACGCGAATGTCGGGATAGCGGCGCTGAAAGTCGTGCAGGAGATCCCACCAGATATCGAACGCGGGCGGCAGCGACAGGCGCAACCGACCTTTGAGCATGGCCTGATCGGAGACGACGGCTTCCTCGCCGTCTTTCAGAATCTCGACGCCGAGACTCGCGTGCTGGTAGAGCCGCGCGCCGGCGTCGGTGAGCCGGGTGCCGCGTGCCGAGCGCTCCAGCAGTTGCACGTTCAGCTCTTTTTCCAGCGCACGAATGCGCCGGCTGATGGTGGCGAGCGGCATGCCCATCCGGCTGGCCGCGTTCAGGAGACTGCCAGTCTGGACGACGTTGACGAAGATGCGGACGTCGTTGAGGTCCACCGCGTATCACCCGGACGAAACGATGTGATCGCGATCTTAGTGCAAACGCTTCGCGATGGCGGGAGGCGAAACCCGCCAGGTGTTCAGCTTTTCAGTGCAGCGATGCGACGAAGATCTGCGCGACTTCTTCGAGCCCGCGACGGTCTTCGTCGTCGAAGCGCGCGAGCACGGGGCTGTCGATATCGAGCACACCGACCAGTTCGCCGTTCGCCTTTTGCAGCGGGATCACGATCTCCGAGCGCGATGCCGAATCGCAAGCGATATGCCCCGGAAACGCGTCGACATCCGGCACGACCTGCGTCTCACGCGTTTCGGCTGCGCGGCCGCATACGCCGCGGCCCATCGGAATGCGCACGCAGGCGGGCTTGCCCTGAAACGGGCCGACGACCAGCTCGCCGTCGAGCGCGAAATAGAAACCCGCCCAGTTCAGTTCCGGCAGGCTGTGAAAGATCAGCGCCGACAGATTGGCCGCATTGGCGATCTGGTTCGATTCGCCTTCGAGCAGCGAGCGCGCCTGAGACGCCAGCTCCTGATAGAACTCGGCCTTGGGCAGCTCGGTATTGATGGTGGCTTCGAACATCGGTTGCACTCGTGTTGGCTTCAGGAAAGCATGATTTTCGCATCAATGCGCAAAACGCGGCGCCAGCCTGCCTGATGCGTGCGCTTTCGTCATACACAGTACAGAATGTTGCTGTCTCTCCGTCAACCTGGCAGTCGTATTGGCACGATGAGCGGCCCGGCGTGGGCCTAAAGGACAGCTGATGCGTAAACCGTTTGCGAAGTTCTCCCTGATGCTCGCGGCCATCGCCGCGCTTTTCATCGCGCTGGCGGCCGATGCGTGCACCCGCGCGCTCTATGTCGGCGACGGCAATCTCGTCATTACGGGCCGCTCGATGGACTGGTCCGAAGACATGATGTCGAACCTGTGGGTGTTTCCCGCGGGTATCGAGCGCGATGGGCGCGCAGGGCCGCGTTCGCCGCGCTGGAAAGCGAAGTACGGCAGCGTGATCGTGTCGGGCTATGAGATCGGCAGTGTGGACGGGATGAACGAACGCGGACTGGTGGCGAACGCGCTCTATCTCGCGGAGACCGACTACGGCAAGCCCGACGCCACGCGCGCGCCGATGTCGATCAGCCTGTGGGCGCAGTATGCGCTCGACAATTTCGCAAGCGTCGCGGAAGCCGTCGACGTGTTCGGCAAGGAACCGTTTCAGATCATTGCGCCGCCTTTGCCCAACGGCAAGCCGCTCACGATTCACCTGTCGCTCTCCGACGCGAGCGGCGACTCCGCCATTCTGGAGTATCTGGACGGCAAGCTCGTCATTCACCACGGCAAGTCGTACAGGATCATGACGAATTCGCCCATCTACAGCGAGCAGCTTGCGCTCGATACCTACTGGCGCGGCGTCGGCGGCCTGACGTTCCTGCCCGGCACGAACCGCGCGGCCGACCGTTTCGTGCGCGCGTCGTTTCTGCTCGAGGCGATTCCGAAGCAACTGGATCCGAACTATATCGTCGGCGTGCCGAACCGTTCGTATGCGTATCAGGCCGTGGCGAGCGTGATGAGCGTGATGCGTTCCGTCAGCGTGCCGCTCGGCATCAGCACGCCGGACCAGCCGAACCTGTCGTCGACGATCTGGCGCACTGTCGCCGATCAGACGAACCTCGTCTACTACTTCGATTCGTCGACGCGTCCCGATACCTTCTGGATCGACCTGCACAAGCTGAACCTGAAGCCGGGCGCGCCCGTGCTCAAGCTCACCATCGACAAAGGCCAGGTCTATTCCGGCGAAGTGTCGAGACAGTTCGTGCCGACGCCGTCGTTCAACTTCATGCCCGCGATGGGATCGTGACGCTTTCTGCGGATAATCAGATGCCGATGAACTGCGCGAATTCGTCCAGCGGCGTGCGCTGCGAGCGCCACTGGTTGATCGCAGCATCCGTATCTTCGTAGCCGATCGCCATGCCGCTGAACAGCATGCGGTCGGTGGGCAGGTCGAGAAACGCGCCGATCGTCTGCGGATACTGCGCCCAGCATTCTTGCGGGCAGCTATGCAGCCCTTCTTCACGCAACAGCAGCATGACCGTCTGCATGAACATGCCGAGATCGGCCCATTGCGGCGGCCCCATGCGTCGGTCGACGGTGCAAAAGAGCGCGAGCGGCGCATCGAAGAACGTGAAGTTGCGCGCGAACTGCGCGAGTCGCGCGGGCCGGTTTTCACGCGCAACGCCGATGCTGCGGTAAAGATCTTCGCCCACCTGAAAGCGCCGCTCGCGATACGGCGAATGAAGGCTGGGGGGATAGACGTTGTACTCCATCTCTTCGCCGTCCGGCGCATCCGCGACGCGTTCGCGCATGATGTGCTTGAGGCGCGCGAGCGCGTCGCCGCCTACCACATGGATATGCCAGGGCTGCAGATTGCCGCCCGACGGCGAGCGCGCGGCGGTGGCGAGCACGCGGCGGATCGCGTCGGGTGGAACGGGCGTCGAAAGAAACTGGCGGACGGATTTGCGGCTCGTGACGGCTTCACTGACGTTCACGCTGTGCTCCTCGAAGGCATTGCGTTGTGCTCGTGCGGGGTGCCGAAGATCGACACAAACCGATGATACAGGCGGTGGCCAGGTAGCTGCCGCGCTAAAGCTTCTGTAAGACTTTGCCGTTAATGCGAGCGAATCAGAACGACCACATAAAACGGGGAGCCGCATTTGAACACGATGAAGCTGGCCACATCTTTCGCGGCGGTTGCCGCATTTGCCGCCCTGGCGGGTTGCGTCACCAGCGAGCAGCAGATTTCCGCCGCGCCCACGCGGCCGAGGCCGCAGCCCGCCGTCGTCGCCGTGCAGGCGCCGCCGCCACCTCCGCCTGCCGTTGTGGTGCGTGCGCCGGCGCAGCCTGTTTATGTATCTGCGCCGAGCGATGTCTATATTGCGGGTGTGGTGGATCGCGATGTGGTGTTCGTCGGTGGCAGCACGTATCTGTGGGTGGTGGGCCCGGATGGCAAGCGTCATCGGCATTTTTATGCGCGCGGCGACCGGCGCGCCGAAGTGTTCCGCCGACGCGAGCATCTGCGCGTCGAGATGGCGCATCGTGGGGGGCATCCGCCTGTTCATGCTGCCATGCCGCCGCGGCGCGATGAGCATCGTGCGCATTCGCATGGCGAGCGTCCTGTGTATGCGCGTGAGGCGCATCGGTCGGATCATCGCGATGGTGGGCCAGCGCGGGTGGCCCGTGCGCGTGGACATGACGCGGGTCCGCGGGATCACAATCACCCGCCGCATGTTGAGGAGGCGCAGCAGCCGCCGCATCGGCAGGGGCACGCGGGGTAATGCGCTGCGCGGCTGGTTTGGGTTTTTGGGGGTATGCGCTGGCATTCGCGGTTTGCCTCTGCGCTGGCATCCGCGTGATGTTATTGGTTCGCAAGCGTTGCCCCTGTGCGGGGCGGCACCTACTTTTCTTTGCCGCCGCAAAGAAAAGTAGGCAAAAGAAAGCGGCTCACACCGCCAGATCTAGTGTTTGCCTGAGGGCCCCCAACCGGTCCAACGCTTCACGCGGCAACCTTTCTGTTCGCGCTCGTTGCCAACGTTCTCTCTCTACGCCTCACCCGCTTCACGCGGCCGCGTCGCGGCGCACTGTGCCAGACAGTCCACCGCCGCCCAGGTGGCAAACTGTGTGTAGGTCGCAGTACTCCACACGCCTCACTTCGGACCGATAGCACACGCGTTCCACCCTGTAAGAGCGCCGAGCTATACGACGCGACAACCTACACACAGTTTGCCACCTGGGCGGCACAAGCCGTTCGCTGCCGCTTGCTCTTGTGAGGGTGTCTGAAGCGGGTGAGGCATTTGTTCGAAGCGTTGGCAACGAGCACCAACGGGGGCACTGTGGTGTGAAGGGTGGGGACGTTGGGGACCCGTGGATAGAAACACGGGCTAGCGGTGTTAGCCGCTTTCTTTTGCCTACTTTTCTTTGCGGCGGCAAAGAAAAGTAGGTGCCGCCCCGCACAGGGGCAACGCTAGCGAACCAGAGACGAAACGCGGATGCCAGCGCAAGCCCTAAAAAAACCAGAACCGCCCGCGCCACGAAATCGCAGCCACCCGCACGCGCAAAAAAATCATCTCCCTACCCCATACGCACGCAAAAAAAACGCAATCGTAATGCAACCCGTCACGAGCAACGTGCCATAGCGTATAACGGCCGCGGGCGCCCGTCGGCCCACTAGCGCGCCGCCATATCCCCCCAACAACGCGCCGACCAACATAACGATCGTCTCCTGCCAATGCACCGCCCGCGCAGCGATGAAAACGACAACGGCCATCGTATTCGCCGCACTCACCAGCAGCGTGCGCGGCGCATTGAGCAGCTTCAACTCGCGGCTGTCGAGCAGTCCCCACACGGCCATCATCATGATCCCGACCGCGCCGCCGAAATAACCGCCATACACGCCCAGTGCGAACTGCACGACGAGCACAGCCGCTCGCCCGATATGCCAGCGCGCGCGCATCCATTCGCCGAAGCGGCGCCCAAACGCGAGCGCGACCGACGCGACGAGCAACAGCCACGGCACGACGATATCGAAGGTCGTCGACGGCGTGAGCAGCAACAGCATCGCGCCGACTATCCCGCCAATGAGCGTCGTGAACAGCAGCCCACGCAACGACACGGCGCCGATCGGACCGAGCCCGTCGCGATACGCCCACGCGCTCGCGAGCCCGCCCGGATACAGCGCGACGGTGCTCGATGCGTTCGCCTGAACCGAAGGCACGCCCGCCGCGATCAGCGCGGGCAGCGTGACGAAAGAGCCGCCGCCCGCTAGCGCGTTCATGCCGCCCGCGAGCAGCCCGGCGCCCGCCACGAGGAATAGATTGTTCATCCGACGGATCATAGCGGCGCGCGCTTCGCGGATACAATCGGGAATCTCCGATGCCAGAGTTCGCCTTAGACGAAGATGACGACCACGTCGCGTTTCGACCTCACCGACCTGCGGCTATTCCTGATGGTCGTCGAGCATGGCAGCCTCACGCGCGGCGCGCAGGCGATGCATCTCGCGCTCGCTTCCGCGAGCGAGCGCATCTCCGGCATGGAGTCCGCGCTCGGTGCGCCGCTGCTCGAACGCACGCGGCGCGGCGTTCGCGCGACGCCCGCGGGCGAGGCGCTCGTGCGTCACGCGCGGCTGATCGTCGGGCAGATCGAACAGATGCGCGGCGAACTGCGCAGCTACGCTAAGGGTCTCAAGGGCCGCGTGCATCTGATGTCGAACACCGCGGCGCTCGCGTCGTTTCTGCCCGAGCAGATTTGCCGCTTCCTCACCGCGCACCCCGATCTTTCCGTCGATATCGACGAGCGTCCGAGCGCGGACATCGTGCGGGCCGTCGCCGAAGGGCGCGCGGATCTCGGCATCGTCGCGGATACCGCCGATCTTGCGGCGCTGCAGACACATGTGATCGCCGACGATCAACTGGTGGTGGCCACGAACCGCGTGCATCGCGTGGCGAACGACGAACGGGTTGCATTTGCCGATATCGTCGACGAGCCTTTCGTGGGTTTGTCCGATGCGGCGCTGGAGCGTCATCTGACGGACCACGCGTCGCGACTCGGACGACAGCTGCAATACCGCGTGCGCTTGCGCAACGTCGCGGATCTGGGCCGGCTGATCGCGGCGGGCGTGGGCATCGCGATTCTGCCCGCGGCCTGCGTGCAGCCGCTGCGTAGTGCGGAGATCGTCGTGTTGCCGTTGTCGGAGGCGTGGACGACGCGGCGTCTGCATTTGTGCGCGCGGGATTTTTCCGCGCTGACGCCGCATGCGCATGCGCTCGCACAGCAGTTGATGACGCTCGAGGGGTGAGGTCACGGGACAGCGTCTTACCGCCCATCCCGTCACTCTTCGTTCTTGTAGCGGTTCAACAGGCTGCGTAACCGGGCATTCTGCTGCTTGCGTGTTTCATAGACACCTCGGCGTAAATGCCGTCCCACATGTTGTAGGCGTTGGGTGACGGCGACGGCATCCAGCCCGTTCCCGCTTTCTTTTCCAACGTGCAGAACTTCTCGGCTGCCGTTTGCGCTGACATGTACTCATCCAGCAACTGGCGGTTCGCGTTCCCTCGTGGCATCGAATCGGCGAGTTGCCTGTAGATGCGTTCGGAATCCGCCTTGATATCGGTCGTGAGCCCGCCATAGCAGTTGACGTCGAAACCTGTACCGCCCAGATGCTTGAGACATTCGGGGCTTGTGCTGGCCGATGCGGAGAGGCTCAACGGGAGTAAGAGAAACACTAGCCCGAGTCGCCTGGTGAGAGGCATCGTACACCCCTGCAGCGAACATTTTTGCCTCGGTGTAACGTCGATACGCGAGTGTCTGGTGATGTCCGCGCCGATAGTAGCGTATGAAGTCGAACATCGTTTCGTACGTTTCTTTATTGACTCGTTCGAGATCGTCCACGGCTTTGTTAGTCGTCTGCTATAGCGCGTTACGATCGTAGATGGATTCAGAATGCTGGTTGCCGTAGTGAGCGGATCGGACATTGAAGTATTGATGTATGGACAGGGCGCAAGCGCTCATGCCTGCGCGCCACGCGGGGCAAAAGACCCGCGCTATGGCCGCCAAAGCATGCCCGTTCCATCCTCGATCAGCTTGTGAAGGTCCAATATGAGTAACCTCAGAAGGTTAGTCCGAACGCCTTGCGCAATGTCAGCAACGCTCGAGATTCGAACCATGCTGTCAGACTCACTCTGGCTTTGGCCCGCTCCCCAACACCGCACTAAACCGCCGCATATGCACCGCCACGCGGCGCGCATACCCTTTCCCGCCGCCGCTATAGCGCCACAGCGCGGCATCGATATCGCCGCCCGCAGCATCGAGATAACCGCGCAGAATCGACGAGCCGATGCGCACGTTGATCGCGGGATCGTCGAGTTCTTTCACATTGGAGAACGCGCGCGGATGCGCGGCGGGCAGCACCTGCATCAGTCCGCGCGCGCCGAGCGTGCTCACGGCGCGCGGATCGAAGCCCGATTCGACGGCCATCACCGACAACAGCAGCACGGGCGACATCGAGTAGCGGTTGGCTTCGGTGAGAACGGCTTGCGCGATCGTCAGCGCATCGGCGGCCGAGACGCGGAATTGCGCACGCAAGGTGGCGACGATGTCGGCGGGAGAGGGAAGAGCGGGCGTATCGGCGGCCTGCGGTATCTGAGGTGCCAGAGGCGCTTGAGATGCCTGAGGCGCGGTTTCCGCCTGCGCATGGCCGAACGGCAGCGCCGTGCATAGCGCGAGGCTCGCCGCCATCAACGCGAGCCGGATAAGCGTGTACGTCCACCGCGCTTTGGCGAGATCCTGTTGTTCTTGCATATCGTCTGGTACGAGCCCGGATGCAAGCACTCTACGAACATCGCCGTCGAGATTTTCAAAAGAAATGCATGGTGCGCGTAAAGACCGCATAAAAACAGCATGAAGCCACTGCCGTCGCGCACACGCCGCTATAGCTGCGACTCAATCGGCAAAATGCCCAGAAACCAGATGCCCGCCTTGCGCATCGCCGATACGTCAGGCTCGCTATCGAGTACCTTGACGGTGCCGTCGGGCGCCGTGTCGATCCAGACCACGCTGCTCGTGCCATTCGGGTTCGCGCGCAGTTCGAGCCGCCATGCAATGCGATCGAGGTTCGGCTCGAGCGTATCGACGACTTGCGCGGCGGCTGGCGCGCTTTCGCAGTACACGCCGATCTCTGTGTTGAGTTCGACCGAACGCGGATCGAGATTCATCGAGCCGATAAAGATGCTGTCGCGGTCGAACACATAAGTCTTCGCATGCAGCGATGCCTTCGACGAGCCGAACACATGCTTCTTGTCGTCCGCTTTGCCCGCGCTTTTGTCTTCTGCGACGGGCTTCAGTTCGTAGAGACGCACGCCTGCTTCGAGCAGCGCCTTGCGGTACCGCTGATAACCGGCGTGCACAGCGGCGACGTCGGTGGCGGCAAGCGAGTTGGTCAGCACGGTGACGTGCACCTGCTTTTGCGTGAGCCCCGAGAGCCACGCGACGCCTTCTTTTCCGGGCACGAAATACGGCGAGACGACGAGCATCTGTTGCGTCGGCTGCAATTCGAGCGCTTTGAACTGCGTCATCAGATGGCCTTGCGAGTCGCCCGGCGCGCGCGTGATTTTCGCGGGATCGTCATAGAGCAACGTGGCTTTGCCCCATGAAAACACGGCGTCCTGCGAATGAATGACCTGCGTGAGCCGTGCGCGCGCGTTCACGACGTACGGGTTGTTGTCCTGGGATGCCAGATACGCGTCGAGCTGCTTGCGCACGTCGGCCAGCGCCGCAGGGTCCGCCTTGCGGCCCATCAGCCCGTCGATCGGATACGCAGCCTCGGAGTTCCAGAAGAGGTCGAATGCCGACGATACTTCGTGCACGACAGGCCCATGCACGAGCACGTCGAGGTCGCCGAACGCGACGTCGTTCGAAGCGCCGAAGTATTCGTCGCCGATATTGCGCCCGCCGAGTATCGCGCCCTGGTTGTCCGCGATCATCGCCTTGTTGTGCATGCGCCGGTTCACGCGAAAGAACTCGGCGGCCATGCCGAGCTTCTTGAAGGTGCGGTTGGCGACGGGATTGAAAAGGCGGATCTGCACGTTCGGATGCGAGTCGAGCGCGAGCAGCAGATTGTCGTCGGCGTTGGTGCCGAGATCGTCGAGCAGGATACGCACGCGCACGCCGCGATCGGCTGCGCGCAGCACGGCTGCCGCGAGTCCGCGGCCCGTCAGGTCGTCATGCCAGATGTAGTACTGCAGGTCGAGTGTGCGGTCCGCCGCTTCCGCCAGCACGAGCCGCGCGACGAGCGCATCGACGGCGTCGGGCAGCAGGTGAAACGCGCTTTCGTCGGGATGCTGCTTTTCCTGCGGTGTGAACGCGATGGCAAGCCGCGTGTTCTGCGTGTCGGTGACGGCGTGCGTCTGGATGCGGTCCGCCTGCGGCGGCAGACTCGCGCACGAAGTCAGCAGGGCGACCGTGAAAGCCGCGACAAGACTTCGTAGTGTGATCATGGGCGCGCTCCGCGACGGCGATGCGCGTCAGATTAACGGGACGGAACGCCCGTTACAAGCGGAATGCGCAGTAGTCGCGCGCGGTGGCGCGAGTCGATCACGAGTGGTAGTACCCGCGCCTCAATGCGGGCATGGCCAGCAGCGTGGTGAGGATCTCGACGACCATCAGCGGGTCGATGGGCTTCGCGCATACGCCATCGAAGCCGCCCGCGCGCAACTCGGCGTAGTTGTCGCCCGTTTCGTAGGCGGTGTAGGCGAGCAGCGGCACGCAAGCCGTTCCTGGCGACTCTCGCAGCGTGCGCGCGACGGCAAGCCCCGACACGCCTGGCATTGCGATGTCGAGCACGACGCTGTCGGGGTGCCATTCATTGGCGACCTTCAATGCGTCGCAGCCGTTGTACGCGACGCGCGTGTCGAAACCGCTGGTGGCGAGAAACGCGGCGAGCGCGTCGGCGGAGTCGATAAAGTCGTCGACGACCAGCACGCGCGGCGGCATCGAATGCGCGGCGAAGCGTGCCGCCGTCCAGACGCAACTTCGGGTTGGTGTGAAGGTTCGTTCGTGCATGCTGTGCTCCCTGTTCGTCTGATGCGGTTGAGGGATGTCTCGCCATTGAACGCAGCAACGGGCATTCCACGCGGTGGAGGCATCCCGTTTGCATTGGGCATCGACGGTTGCAACGACTGAAATGGTGGGCGTTAGCGTGCAATGCACCGCAAAAGGAAATTCGGACACGCGATTTGCCATGCTACGATTGATTCATCCGCCGGGAGAAACCCAAGCCCGGATTGCATCGCACTTTCTTCGCTTCAGGAGGTTTGCCATGCATTTCGACTACAAGGGATTTCACATCGACTGCCGGGCCAGACATGACGAAGACGGCCACTACGTCGCCCAAGCCAAGCTCACTCGCGGGGCAACGGCGAATACACCTGCTGAAACACATCAATCGGGTGATATCGATTCATTCGTCGACGAATCCGACGCCATGACATGCGCCCGCACATGGGCGATCGAATGGATCGACGAAAACTGGGATTGATCATTCCCTTTCACGAAAACCAACACACGTACGTTTTGCCGCCGCATCCGGCGGCGCGTCGCGTTGTTCGTTTCTCCCATGTATTTTTCGAGTATTGAGTACTTTGGCCAGGAAATCCTGCTGATTGTCACTCATTCACCATCGAATATCTTCGTGAAAACCCGGAAATGTTAAATATTGGGGAGATGCGCGCCGATATCCAGTAAGTCGAAGCGAATCCGCGTGCAGCAGCGCGGGCGTGCACGAACAGCGCCTGAACCTGAGAGCAGGCGCTTTTTTCGCAAATAAAAGATTCATAGGCGAAGCAGATTTTCTAGGTAAAAACCCGGGGGCCAGCAGTGAAAAAGAACTTGACCATCAAGACGAGGCTGTTCGTCGGTTTTCTGTCGATGGCGGCCATAGCAGTCGTGATTTCCGTTGTTTCGCTGTTCAGTCTTGCCAGCACGACACAAGCGTTCAGCCAGTATGTGCATGGCATCGACGCGCGCGCGCAGGTGGCGGCCGAACTACGCGCGGCCGTCGATCGCCGCGCGATCGCTGCGCGCAATCTCGTGCTCGTCACGAGCCAGGCGGATCTCGATCTCGAGACGGCAGCGGTGAAACGCGCGCACGAGGATGTCGGCATCAAGCTCAAGCAGCTCAACGACATGATCAACAACGCGAGCGACACGAGCGAATCGGCTCGCTCGCTGGTCGCCGAGATGAATCGCGTCGAAGGGCTCTATGGGCCCGTTGCGCTGAACATCGTGGGCCTCGCGCTCAACAACCGTCACGACGAGGCGATCAAGGAAATGGACGATCATTGCCGTCCGCTGCTGGCCGCGCTCGTCAAGGCAACCGACGACTACGCCACCTACACGAAGACGCGCCAGAGCGAGATCGTGCAGAACTTCGAGGAACGCTATGCGATGCTGCGCAACGCGATTCTCGGCGTGAGCGCGCTGGCGATACTCGCATCGCTCGTGCTGGCCGTGCGCATGGTGCGCTCGATCACGCAACCGATCACTCGTGCCGTCGAGGTCGCGCGCACCGTTGCGACGGGCGACCTGACCAGCCGTATCGTTGTCGACCGCGATGACGAAGCAGGCGAACTGCTTAAGGCGCTGCGCGACATGAACGACCGGCTTACGGAAACGGTCGGCCGCGTGCGATCGAGCAGCGCGAACGTCTCCACGGCGACCAATGAGATCGCTACGGGCAACAGCGATCTGAGCCGTCGCACGGAAGCGCAGGCTGCATCGTTGCAGGAAACGGCGGCGAGCATGGAGCAACTGACTTCGACCGTGAAGCAGAACGCCGATAGCGCGCAGCACGCGAAGTCGCTGGCATCGAATGCGTCGGAGATTTCCCAGCGGGGCAGCCACACGGTCGAGCGCGTGGTGACGACGATGGAAGCGATCAGTTCGAGTTCGGGCAAGATCGCCGAGATCACGGGGATCATCGAAGGCATTTCGTTCCAGACGAACATTCTCGCGCTGAACGCCGCAGTCGAAGCGGCGCGCGCAGGCGAGGAAGGCCGCGGCTTCGCAGTAGTCGCGGGCGAAGTGCGCAGTCTCGCGCAGCGCTCGGCGCAAGCGGCGAAGGAGATCAAGGAACTGATTACGCGCTCGGTGCAAGAGATCCAGAACGGCGCTTCTCTCGCCGATGACGCGGGCCGCACGATGGCCGATGTGAACCAGGCCGTCGCGCGCGTTTCCGAAATCATCGAAGAGATCGCAGCTGCTTCGGAAGAGCAGGGGCGCGGCATCGAACAGATCAACCAGGCGATCTCGCAGATGGACACGGTGACGCAGCAGAATGCGGCGCTGGTCGAACAGGCTGCGGCTGCCTCGCAATCGCTGCGGCATCAGGGCCTCGAACTCGACGATACGGTTTCTTCGTTCAAGCTCGCTGCGGCCTGATCTTGATGTGCGCGTGACCCGCGCGCGACACGTTGCAAGCGGCGTGATTCAATCGCGCCGCGTTGCGCATTCGCCCACGTATCGCACCGCTAAACGACGAATGATTTTCCGGCTTCATGTTTGCGCGCGCGACAACCGGTAAATCATCGAGTCATATATGCACTTTTCTTTCTATTCGAAAAGAAAACGAAATACCAATCGTATCTGCATTGCAAACAGGTTGCAGTGCGGTATAAACCTACTATGATAGGAACAACACGCAAGTCTCAATACAAATGCTCATGAACGCCTTGTATTGCGGCGTTTCAAGGGGTTTTGCGTTGTTGGGGCCTGCGTGTCGAAGGCGGTTGGGCCGCGTCATGCGCGCGGTTTATCGGCAAATCAGGCGGTATTTTTCTGGCGCAAGCATTATGCGATGCAATTGCGTTGTCATATTCTGCGTCGAGAAAACATGCGCGGCCGTTTGATGCACTCAATTCAATCGCGCTTAACAGATGTGCATGGATGCACGGATTTGTAGTGCAATCCCATTTGCACACGGAACCTGAGAGAGCAAACGCCGCAGCGGTGTGGTCGAGCCATGGCGTTCAAGCGGAGAGGGCACGATGAATGCGGCATTGACCATTGAATCGTTCTGGAAGGCATTTTGCGCGCGTCAGATTTCGCGTGGTGTATCGCAGGTGCAGCTTCGCGAATCGGAGACGGCGTTCTATTCGGGCGCGGTGGCCATGTACGACATCATGATGACCGTCACCGATCCCAATCTCGATCCCATGGAAGCACACTCGATACTCGCCGCGCTTTACGACGAGCGGGAAGACTTCCTGCGTATCCACGATATGGCGACCATCGACCGCTAGCCGTGGAGCACGCCGCGCGGCAGTGCGCCGCGCGATGATGGATAGAACTACTGCGCTGTTTGCTGGCGCTGGTACTCGTTCTTCTTCATCTGCAGGTACTCTTGCCGGTCGAGTTCGTGCAACTGACGCGGATATTGCTCGGTCGCATCGAACCACGTCGCGAAACGCTGATCGACGCGCTTGTCGGCGGGCAGAGCGAGCGAAGCAAGATACGCGTCGATAGCAAGGTAGTAACGCATCGTGTTGCGCTCCACCAGCCCGCGCACACCGCCTACATAGTCGCCCGACGCTTTGGTGAATCCCACTTTCGCACTGCCGATCGTCGCGAGATACGTCTTCATCGCGATGCGGCCCGCTGTGCCGAATCCATATGAATACGTGAGATGCAGGAACGTGTGCCCTTTGCCGATATCGACGGCTTCCAGCACGATGCGATAGTCCCTGGTGCTGAGCGGGCCCGTTGCCGCACTCAGGTCGACCTGGAAATAATCCGGGTTCGTTGCCACCGACCGGTAACTGAATTGCACGCGGTACGTATCGCTCAGTTCCTGCTCCGTCTTCTTGCCCACGTTCATGCTGATGGTCGCGCCGTTGCCGCCAACGGACGCGCGACAGTACTTGGTGTTCAAGTGGAGTATCAACACGTCGCACCAGTTCGCCGGGCCTTGCTGCGGATCGTTGAACGCTCGGTTGACGGTCGCGAACGGATAGTCGACGACGGCGTAGATGTCGCCCTTCAGCGTGCTCGACGTCTCTTCCGAGTCCAGATAGATCGGCCGGTTGAAGACGTTCGACTTGAGCTGCGGCGCGAGCGTGTCGTACTTGTCCTTGAGTGCTGGCGCGTTGTCGTCGGCCCAGCTGAACGCGCCGAGCGTGAGGCCCATTAGCGCGAACACAACCAGTACGAATCGTTTTGTTATCCGCATGATCCCGTGAGTGCTCATGGCACGCGCTCCCGCTGACGGCGCTGTTATTGGGGCAAACATTGGGGCAAACGTCGCACGAATATAGCAGAGACGGCGCACGGCGCCGATGAGCCGTTCGAGCATAAACGTGATTTGAACCAGCATTCACCGTAGCAACGCGCGTTCCTAGAATGTGTTCCATGCGCTGACCCAGTCGCGCAACGCAAAAACCCCGTCAACATATGGAGAACATCATGGAACGTCTGAATCGCCAACCCATCAGCGAAGCCACCGGCCAGGCAGCGGAACTCTTTGCAGGCATCAAGCGCGCGGTCGGCATGGTGCCGAACGCTTACGCGGCGATCGGCTCGAATAGCCCGGCTGCGCTGCAGATCGTGCTCGCAACGGGCGACGTGCTCGGCAAGGGCGCGCTGTCGCGCAAGGAAGTCGAAGCGATCAAGCTCGCGATCAGCGGCGCCGCGGATTGTGACTACTGTCTCGCCGCTCACTCGCTGGCGTCGAAGAAAGTCGGCATCGCGGCTGACGATATCGCCGCGCTGCGCGAAGGACGCGATTCGGCGGACGCGCATCTGAACGCCATCGCCACTTTCGCGCGGACCGTGTTCACGTCGCGCGGCACGGTGCCCGCAGCAGTGGTCGATGCCGTGAAGGCGGCGGGTTATAGCGATCAGCAGATCACGGAGACATTGCTCGCGATCGCCGATATCACGTTCACCAACCTGTTCAACCGGGTCAACGACACGACAGTCGATTTCCCGAAGATCTAAACGATGAGCACATCGGCCGCTTCGAATCGCGGCTCGTTTCCCGCGGCGGGTGTCGGCCCGTCGCGGGCGTTGCCGTTTCAGGCGCACAGCGATCGGAACGGCGCAACAGGATAACGCGCGTGTATTTGTAGCAAGTTGATTCAGGTCTCCTGCCGCTAAGGGGCGATCCGCTAGAATGAGGCTCGCATTCACACCAAGGAGATACGCGTGAAATCAGTTGTTGCCCTGCTCGCTGCGGCCGCGCTCGCATCAGTGTCGTTCACCGCAAACGCTGCATCGACGGAGAAACTGCCCTCCGGCGTCGTCGTCGAACACCTGACGCAGGGAAGCGGCCCGCAACCCACGGCTGCCGACGTCGTGCGCGTCAACTATCGCGGCACGCTCGCGAACGGCACCGAGTTCGACAACTCGGCCAAGCATGGCGGCCCCGCAGAGTTTCCGCTCGGCCGCGTGATCCCCTGCTGGACGCAAGGCGTCGCAACGATGAAAGTGGGCGAGAAAGCCAAGCTGACCTGCCCGGCGGCGACCGCGTACGGTTCGCGCGGCGTCGGCGTGATTCCGCCGAACAGCGACCTGACGTTCGAAGTCGAACTGCTCGCAATCGTCAAGTAACCTGTCTAGCAATCCCCACGGACAACCCGGCAACGCAGGCGCCGGGTTGGCCGCGCAGCGCCCGGCGCAGCGTCGCGCATCCTTGCGCAGCGCGCCACACCCGGTGTCCGCCATGCTTGCCCAACCCGACAATTGGGATCGGGCACTTCATTATCGTTAACGCTGGCTGGTTGAACGCAAATTGGCGTGATAACTAAACGGTCTTGCGGCGAATCGGTTGGACGATTGGGATTCTGTCACCAATATGAAAAACTGTACGCTCAGAATCCCGCAAAAAATAAAATCTGCATGACGGGGTGTAGGGTGACCAGAAAACAAAGAGTGCTGTTCCTTTGCAGGGACAACGCGGCGCTGAGCATTTTGGCGGAAGCCTTGCTACGCGAGCTGGACGGATTGCATTTCGACGCATTCAGCGCAGGTCTTGAACCCGCCGACAAGGTTCAAGCGGCGGCGATGGGCGAGTTGCGCCATGGCTTTTCCAGTCTGGAACTGCTGAATCCGAAAAGCTGGCTGGAATTCACGAGCGAATGGGCGCCGCAGATGGATTTCGTGGTGACGCTGTGCGACGAGTCGGCGCGCGTCGACGTGCGCGCGTTCCATGGCGCGCCGGAGCTTCGTCGCTGGACGCTCACGCCCTCCGCCTATGCCGCTGGGAGCGCGGTCGAAAACGCGTTCTGGCAGATATTGAAGCGCGTCGAGGACTTCATCGCGGCCGAGCGCCGCCCGTGGCCGTCGCTGAAGCTGCCCGCCGTGGCGAGTTGCGCGTCGGACGCCTGCGATCTGCTGCTCAGCGGGCAATGAGTCGCCGATGAACCGCCGATGAACGGCAACGCCCGTGCGGCATCGTGCGCCGCAACGGACGTGAACTGGCGGACCAGCGAACTAGCAGGAACCTGACTTGCTTACTCGATCATTACAGACACGGGTCAGCAACCCATTCAGGGACCACCATGAAAGACGACACACGGACCGCGCTGCCGCACGATGGCAACGCGCAAGCCCATTTCTCGCACTACGCCGCGCCGTTGATCGACAACGCGCTTGCTTGCGCAGCCGCATTGCGCGCGGATCCCGACGCCGAAGTCCTGCACAAGCTGCGCGTCTCGCTGCGGCGACTGCGCACGTTGCTGTGGGCGTATCGGCCGCTGCTCGACGAACAGTTCGACAACCAGCAGCGCGCGCTTTTCAAGTTTTACGCGAGCGCGGCAGGCAAGACGCGCGATTGGGACATCCTGATCGGTTTGCTCGATGAATCGGAAGACGCGCAGGCGCAACCCCGCGACGCGATGCGCGCCGCCCGCTCCAGATCGCTCGATTCGAGCCGCGAGACCCTCGAACAGGCCGACGTGAAGGGCGCGTTGCGCGACACGCTCAAGGAAGCGAACCGCGAGCTGAACACCGCGCACGAACGCACGCCGCTGCCGAAGTTCGCCCGCAAGCGTCTCGGGGCGGCGCAGAAGTCGATGGCGAAGCGCATGAAGCGCGCGGCCCGCGCCAAACGCTCCGACTACGCGTCGTATCACGAGGTCCGCAAGGCGGGCAAGAAACTGCGCTATCTGACCGAGTTCTTCGAGCCGATGCTCGCCAGGAAACAGCTGAAGGCCATCAAGCCGCTGAAGAAACTACAGAAGCGCTTCGGCGCATTGAACGATGTCGTCGCGAGCGAGCAACTGCTGCGCGACAACCCGACGCTGTTCGCCGACGATGCAGCCGCCGGCCACGCGCTCGATGCGCTTGCGAAAGAACGCAAGCGCCGCATGCGCGCTGCCGCGAAGCTGTTGTGATGCGGATGGGGTGTTACGGGCTCGTCACCGCCGCGATGCGGTCCGCGAGCGCAACGTTTCGCGCACGCGCCTGGCCGCGAAGAGTGGCACGTAGTCGAGAACGCGTGCGTCGCGCTGATACGCCTGCACGGCGTCGGTGTACATCTGGGAGACGACTTCTTCCGGGCTGTCGGTGGATTCTGCGATTTCGTGCACGATCTTCTGCGAATCTTCCGTCTTCATGCAAGGCTCCTTGGAGTCAGTCGGCAATCACTCGATAATCGGAACCCTGAATTGAAGGACATGCGTCGCGCGTGCGCCAATAGAACTTCCCAATCGGTGGACCCGCCGCACCGGGGCGGCGAGGTCACGGGCGAAGAAAGCCTGATTGATCAGACAGATAGCGCGCGAGCCCCGCACTTTTCCACAGGTCTTTCAACAGAAATTGTGGATAACATGCGCGCAAATCGGCCTTGACCGATGCGTGGTTATTGGAGCCACTTGCGTACGTCTTTTTCCCATTCGGGATCGCCGCAGCCCTTCGGATTTTCCGGGCCGAGCACGGTGATATAGCCTTTGCTCTTCATACACGACTCGTAGGCGCGCACCTTCGTGCATTGCCCCTGACCTGCGTTGCGCGAGACCGTCTTGCACTGCGCGATGGTGCGGTCCATCGGGCCGAAGTCCATGTCGTTCGCGTTGTTGGTCATCGGCGCGTCCGCGCCTGACAGCGAGAACTCGACGGGGCCGGTGTGGGTGCAGGCGGTGGTCAGCATCGCGAGCGAGGCCGCCGCGACGAGAATAGGCGCACGCAAAATCATGATTCGCTTCCTTGTTGGTGTTGTGCGTTGAAAAGTCATTCGCCGATCAGATGCAGCACGATATCGCGCTCCTGCGGCCGCGCGCGATGCTCGAACAGATAAATGCCTTGCCATGTGCCGAGCGTCATGCGCCCATGTTCGACGGGTATCGACAGTTGCACTTGCGTCAGCGCAGTGCGCAGATGCGCGGGCATGTCGTCGGGGCCTTCCGTGTCGTGTTCGTAGCGCTTGGGATCTTCGGGTGCGAGCATCGCGAAGTGCCGTTCGATATCGCGCTGCACGGAAGGGTCCGCGTTCTCCTGGATCAATAGTGACGCCGACGTGTGCCGGCAGAACACGGTCAGGATGCCCGTGTCGATCGACGTGTCGCGTACGAACGCGGCGACCTCCGTGGTGAACTCGAACAGTCCGCGAGCGCGCGCCCGCACGTTCACGTGGCGAATGGCCTGGCGCATGAATCGTTCTCCGTGGTGCGATATGAAATGACGGTTGTTGCCAAGTTTACCGCGAGCCGCGCTGCCGATCCCTTAATGCAAAAGCGGCTATGCTGATGCTTCAGCGTCATCGCAAACACGAGAAAGGAAGGTCGCTATCATGGAACGCAACGAATTCATCGATGCATTGAAGCGCGAAGGCTACGCGGAAATCGCGAGCGTCACGCGCGACGCGAACGGCACGGTGGACGATCATGTCCACTCGTTTGAAGCCAAGGCATTGATCCTGCACGGCGAACTGATGATAAGCATCGGCGCCGCACAGCAGATCTACAGAACGGGCGATGTATTCCATCTGCAAGCTAATGTAAACCATTCGGAACGTTACGGGCCCGAAGGTGTTCAGTATCTGGTCGGCCGTAAATAGGCGCGGCGACGTCAGCCCGGTGAAATTGGTCAGACCGCCTGCAGGTTTCGCGTCGAGCGGCTACCATTTTTTTCGAAGCATCGACGTACTGTGTGTGCGTCGATGCCAGATCGCTCATTTCCATCATCGAGGAGGTTTTGAATGCCCACGTCCACGACACCCGTCTGGTTCATCACTGGCTGTTCAACCGGCTTCGGCAAGGAACTGGTCCGCGCGGTGCTCGAACGGGGCTGGCGCTGCGTGGCGACGGCGCGCAACGTCGCGTCGCTCGCCGATCTCGCGGAGCCGGGCAGCGACGCCGATGCGCGTCTGGCCCGCGTGAAACTCGACGTGACGGATGCCGCGCAGATCGCCGCCGCCGTCGAGACCGCGCAACAGCGCTTCGGCGCGATCGACGTGCTGGTGAACAACGCGGGCTATGGTTATCAGTCGTCGGTCGAAGAGGGCGACGAAGCGGAGATACGCGCGCAGTTCGACGCCAATGTGTTCGGCCTCTTCGCGATGACACGCGCAGTGCTGCCCGGCATGCGTGAGCGGCGCAAAGGGCACGTGCTGAACATCACGTCGGTGGCGGGCATTGCGGGCTTTCCGGGCTCGGGCTATTACGCGGCGAGCAAGCATGCGGTGGAAGGCTGGTCCGATTCGCTCGCGACGGAAGCCGGGCCGCTCGGCATCCGCGTGACCTGCGTCGAGCCGGGACCATTCCGCACCGACTGGGCCGGCCGGTCGCTCAGGCAGACGCCCAACCTTATCGCCGACTATGCGGACACGGCGGGCAAGCGCATGCAGGCCACGGCGCAAAACAGCGGCCATCAGGCCGGCGATCCCGTGCGTGCTGCGCAGGCGATGATCCGCATCACGGAGAGCGACCAGCCGCCACGTCATCTGGTGCTGGGCGCGTTCGGCGTCGATGCTGTCTCGAAGCGCCTGCATTCGACGCTCGCCGATATCGAAGCGTGGCGTGACACGAGTGTCGGCGCGGACTTTCCGGACAGCGAGAAATAAGCGTCACGCAGGCCGCGAAGCGTCCGGATAGTATTGCGGCGCTTCGCGGCGGTCGAACATGCCATAGTCGCGCACCACGCGCACGCTGCGCAGGCGTGCGCCATCGGGCAATGTGAGGGCGTTCGCAAATGCATCGGCGGCGCGGGCATCGCGCCATGCCGTGAGCAGAACGACGTCGCCCGGCGTCAACACGGCATCGAACACGTCCCACGATACGAGGCCCGCTGCGTCTTCGCGCAAGCCCAACTCGCCTGCGACTTCGCCCGCGCCGGCCTGTTTCACCCAGTCGGAGTCGCGCCGCGCATCGATCAACACGATGGTGGTCGCGTCCCCCGTTTCCGTTTCGTCGAGTCGTTGCTCGTGCAACGTGTGGCCAGTGGGCAGACGCGTGTCGCGCGTCACCTGCCCGACGCGCAGCCGATAATCGCTAAACGTCTGCGTGCGGCCTTTTTCCTGCACGCCATGATGCGTCGCCTGCGTGCGCCACCGCACCAGCGCCTTTTCGTCGCGCCAGCCGGACAGCGACAGCAGCACACCGTCGCGCGTCAGACTGCCATAACGGACGTTGTCGACGAAACCGTCGATCTGCTCCAGTTCCGGCTTCAGCATCTTCCCGTAGCCGAGATAAGCGTCCCACCGGTCGGCACGCGGTTGCACTTCGAACAGCACTGAAAACATCGTGTTCTCCACGTAAGCGCAGGCGGTTCAAACCGCCGCGATGCAATCGATTTCGATATCGAAGCGCCCCGGCCACGCGGGCACGCAGACAAAGATACGCGCGGGCGGGTCGTTCGGGAAATAGCGCGCGTAAATCGCATTGACGGCCGCGAACTGCTCGACCGACGTGCAATAGACATTGCACTTGAGCACGTTCTCGAGCGACGACCCCGCCGTCTCGACGCACAGCTTCAGTTGCTCCAGCACCAGTTCGGTCTGCCGTTCGAGCGGCACATCGGCGACTTCGCCCGTTTCTGGATCGAACGGCGGCAAGCCCGACACATAGATCGTGTCGCCGTGCCGCGTGACGACGGAAGTCGGTGCCTTCCAGCGTTCGAGCCAGCCCGACAGCGGCTCGACCCGGATGATCTCCCGTTTCATGGCTGCGCTCCATTTGCATGATCTGGCTGCCATCGTAGCGCCGCGCGCCGCACCGACGTTTCAGGCTGAGACGAAATGACGGGTGCGAATGCGCAAATGGGCTCCTCATTTTTCTCTCATTCTTCGAGCTTACGATTCCACACATCGAAAGAACCTGCAGCGCCCCGAACAAGCCGGCGCGCTGCTCATAGAGGGGAACATCATGAACAGGTCATTCGTTACAGCATGTGCATCGGCACTCGTCGTTTCGCTCGCATTGAGCGGCTGCGCAACCTTCGACGGCTCCGCCAACGTCTATAGCGCGTCGCAGGCTCAGCGCGAGGAAACGGTCCGCTTCGGCACCATCGAAAGCGTGCGCCCCGTCACGATCGACACGAGCAACGGTCAGCCCGGCATTCTCGGTGCGCTTGGCGGCGGCGCGATTGGCGGCATTGCCGGCAGCGCGATCGGCGGCGGACGCGGCTCGATCCTGACGGGCATCATCGGCGGCATTGCGGGCGCGGTGGCGGGCAACGAGGTACAGAACCACTTCGAGAAGAAGCAGGGCGTCGAAATCACCGTGCGGCTCGACGATGGCTCGCTGCGCGCCATCACGCAAAGCACCGACGGTCCGATCTTCTATGCAGGCGAACGTGTGCGGCTGCTGTCGGAAGGCGGCGTGACGCGCGTGACGCTGTAAGCGCGGCAACAGAAGCAACTGAGGTAAAGGAAGAAGGAGGTCATCATGTTCATGCGCGACGACGTGATCTACGAGTTTCATCACATCGGCATTCCGACCAGCGAAGTGCGCGAAGGCGAACGCTACAGCCCGCAGTACCGGATGTACACGAGCGACAGCGATTGCAAGCTCGCGCACATCCAGTACCACCGCTTCGAAGCGGATAGCCCGCTGCATGAACTGATGCGCCGGATGCCGCACCTGGCGTTCAAGGTCGACGATCTCGACCGGGCCATCGAAGGGAAGGAGGTCGTGCTCGGGCCGTACGAACCGATTGATGGCTTCCGCGTGGCCGCGATCATCGACGGCGGCATGCCCGTCGAGCTGATCCAGACCATCCTCGACGACGAAGATATCTGGAGCCGCACGGTGACGGGCAGGCATGCGCGGCTGTACGCGGCCCAGTACGAGGCCTGATCAGGGCAGACTTCAGGCGGCGCGTTGCAGCCAGGCGCGCCAGCCGCCGTATTGCGTGATATCGACGGCGCCTTCAAGGCCGTATGCCTCGCAAACGAAGCCGGTTTCCCAGCGTCCGTCCGCAAGCTCGACCTTGCCGAGCGCGAGCGGTGCCGGAATGCCAGCGAGGAACGAACCGGCTTCGCTGCCCGGCAGTTCCCACACTTCGACTTCGATTGCCGCGCCGTTCGTCGCATCTCGCATCATGCCCGGCCGCTGCGTCGCGCCGCCGCCAGCCAGCGCATAGAGCCGGTAGCGCGGCGCGCTGGCAGTCTTCTCGACGAGCCGCGCGCCACGCGCAACTAGCTGTCCGTTCAGCGCCAGCCCTTGCAGATGTGCGCCGCACACGACGAGCTTCATCCTGTCGTTGCGCGCCGCGCGCGCGGGCGTATCCGCACTCTGCTGCGCGCCGCCGATCAGCGGCACGTCTAGCTTGCGATGCAGCGCATCGGCGACGCTCAAAAGATATTGATCAGTAAATGCACGGCCGAACAGCGTCACGCCCCACGGCAGCCCGTTGCGCATGAAACCAGCGGGCGACGCGACGGCGGCGTAATCGAGCAGATTCATGAAGTTCGTGTAGTACCCGAGCAGCGAGTTCGGACCGATCGGATCGTGCTCCAGCTCGTCGAGCGTGACGGCGCGCGGAATGGACGGCGTCAGCACGCAATCGAGTTCCGCGAGCACGGCGTCGCAACGCTGCTTCAGCGCCTGAAGTTTGTACTGCGCGCGAAATGCATCGACGGCCGTCGTGCCCGGCGCCTTCGCGAGCACGTCGCGGATGACGGGCAGCACGGCGTCGGGTTGCGACTCCATCAGCGCGCCTGCCACGCTATAGCGTTCGGCGACCCACGGTCCTTCGTACAGCAGTCGCGCCGCTTCGACGAAGGGCGCGAAGTCGATCTCGACGGCTTCGCCCCCAATCGCTTCGAGCGCGGCGCGCGTCTGCGCGAACAGCGCGGGGCTCTCTTCGCAGCCGGCAAATTCGAGCTGACGCGGCACGCCGAAGCGAAAGCGCGTGACAGCACCGAACGCCGTGGCGTCGTTCCATTGCGGATTCGCGCGGCTATAGGCGTCGGCGGGATCGTGGCGGGCGGTGAGCGCGAGCAGTTCGCTCGCCTCGCTGGCTGTCGCGGTGAAATAGGTCACGCAGTCGAGCGTGCGGCAAGCGGGCACGACGCCCGCCGTCGATAGCAAGCCCTTCGTGCCTTTCGTGCCGACGAGGTTGTTCAGCGCGGCGGGTACGCGGCCCGAGCCGGCCGTATCGGTGCCGAGCGCGAAGCTGGCGACGCCGAGCGCCACGGCCAGCGACGACCCCGCGCTCGATCCACCCGACGGATACGCGGCGTGCACACTGTTACGGCACTTGCCATACGGCGAGCGCGTGCCGTTGAGGCCCGTCGCGAACTGGTCGAGATTCGTCTTGCCGATCGGCACCGCGCCGAGCGCGATCAGCTGCGCGGCCAGCGTCGCGGATTCGTCCGGCGTATAGGCGAAAGCGGGGCAGGCGGCCGTCGTCGGAATGCCGGCGAGATCGATGTTGTCCTTCAGCGCAAACGGCACGCCGTAGAGCGGCAGCGAATCGATATCGCGCCCGTCGAGTGCGGCGAGATAAGGCTCGATTTCCGCGTCGGACAGCAGATGAATGAACAGGTGATAGTCCGGGTTCAGCGCCGCGGCGCGCTCGCGCAATGCGCCAATCAACGCGCGCGGTGTGACGCGGCCTTCGCGATACGCGGCGCGCACGGCGGGAAGACGCAGATCGAATGAATCCATGTTCGGTGATTCCTTTAATGCGTTTGTATGAAGTGTGCGCGTCATGCGTGCTGTTCGATCACGACGACGCGTTGTCCCGCGCGAACGGGCGAACCCGGCGCGACGTGAATCTCGCCGACGGTGCCCGCGCAAGGCGCGATAACGGATATCTCCATCTTCATCGACTCGATCACCAGCAGCACATCGCCCGCTTCGACAGTTGCGCCTGGCTCGACGCGCACTTGCCACAGGTTGCCCGCGATCTCGCTGTCGACGGCGATCTGGCCGTCGGTGAGCGGCGCGATTTCCGCGTCGGCGGTGACGGGCGGCTCCAACGTGTCTTCGTTGCTGCCCGCTTCGTGCCAACGCTGGCGCTCGGCCTGAAACGCGGCTTGCTGACGCGTGCGGAATTGCGCGATGTCGTCAGCCTCGCGTTCGAGAAACGCCTGATAGTCGGCCAGCGACAACTCGGTCTCTTCGATCTTCAACGGATAACGGCCGAGCGGAAACGCTTCGCGGATGCGCAGCAATTCGTCGGCGGAGACTTCGTAGAAGCGGATCTGATCGAAGAAGCGCAACAGGTACGGACGTCCCGCGAAATCCGCGACTTCGCGATAGCGGTTCCACATCTGCAGCGTGCGTCCGACGAACTGATAGCCGCCGGGCCCTTCCATGCCGTACACGCACAGATACGCGCCGCCGATGCCGACCGAGTTCTCGGCCGTCCACGTGCGCGCCGGGTTGTACTTCGTCGTCACGAGGCGATGACGCGGATCGAGCGGCGTGGCGACGGGCGCGCCGAGATAGACGTCGCCGAGACCCATCACCAGATAGCTCGCGTCGAACACGATGCGCTTCACGGCGTCGATCGAATCGAGATCGTTGATGCGGCGGATGAACTCCAGATTGCTCGGACACCACGGCGCATCCTTGCGCACGGTGGTCATGTACTTGTCGATGGCGAGCTGGCACGCGGGGTCGTCCCATGACAGCGGCAGATGCACGATACGCGACGGCGCGCGCAGATCCTTTTGCAGCAGCACGCGTTGCCATGTCGCTGCGACGTGATCGAGCAGCGTCGCGAGCGGCAATTGCTCCGGCTGATAGTGAACCTGCAGCGAACGGATGCCGGGCGTCAGATCGATCACGCCGGGCAACTGCAACGCTTCGAGCGATTGCATCAGCGCATGGCCGCGAAAGCGCAGCACGAGATCGAGTTCGGACGGTCCAATTTCGAGCAGCAGATGCGTGTCGCCCGACAACCGCGCGACGAGCCGGTCATCGCCTTCGCCGACGTTCAGCACGATGGGCGACTGCAGGTCTGCGCGTTGTTCTGCGGTATGCAGTGACGTCGCTTGTGCAGCGAGCGTTTCTGCTTCATCACGGCGTGCAAGTGCCGCCGCGCGTGCGGTCGCGACATCCACAGGCACGAAGCGCACCTTGTCGCCCGCTTTCAACTGACCGATCTGCCAAAGGTCTGCTTCGATCACTGTGACGGGGCATACGAAGCCGCCGAGGCTCGGACCATCCGGGCCGAGAATCACGGGCATGTCACCCGTGAAATCGACTGCGCCGACGGCATACGGATTGTCGTGAATGTTCGACGGATGCAGTCCTGCTTCGCCGCCGTCCGCGCGCGTCCATTCGGGCTTCGGGCCGATCAGCCGCACACCCGTGCGGCTCGAATTGAAGTGGATTTCCCAGTCGGTGTCGAGAAACTGGTCGATATAAGGCGCGCTGAAGTATTCGGGCGCGCCATGCGGACCGTAGATCACGCGCAATTCGCGCACGTCGTCGAGGCGATGGGTGAGCGCGGCGGGCAACGTCGCCCCCGCATCGCGATCGGACAACGGATGAAGATGCAGCACGTCGCCCGCGCGCAGCGCGCGTCCGCCGTGGCCGCCGAACTGCCCGAGCGTGAACGTGCTGCGGCTGCCCAGATACTGCGCGACGTCGAGCCCGCCGCGCACGCACAGATAGGCGCGCGCGCCTGCGCCGCGGATCGTGCCGAGCGCGAGCGTCGAACCGGCTGCAACAAGGAACGTCGTGTTCATCGGTTGCGGGATGTCGTCGAGCATCACAGGCAACGTCGCGCCCGTCACCGTGACGACGGCATCCGTGTTGAAGCGCAGCGTGGGCCCGCTCATCGTGATTTCGAGCGCGGCCGCCTGCGCGTCGTTGCCGAGCAGACGGTTGCCGAGACGCAGCGCGCGATCGTCCATCGGTCCCGAAGGCGGCACGCCCACGGCCCAGTAGCCCGGACGGCCCGGATAGTCCTGCACAGTCGTCTGCGTGCCGCCGCCGAGCACTTCGAATGTCGATGCGCGATAACGCAGGCCTTCGAGGCAACGCGTCCACGGATGGCCGCTTGCGAACGGTGCGTCGGCAAGAATTTGCCGCAGATAGTCGCGGTTCGTTTCGACACCGTAGATGCGCGATGCTTCGAGCGCGGCGTCGAGCGCGTGGCGCGCTGCGTCGCGAGTCGGCTGCCAGGCGATCAGTTTCGCGAGCATCGGATCGAACCACGGCGGCACTTCACAGCCGGCTTCGATCCATGTGTCGATGCGCAGCGCGCGGCCATCGGCTTGCGGAAACGACACGTCGGTCAGTAGCCCCGGGCAGGGCTTGAAATCGCGGCCCGGATCTTCCGCATACAGACGCGCCTGGATCGCGTGACCTTGCGGCTTCAGATCGCGCGACAGCACATCCAGCGGTGCCAGCGTGCCCGCTGCCAGTTCGATCATCCAGCGCACCAGGTCCACGCCCCACACTTGTTCCGTGACGCCGTGCTCGACCTGCAAGCGCGTGTTCACTTCGAGAAAGTAGAAGCGTGCGGCGTCGCTGTCGTAGACGAATTCGACGGTGCCCGCCGAGCGATACGACACCGCTTGCGCGAGCCGGATCGCCGCGTTGCATAGCGCGGCTTCGACGCCGTCGGGCAGATTCGGCGCGGGCGTTTCTTCGAGCACCTTCTGGTTGCGCCGCTGCACCGAGCAGTCGCGCACGCCGAGCGCAATCGCCGCGCCTTTGCCGTCGCCGAACACCTGCACTTCGAGATGCCGCGCTTTCTCGATGTATTTTTCGAGGAACACGCCGGCGTCGCTGAAATTGTTCTGCCCGAGTCGCTTCACATTGTCGAACTGCGCGACGAGTTCATCCGCCGAGCGGCACACGCGCATGCCGATGCCGCCCCCGCCCGCCGTGCTTTTCAGCATCACCGGATAGCCGATGCGCGCTGCCGCTTCGAGTGCAGCGTCGAGGCCGTCGAGCAGGCCCGTGCCTTCGAGCATCGGCACGCCCTGTTCGGCCGCGATGGCGCGGGCCGTGTGCTTGAGACCGAACGCGCGCAATTGCGCGGGCGTCGGGCCGATGAACGCGATGCCCGCGGCTTCGCACGCCTCGGCAAAGGCCGCGTTTTCCGACAGGAAGCCGTAGCCTGGATGAATCGCCTGCGCGCCTTGTGCACGCGCGATTTCCAGAAGTTTCGCGATGTCGAGATAGGTGACGCTCGCCGCGCCGTCGCCGAGACTGCATGCCGTATCGGCGAGGCTGACGTGACGACTCGCGCGGTCCGCTTCGCTGTAGACGGCGATGCCTTCGACGTTCAGTTCGCGCAGCGTGCGCAGAATGCGGCAGGCAATCGCGCCGCGATTCGCAATGAGGACTTTATCGAACATGAGTGGATGTTCAATGCGTGGGCGGGTCGTCCCGCCACGTGGGCATGCATGCCGAGGTCGTCCACGGCAGGTCGCTTCGTTTCAGGTCTTGAAAGCGGGCTCAGTGTTTCGCGTGCTTCATGTAGGCCGCAGAGCCTTCGATGCGCATGAAACGCTCTGCGCGCACTTTCATCACGGTGTAGAGCCAAAGACGCAGCGTGCTCAGTTCCATATCGTCAGCTCCGCGGGAGTGGGGTTGTACGCGTTGCACGGATTGTTCAGTTGCGGGCAGTTCGAGATCAGCACGATTACGTCCATTTCCGCGCGCACTTCGACGTATTTGCCCGGCGCGGAAATGCCGTCCTCGAATGTGAGGCCGCCCTCGGATGTGACGGGCACGTTCATGAAGAAATTGATGTTGGCGGCGATGTCGGTTTTCGACAGACGGCCGTCGTGCGCGCAGGCACGCAGGTAGTTGTCGCGGCAGCTGTGCATGTAGCGCTTTTCCAGCGCATAGCGCACGGTGTTGCTCTCCTGCGCGCACGCGCCGCCGAGCGTGTCGTGACGCCCGCACGTATCGGCGACGATCGTCAGCATCGGATTGCCGAGGTTCGAATAGAGCACGGTGCCCGTCGTCAGATAGAGGCTTTGCTGGCGGCGCAGCGTGCGTTGCGCGTCGTAGCGCTCGCGCGGATCGGCGAGGCTGTAGAACAGCGTGTCGATCGCCTGATTGCCTTCTACGTCGCGAATGCGCAGCGTCTGGCCGGCTTTCAGTTCCTTGAGCCACGGCTCGCCCGCAGGCAAGGTCTCGCGAAAGATCGCGTCGGCGGGATCGAGCGTGCTGGTCGTGAGGATGGATGTCGTCATGGCGCGCGTTCCGCTCAGAGAAAAAATCGTTCGGTGTTGATGAAGCCGCGTGCGTTTTCATCGCACGACGTGCGGCAGATTTCCGCGACTTGAGGATCAGCGGCGCGCAGCGTGAGCTTGACGGGCTTCGGCGCATATTCCGGGTTCGGGTCGAGCGGATGCTGGATCGCCGTCAGCACGACGAGCGTGTTCATCGGCGCATACAGTTCGATGTAGTCGCCCGTTTTCGAATTGCCTTCGACGAAGCTGAGCGCGCCCGCATCGGTCACATCGACGCGGCTGAACAGATTCAGCGTCATCAGCAGATCCGAAATACCGAGTCCCCACTTGCCGAGTTCGACGAGCAGATTGTCGGTGCCGTTGCGATAGAACGCGTTGCGCAGTTCCTGATAGCGGCCTTGCCCGTACTTCTCGAACACTTCGGCTGCATTCGATATGCCGGCCAGACTGTCATGCCAGCCACACGTATCCGCGACGATCGCGGCGAGCACACGGCCCATGTCGGAATAGAGGCAATGGCCTTTGGTGAGCCTGGCTGTGTGCTGGCACTTGAGCGTGTCGGGCAGATTCAGGCGCTCGCTTTTTTCGGCCGCGTTGAAGAGCAGCATCGCGACGTTCGCGCCGCCGCGCGGATCGGTGATACGCAGCAACTGGCCGCGCTTGACGATCAGCGACGCATGTCCGCCGCCAGGCACGGTTTCTTCGAGCAATGTTTCGTTCATATTTTTGTCCTTTCGATCATGCGGGTACAGCGAGCAGCGGCGGAATCGTCATCGCCGCATGCGTTTCGCGCACGCCGTTGCGTTCGAGGGGAATGTCGTAGGTGATGCGCGCGCCGTACGCCTGCGGCGCTTGCGGATCGACGCGCACCTTGTCGAATACGAGCACGCGGCTGCCGAGCGTGAAGCCTTCTTTCAGGTCGTGCGTAACCATGAAGACCGTCAGCTTCGCTTCGCGCCACAGCCCGATCAGCAGTTCGTGCATGTCGCGGCGAATGCCCGGATCGAGCGCGCCGAACGGTTCGTCGAGCAGCAGCACGCGCGGCTTCATCACCAGCGCCTGCGCAAGCGCGAGACGTTGCTGCATGCCGCCCGACAGTTGATGCGGATACTTGTCGAGCGAATCGGCGAGGCCGACACGCGCGAGCATTGCAACGGCTTCATCGCGAGCGAGGCGGCGGCGCGCGCCGAACAGACGGCCCGTGAGCGGCGCATGCGGCAATTCGAGGCCGAGCATCACGTTGCGCAGCACGGTGAGATGCGGAAACACCGAATAACGCTGAAACACCACGCCGCGATGCGGGTCCGGCTCCGGCGGCAAGGGCTCGCCGTCGAGCAGGATGGCGCCGCGTGTCGGACGTTCCTGGCCGAGCAGCAGGCGCAGGAAAGTCGACTTGCCGCAGCCCGACGCACCGACCATCGAGCAGAACTCGCCTTCCGCGATGCGCAGATTGAGCCGCTCCAGCACGACCTGATCGCCGTACTGCTTCCACAGGTTGCGGATCTCGATCATGCGCGGCCTCCGTTGTACCAGGGGAAAGCCCATTGCGTGAGGCGGCGCAGCGCTTCGTCGATCAACCACGCGAGCAGCGTGATCCACGCGACGTAAGGCAGGATCACATCCATCGCGAGATAGCGGCGCACGAGAAAGATGCGATAGCCGAGGCCATCCGTCGACGCAATCGCCTCCGCTGCGATCAGGAACAGCCACGCCGACGTCAGCGCGAGACGCAGTGCAATCAACAGACGCGGCAGCAGTTGCGGCACGATCACCCGCAGAATCAGCGTCCAGCTCGATGCGCCGAGCGTTTGCGCCTTGATCCACAGTTCCTCGGGAATCTCGCGCGTGCGCTGCTGCAGATCGCGGATCATCATCGGCGTGATGCCGATCACGATCAGCACGACTTTCGAGAGCTCATCGAGTCCGAACACGATGAAGAGAATCGGCAGCACCGCGAGCGGCGGGATCATCGATATCACCGTGATGAACGGCGATAGCGTCGTGCCGGCGAGCGGAATGCTGCCCGTCACGATGCCGAACACGAGCGCGATCGCCGCGCTCGCGATCAGCCCGATGCCGAGCCGCCGCATGCTCGACACCGTGTCGTCCCACATCATGTATTCGCCCGTGCGCTTGTCCTCGGTGAACGCGTATTCGTGCAGCGCGTCCTTCATCTGCGTGGCGGACGGCAACAGCTTGTCGTCGGGATTGGCCTGCAGCCGCAGCGACGAGCCGGTGAGGTACACCGCGATCAGCACGATGAAGGGCAGCAGCAACAGCATGAGACTGCCGGTGCGGCCAGGATGTCGGTTGATGAGCCGCATGGGCCTCTCCTTCAGAACCAAGCCGCGATTACAGCTTGCCTTGCGCGGCCATCCGCACGTACGTCGGATCGAAACGCAGCTTCAGGTTGCTTTTGCTGCCGACCACCACGTTGTTGTCGAATGCCATGCCCACTGCGCCCGCGTTCGGCGCGCCCTTGCCGAGCAGGCCGTGATCGAACGAGAACTGCGCCACGCGCGTCATGATCTTCGGCATGTTCGGGCTGGTGGCGAAATCGAGTGCCTGTTGCGGCGTGTAGAAGAGCGCCGTGGTGGAGAGTTGCGCCTTGTAGCCGGCGAGATCGGTGCCCGAGGCTTTGGCCATCGACGTGAGCGCGGCCTCGGTGTCCGGCGACGTGCCGTGCATCGTCTGCATGATTTCGAACCATGCGCCCGTCAACGCCTTGCCGAGCGCCGGGTTGTCATGCAGCGTCTTCGTGTTGACGACCATCATGTCCATGATCTCGCCCGGAATGCGGCTCGAATCGAACACTTCGGTGACGTTCGGCTTCGCCTTCAGATCCGCGAGCATCGGGTTCCACGTGACGGCGTTGTGCACGGTGGGCGTCGCGAACGCGCCGGAGATATCGGCGTCGGACGTATTGACGGTCTTGATATCGCGCTCGCTCATGCCTGCCGACTCGAGCGCGCGCGCGAGCAGATAGTGCGAGACGGAGAGTTCGACCAGATTGACGGGCTGGCCCTTCAGGTCCGCGACCTTCTTGCCCGCGCCCTTGATGAGCACGCCGTCGTTACCGTTCGAATAGTCGCTGACGATCAAGGCCGTGCTGTCCACGCCGCCCGTTGCGGGGATGGTCAGCGCGTCCATGTTGGTCATCGCGCAGCCGTCGAATTTGCCGGCCGTGTACTGGTTGATCGATTCGATGTAGTCGTTCAGTTGCACGACATCGACGTTGATGCCGTACTTCTTCGCCCACTTGGACATGATGCCTTGCGTCTTCGCATAGCCCCATGGCATCCAGCCGGCGTAGATGGTCCAGCAGACCTTGAAGTCCTTACGGGCTTGAGCGAATGAGGGTGTGGAAAAGCACAGGGAGAGAGCGACGGCAGCGGCGAAAAATCGGAGCTTGCGCATGAGGTTGACCTCGCAGGGACGGTTATCGACGGCAGGAGCGGCGCGACGCATCGCGTTCTCTCCCGGGCTTTTATCCCGCCGTGTAACCTCATCGAGGTCGACAACTCTCGGACCAGCGTCGCGCACCGAATGCTTGTGTTTGCATCGATGCGGACCGGAACCCTAGTCGTCCATTTGCCAGATTGTGACTGCTAAACCGGATGCTGCACCGGCTCCTGCACATGACTAAGCGATAAGCATGCCACTGCCGTCTTTACTGGGTTTCGGCGCTTTTCGCATACGCTTCGTGCACAAGGTTGAAGCGTGATCGCGATCCGCATGCGCGTGTTCGCACCAGTCAGGTGCTTCGCACGCGAGTCATTTGCCTAGTCGTTCCGACAGCGCATAGCGGCGCATGCAGCGCTCCATGCTGTCGAGAAACGCGTGATCCGCCGCATTCATCTTGCGGTCGCGATGCCACAGCAGATGCACGTCGACATCGACGAGTCCTTCTTCGGGCGGCAGGCGCCACAGGCGCTGCTGTGCGATGTCATCGCGCACGATGTGCTCGGGCAGGCAGCCGATGCCGAAGCCCGCGAAGATCAACCGCCGCACTTCATCGAGCGATGGCGACGACGCGACGATGCGCCCCGTAAAACCCTTCTGGTCGCGAAACACGGTGAGGGGCGAGAGGCTGTCGCCGATCTGGTCGCTCGTGAACGACACGAAGTTTTCGGCGAGCAGGTCTTCCATCGTCAAGGGCGACTTGCCGTACAGCCGGTGATGACGCCCGCAGAAAATCGCATAGCGTTGCCGCAGGAAGCAGCGCATTTCCAGCTTGTCGTGCGGCGAGCGGCACAGGCCGAGGCCCGCAGTCGCCGTCTTTTGCAGCAGCGACGAGATGATGTCGGACGAACGCATCACTTCGATCTGCAAGTCGATGCGCGGATACGCGCGATGAAAGTCCGCGAGAAACTCGTCGTACACGGGCGACTCGATGCGGCTGATGGTCAACAGGCGAATCGAGCCGCTGATGTCCTCGGTGCGGTCGTCGATCTCGGTTTCGAGCCGCGAGATGTTGCCGTAGATATCGCTGGCGATGCGATAGACCTCTTCGCCCGCTTGAGTCGGCGCGAAGTACGGGCCGCGCCGTTCGATCAGCTTGCGCTCCAGCGTTTCCTCGAGCCGCCGCAACGCCTGGCTCACGGCCGGTTGCGTGACGTGCAGGCGCGCGGCGGCGCGGCTCAGGCTGCGCTCCTGCATGATGACGAGGTAGGTGCGCAACAGATTCCAGTCGAGCCGGTCGTTCAGAAAACGGGCGATGTCGGGGCGCATCGAAGGCAACTATAAGTTGAATTTATGTGGTGAATAATAACTCGAAATTTGACTAATGTTTTCTGGCCGCCGATAAATGACACATGCCGTGGCGCGCGCCTGCTCCGAGAGAAGAGCGGCACATCGATTCCAACACCGCGCGCAATGCCACGGGTTCAACCCACGTCAGACGTGCATCAGGAGCCAGCATGACCCAAACCATCAGTACCGCCCGTCAGCCGGGGCGCGCCGCGACGGCCGCGTTCATCGGCACGATGATCGAGTGGTACGACTTCTATATCTACGCGACGGCCGCCGCGCTCGTATTCGGCGAGCTGTACTTTCCGTCGAATGACCGCTTCGTCAGCACGATGGCGTCGTTTGCGACCTTCGCGGTGGGCTTTTTCGCGCGGCCTTTGGGCGGCATCGTGTTCGGCCATCTCGGCGACCGCATCGGCCGCAAAAAAGCGCTGATGACCACGCTGATGATGATGGGCGTCGCGACCGTGTGTGTTGGCCTGCTGCCTGACTATTCGAAGGTCGGCATGCTCGCGCCTGTGCTGCTCGTGCTGCTGCGCGTGGTGCAGGGCATTGCCGTCGGCGGCGAGTGGGGCGGCGCAGTGCTGATGGCGGGCGAACATGCGCCGCAAGGGCGCCGCACGTTCTTCGCGTCGTTTGCGCAGTTGGGCAGTCCGGCGGGGCTGATTCTGTCGCTGATCGCGTTTCGCGCGGTGACGTCGATGGACAAGGCGGACTTCATGTCGTGGGGCTGGCGTCTGCCGTTTCTTGCGAGCTCCGTGCTGCTGATCGTCGGTATCGTGATCCGTCTCGGCGTGAATGAATCGCCGGAATTCCAGCGTGTGAAAGAATCGAACCGCACGGCGAAGCTGCCGATTGCCGAAGTATTCAGCTCGGCATGGGGTCTCGTGCTGCTGTGCATCGGTGCGAACACGATCGGCATTGCGGGCGTGTACTTCACCAACACGTTCATGATCGCGTACACGACGCAGTACGTCGGCGTGACGCGCTCGCTGATTCTCGACTGCCTGTTCGCCGTCGCGATCATCCAGTTTCTGTCGCAGCCGCTCGCTGCATGGACGGCCGAACGCATCGGCAGCGCGCGCTTCCTGAAGATCGCCGCCTTGCTCGCGATGATCTCGCCGTATCCGATGTTCGTGCTCGTGCAAAGCGGCTCGGTCGTGCCGATGGTGATCGGCATCGCGATCGCCGTGGTCTGCATGGCGAGCTTCTACTCGGTGATCGCGGGCTTCGTCAGCGGCATTTTCCCGACGCGCGTGCGCTACTCGGGCATCTCGCTCGCGTATCAGGTGTGCGGCGCGGTGGCGGGCGGTCTCACGCCGCTCGTCGGCACGTGGCTCGCGCATCGCTATACGGGCCAATGGTGGCCGCTCGCCGTGTTCTATACGTGCCTCGCGGGCATCTCGCTGGTGTGCATCGTCGCGCTCGACGCACGTCGCGCGTCGCATGCCGAGCAGGCTGAAGCTGTCGGCGCGCATTGAACCGAATTCATGTTGAACGACCCGGAAGACTCATGAAAGACCTGTTGCAAATCGACGGCGCACGCCTTTGGCGAAGCCTGATGGAGATGGCGAAAATCGGCGCGACGCCGAAGGGCGGCGTGCGGCGTCTCGCGCTCACCGATGAAGACGTGCGTGGCCGCGATCTGTTCGCTACGTGGTGCCGCGACGCAGGCATGACGGTGAGTGTCGATGAAATCGGCAATCTGTTTGCACGCCGTGAAGGTACGCGGGACGACGCAGCGCCTGTGCTGATCGGCAGCCATCTCGACACGCAGCCCGAAGGCGGGCGCTTCGACGGCGTCTACGGCGTGCTCGCCGCGCTCGAACTGGTGCGCGCGCTGAACGACGCGAACATCGTGACGGAGAAGCCGATCGAAATCGTGTCGTGGACCAACGAGGAAGGGGCGCGCTTCACGCCTGCGATGCTCGGCTCGGCGGTGTTTACGGGCATCACGTCGCTCGACGAAGCGCTTGCGAAGAAAGACGCGGACGACATCACGCTCGCGGATGCGTTGACGCAGAGCGGCTATCGCGGCGCGCGCGCCGTCAACGGCCAGGCCGTCGATGCATATTTCGAAGCGCATATCGAACAGGGCCCCGTGCTCGAAGCGAACGGCACGACGATCGGCGTGGTGACGGGCGGCCAGGCGATCCGCTGGCTCGACGTCACCGTGACGGGCATGGCCGCGCACGCGGGCACGACGCCGATGCCGTATCGCAAGGATGCTTACTTCGCGAGTGCGCAGATGGCGGCGGAGCTGGAACGTATCGTCGCGAGCTATGCGCCGCGCGGACTCGTGACGATCGGGCAGATCGGCATCAGGAACGCTTCGCGCAACACGATTGCAGGTGAAGTGTCCTTCACCGTCGATCTGCGTCATCACGAAGACAGCCAAGTCGATGCGATGGAGCGCGATCTGCGCGACGCATTCGAGCGCGTCGCTCAAGCGCGCGGCGTGACGCTCCGCGTCGAAACGTATTGGCGCAGCCCCGCGACGCCGTTCGATAGCGAATGCGTTGCGCTGGTGGCGAACGCAGTTGAAGCACTCGGCTATTCGAACGAGCGCATCGTCAGCGGCGCGGGTCACGATGCCATTCATCTCGCGCGCTATTGCCCGACGGCGATGGTGTTCATTCCGTGCGTCGACGGCTTGTCGCACAACGAAGCCGAAGACGCACTGCCCGACGACGTTACGCGCGGCGCCAACGTGCTGCTCAATGCGGTGCTCGCGCGCGCGGGCGTGATGGCAACAGCGGACGAGCAATAAGAAAGGACCTGCAATGAAGACTTTTTTCCATCCCGAACAGCTGCTGCATCATCCGCGCAGCTATCTGTCGCGTGGGCAGATGCGTGAGCCGCAGGAAGTGCCAGAGCGTGCAGCCCGGCTCGTGGCCGCGGCGAAATCGCTGGACTTCGATGTCGTCGAACCGGCGGACCACGGCACGGCCGCCATCGCCGCCGTGCACGACATGAACTATCTGCGCTTTCTCGAAGAAGCGCATCGCGACTGGAAAAAGATGCCCGACGATTGGGGCGACGAAGTGATGTCGAACATCTACGTGCGCGATCCGAATCCGTTACGCGGCGTGCTCGCGAAGGCAGCGCGCTATCTCGCCGATGGCAGTTGCCCCGTTGGCGCGAATACATATCGTGCCGCGTACTGGTCGGCGCAGAGCGCGTTGGCGGCGGCATCGGCTGTCAATGACGGCGCGCGCGAAACGTATGCGCTGTGCAGGCCGCCAGGCCATCACGCACGCGTCGATGCTGCGGGCGGCTTCTGCTATCTGAACAACGCGGCGATTGCTGCGCAGTCGTTGCGCAGCCGCTTCAAACGCGTCGCGATTCTCGACACCGACATGCATCACGGCCAGGGCGTGCAGGAGATTTTCTACGGACGCGACGACGTGCTGTACATCTCCATTCACGGCGATCCGACCAACTTTTATCCCGTGGTCGCGGGTTATGAAGAAGAGCGCGGCGCGGGTGAGGGCGACGGCTTCAACGTCAATCTGCCGATGCCGCACGGTTCGTCGGAAGCGGTGTTCTTCGACAAGCTCGACGACGCGCTGCGCGTGTTGAAGCGCTTCGAACCGGATGCGCTGGTGCTTGCGTTGGGCTTCGATATCTACAAGGACGATCCGCAATCGCAGGTTGCTGTGACGACGGAAGGTTTCGGGCGGCTCGGCGAAGCCATCGGCTCGTTAAAGCTGCCCTCCGTGATCGTGCAGGAAGGCGGCTACCACCTGGAGAGCCTCGAAGCGAATGCGCGCGCGTTCTTCGGCGGTTTCATGGAGAAGCGCGGCGGGTAAGCGCTGATATTCACGCTCCACATAGAAACGGCCTCGCAGCGATGTGAGGCCGTTTTTGTTTCGTCGACGCGGAAGGGGCAACGCCAGTTGCGCAAATAAAAACGGGCGTCCACTGGACGCCCGTCGAATGCTTGCAGTTGACGCTGTTTAGCCCGGCATACGCGGCGAAGCAGTCGGCGCGCGGTTGTTCGAAGCGACACCCGTGTCCGTCGGCAGCGCGGAGCCTTGTGCTTGCGCAACGAGGTTCTCCGTGGCTGGACCGATCGCGTCGGTGAAGGTCTTCGGACGCACGCCGATCGCCAGCACCAGCACGGCCATCGCGCCGAGCAGCACGAACTCGCGGCGGCCCAGATCGCGCAGGCTCGACACGCGCGTGTTCTTGATCGCACCGAACATCACGCGCTTGTACATCCACAGCGTGTACGCGGCGCTCAGGATCAGCGTCAGCGCAGCCGTCGCGCCAACCCAGAAGTTGAAGCGGATCGCGCCCATCAGCACCAGAAACTCGCCGACGAAACCCGACGTGCCAGGCAGGCCGACGTTCGCCATCGAGAACAGCATCGCGAACGTAGCGAGCTTGGGCATCGAGTTGGCGACGCCGCCGTAGGCGTCGATCGAGCCGTTCTTCGTGCGGTCGAACAGCATGCCCGTGCACAGCAGCATTGCGCCGGAGACGATGCCGTACGACAGCATCTGCACCACGGCGCCTTCCGTGCCCATGCGGTCGAACGTGAACAGGCCGAGCGTGACGAGGCCCATGTGGGCGACGGCGGAGTAGGCGAGCAGCTTGCGCATGTCGGTCTGCGCGAGCGCGAGCAGGCTGCCGTAGATCACCGCGACGAGCGACAGCGCGATCATCGCGGGGGCGAAGAAGTGGCAGGCGTCCGGGACGATGGGCAGCGCGAAGCGCAGCAGGCCGTAGCCGCCCATCTTCAGCATGCCGAGCAGCACGGCGGCGCCCGTCGGGCCGTCCGAGTGGACGTCGGGCAGCCAGGTGTGCACGGGCCACATCGGCACCTTCACCGAGAAGGCCGCGATGAAGCCGATGAACACCATGATCTGCGGCAGGAAATCGAGCTTCAGCGTGCGCCACGTGGCGATGTCGAACGTGTGCGAGTGCGCCCAGAGGTAGATCAGCGCGGCGAGCATCGCCAGCGAGCCGACGAGCGAAAAGAAGAAGAAACGCACCGCTGCGTACACACGGCGCTTTTCGCCCCACGTGCCGATCAGCAGATACAGCGGGATCAGCGACGCTTCGAAGAACACGAAGAACAGCATGCCGTCGAGCGACGTGAACACGCCTTGCATGCAGCCCGACAGCAGCAGGAACGCGCCGTAGTACTGGGCGACGCGCGTGGTGATCGATTCCCACGACGCGATCACGATGATCAGCGTCGTCACGGCCGTCAGCACGGTGAACCACAGCGAAATGCCGTCGACACCGAGGTGGTACGAGATGCCGAACTCGGGCAGCCATGCGGTCTGCTGCTCGAACTGCATCGTCGCCAGCGACGAATCGAAACCCGCTACCAGCGGAATGACGGGCAGGATGCTGACGGCTGCGCCGATCAGCGCAAGCCAGCGCGTGCGGCTCTGCGCGCTGTCGGAGCCACCGAGCAGCACGACGATGCCGGCGACGATGGGGACCCAGATCAGGAGGTCGAGGACTGATGGGAGGTGCATTTGCTCTTTGATGAAACGCCTGAACGCGAATAGCAGGCCCTCGCCCGTGGGGCGAAGGATCAAAAAACCTTACATGGACATTTCGACGGACGGCCCCGAAGGGCGCAGGACGATGCGCAGACTTTGCGCACGCGCGTAAGCAAAACGCATGACGGTCAGGGTTAACGAGGATAACTCAAAATAATAATGTTGCGCTGCCACAAGTGTGATTTTTATTTATTGCGAAAGTCGGCATTGACATTGATGGGTGGTCCTGCGCAGGCGAAATGCGCTGCACAAAAAAGCGGCAGTGGAAGCGCTTCCACAGGGTTGGCGCGACCTTTTGCCTACCGGGGTTGCCCTGGATTTGCGCGATAGTTGTTCGCTGTACGCTTAAGTCGCGAGGAGACGAACCCATGAACACGAGAAAAGTTTTCCATATCGCCGTGATCGCCGTGTTGGCCTATCTGGTCGCGGACCGCGCGTTACTGCACGCGCAGGCGAAAGAAGCCAGTACGTTTGCATGTTCGCAAGGTGCCGAACAGGTGAAGCTGGATGCGCTGGGCAGAGGGTTTGGCGACGCCGCCGCGAGCAGTCAGGGCGAAGCGTTCAGGTCGGGATGTCTCGTGACGGGACGTGGCCGTCCGATGGAGATGCTGGCGCGCAACTGAAGTCAAACCGGGCGCCGGTCAAGCAGGGGAGGGGTGCCGCGCCGGCTGCACGATGAGGCATGTGCAACCGGCACGGGAGACGTGCACGCTAACGCAAGTTAGCGCGACATCATGTTCATGCTGACGTTATGCATGACCCACAGCGTACCGCCGATCACGATAACAGCCGTCAGCACCGTGAACGCAAACGCGGTCACGTTCCAGCGCTGACCCGACGACGTGTTCATGTGCAGGAAAAACACCAGGTGCACGATGATCTGCACGAGGCCGAGACCGGCGATCGCGTAGAGCGCCTGCGTGCCCGTAGCCCAGCCTGCCAGCACCACGCCGAATGCCGCTGCCGTCAGGACGACGGACAGCACGAACCCGATCATGTAGCTGCCGAAGCTGCCGTGGCTTTCGTCACCGTGCGCCGAATGTGATGAGTGAGAATGGCTGCTCATTTAGATCACGCTCGCAAGATAGACAAACGAAAAAACACCGATCCACACGATGTCCAGGAAGTGCCAGAAGAGGCTCAGGCACGTCAGACGGCGCAGTTCGCGCTCGCCCAGAGCGGGCGCGCGCACGACCTGAATCATCATCACCAGCATCCACACCAGACCCGACGTGACGTGCAGGCCGTGCGTGCCGACCAGCGTGAAGAACGCCGACAGGAACGCGCTGCGGTCAGGACCTGCGCCTTCTGCGATCAGGTGCGAGAACTCGCGGATTTCCAGCACGACGAACGACGCGCCCAGCACGAACGTCACGGCCAGCCAGAACAACGTGCTGCCCTTGTTGTTCTTGTGCGCGCCGAGCATCGCGAAACCGTACGTGATACTCGAGAACAGCAGGATCGCCGTTTCGATCGCCACGCCCTGGATCTCGAACAGATCCTTGCCGCTCGGACCGCCGGCGAACTGATGGCTCATCACTGCAAACGTCGCGAACAGCGCCGCGAACAGAATGCAGTCGGTCATCAGGTACAGCCAGAAGCCGAACACCGAATTGGACGGAGCGTGTTCCGCGTCGTGATGATGCGGGTCCGCAACAATAGCTTTTTGTAGCATCAGGCAATCTCCTCAGCTTCGGGCAGTTGCTTGGCGATCGCCGCGCCCGAACCAGCACCGTTACGTTCTTCCATCAGTCGAACGGTTTCGGCGGGGATGTAGTAATCGGTGTCGTTATCGAAGCTGCGTGCGATCCACGTACCGATCGCGCCGATGAAGGCAGCGATAGCCAGCCACCAGATGTGCCACGTCAACGCGAAGCCCAGCGCCAGGCTGAACACGCCGATGAAGAAACCAGCGCTCGTGTTCGACGGCATGTGAATGTCGCGGTACACAGGCTTCTCGACATTGCCGCGCGCCTTCATGTCGTGGAATGCATCCAGCTCATGCACGACGGGGACGGTGGCGAAGTTGTAGATCTGCGGCGGCGAGGTTGTCGCCCATTCGAGCGTACGGCCATTCCACGGGTCGCCCGTCAGGTCGCGGTTTTCCGGCTTGTTGCGGTCGCGGATCGAGACGACGAGTTGCAGCAGCTGGCAAGCGATACCGATTGCGACCAGCACGGCGCCGAGTTCGGCGACGAGCAGCCACGGATGCCATGCCGGGTTGTCGTAGTGGTTCAGACGACGCGTCATGCCCATGAAGCCGAGCACGTACAGCGGCGTGAACGCAACCCAGAAGCCGATCTGCCAGAACCAGAATGCAGCCTTGCCGAGCTTCTCGTTCAGCTTGAAGCCGAAGGCCTTCGGGAACCAGTAGTTCATGCCCGCGAGGTAACCGAACAGCACGCCGCCGATGATCACGTTGTGGAAGTGAGCAATCAGGAACAGCGAGTTGTGCAGCACGAAGTCCGCGCCCGGGATCGCCATCATCACGCCCGTCATACCGCCGATCGTGAACGTGATCATGAAGCCGATCGTCCACAGCACAGGCGTCGTGAACTCGATGCGGCCCTTGTACATCGTGAACAGCCAGTTGAACACCTTCACGCCCGTCGGGATGGCGATGACCATCGTCGCAATGCCGAAGAACGCGTTGACGTCGGCGCCCGAACCCATCGTGAAGAAGTGGTGCAGCCACACGAGGAACGACAGCACCATGATCGCGCAGGTCGCGTAGACCATCGTCTTGTAGCCGAACAGCGGCTTGCGTGCGAACGTCGAGATGACTTCCGAGAAGATACCGAACGCCGGCAGGATCAGGATGTAGACCTCAGGGTGGCCCCATGCCCAGATCAGGTTCAGGTACAGCATGGCGTTGCCGCCGCCGTCATTCGTGAAGAAGTGCATGCCGAGGTAACGGTCCAGGCCGAGCAGCGCGAGCGTGACGGTCAGGATCGGGAACGCGGCCATGATCAGCACGTTCGTGCACAGAGCTGTCCACGTGAACACGGGCATCTTCATCAGCGTCATGCCAGGCGCGCGCATCTTGATGATCGTGACGAAGAAGTTCACGCCCGTCAGCAAGGTGCCGATACCGGAAAGCTGCAATGACCACAGGTAGTAGTCGACCCCGACACCCGGACTGAACTGCAGCTCCGACAGCGGCGGATAGGCGAGCCAACCCGTTTGCGCGAATTCGCCGATCAGCAGCGAGATGTTGATCAGGATCGCGCTGATCGCTGTCATCCAGAAGCTCAACGAATTGAGGAACGGGAACGCGACGTCGCGTGCGCCGATCTGCAGCGGCACGACCAGGTTCATCAGGCCGACCATGAAGGCCATCGCCATGAAGAAGATCATGATGACGCCGTGCGCCGTGAAGACCTGATCGTAGTGATGCGGCGGCAGATAGCCGGGCGAGTGATACGCGAGCGCGAGCTGCGTACGCATCATGATCGCGTCGGCAAAGCCGCGCAGCAGCATGATCATGGCTACGACGATGTACATCACGCCGAGCTTCTTGTGGTCGACCGACGTCAGCCACTCGGTCCACAGGTAACGCCACTTGCCGAAATACGTGATCGCGCCGAGCACAGCCAGCGCGCCGAAAATCATCCCGATACCGGCGACGACGATGATCGGCTCGTGATACGGAATGTCTTCCAGGGTTAATTTACCGAACATGCTTACCCCTTGGTCCCGTTAGGTGCACAGTTCACGTCCTTCATGTTGTCGATGACGTGACCGTTGTTGTAGCGGGCAACAATGTTGTTGAAGAGCTTGGGATCGACCGACGAGAAGTACGACACAGACGCCTTCTCTTCCGGCTTCGCCACTGCGTAGTAGCGGTCCATCGAGAGGTGATCCGTCGATGCGCGTGCTTTCGCGACCCATGCGTCGAAGTCTTGCTGCGACTCTGCGAGCGTGCGGAACTTCATGTCCGAGAAGCCCTTGCCGCTGAAGTTGGCCGAGGTGCCGGCGTAATCGCCCGGTTCTTCAGCCAACAGATGCAGACGCGTCTGCATGCCTGCCATCGCGTAGATCTGGCCGCCCAGTTGCGGGATGAAGAACGAGTTCATCACCGTGTCCGACGTGATGCGGAAATTCACCGGGGTGCCCACGGGAATCGCCAGCTGGTTCACGGACGCGATGCCGAGATCGGGATAGATGAACAGCCACTTCCAGTCGAGCGCAACGACTTCGACGTTGATCGGCTTCACGTTCGATTCGAGCGGCTTGTACGGGTCGAGCTCATGCGTGCTCTTCCACGTCAGGACGGCGAGGAACAGAATGATCAGTGCGGGGATCGTCCAGACGGCGACTTCGATTGCCGTCGAATGCGACCAGTTCGGACGGTATTCGGCGGACTTGTTCGATGCGCGATAGCGCCATGCGAACAGCAGCGTCAGGAAGATGACGGGAACCACGACGATCAGCATCGCCCACGTCGAGGTCGCGATCAGCGACTTCTCGGCGGCACCGATGGGACCTTTCGGCGCGAGCAGATCAAGGTTGTTGCACCCCGAAAGCAGGAGGGCTGGGGCAATTGAGACGAGACCGGCTAGCCGGCCCGCGATTTTTTTCGTCATCGCGGCCCTCTACAAAAACAAACGAACGAACGCATGCATTTCCTTGCTCCTTTTATAAGCGCTCGCATAATACGAAAGACACGTGTTGCAGTACAGCACTTTGATGCGAACGAACTATTGCGCAATCAGGGGTGAGACATAGTGTCGCAATGCCGCATGTGAGGCGCGTTTGTGGCGCGCCGACGGTCGGAAAGACTGGTTTGAAAGGTAATCGTAGGGATTTGTCGGGCATGCCGATGCATTTGCTGCGGCACACCAAAGAACTGCGGAGGACGGGATGGACGATAAATTCGACCTTCGGCGCTTCGTCGATGCTCAGGCACCTATTTATGGGCAGGCGCTAGCGGAATTGCGCAACGGGCGCAAGCAAAGCCACTGGATGTGGTACGTGTTTCCCCAGTTTCAGGGCCTCGGAACGAGCCAAATGGCACAAAAATTTGCCATTAATTCATTGCCCGAAGCTGTCGCGTATTTGCAACATCCGGTGCTCGGTCCCCGTTTAATCGAGATCACGCGCGCCGTCAACGAAGTCGAGGGTCGGTCGATCGAGACCATCTTCGGCTACCCGGACCACCTGAAGTTCCATTCGTCGATGACGCTGTTTTCGAAAGCCGCGCCCGACGAGGCCGTGTTCACCGACGCGCTTGCCAGATACTTCGACGGCAAGCCGGACGAGCGGACGCTGGAACGCCTCTGAGCGCCGCGCAAAGCGCGCCAGCGCGCACACTGCGCCGCGTTCCACTGGCCCCGATAAGCGATTCTTAAGGATCGCGCGGCCAGAATGGCCCGTTGCGAAGCCCGCCAGAGGCTTTGCGCTGACCAGACGGGGCTTCATATGATTGCGATCTACGCAGCGTTAAAAACGGCCGGTCTGCGCCCGACTACGAGCCGGGCATCCGTGCTGAGGCTTTTCCACGAGCTCCCGAACGAGCACTTCACCGCCGATCAGGTGTACCGCAAGCTGTCGCGCGAGCCGGAGCCTTGCAGTCTCGCGAGCGTGTACCGCGCGCTCTCGCAGTTGCATGAGGCGGACCTCATCTCGAGCGCGACGTTAGGCGATGCGCGCATCATCTATGAACTCAATCGCGGCCAGCGCCACTACCACCTCGTCTGCAACCGCTGCGGGCGCATTCAGGACGCGTACGATCCGGGCCTCGAACAGCAGCAGGCAAAGATCGCCGCCGATCAGCACTTTCACTACGTGACGTCGAGCCTGGTGATCTTCGGCCGATGCGAAGCCTGCGAAGGCTTGCCCGCTGCGACGCCCAAGCGCTTCGGCGCGAGTGGCTGAACGCTTTCCCGGCGAAGGCGGCGTCAAGGCGCGCTAAGCTACGGGTTCGGAGAATGGAGGCGATCGACGGAGAGAATGCGCGATGCGTTTGCTGCTGGTGGAAGATGACGACATGATTGGCGAGCCCGTCGTGGATACGATGCGCGGCGCGGGCTATGCAATCGATTGGGCGCATGACGGGCGCGAAGCGGAGTTGTCGCTGGCCCACGACGTCTACGATCTGGTGCTGCTCGATCTCGGCCTGCCGAAGGCAGATGGCATCGACGTGCTCAACCGCTACCGGCGGCGCGGCGGCACCGCGCCCGTGATGATTCTCACCGCGCGCGACGCCGTCGAGAGCCGCATTGCGGGGCTCGACGCGGGTGCCGACGACTATCTCGTCAAACCCTTCGATCTCGACGAACTCGCAGCGCGCGTGCGCGCGTTGCTGCGGCGGCGCACGGGGCACGCCCATCCCGAGTACGTACACGGCGATCTGACCTTGAACCCGGCTGCGCACGAAGCGACGCTGAAGGGCGAATCCTTGTCGCTGGTGCCGCGCGAATTCAGCCTGCTGCAGGCGTTGATCGAAGAGCCGACGCGCGTCTTCACGCGTTCCGAACTCGAAGACAAGTTGTACGGCTGGGGCGAGGAAGTGGGCAGCAACACGATCGAAGTGCATGTGCATAGCCTGCGGCGCAAGATCGGCGCCGACCAGATCGTGACGGTTCGCGGCGTCGGTTATCGGCTCAAGCGCGCCGTATGACGTCGATCCGGCGCTGGTTGCTTGGCTGGCTGATTGCCGGCCTCGCGCTCGCGGCGTTGACCGCGGCGTACGGCATCTTCTATACGGCGCGGGTCGAAGCGACCGAACTATTCGACTACGAATTGCGCACGGTGGCGCTCTCCGTGCCCGCGACGGTCGGCAGCAGCAACGCGCTCGCGCGACGCACGCCGGATTTCGGGGGCCTTGCCGACGATCGCCTGTTCATCGAAGTGTGGGACGACGTGGGCCAGAGCGTGTACAAGTCGCTCGATGGCATCGACGTGCCGCGCTATCCGCCCGGCCTGCGCACGGTCGAGCGCGACGAGTATCACTGGCGCGTCTTCGGCGTACAGGAAGGCAACCGTTTCGTTCAGGTCGCGCAACCCGTCTCTGTGCGTGAAGATCTGGCGCGGCATCTCGCGTTGCGCACGCTGTGGCCGCTCGCGTTGTTCCTTCCCGTCATCGTGCTGATCGTGCTGTTCGTGGTCGGCCGCGGTCTTGCGCCGATCGGCAGCATCTCGCGCGCGCTGGCAACCCGTTCGTTCGATTCGCTCGATCCGTTGCGGCTCGACGGACGCATGCCCGTCGAACTGAAGCCGCTCGTCGATGCGCTCAACGACCTGCTGCACCGCCTGAACGTCGCCTCGCAATCGCAACGTACCTTTGTCGCCGACGCCGCGCACGAGCTGCGCTCGCCGCTTGCCGCATTGAAGCTGCAATTGCAGGCGGCGGAGCGCGACGGCTCGCTGGTCGGCAGCAAGCAGACTTTCGAGCGCATCGAAGGGCGCCTGAACCGGCTGATCCATCTCGTGCATCAACTGCTGACGATGGCGCGCGAAGACGCGCAACGCAGCGCGCATGTCGAGCCGGTGAGCCTGCGCCGTCTGTGCGAGCGCGCTGTCGGTGACTTTTCGATGCTCGCCGAGGCGAGGCAGATAGACCTCGGCCTGGAGTTCAACCCTTCTCGCGATGCCGACGACGCCTACAAGGTCAGCGCCGAGCCCGCGGGCATCGAGGTGCTGCTCAACAATCTGATCGACAACGCGATCCGCTATACGCCGCGCGGCGGCAAGGTGGATGTGATCCTGAAGCACGACGGCGATCGCATCGGACTATGCGTGTCGGACAGCGGGCCCGGCATTCCGGACGCGGAGCGCGAGCGCGTGTTCGACCGCTTCTATCGCAGCGCGGGCAACAAGGAACATGGCAGCGGGCTGGGCCTCGCGATTGCGCTGAAAATCGCGCAACGCCATCAGGCGACGCTCAGCATCGACAACAACGAAAACGGTACGGGACTGCGCGTGACGCTGTCGGGATTGCGCGCGGAATAGCGGCTGTTGAGACGGCGCACGCGCTCAACGAAACGTCAGTACGAAGCGCGTGCCGCGCGCGTCGCTCTCGGCATGAACGGTGCCGCCATGCAGTTCCATGATCGTGCGCACGATCGCGAGGCCCAGTCCCGTCGATCCTGGCGACCCTTGCGGCGAACCGGACGAAGGCAAGGAACTGCGCGAGGGATCGACGCGATAGAAGCGGTCGAAGATCCGTTCGAGATGTTCAGGCGCAATCGGCTCGCCTTCATTCGACACCGTGACGCGCACGCCGCCCTCGATCTCATGCGCGTCGAGCACGATCTCCTTGTCTCGTGGCGTATAGCGCAGCGCGTTCGCGAGCAGATTGCCGATGGCGCGGCGGAAGAGTTCGAGATCGGCCGTGAGCATTGCGGCGCCTGTCACACGCACGCGCACGCCGGCGTCTTCCGCGACGCCTTCGAAATACTCGCCGATGCGCGTCAGTTCCTGCACGGCATCGAACACACGCATGTGCTTGACGAACTGCGGATGCTCCGCGCGCGCGAGGAACAGCACGTTCTCGATCATGCGCGACAGACGTTCGCACTCTTCGAGGTTTGATGCGAGCAGCGCTTCGTACTCGTCGACGGAGCGCGTGCGCGCGAGCGCCACTTCCGTCGCGCCGCGCATATTGCTCAGCGGCGTGCGCATGTCGTGCGCGAGATCGGCGGTGAAACGCGACATCTGCTTGAAGCCGTGGTCCATGCGTTCGAGCATCGCGTTGAGCGTCGTCACGAGCGTTTCGAGTTCGCGCGGCACGCGTTTGACGGCAATGCGCGTATTCAGGCGGTTCACGGTGACCTGCGCGGCGCTCGCGGCGATATCGTGTACGGGCCGCATCGCCGCGCGAATGAGCAGGTAGCTGAGCACCGTGGTCAGCAGCACGCCGATGATGCCGTAGATCTTGAGCTGGTCGCGGTACTGATCGAGCAGTTCATAGCGGTCGCTCAGATTGCGCGCGATCAGGATGCTGACCATTTCGCCGTCGCGCAAGGTGACGTCGGTGGCGACGCCGCGTATCGGCGCGCCCGTCTCGTTTCGCCACGCGACGATGTCAGCTTCCGTGATGCGCGCCGCTGCCGGCACGCGCTGAATGGAGCGACCGGTAGCGAGAATCGAACTGTCGCTGGCGGGCATGGGTGTGCCGAGCGTGCTCGTCAGATTGTGCTCGATGGCGAGTTGTCCGTTGGGATCGAACACTTCCATCGACATGCCCGGATTACCCAGCACGATGCTCGTGATCCGGTCGCCATGCTCGCGAATCCCTTTCGATGCATCGATCTCTTCCGCAAGGCGCCGCGCGTGCCGCGCCGCGAGCACGATGCTCATGTCGTCCTGCGAACTGATCTCCTGTTCGAGCGCGCGATAGAGAAAGTTGCCGACCAGCACGAACACGGCGAGCGTCGTCGCCCCGAACGCGAGCGCGAGCGTGGTGGTGATCGAACGGCCGCGCATCAATCCGCTTCCTTGATTTCGAGCACATAGCCGACACCGCGCACCGTATGAATCAGTTTGACGGGGAAGTTGTCGTCGATCTTGCTGCGCAAGCGGCGAATGGCGACTTCGACGACGTTCGTGTCGCTGTCGAAGTTCATGTCCCACACGTACGACGCAATCTGCGTGCGGCTCAGTACTTCGCCATGGCGGCGCGCGAGCAGTTGCAGCAGCGAGAACTCGCGCGGCGTGAGATCGATGCGCGTCGTGCCGCGCTTGACGCGGCGGCGGTTCACGTCCATTTCCAGATCGCCGATGCGGATCAGTTCGCTTTCGCGCGGCGGCCCGCGACGCGCGAGCGTGCGCACGCGAGCGAGCAGTTCGACGAACGCGAAGGGTTTGACGAGGTAATCGTCGGCACCGAGTTCGAGGCCGCGTACGCGGTCGTCGACGTCGTCGCGTGCAGTGAGGAATAGCACGGGTGTGGTGCGCGTGGCGCGCAGTGTCTTTATGACGGTCCAGCCGTCCATCCACGGCAGCATCACGTCGAGGATGATGACGTCGTAGTCTTCCTCCTGCGCGAGGATCAGGCCGTGCGAGCCGTCGTTCGCCACCTCGACAGAATAGCCGGACTCTTCGAGTCCTTTCTTCAGGTAGGCCGCTGTTTTGGGTTCGTCCTCGATGACCAGGATGCGCATCGTTGTGCTCCGCTTTGCTGCTGGATTTTGACGTTTTCAATCATACCGAGATGTGTGTGTGGGCTGATTACATTTCGGTAATGTTTGGGTTTGGTTTGGTTTTGCTGGCATCCGCGCGATGTCATTGGTTCGCAAGCGTTGCCCCTGTGCGGGGCGGCACCTACTTTTCTTTGCCGCCGCAAAGAAAAGTAGGCAAAAGAAAGCGGCTCACACCGCCAGCACGTGTGCTTGTCCACGGGCCCTCAACGTCCCCACACGTCACACGGTAACGCCTTGTTCGTTGCCCGTTGCCAACGCTTCGAATGAACGCCTCACCCACTTCAAACGCCCGCACTTGGGCCAGCGGCAGCGAACGGTATGCGCCGCCCAGGTGGCAAACTGTGTGTAGGTTGTCGCGTCGTATAGCGCGGCGCTCTTACAGGGTGGAACGCATGCGCTATCGGTCCGGAGTGAGGCATATGGAGTCCTTGGGCCTACACACAGTTTGCCACCTGGGCGGCCGTGGACTATCTGGCATGGCACGCTGTGATGCGGGTGCGTGAAGTGGGTGAGGCGTACAGAGAGAACGTTGGCAACGAGCACGAACCAGGGCGTTGCCGTGTGAAGCGTAAGACCCGCTGGGGGCCCTCAGGCAGGAACAAGGATTGGCGGTGTTAGCCGCTTTCTTTTGCCTACTTTTCTTTGCGGCGGCAAAGAAAAGTAGGTGCCGCCCCGCACAGGGGCGACGCGTGCAGCACGTTAACAAAACGCGGATGCCAGCAGCAAACCAGGCGAACCATCCAGCGTCGCAGACAACCAAACGCAGGTGCCGCCCCGCACAGGGGCGACGCGTGCAGCACGCTAACAAAACGCGGATGCCAGCAGCAAACCAGGCGAACCATCACGTCGCAGACAACCAAACGCAGGTGCCGCCCCGCACAGGGGCAACGCGTGCAGCACGTTAAAAAAACGCGGATGCCAGCAGCAAACCAGGCGAACCATCCAGCGTCGCCGACAACCAAAAGCAGGTGCCGCCCCGCACAGCGTCTATGATTGATCTGGCAATACATGCGCGATAGCGCAACAAACGCACACACCCTGCCCACAACTTAGGGAGCGGACATGGATGCAATCCGCACATTGCTCGAATCGCAACCGTTGCTCACCTTGTTCCTCACCGTCGCGCTAGGCTATGTCATCGGCGAGTGCAGCATCAAAGGCGTAGCGCTCGGCTCGGGCGCGGTGCTCTTCGTCGGGCTCGCGATCGGCGGTTTCGCGCCAAAGTCCGCGCCGCCCGCAGTGCTCGGCACGCTGGGGCTGTTGCTGTTTCTCTATGGCATCGGCGTGCAGTACGGCGCGCAGTTTTTCGCCGGTCTGTCGAGTGCCGATGGGCTCAAGGCGAACGCAGCCGCCGTCCTCGGCGTGATCGGCGCAGGCTTCGTGTCGCTTGCACTCGGACCGCTGTTCGGCGTGAAGCTCGATCAGGCGCTCGGCCTGTATGCGGGCGCGGGCACGAGCACGGCAAGTCTGCAGGCGGTGCTTGCCGTGCTGAAGGGCGAAGGCGCCGCCGTCGGTTATAGCGTCGCGTATCCGTTCGGCGTCGCCGGGCCGATCCTGTTTCTCTATCTGCTGAGCATCGCACTGGCGCGCAAGATCGAAGCGCCGCCCGCGCACCTCATGGAGACGGCCGAGATCGCGCTGCGCAACCAGGCGTTCGTCGGCCTCACGTTTCCCGAACTGAAAGCGCGCCTGCCCGCGGGCCTCGGCATCGCGGCCGTGCGGCGCGCACATCACAACCAGCTGCCCGCCGACGATTTCGTCATGCAAACCGACGACGTGCTGCTCGCGACCTCGATGGACCTCGACGAGTTGCGCAAGGCCACCGAAATGCTCGGCGAATTGCACCCCGGACGCATGATGCGTTTCCGCGAAGACCTCGACTATCTGCGCGTGTTCGCATCGAGTCGCATCGTGGTCGGCCGCGCGCTGCGCGATATCCGCTTTCCCGAAGGCATGGTCTGTTCGATCGCGCACGTGCGTCGCGGCGACGCCGACATGCTGCCGAGTCCCGAACTGATACTCGAGTTCGGCGACCGTGTGGGATTGCTGATCGGCCCCGGTCAACGCGACGCCGTGCGCAAGCTGTTCGGCGATTCGATCAAGGGAACGGCGGAGTTGAGCTACATCTCGATCGGCGTCGGCGCGGCGCTGGGCTTGCTGGTCGGCCTGATTCCGCTGCCGATACCCGGTGTCGGCAAGTTGTCGCTCGGGCTTGCCGCGCTGCTGCTGGTCGCGCTCTATCTCGGCAAGATCAGGCGCGTGGGTGGACTCGTCTGGACGATGCCGCTTTCGGCGAATCTCGTGCTGCGCAATTTCGGGCTGACGGTGTTTCTCGCGCAAGTGGGGTTGTCGTCGGGACCGAAGTTCTTTGCGACGATCGGTCTTACGGGCATCTCGTTCCTGCTATATGGCGCGGCGATTCTGATCGCACTGGTGTGCATCACGGCGGCGTGCTGCCTGTGGCTATTTCGCCTGCCGTTCGATGCGACCGTTGGCGTGATCAGCGGCGCGACGGGCAACCCGGCGATCCTCGCGTTCGCAAATCGCATCGCGCCCACCGACCGCCCCGATATCGGCTACGCCATGATCTTTCCGTCGATGACGATCGTGAAAATTCTGTTCGTCGAGATCGCGGCAGTGGTCGTGGGCGGGTGACGGTGCCGCTGGTTTCGCGCTATTGATCTGACGAATACCCCGCAAAAAAGGGCTTTTTGCGAGCATTACGCGCGTGTGTTGCGCAAGCGTGTGTGGCGCCGTCGAGACAGCGTGGTGCATCTCTCTGCATTCTTTACTGGCGGAGCGGGTCGCTCTCGTATCATCAGGTTCGCCGGAAAACTGCCGTAAACATGCAGGAACGCGACAGACGCCACCGCCTCTCGCAGCCTGGGTGTATCGACAGGCGGCGCACCTGGACTTGCTGACCCATTCACGCTGCCGAGCCATGATTCGCCCGCAGGACCTCGCCTCGTTTCGTACTGTTCCCGCCGTGAAGGCTGCGCTGTCGCGCTCGCAGTTCGACGCTTTCTCGCGTCAATTGCCGCTGCTGTATGTGATCCTCGTGGTCAATAGCGTTGCCGTGGCCGCGACGCACGTCGCCGTCGCGCCGGCGTGGCTCGCCATCTGGGTGCCGCTCGCGATGTGCTCGGCCTGCGCGATCCGGCTCGTCGTGTGGGTTAGGCGAAGAAAACACCTCGCGTCGCTGACGGACGAGCAGATCGCGTCGCGGCTCAAGACCACGGTGTGGCTGATCGCATTATTGGGCGTCATCTTCACCGGCTGGGGATTGCTGCTCTTCCCGTATGGCGACCCGTACGCTCGCGCGCATGTTGCGTTCTACATGTCGATTACGGTGATCGGCTGCATTTTCTGTCTGATGCACATGCGCAAGGCCGCGTTGCTGTTGACGGCCATCGTCATCGTGCCGTTCTCGCTGTTCTTTTCGTTGACGCAGAACGGCGTGCTCGTCGCGATTGCGATCAACATGTTGCTCGTTGCTGTCGCGATGATCTTCGTTCTGGTCACCTACTATCGCGACTTTGCGAATCTGGTTGAATCGAAGCATGCATTGCAGGCGAAGCAGGCCGAACTGCAACGGCTGAGCGACGAAAATTCGCGCCTCGCCAATCTCGACATCCTGACAGGGCTGCCGAACCGCCGACGTTTTCTCGCCGATCTCGACGCGCTTTTTCAAACGGCACAGGAAGGGCATGTGCGTTTTGCCGTCGGCGTGATCGATCTCGACGGCTTCAAGCAGGTCAACGATCTGTACGGCCACGGCGCGGGCGACCGTGTGCTCGAAGAGGTGGGCCGGCGGCTGCTCGATGTGTCGGGGCCGCGCATCAGGCTGGCGCGCCTGGGCGGCGACGAGTTCGGCCTGCTGGTGACGGACGTGCGCGAGACGCAGGATCTGCGCGACATCGGCGCGGCGATCTGCGCAACGCTGCGTGCGCCGTATGCGTGGCCTGGCGCGACTGCGCGGCTGTCAGGATCGCTCGGGTTTGCGGTTTATCCCGACGCGGGTCTGTCACCCGCGCAACTGTTCGAGCGTGCGGACTACGCGTTGTACTTCGCGAAGGAGTATCGACGAGGGGGCACGACGATCTTCTCGTCGGAGCATGAAAAGCAGATTCGCGAGTTGGGACAGGTCGAACAGGCATTGCGGCATGCCGACCTCGAGCGCGAGATGACGCTGCATTTTCAGCCAATCGTCGACACGCTGCGCGAACGCGTGGTGTCGTATGAGGCGCTTGCGCGATGGCGCAGTCCGACGCTTGGCGATGTGCCTCCGTCGCTCTTCATCAAGGTTGCTGAACGCAGCGATTTCATTCATTCCGTGACGGCCGCGCTGTTGCGCAAGGTGCTCGCGACGATGCGGGAGTGTGATCCGGCCGTGCGTGTCGCGTTTAATCTGTCTGCGCGGGATATTGGTTCGGCTGAGGCGGTTGAGAACATTGCGGACATGATTCGCGACAGCGGCATCGCGCCCGACCGCTTGACGTTCGAGGTGACGGAGACTGCCGTCATTCAGGATTTCGAGCAGGCGTCTGCTTCGCTCGATGCGTTCAAGCGGCTTGGCGTGCATATTTCGCTCGATGATTTCGGCACGGGGTATTCGAGTCTTACCTGTATTCACCGGCTGCCGCTGGATAAGGTCAAGATCGATCGCGGGTTTCTGGATCGGATTGATAGTGATCCCGCGGCGCGGGATATCGTGCGCAGTATTCTGGAGTTGTGCCGATCGCTTGAGTTGGTATGTGTTGCCGAGGGCGTGCAGACGGAGGCGCAGGCTGATGCGCTGCGGGGGCTGGGGTGCACGGTGATGCAAGGGTTTTTCTTTGGCGAGCCGGCGCCGTTTGAGGAGCAGTCTTTGGAAGTGTGAGGTTTTTTTTGTCTGCGACGCTGGGTGGTTCGCCTTGTTTGCTGCTGGCATCCGCGTTTTGTTAGCGTGCTGCACGCGTCGCCCCTGTGCGGGGCGGCACCTACTTTTCTTTGCCGCCGCAAAGAAAAGTAGGCAAAAGAAAGCGGCTCACACCGCCAATCCTTGTGTTTGCCTGAGGGCTCTCAAAGGGTCTTACGCTTCACACGGCAACCACGTGACCGACGCTCGTTGCCAGCGCTCTTAATTGACGCCTCACCCGCTTCATGTGCCCGCGTCGCGGCACGCACTACCAGATGGTCCGCCGCCGCCCAGGTGGCAAACTGTGTGTAGGCCCTTTGGGCTCCACACGCCTCACTTCGGACCAATAGGGCAAGCGTTCTACCTGTGAGAACGCTAACTTATACGACACGACAACCTACACACAGTTTGCCACCTGGGCGGCGCCCACCATTCGCTGCCGCTGGCCCGGGTACGGGTATTCAAAGCGGGTGAGGCGTTCATTCGAAGCGTTGGCAACGAGCATTAACGAGGGCATTGCCGTGTGAAGGATGGGGACGTTGGGGGCCCGTGGATGAGAACACGGGCTGGCGGTGTGAGCCGCTTTCTTTTGCCTACTTTTCTTTGCGGCGGCAAAGAAAAGTAGGTGCCGCCCCGCACAGGGGCGACGCCTGAAGCACGCTAACAAAACGCGGATGCCAGCAAAAGCACAAGCAAACCAAAACCAAAACGAACGCCAGCGCCGCAAAAGACGCAAAAACACAAAAACACCACCCAGGCAACGCCCGCCCCGAAGGCAAAAATCCCAACCCCTTGAGGGTTTCCCCCATACCCCCTGCCGAAGGCAAATTTGTATGATGACCCTATGACATGGCAAATCCACTGATATGTTCGATAAAATCCCGAGCAGGGCGCTCAGTGACACAGTCGCGCAACAGCTCCTCGCCCAGATCGACAAAGGCACCTTCGCCCGCGGCGGCAAGCTGCCAACTGAGGCCGTGCTGGCACAGGAATTCGGCGTCAGCCGCACAGTCATCCGCGAGGCGATCTCGCGATTAAAGAACGAGGGCGTGGTCGAGCCCCGCCAGGGCAGCGGCGTCTATGTGTCGGCCCACGGCGCGATCCGCCCGCTGCGAATCGACTACGCAGAAGCCATGGAAGGCGGCTCAGTGCTGCAGATCCTCGCCGTGCGCCGCGCAATCGAAGCCGAAGTCGCCGCAGAAGCCGCCATGCGCCGCACCGACGCCGACATGGTGGCCATCGACGCCGTCCTCAAAAAGATCGATGAAGCCGTCGCCGAGGGACGCGACGGTGTCGCCGAAGACGTCGCGTTTCATCGCACGATCGCTGCCGTGACGGGCAATCCGTATTTCCTCAAGACCCTCACGTTCCTCAACCAGTACCTCGAAGCGGGCACCGTCATCACGCGCCGTAACGAAGCGCTGCGTGAAGACTTCTCGCGTCAGGTGCGCGACGAGCACGCGGCAATCGTCGCGGCGATTCGCGCAGGCGATCCGATGGCCGCCCGTAACGCCGCGCAGACACACATGTACAACGCAGCCCGCCGCCTCGCCGAGGCCGGTATCTGCTGATCCACACACGCGTCCGCTCGCGACTCGCGCGAGCCGTCGTCCGAAGCATCGTTCGTAGAGGAAAGGTATGTCCAGAAATGTCGGAGTGATCGGTCTTGGCGCGATGGGAATGGGCGTCGCGCGCTCGCTGCTGCGCGGCGGCTTCAACGTGCATGCTTGCGACGTGCGCCGTGAAGTGCTCGACCAGTTCGTCGCCGATGGCGGCAAGGGTTGCGCCAGTCCCGCCGAACTCGGCGCGCAATGCGACGTCGTCGTCACGCTCGTCGTCAACGCGGCGCAAACCGAAACCGTGCTGTTCGGCGAGCAAGGCGCCATTCGGTCGATGAAGCCCGGCAGCGTCGTGATCGCCTGCGCAACCGTTGCGCCCGACTTCGCCATCGACCTCGGCCGGCGCGTCGAAGCGGCCGGCTTGCAGATGCTCGATGCGCCCGTGTCGGGCGGCGCGGCGCGCGCGGCATCGGGCGAAATGACGATGATGACGTCCGGCCCCGCCGCCGCCTACGCCGCATGCGACGACGTGCTCGCCGCGATGGCGGGCAAGGTCTATCGCCTCGGCGACCAGCATGGCGCGGGCTCGAAGGTGAAGATCATCAACCAGCTGCTCGCGGGCGTGCACATCGCCGCCGCCGCCGAAGCGATGGCGCTCGGCCTGCGCGAAGGCGTGGACCCCGACGCGCTCTACGACGTGATCACGCACAGCGCGGGTAACTCATGGATGTTCGAGAACCGCGTGCCGCACATCCTCAATGGCGACTACACGCCGCTGTCGGCCGTCGATATTTTCGTCAAGGACCTCGGCCTCGTGCTCGATACCGCGCGCCGTTCGAAGTTTCCGCTGCCGTTGTCGGCGGCGGCGCACCAGATGTTCATGATGGCGTCGACGGCAGGGCATGGCGGCGAAGACGATTCCGCCGTGATCAAGATTTTCCCCGGCATCGACGTGCCGCCGAAGCGCTAAGCGGAGCCGAACGAGATGACCACCTCTACCCGCAAGCCCCTGCTCGGCTGTATCGCCGACGACTTCACCGGCGCAACCGATCTCGCGAACATGCTGGTGCGCGGCGGCATGCGCACCGTTCAGACCATCGGCGTGCCCGCTGCCGATACGCGCATCGAAGCCGACGCGCTGGTCGTCGCGCTGAAGTCGCGCACCATCGACGCGGCCGATGCCGTCGCGCAATCGCTCGACGCGCTCGACTGGTTGAGCGCGCAAGGCTGCCGCCAGTTCTTCTTCAAGTACTGCTCGACCTTCGATTCGACCGATAAAGGCAACATCGGCCCCGTCGCCGATGCGCTGCTCGACGCGCTGTCGGCGATCGATGGCAGCACGCCGTTCACGATTGCGTGCCCCGCGTTTCCGGAAAACGGCCGCACGATCTATCGCGGGCATCTGTTCGTCGGCGATGTACTGCTCAACGAATCGGGCATGGAGCATCACCCGCTCACGCCGATGACGGACGCGAACCTCGTGCACGTCTTGCAGCGGCAGACGCAATCGAAAGTCGGTCTGGTGCGCTACGACGCAGTGGCGCAAGGCGCGCAAGCCGTGCGCGCGTCGATCGATGCGCTGCGCCACGACGGCGTGCGCATGGCGATCGCCGATGCCGTGTCGGACGCCGATCTCTACACGTTAGGCGAAGCCTGCGCGGACCTGCCGCTGATTACGGGCGGCTCGGGTGTCGCGCTCGGCTTGCCGGGCAACTTCCGCCGCGCCGGTCTGCTCGACGATGCCGCCGATGCTGGCGAATTGCCGCGTGTCGAAGGCGCGTCGGCGGTGCTGGCGGGCAGCGCGTCGAAAGCGACCAATGCGCAGGTTGCCGCATGGCCCGAAACGCGCCCCGCATTCCGCATCGATCCGTTGGCGGCCGCGCGCGGCGAGCCCGTCGTCGATCAGGCGCTCGCTTTCGCGCGTGAGCATATGAACGCAGCGCAGCCTCAGCCTGTGCTGATCTACGCAACGGCATCGCCGGATGAAGTGAAGGCCACGCAGCGCGAACTCGGCGTCGCGCAAGCCGGGGAACTGGTCGAACGCACGCTGGCTGCGATCGCGCGCGGTCTGCACGATCTCGGGGTGCGCAAGTTCGTCGTCGCGGGCGGCGAGACATCGGGTGCCGTGGTGCAGGCGCTCCGCGTCGAAATGCTGCGCATCGGCAAGCAGATCGATCCCGGCGTGCCGGCAACCGCGACCATCGGCGCTGAGCCGCTCGCGCTCGCGCTCAAGTCGGGCAACTTCGGCGCCGTCGATTTCTTCGAGAAGGCGCTGCGTCAACTCGACGGAGGCGCGCAATGACGCTCGCTATCCACACGGGCAACGAAGCGAAAGTCCGCGAAGAAATCTGCGTAACGGGCGCGAGCCTGTACGAGCGCGGCTATACAGTCGGCAGCGCGGGCAACATCAGCGCGCGCCTCGATGACGGTTGGCTGATTACGCCGACGGACGCGTGTCTCGGCCGTCTCGACCCCGCGCAGATCGCGAAGGTCGATCTCGAAGGCAACGCGGTTTCCGGAGGCAAGCCGTCGAAAACGCTCGCGCTGCACCGCGGCGTCTACGAGCGCAACCGCGAAACGCGCGGCATCGTGCACACGCATTCGACGCATCTCGTCGCGCTGACGCTCGCGGGCGTCTGGAACGACGCCGACGTGCTGCCGCCCATCACGCCGTACTACGTGATGAAGGTCGGCCACATTCCGCTGATCCGCTACCGTCGTCCCGGCGATCCGCAAGTCGCGCAGCAGATCGCAGCGCTCGCGGAAAGCGTGCGCGGCGTGCTGCTCGAACGACTCGGGCCTGTCGTGTGGGAGAGGTCGGTATCGCAAGCGTCGTACGCGCTCGAAGAGCTGGAAGAAACGGCGCGCTTGTGGCTGATGACGAACCCGCGTCCCACGCCGCTCGACGAAGCCGCGCTCGAGGAGTTGCGCACGGTGTTCGGCGCGCGCTGGTGAATCGCTCGCACGCGTAGAGGCTCAACGGTTCGCGAACGAACGTCGCGGGCCATCCGCATGACCAACCAGGCAAAAAGCCGGAGGACCGACCGCCATGAAGCGGGCGGCCAACAACCGGCGCCATCCGAAGGAGACAGTGCATGACAAGCTTTCAGGCGGCATCCGCACGCCCCGCATCCACCGCCGACGCAGCCGGCCAGCCGGGCGCGGCTGAAATCGAACGCACCTACGGCAAGGTGTTCTGGCGCATCGTGCCGTTCCTGATGCTGTGTTACGTGGTCGCGTATCTGGATCGCGTCAACGTCGGTTTTGCGAAGCTGCAGATGTCGCAGGATCTCGCGTTCAGTGAAACCGTGTTCGGCCTCGGCGCGGGTGTGTTCTTCGTCGGCTACTTCCTGTTCGAATTGCCGAGCAATATCCTGATGCACAAGCTCGGCGCGCGAATCTGGATTGCGCGGATCATGATCACGTGGGGCGTGATGTCCGCGCTCTTCGTATTCGTGAAGACGCCCGCGCAGTTCTACGCGCTGCGCTTTCTGCTCGGTCTTGCCGAAGCCGGTTTCTATCCGGGCGTGATCCTGTATCTGACCTACTGGTTTCCGTCGCATCGTCGCGCGAAGATCATCGCGGTGTTCATGTCGGCGATTCCCGTGTCGGGCATTTTCGGTAATCCGCTGTCGGGCTGGATCATGCAAAGCTTCGATTCGCATCACGGCTTCGCGGGCTGGCAATGGATGTTCGTGATCGAAGCGGTGCCCGCCATCGCGATCGGCATCGCGACCATTCTGTATCTCGACAACGGGATCGCCAGCGCGAAATGGTTGACGCCGCGCGAGAAAAAACTGCTCGCCGATGAAATCGCCGCGCAGCCGCAAGAAAAAGCGAAGTCGCATTCCGTGGGCGCCGTGTTTCGCGATCCGCGTACGTGGTGGATGTCGCTGATTTACTTCGCGTTCGTCACGGGTCAATATGGGTTGACGTTCTGGATGCCGACACTCGTCAAATCGACGGGCGTAACGGGCGCGTTCAAGATCGGCCTGCTGAGCGCGATTCCGTTTCTGGTCGCGATCGTCGTGATGAACGTGATGGGCCGCAGCGCGGACAAGTATCGCGAACGCCGCTGGCATCTGATCGGCCCGGCGCTCGCGGGTGCAGTCGGTTTCACGGTCGCGGCTTCGTTCGCGGACAACACGGTGGTATCGATCGCGTTCCTGTCGATCGCGGCAGCGGGCGTGCTGACCTGTGCGCCGCTCTTCTGGTCGCTGCCGACGGCGTTCATGTCGGGCGCGACGGCGGCGGCGGGTATTGCGATCATCAATTCGATCGGCAATCTGGCGGGTTTCGCGAGCCCGTACATGATCGGCTATCTTAAGGACCTCACGCACAGCACGCAGTCGGGCATGTACGTGCTCGCCGCGATGCTCGTGATCGGCGCGCTTGCCACCTGGCTGACGCCCGCGCGGCTCGTGAACCGCTAATCGCGCTTTAAAAGGAGTTGCTTCGATGCCTCGCTTCGCCGCCAATCTGACGATGATGTACAACGAACACGCGTTTCTCGACCGTTTCGCCGCCGCGGCGCGCGATGGCTTCGAGGCCGTAGAGTTCCTGTTCCCCTATGACTTTCCGGCCGCCGATCTGAAGGCGCGTCTGACCGAGAACGGTCTCACGCAGGCGCTGTTCAACGCGCCGCCCGGCGACTGGGCGGCGGGCGAGCGCGGCATCGCGTCGTTGCCGGGCCGCGAGGACGAGTTTCGCCGCAGCGTCGATACCGCGCTCGAATATGCGCGCGTGCTCGGCAACGACAAGCTGCATGTGATGGCCGGCTTGATCAAGCCCGAGCAATCGCGCGCCGCGCATCGCGAGGTGTATTTGAAGAACCTCGCATATGCGGCGAAAGCCGCGCAGGCGGACGGCATTACCGTCGTCATCGAGCCGATCAACACGCGCGATATTCCCGGCTTCTTTCTGAACCGGCAGGACGATGCGCAGGCGATCTGCGCGGAAGTCGGCGCGGCGAACCTGAGAGTGCAATTCGATCTTTACCACTGCCAGATCGTCGAAGGCGATCTTGCCGTGAAGCTCAAGCGTGACATCAAGGGTATCGGTCATATCCAGGTTGCGGGCGTGCCCGAGCGGCACGAGCCGGATATCGGCGAAGTGAACTATCCGTATCTGTTCTCGCTGATCGATGAACTGGGTTACGACGGCTGGATCGGCTGCGAATACCGGCCGCGCGCGGCCACGTCCGATGGGCTGGGATGGATCAGGCCGTACGTGAAGGCACGCAGCTAAGGTGGTACCTGAGCGCGTTCGACAGACACACTGAGGATTAACAGGAACATGAAAGTACTGATCACGGGCGGCGCGGGATTTCTCGGCCAGCGTCTTGCACGCGAACTGCTCGCGCGCGGCGAACTGAAGGGCACAGACGGACAGCGTCAGCCGATTACCGAACTGGTGTTGCTCGACGTCGTCGCGGCGCAGGGTCCGAAAGACGAACGTGTGCGCGTCGAAGTCGGCGACATTGCCGAGCGCAGCGTGCTCGAACGCGTGATCGATGACAAGACGGCGGCGATCTTCCATCTTGCGGCGATCGTCAGCGGCCAGGCGGAAGCCGATTTCGAGCTTGGCATGCGCATCAATCTGGACGCATCGCGGTTGCTGCTCGATGTGTGCCGCGCGCGCGGGCATCGGCCGCGTGTTCTGTTCACGAGTTCGGTTGCCGTCTACGGCGGCGATTTGCCGGATGTCGTGCTCGATGAAACCGCGCTCAATCCACAGTCGTCGTATGGTGCACAGAAGGCGGGCGCCGAGCTGCTGCTCAACGACTACGCACGGCGCGGCTTCGTCGATGGCCGCGTGCTACGCCTGCCGACCATCAGCGTCCGGCCGGGCAAGCCGAATGCAGCGGCGTCGTCGTTTGCGAGCGGCATCATTCGCGAGCCGCTCACTGGCGAAGCCGCTGTGTGCCCCGTGAGCGGCTCGACGCGCCTGTGGCTGCTGTCGCCGCGCAAGGCGATCGAGTGTCTGATAGCGGGAAGCGAGATCGACAGCGCGGCGTTGGGCAATCGCCGCACCGTGAACCTGCCGGGCGTGTCGGTGACGGTCGACGAAATGGTCGCGGCGCTGCGCGAGGTGGCGGGCGATGCCGTCGCGGCGCGCATCGAATGGAAAGCGGATGAGCGTGTCGAGAAGATCGTCGGCAGCTGGCCCGCGCGATGGGATGTATCGCGCGCGACGCAGCTTGGGCTGCATGGCGATGCGTCGTTCAAGGACATCGTCCGCGCTTTCATCGACGACGAACTCGGCGGGAAGGTTCCGCAGCACTGAGTTCAACGGGAGCGTGCGTTCGCTCCCATTACCCTGCGCGCATCGGCTTCTATAATCGGACGATCCACTCACACCGAGGGAATCTGATGCGGCGCAGCGCGATTCTCCTGATCGTTTTTCTGACCGCGTGCAGCGCAACCGTCAAGCCGACGCTGACGAACGGCCGCGACGGCGCGGTGATTTCCTGCGACGGACTGCTCTATAGCTGGAAGATCTGCGAAAGGGCGGCGAGGAAATCATGTCCGGGCGGCTACGACGTGGTGGATCGCCAGGAAAGCAGAAACCACACCGACTACGGCAGCTATCCGACGCGCAAGCTCGTAGTGAGCTGCAAACAGTACTAGCGCGTGTCACCTAGCGCGTGTCACGCATCGCGCTATTCGAAACCGTGGCAGACCCACGAGACTCCACGCGCGACGCGCCCGATTTCTTCTTCTCCACCAGCGGCTTCTTCGATCTGAACCGGTCGCGATAGTCAGCCGGGTTGATCTGCAGCCGGCGATGGAAGGTCCTGCGAAACCCGTCGGTGTCTTCGAAGCCGCAGCGTTGTGCGATTTCCCGCAGCGAGAGATCTGTGGCTTCGAGAAAGCGTCGCGCGGCGTCGATGCGTGCATTGGCGAGAAACGTCATCGGCGTGATGCCGCATTCCTTCGCGAAGAGCCGCGACAGGTTGCGCGCGCTCATGTGCACGCGTTCGGCGAGCGACGTCACCGTATGGTCTACATGCAGGTTGTCGAGCATGAGCTGCTGCAGCGCGACCATCTGCGAGCCCGGCGACGCCTGCGTCTCCAGCAGCGGGCTGAATTGCGATTGCCCGCCCGCGCGCCGCAGATAGACGATCAGATACTTCGCGACATCGAGCGCCATCTGGCGGCCGAAGTCGTCTTCGATCATGGCGAGCGACAAATCGATGCCTGCCGTCACGCCCGCCGTCGTGTAGATGTTGCCGTCCTGCACGAAGATGTGATCCGGTTCGATCCTCGCCTTTGGAAAGGTCGCGGCGAGGCGCGGCACGTCCATCCAGTGCGTCGTCACCACCTTGTTGTCGAGCAGGCCGGCGGCGCCGAGCGCAAACAGCCCGTTGCAGATCGCCGATACGCGGCGGCAATGCCTGTGCTGCGTCTTGAGCCAGCCGCTCAGCGCCGGGTCGTCGAACGCGTCGAAGATGCCGAGGCCGCCGGGCACGATGATCGTGTCGAACTCGGGGCACACGTCGAAGATCGTGCGGTCGGGCATCGTGCTCAAGCCGCTCGACGATTGCACTGCGCCGCGCGTCGTGCCGACCGTCAGCATTTCGTATTCGCACTCGCCCTTGCTCAGTATCTTCACTTCGGCGAACGCGTCCCTCGGCCCGGCGATATCGAGCAGCTGGAAACCGGGAAAGACAAGCATGCCGACCTTGATGCGTTTCATCGCGAGTGTCCGAATCCGCTGGAAGACGGGCGCCCGCGTGGGCGGGCGGCTCGAATGGTTAGTCTATACGGCAATGCCCGACGCGTCCGGGCGGTCAAAAAGCCTGCGTTGCCGGGCTCGTGTCGCGTGCAGTGCGGCGCGCGGGCGAGTCCGCGAATCCGGTGCGTTCGGCGAGCACGCCGAACAGCGCGCCTAGCGTGGTCCAGATCACGGCCTGCATGCCGATCGCGGCGACGCGGAATTTCCACAGCAGCGTGGCAGGGAAAGCGGCCGGGACTTCGTCGATAGCGGGCAACGCTGCAAGCACGACGGCCAGCATCACGACGAAGGCGAGCAGCCCCGCCAGCGCGCCGTTCCATGCGCCGAAGCGACGCGCGGCGATGCTGCGCACGTTGAGCGACAGCACCATGATCGCGACCGAGATCGCAATCGTCAGAAAGAACAGCCCCGTGCGATAGCCGATCGTCTCCGGATCGCCGACGGATGGCGGGTTGGCGGGATACTTGAGATTCGGCACGACGACGAGCGCAACGAACGCACCGAGCGCGAGCCACGCGGCGAGCGGCCGTGCGCCGAGCGTGCCGACGCGTCCCCATGCCCACGCAAAGGTCAGCGCGAAAAGCCCGCCAAACGCCGCACCGTACGCGACGACGCCCGTCAGCAAGCCGAGGCCGGCTTGCGTGTCGCGGCTCACCAGTTCGGGTTCGTGCGCGTCGCCTTCCATCGCGTGCGTGTGTTCCTCGAAGGCGATCGCGCGATCGACCTGCGGCTCGCCCGCCACGCGCGCGAATCCAAACGCGATCAACCCCGCGACGACGCCCGCGAGCATGCCGCGCATCAACAGCTTGCCGACCATGATCGTCTCCTCGTCAGTGGCAGGGAAAACCGAGCAGATGGCGCCCGTCGTGCACGAACTCGTGCACGTACATACCCGGCACGAGCGACGTCGCGCCTTCCTCTGCGCCGACGAAGTACAGCACCAGCAGCATCAGCAGGCCGCCGAACACGATCCACGGCAACAGCTCGCGCAATGGAATGGGCGTGAGCGCGTCTACGGGTTGGAGCACAGCATCGTTCATGAAAGACCTCTTGAGTGAATGAATGATTAGTCAGGATGTGCGGCTCATGATTGAGCCGCCACGCGCCGCGCCGTGATGACTCGCTGAAGTTCGTCGCGCGACAGCACGCCGCTGGCTTCGACCACGTTCAACAGCGCTTCGAGAAAACGTTCGTAGTAGTCCCAGCGCGGCTGGTTCTCGCAATCGATCGTTTCCCACTTCGCAATCGACGCAATCAGGCTCTGTCGAAAGACTTCCCATTCGAAGCAACCCGCTTTCGACAGCGACAGCGCGAGCCCGAACACGTCGCGTTCCCAGCGGTTGGTGAAGAACAGCTTGCCGTCCAGACGCGGCGGCGAGTCCGGCGTGCCGAGCATCGATGCCGCGGCGTATTCCTCGAAGCGCGTAAACATCGCGTGGTCCTCAGGCTGCGGGCGCGGCGACGAGCGCGACGCCCATCATCGATTCCGGCGTGACGAGCGCGGCGAGTTCTTCTTCGCTCAGATGCTCCGTGTTCGCCGGGCGCTCCGGCACGACGAACCAGCGGATCTGCGCGCTGCTGTCCCACACCTTCACTTCTTTCTCCGCGGGTACGGTCACGCCGAATTCCTGCAGCACGGCGCGCGGCTCGCGCACGCCGCGCGCGCGAAACACGGGGTCCTTGTACCAGTACGGCGGCAGGCCGAGCACGGGCCACGGATAACACGAGCACAGCGTGCAGATGATCAGGTTGTGCACGTTGCTGTCGTTGGCGACGGCGGCCATATGCTCGCCTTCCGCCCCCGCCATGCCGAGCGGCAGCGAAAGCTCGGCGATCGCTTTGGGTGTGTCTTCGACGAGCCGCTGCTTGTACGCGGGATCGACCCACGCGTGCGCGACGATTTTCGCGCCGTTGAACGGGCCTGCCATCGTCTCGAAGTGCGCGAGGACGGCATCGACGGAATCGCTGCCTATCACGCCTTTCTCGATCAGCAGCGCTTCGAGTGCGCGGACCTTGGCGGCGCTCGACGCTTCGCGGTCTTCCGGATATTCGAACATTGGGGTCATGCTGGTCTCGCTGTCGGTTTAGTTGGCCGGCTGCACGTAGGCTTCGTACAGATCCGCGTAGAGGGTGGTGTTGGCTTCGCTTTTGCCTTCGCCCCAGATGTCGGCGGTGTCGAAGGCGATCCGGTAGACGGGCATCGGCTCTCCTATGCCGTCTACGCCCGTCGATACGAAGTACGAGAACGCGCCCGGATAGACGAGATCGACGGTGCCCGTCTTGTTGCGCAGATAGCCGGGCAGACGCGTGTGATCGACGGCGTCGGGGTCGGCGATGCGCACCGTGTCACCTTTCGTGAAGCGGGCTGCGCGCTCGAGCGTGTGATAACCCGAATCGCCGTTTTGCAGATACGCATCGACCTGCGCGGCAAGGGCCGTGTCCGGCTTGTCCGGCAAGGTGGCATCCGGGCTCGCGCGATAGTGCGCCGTCTTCTGCGCGAGTTCTTCCGCCGTGATGTAGCCCTGATCGACGAAGAACTGCGAAATGCCGCCTAGCCACTTCTCGTAATAGCGGTACTTGAAGTAATCGAATGGCTGCATGTCTTCGGCGCCCGTGCGTAGCGACGCCCACGTCCAGTCGTTCCTGAACGTGGTCGGCAGTTGATCGACCGGATAAGGATGCGGCGCGTTCGCCAGATGCGCGCTCTCGGCCATCATCACGGTATGAATGCCGAAGATGCGCTTTTCCCACGGCTCGACGAAAACGCGCGTCTCGGTGCTGACAGGGCCGAGGTTTTCGATGCCGCCAAGGTGATGCTGTAATTTCACGGTTCGCTCCGCAGAGTGGTGAAAAGAGATTTAGCTGAGCCGATGCTCGCGCTTGAGTGCGAGCGCTTCGCCCACGACTTCCGATACGAAGCCGAACACTGCGCCTGTCACGAGCGCAGTAGCGGCGACGAGCGCAGGATTGCCGATACCCGCCGTCGTGATGGCCTTGCCGGTGGCGACGGTCGTGCCGACTGTCGATGCAAAACCCCACACGATTGCGGGCAATACGTCGAGCAGCTTGAGCTTCGACGCCTGCACCATTGCCGCGCTGCCGATGCCGACCAGTACCGCGACCGCGAGTGCGCTGCCGCTCGTCGTCGCAATGCACAGCAGCGTCAGCGATGCAATCACGAGCCCGGTCAGATTCGACGCAACGCTCTTGACGAAGCCTGCGCGTCCGCCGCCCAGCACGAAGAACGACGCCCAGGCGATGAACGTCACCCAGACGGGAACGGGAAGCAGGGTTCCCGTGAGCCATGTGTCGGCGACAGCAAGAACGCCGATGCTCAATGTGTACGCCTCAGGCTTTTTCATGTTCGTGCTCCTTCAGGGAAGTTGAGTGAAAGGGTTGATGCATGCAACTCAATAGACCTTCGCGCATCCGCTCGGCGTCGATGTTTCTGCCGATCATCACGAAGCGGTTCTCGCGGCGTTCATCGCGCGACCATGCCTTGCCGAACTTCGCATCGAGCAGCATGTGCACGCTGTGGAAATGCAGCCGCCGCGCTTCGTCGTGCAGATTGAGCACGCCTTTCATGCGCAGCAGTTGCTGGCCGTCGGTCTGCACGAGCCGGTTGATCCAGCCGTTGAAGCGCGTTGCGTCGAGCGCGCCCGGCACGACGAACGCGCACGACGCGATCGTGTCGTCGTGCTCGTGGTCATGGCCGGCTTCGTCGAGCAGATCGGGTTCGACGGCGAGCAGGTTGTCGAGCGAAAAGCTGCGCACGCCGAGGAGTGAATCGATGGCGACGGCCGAGTGATTCGCGAAGTCGAGCTGCGCGGTCGGATTGAGCTGGCGGATACGTTCGACCAGCGCATCGACCGCTTGCGGCGAAGCGATGTCGGTCTTGTTGACGATGATCCGGTCGGCGAACACGACCTGTTCTCTTGCGATGTCGTCGTCGAGTTGTGCGTTCGCGTGCAACGCGTCGATCACGGCGACAACCGATTCCAGTTCGACGCGCTCTCGCACGTCGGGATCGGCGAGAAAGGTCTGCAATACGGGCGCAGGATCGGCAAGCCCCGAGGTCTCGACGATCAGCCGCTCCAGCCGGTCACCGAAGCGCGCGAGCAGATCGCGCACGCTGGCGACGAGATCGGTGCGCACGGTGCAGCACACGCAGCCGTTGTTGATTTCGATGACGGCTTGTTCGTCGGCGACGATCAACTGGCCATCGATGCCCACTTCTCCGAACTCGTTCACGACGATGCCGATCTGCATCGGCCGCGTCGAATCGAGGATGTGGTTGACGAGTGTCGTCTTGCCGGCGCCGAGAAAGCCGGTCACTACTGTCACAGGGATTTTCTTGAGTCGCATCGCGGTCGTCCTTGGCGCTTGCCTCGCGGCGGTGCGCAGGTTGAGAACACACGATTCTTAGCGACTTCCAGGCCGAATTTTCACGGCTGTCTTCGGGACGACCATAGTTGGCAGGAATATGCGGCTCGGCCTGCCGGATTTGCCGGAACGGTGACGGACGGACAGAACGCCAGGTAGACGGTGCTATCGACGATGGGGCGCGGGTGATCGCAAACGGTGCGGGATATGCATCGAAGCGTGCGGTGGCGACGCGGTGGGGCGTACGGCTGCAGAGCAGCGCGGTGCAGGTTGTCCAATCGCAGAGCAGCGGACCGTCGTGCCCGCGGCAACGATGTCGGCTCGGTCACGTTATGCGAAGTCCGCATACCTGCATGCATGACCAGCATCATCTTTTTTTTGGTTATCCCTACCATCCGTTCTGATTCTGGCGCGCTGTTTGGCCAACATCGCTCCAGGCCTTTCCCTGCGTACTGCGGACGGATCGCAACCCTGCTTTCACGACCCGGTGGCGTACATGCTCGATGGAAGGCACAGCTCATCGGTCGGCGACGGTAACGCGCTTTGCTCGATCGTAGTCAGGCCGATGAATCCAGTTTAATGCCATCACGGCTTCTTACTCATTCACACACGATCATGAACACACTATCCCGACTCGCTTTTGCGCCAGGCCGTACCGTGAGTGCTCTGCTGGTCGCTGCGTGCGTAGCGCTTCCCGTCTGCTCGACATTCGCGGTAGCCGCCGAGTCCAATGCGGATCAGTCGAACACCGTCAATAGCCAGAACAAAAAACTGCCACGCATCGTGGTGCTTGCGACGGGCGGGACGATATCCGGAACGGCGGACGCGCGTTCAGCCATCGGTTACAACTCCGGCGAGAGAACCGGCCAGCAGTTGCTCAAGGATGTTCCTGGAATCGGAAAGTTTGCGACGATCACTGCCGAACAGGTTTCGAACGTCGGCTCGCAAGACATGAACGACGGGATCTGGTTTCAGCTGGCCAAACGCATCGATGAGATCTTCGATCGCGGTGAGGCGGATGGTGTCGTGATAACGCATGGTACGGATACGATGGAGGAGACCGCCTTCTTCCTGAAGAACGTCTTGCATTCTCGCCGGCCGGTGGTTCTTGTCGGGTCCATGCGTCCGGGTGGCGTTGTGGGCGCCGATGGTCCGAATAACCTTCTCGAAGCCGTTGAGGTTGCGGCGAGTCCTCAGTCGCAGGGGCGCGGCGTGATGGTGGTCATGAACGATACGATCCACGACCCGCGCTGGCTCACCAAAACGAACACCACCTCCGTTCAGACATTGCTGTCGCCGAACGCCGGTCCAACAGGGTTTGTCGATCCGGCATCGATCCGGTTCGTCACGCCCGTAACGGACTCGCGTCAGTCGCCTTATACGCTGCCCGCCGCCGGACAGTTGCCCCGCGTCGATATCGTGTACGCGCACAGCAATATGGATGCGTCACAGATCGACCATGCAGTCGCCGACAATGCGAAAGGGATTGTGATTGCAGGCGTAGGCGACGGCGACGTATCGAAGGCGGCGCTGGCTGCCATGGAGCGGGCCGCGAAGATGGGGATTGTCGTGGTTCGCGCTTCACGCGTCGGAACGGGCTTCGTGAACCGGAATGTGGAGGTCGACGATGACAAGAGCGGCTTTGTCGCGTCTCTTGATCTCAATCCGCAAAAGGCTCGTGTGCTGACGCAATTGCTGATCGCGAACGGCATCACGACACCCGCTAAAGTGCAGCAGGCGTTTTCTGCAACGTACTGACATCGACAGACTGATGTGAACATACTGCAGCATCCGCAACCGGTCCTGTGAAGGCTTTGACGAAGCGAGCGGGACCGGGCTGGGACCGGCCGGTTTCGCGCAGGAACGCAAACGGGCGAGAGGTAGAATGCCCGGGTCCCACAAGGCTACCCACTCGCTATGGAAATCAAGTGGATCGAGGACTTCATCGCCCTCGCTCAGTACCAGAGCTTCTCACGCGCTGCAGAATTCCGGAACGTGACCCAATCCGGATTCAGCAGGCGAATTCAGTCTCTCGAGCAATGGGTTGGCGCGGAACTGATCGACCGCAGCAGCTTCCCTCCCGTCTTGACACCTGCAGGGCAACTATTCCGCGAAGTCGCCGATGACGTCCTGAACAAGCTCTTCGATACCCGCGCCATCATACGTACCGAGCAACGCATCGCCGGCAAGAGCCTGCAGATTGCAGCCGGGCACACGATCGCGCTGAGTTTCCTGCCTTCGTGGCTCAAGCATCTTTCGACTCATCTTGGAGAGGTGCGCGCACGCGTGGTGCCCACCAATGTGCATGACTCGATCCTGATGCTGGTGAACGGCAACTGCGAGTTGATGTTCGCGTACCACCACCCCGAACTACCGCTGCATCTCGATCCTGTGAAGTATGAACACGTCACGGTCGGTATCGACACGCTGATGCCTGCCAGCAGGCCGAACCCGCGTCTGGCTCCATTGTTTCGCCTGCCGGGGACGACGAAGCAGCCCTTGCCTCACATTTCGTACACGGAAACGAGCTACTTCGGACGTTGTCTTGCGCTGCTGCTCAGCCGGGCCTCCGATACCCCGGCATTGCGGCTGCACTATGAATCGGACATGGCCGAAGTGCTCAAGAAACTCGTGATGGAAGGCGAAGGAATCGCGTGGCTGCCGAAGAGCGCGATCGCTGCCGAACTCGATGAGGGCGAACTGGTTCCCGCCGGGCCGTCTGCGTGGAATCTGGAGATCGAGCTTCGCGTCTACCGCGATGCATCCAATCGCAATGAGTTTCTGGATACGCTCTGGCAGCATCTTCGTGCCGTTTCACCCGTGACGGGCTAGGGTTTTCCCGCCTTATGCGAATTTCGCATGCCCGCATGCAGCACTTGCATTCACGTCTTTTTGACCATCTCTACCATCCGTTCTGATTCTGGTGCGACGTGTGGCCGACGTCGCGTCAGACCTCTTCCAGCGCATTGCAGTCACCTTGCGATTGCATTGCGTCACTCAAGGACGGATGGACATGAAAAATCGCCTTACTCTGAATATTGCCGCCGGGATGGTGCTCGGGGTCGTTGCCGGCTATGTGTGTCACACGAGCTTGTCCGACCCGGCGACGGTCAAGGTCGTGGCCGGTTATTTCTCGATCGTCACGGACATCTTTCTGCGGCTCATCAAGATGATCATCGCGCCGCTGGTCTTCGCGACCCTCGTGTCCGGACTGGCCGGGATGGACAGCGGGCAGGACGTAGGCCGTATCGGCCTGCGCTCGGTGGGCTGGTTCATCTGTGCATCCTTGCTGTCGCTGAGTCTGGGTCTGGTGCTGGCCAATCTGCTGCAGCCGGGCGCTGGACTGCATCTGGTCGAGAATGCCGGTGAGGTGAGCACCGGGCTCAATACGTCGGCATTGAACGTCAAGGACGTTATCACGCACGCGTTTCCGACCAGTCTGCTGGATGCGATGGCGCGCAACGACATCCTGCAGATTCTGGTGTTCTCGATCTTTCTTGGACTTGCGCTCAGTGCGTTGAAGAAAGATGAACGCGTGATGATCGTCATCAAGGCCATCGACGGGATGGTGCCCGTCATGCTGCGCCTGACCAACTATGTGATGCGCGCCGCGCCGTTGGGCGTGTTCGGGGCCATTGCTTCGGCGGTGACACTGCGGGGCGTCGACGTGCTCTACACCTACGGCAAGCTGATTGGCTCTTTCTATCTGGGATTGGCGCTATTGTGGGCGATTCTGACGGGCATTGGCTACGTGTTCCTCGGCCGTCGCGTCGGTACGTTGCTCAGAGCTGTGCGAGAGCCGGCGATGATCGCCTTCTCGACGGCCAGCAGTGAGGCAGCCTATCCCCGCCTGACGGAGCAGCTGGAGAAGTTCGGCGTCGACAAGAAGGTCGTCGGTTTTACGTTGCCGCTGGGCTATGCGTTCAATCTGGACGGTTCGATGATGTATCAGGCGTTTGCCGCGATCTTCATCGCGCAGGCCTTCGGCGTCGACATGCCCGTATCGCAGCAGATCTTCATGTTGCTGGTGCTGATGCTGAGCAGCAAGGGCATGGCCAGTGTGCCGCGCGGTTCGGTCGTCGTCGTCGCTGCGGTCGCGCCGATGTTTCATCTGCCGGCTGCAGGCGTGGCAATGGTGCTCGCCATCGACCAGATCCTCGATATGGGACGCACGATGACCAATGTCATCGGCAACAGCGTAGCGACAGCCGTCATTGCCAAGTGGGAAGGCCGCCGGCAGAGCGAGCCTGCCGACCCGTCGCTGTTCGAGCAGGCGGAGGTCGGAGCGAAATGACGCCCGGGATCGTCGAGAACAGGCGCAAGTACGGTATCGTCGGCGGCCTCGGGCCGCTGGGAAGCGCCGACGTGTTCTTCAAGCTCGTAAAGGCGATGCCGCCTTCAACGGATGCCGAGCACGCCGATCTGATTTTCCAGCAGCATCCGTTCAGGAGTTCGGGCGTGGGCAGCGCCGCCACGACCGAGCGCAAGCTCTACATCTTCAACATGATCCGTGATTTTGAAAAGCGGGGCGTGACGACAGTCGTGCTTCCTTGCTTTCTCAGTCACACCTTCATCGATGAACTGAAATCGAACACGACGCTGCAGATCGTCGATATGGTCGAAGCGGTGCGTCACCACGTCCGCAGACGATTTCGCGGAGCGCGCCGGATAGGTGTTCTCGCGTCGGACTACACGCGGGAGAAACGGCTGTTCGAGCGTTACTTCGCTTCACCGGAGTTCGAGGTTGTCCACCCGCGCATGAGCGAGGGCATCGACCTCGTCACCGAAGCGGTGTATGGCCCGGAAGGCATCAAGAGCGGTCATCTGCGCGGACGTCCGGTTGAACTGCTGCAAGACGCTTGCGTGGATCTCATCGAGCAAGGCGTCGACGTCATCGTTCCGGGCATGACCGAGATCGCGCTCGTCGCGGATGAAATCCGTCAGCTGAGCGTGCCGCTGGTCGATTCCAGCTTCGTGTACGCCCAGCACGTCGTGTCGGGCCAATACGACCCGCCCTCGGGTGTTTTCAAGGTCGGGGTCGTGGGCGGCGTCGGCCCTGCTGCGACGATCGATTTCCTTGACAAGATCGTGCGCAACACACCGGCTCAACGGGACCAGGATCACATCAGGCTGCTCGTCGAACAGAACCCGCAGATTCCCGATCGTACCGAGAACCTGATCGGCGACGGCGCGGATCCGACGGTGTCGCTGTACGCAACGTGCAAGCGGCTGGAGGAGGGCGATGCCGACATCATCGCCATTCCGTGCAATACCGCTCACGCGTTTGTCGAACGCATCCAGCCGTACCTCGGCATCCCCATCGTGAACATGCTGACGGAAACGGTCCGCTATCTGCGCGAGTCCTACCCGGCGCAACGCGAGATCGGCGTGCTCGCCACCTCAGGCACGATTGCGAGCGGGGTCTATGAAAAAGCGCTCGAATCGCAAGGGCTTCGCCAGGTCGCGCCCGGCCCCGCACTCCAGGCGCGCGTGATGGAAGCGATCTACGGCACGGACGGCGTCAAGGCAGGGTTCACGACGGGACAGTGTCAGGAAGACATCGCCGCTGCCGTCGAAGGCCTCATTGCTGAAGGTGTCGAAGTCATCGTGCTGGGCTGCACCGAACTCCCGCTTCTTCTTCCACAGAGTGAGTTCGCAGGCAGAAACGGCGCTCGCGCGAGGCTGATCGATCCGACCGACGTGCTTGCCCGGCAGTGCATTGCCTACGCGACGGCGGCCAGCGAGTCACCTGCCAGCAAGAGCACGAGGTAAAGCCAATCCTGTCGACCCGATGAGCCCATTGCGCTGTTGCATCGGGCGTCATCGGACCCTTCCCGACACGCTAACGGAGCAACACATGTCCACGTCCAATGAACGTATCGAGCACGATCTTCTCGGCGACCTCCCTGTGCCAAATGACGCCTACTACGGCGTGCATACCCTTCGGGCACTCGTCAATTTTCCGATCACCGGCATCCCGATCTCGACGTATCCGAATCTCGTCAATGCACTGGCGAGCGTCAAAGAGGCGGCGGCCATGGCCAACCACGACCTCGGCGTGCTCGCGGAGCACAAGATGAAAGCAATCGTTCACGCGTGTCGGGAGATTCGCAACGGTACGGCGCATGACCAGTTCGTGGTGGACGTCATTCAGGGCGGCGCGGGCACGTCGACCAACATGAACGCGAACGAAGTGATCGCCAATCTGGCGCTGGAACATCTTGGCCACCAGCGCGGCGACTACGCGCTGCTGCATCCCAATGAAGACGTCAATCTCGGTCAAAGCACGAATGACGTGTACCCGACCGCGTTGAAGATCGCGACCTACATGGGTATCGTTCAGCTGGTCCACGCGATGGGTGTATTGCGTCACTCGTTCGAACGCAAAGCCGAGGAATTCCGCGACGACCTCAAGATGGGGCGCACGCAGTTGCAGGACGCCGTTCCGATGACGCTCGGTCAGGAGTTCAGCACGTTCGCGGTCATGCTTGGAGAAGACGAAGAGCGGCTCACGGAAGCATCAAAGCTGATCTGCGAGATCAACCTCGGCGCAACGGCCATCGGCACGGGAATCAACACATCGCCCGAGTATGCTGCACTTGCGTGCCGGCATCTTGCCAGTATCACGGGCATACCTGTCGTCACGTCACCGAATCTCGTCGAGGCGACACAAGACGTCGGCTCGTTCGTCCAGTTGTCGGGCGTACTCAAGCGGGTTGCCATCAAGCTCTCCAAGACGTGCAACGATCTTCGGCTTCTTTCTAGCGGTCCGCGCGCGGGTTTTGGTGAAATCAATCTGCCGCCCGTGCAGGCTGGCTCCAGCATCATGCCTGGCAAGGTCAACCCCGTCATTCCGGAAGTCGTCAACCAGATCGCGTTTGAGGTCATCGGCAACGACGTGACGGTGAGCTTTGCAGCGGAAGCCGGTCAACTGCAATTGAACGCGTTCGAGCCGCTAATCGCACACAGCCTCTTCAAGAGCGTTGCACACCTGCGCGCGGGATGCCTCACGCTTGCTTCGAGGTGCGTCGACGGGATCATGGCGAATCGTGACAGGCTTCACGCGCTCGTCGAGAACTCGATCGGCATCGTGACGGCGCTCAATCCTTATATCGGCTATACCAACGCGACGCAGGTGGCACAGGAGGCGCTCGCGTCGGGGAGAAGCGTCGCTGAGATCGTCATTGAGAAGGGTTTGTTGAGCCGCGCGCAACTCGACGAAATTCTGCAACCGTCGATGCTGACGCAGCCGAGACAGGCGGTTGTCTTTCCGCCGCAGTCGATCGAGGGGGACGCTAGTTGATCACTGTCAGGCCGATTCTCTCTCGACGATCGTAAAGCCGACATCGATCCTGCGCTGGCGCATGGCGCCCGTTTCTATCTTCGCGATCAGCATCGCAGCAGCCAGTTCGCCGATCGCTTCGGCCAGAAAAAGGTGCTGGGCTTCGCCGTGCCGTGGTGGCCGACCGCAACGGCCGTGACGGGCTTTGCTGCTGTGCATCGCGAAGTCGGGTACGACGGTGGCGGCATCGCAGGTCTGGGCGCTGCCCGGCGATGTTGCGCCGCTCGATGCGGTATCGATGTCGCAGGCGTACAGAACACGGCATCGAAGATCGGCGGTGTCCTGTTCGATCCACCGCCAGGGGAACCACTCGCGCAGGTTGCCTGGATAAGCGGCTACGCTACACTCTAATTATTCGACGACCTGCCGTAAGCTGTCGGGCAAGGAATCATCGGCCTGGTGAACCATCGGCGCAGTCTTCGAAAGCGGATTTTCCGCAGCCAGACGCAGTTTTGAACGCAGTAGGTAGCACTCCGGGCAATGCCTGGCGCATCCTGTTCGACCTTTCGATCCGCAAATGCACACGTGGTGAATGGAGGCTTCGAGATGAACAGAAAAAATGCCGCGGCCATCTGGATTCTGATCGCTATGCTGGTGGGCATCGGGATCGGCTACATGATCTACACGAGCTTTCCGGACAAGAAGAGTGCCACCGAGATCGCGGGCTACATCTCACTGGTGTCGGACGTGTTCCTGCGCCTGATCAAGATGGTGATCGGCCCGCTCGTCTTCTCGACGCTCGTCGTCGGCATTGCGCACATGGGCGACGCGGCCTCGGTCGGACGCGTATTCGCGAAAGCGCTAGGGTGGTTCGTCACCGCGTCGCTGATCTCGCTGCTGCTCGGCCTGTTGATGTCGAATCTGCTCAGGCCCGGCGAGAATCTCGGGCTGCCGCTGCCCGATATCGGCGCGTCGGCGAACCTGGCCACCTCCAAGTTCACGCTCAAGGACTTCGTCGGACACATGGTCCCCAGGTCATTCGCCGAGTCGATGGCCAACAACGAAATCCTGCAGATCGTCGTGTTCTCGATGTTCTTTGGCATCGCGCTCGCCGCGCTGGGTGAGAAGGGCAAGGTCCTGGTGGCCGCGATCGACCAGCTCTCGCACGTCATGCTCAAGATCACCGGCTACGTGATGAAGCTCGCGCCGCTGGCGGTGCTGGCAGCGATGGCCGCGACCGTGGCCGTCAACGGGCTGACCATCCTGTTGAAGTTCGCGGTCTTCATGGGCGACTTCTATCTCAGCCTGTTCCTGCTGTGGGCGGTGCTCACGGCGGCGGGATTCCTGTTCCTCGGGCCGCGCGTGTTCAAGCTGCTGGCGCTGATCAAAGAGGCATTCATGCTGTCGTTTGCGACCGCGAGTTCCGAGGCCGCGTATCCGAAGATTCTCGACGCGCTCGACCGTTTCGGCGTGAAGCGCAAGATCTCCAGCTTCGTGATGCCGATGGGGTATTCCTTCAACCTCGACGGCTCGATGATGTATTGCACGTTCGCGACCCTGTTCATCGCTCAGGCGTACAACATGCACCTCTCGCTGGGCACGCAGCTGACGATGCTGCTGATCCTGATGCTGACATCCAAAGGGATGGCTGGCGTGCCGCGCGCGTCGCTGGTGGTGATCGCCGCCACGCTCAACCAGTTCGGCATCCCCGAAGCCGGATTGCTGCTGATCCTGGGCGTGGACACGTTCCTCGACATGGGCCGTTCGGCCACCAACGCGGTGGGCAATTCGATTGCGAGCGCGGTGGTCGCCAAGTGGGAAGGGGAACTGCTGTCGGAGGCCGAGGCGGAGGAGAACGCGGCGCGCATCGACGCCGAACTCGGCGCGACGATCGCCCATCCCGCAGAAAGCTGACGGAGCCGGGCCATGAAGACGCAGCGATTCTGGTCGATGCTGGCGATCGCGGGGCTGCTGATTGCCGGTTCGGCGGCGCGGGCGCAGGATGACGCGCAGCCGTCCCGCCCGGTTACCGACACCGCCGCGCCTGTCGCGCTGACGGGCACGCTGGCGAAGGTTAGGGAGGCGGGCACCATCGCGCTGGGCTACCGCGAGTCCTCGGTGCCGTTTTCGTATCTGAACGTGCGCAACGAGCCAATCGGCTATTCGATCGAGCTGTGCAAGTCACTCGTGTCGGCGATCGGGGACGCGGTCAACCGGACTCTGACCATCCAGTGGGTGCCTGTCACGGCCGACAACCGCATCGACGCGGTGGCCAGCGGCCGGGTCGATCTGGAGTGCGGCTCCACGACGAGCAACGTGGAGCGCCAGAAACGCGTGGCTTTTTCGCCGATCATTTTCGTGGCGGGCACCAAGGTGATGGTCAAGAAGGGCTCGCCGATCGGTTCTTTCCGCGACCTCGCGGGCAGAAAAGTCGCGGTGACGGCAGGCACCACGAACGAGAAGGCGTTGCGCGATCTGAACAGCAAGTTCCGGCTCGGGATGCAGTTGCAGGTGGTGCCTGACCACGCGCAGGGCTTTGCGCAGGTGGCCGAGGGAAAGGCCGACGCCTTCGCCACCGACGACGTGTTGCTGTATGGCCTGATCGCGGAGCATGCCAGCGCGGGTGGCGAATACCGCGTTGTCGGCGACTATCTGTCGTATGACCCGTACGGCATCATGTTCCGCAAGGACGATCCGCAGCTCGCGCAAGTGGTGAGGGATGCCTTCCAGGAGCTTGCGGCGGACGGAGAAATCGATCGTCAGTACAAGCGCTGGTTCTTGCGCCGCCTGCCGTCCGGCACAAGCCTCGACCTGCCGATGAGCCGGCAGCTCGCGACCATCATCCAGTCGATCGCCGGCGGCGAGGCGCAATGAACGATGCGCTCGCGGCGCATCTAGTAGCGCCACCCGCGATGTCCGTAGTAACCACGTCGATAGTAGTAGCCAGGACCGTAGTAAGCGCGACCGTAATAGCCTCGATAGCCGCCGTACCAATAGGGGTAACGATAGTAGCCGGGCCAGGGGCGCGGTCCATAGATCACCGGCGGCCCATAGACGACGGGCGGCGGCGCATAGAGAACGGGCGGACCGACATACACGGCGCCCGGCACACCGATGCCTATGCCGACGCCCACCGACACACCGCCCGCCTGTGCGAGGCCGGCCGACCCCGCGCCGAGCGCGGCAGCGGCCAGAAAACGAACGAGCTTGTTCATGTGCGTTCTCCCCGCCTCGAGCCCCGGTTCAGACGACCGGCGACGGCGCAACGAGGCATGGACAAATACCGCTGAGTCCGTTTTCTATGGGTTCAATACGCAGAGGCTCATACGTGAGGTCGAAGGACCCTGATCTTTAGAGTCGGCGGTTCGGAAGTCGTTCAGGGACCGCAAAGGGCACACGGTCCGCTAACCATTGAACAGTTCGCTGCGCGCCGCGTCCATGATCATCGCGACAGCCGGATGACTGATACGGCGCTCAATCGAGATCGCAAAGAACTCTTCGACGATGGTGTTGATCTGGCCGACCATCGTCAGTTTGTGCTCTACCTGTAGCTGGCTCTCCAGCGCGGTGGGCGCGAACAGCACGCCGCGGCCCTCGCGGCCGAACGCCAGGGTCATCGCGCCGTCGTCGAATTCGCCGACGATGCGCGGCGAAATGGCATGTGATGCCAGCCAGTGATCCAGCTTGCGGCGCACTGCGGATTCCGTGCCGGGCAGCAACACCGGCAATTGACCGAGCGACAACGGGAAACGTTTTTTCGCGGTCTGGACCAGCGTTTCCGCGCCGAAGCAGCTCAGCGTCGAACGGCCGAGCCGGTGATTGAACGCCTTGATATTGACGTCGGCGGGAATGGGCGCATCCGCGATGATCAGGTCGAGGCGGTGCACGGCCAGTTGCGCGAGCAGCGCATGCAGCTTGCCTTCGTGACAGATCATGCGGATCGACACGGGTGCGCCCAGCGCTGGTTCCAGGAGCCGGTACGCGATGGCCTTCGGAACAGAATCCGCAATCCCGACGCGAAAGCGCGTTTGCGCGCCGGATTCGTTCTCCCGCCGCACCGCGCTCTCGAGTTCCGAGCCCAGCGAGAATATTTCGTCCGCGTAATCGAGCACCAGCCGGCCGGCATCCGTCAGTTCGATGGTGCGCCCGCTCTTCCTGAACAGCTTCTTATCCAGCGATTCTTCGAGCAGCTTGATCTGGCCGCTGAGCGTTTGCGGCGAGATGTGCAACTGCTCGCCAGCGCGGACGATCCCTCCCGCGTGCGCCGCCACCCAAAAGTAATGCAGATGCTTGAAGTTCACGCCCCCTCCGTCGGTCGATCAACGCTACGGTTTTTTCGAACTGTTGGCAATAAAAATGCGAATTTTATATTCGCCCGGGTTCGGTTAGATTGAAGCCTCGCACCTGGACGCCCGCGAGCGGCTAACGACACTGACAGAGGTGACTTATGGCATCGGTTGCGCAATTTCTTCGTTCGAAAGATTCACAGACAGTGTGGTCCACTCAGGCATCCGCATCCGTCTACGACGCGATCGCAATCATGGCGCACCGGAAGGTCGGCGCGCTGATCGTCGCAAACGAAGGGCGCCTGGCCGGCATCGTCACCGAGCGCGACTATGCGCGGAAAATCGTTCTGATGGACCGCTCATCAAGGAATACACCGGTGCGCGACATCATGTCGACGGCGGTGCGCTACGTCGGCCCGCAGCAGACAACCGACGAATGCATGGCGCTGATGACGGAACACCGGATACGTTATTTGCCCGTGATTGCGGCGGGGCAGGTGATCGGAATGGTATCGATCGGCGATCTGATCAAGAACCTGATTGCCGAGCAGGACCACACGATCCGGCAACTGGAGCACTACATCCACGGCAACAGTTTTCACGTCGGCCATCACGGATTACAGGCGCAAAGGCCGCAGGTTTGATCATCAAAAATATTACTGTTCGTAATGTCGTTGGCGCGACTGTGCAGCGCACGATGCGGGCAGTTCCACTGACTTACCAGAAGAGGTTTTTATGTTCATGCAATTCGTCAATCACCTTCGACGTGCCGCCGGTTCGGTCACGCGCGGGACCGCGGCGCTCGGTCTGGCGGGACTGCTAGCCCTCGGCGCCATGGCGTCGAACGATGCCGAGGCGAAGCGGGTGGGCGGCGGTCAAAGTATCGGCCGCCAGTCGCAGACGGCGTCGCCGTCCGGGCAGGCGCAACAACGCCAGCAAGCCCAGCCGGCGCAACAGGCCGCGCAGGCCCCTGCTGCCGCGGCCGGTAACCGCTGGATGGGCCCGCTCGCCGGCCTGGCCGCGGGCCTTGGGATTGCGGCGTTGCTGTCGTCGTTCGGGCTGGGTGAAGGGCTGGCGCAAATGCTGTCGAATGCGCTGCTCATCGGGCTGGTGGTGTTCGCCGGCGTGATGCTGTTCCGCTTTATTGCCAACCGGCGTCGTCCGGATCTGGCTTACGGGCATGGCGCCGCGAGCCGACAGCAAGCGAACGGCTCATCACTTCTCAATCGGATCGGGCAAGCGCGGCCTGACGCGACGCCCACGGGCTGGCCGCGTGCAGCGATGGGTTCGATGGGCGCGGCAGGCGCCGTGCAGGCACCGGGACTTGCGCTCGGTCCCGACCAGGCTGCCTTCCTGACGACGGCAAAAACCCTGTTCATGCGTCTTCAAGGCGCGTGGGACAGAAACGAGCAGGGTGATCTGTTCGAACTGACGACGCCGGACATGTTCAGGCAACTCAAGATGGATCTGGAAGCCCGAGGCCGCGAGCCGAGCGTGACGGAAGTCACGCAACTCGATGCCGAGGTGCTGGGCACGGAAAGCAACGCGAATGAAACGCTGGTCAGCGTTCGCTTTTACGGTCAGATGCGGGAGGACGATGCACAGATGGCCCAGCCGTTCCAGGAGATCTGGAACATCGTCAGGAGCGTGCAGGGCGACCAGGCGTGGCGAGTGGCGGGCATCCAGCAGATGAACCACTAAGGAGTGTCATTGAACCGGTAGTCGGCTTGCTGCATGTCAGCGAGCCGACTAACCCTGTGCCGACAGACCCAACCGAGGAGACGGTATGTTGAGTCCGCATGAATTCGCCACCTTGATGCTCATCAAGGATGCGCCGGATCAGATTGAACTGGGCCGCGCGGAGCTCGACACGCTCCTGCAGCGTCAACTCATATCGCTGGAAAACCTCGCTTCGGGACGGCCACGCGCGCATGTCACGAGCAGTGGCGATTCCATTCTCAAGGCTGTCTCCTGGATGCGGTAGGCATCCGAGTGTGTTCGCCAGTTCACGTCTTAGCTGTCAGAAGCACTGACGCACCTGAACCCCGCATACACATGCTGATACCGCGGCTGAAACCAGTTGCGGAACGTCGGCCGGATCATACATTGCGCGGTGCGCGCCGAACCGCCCTTCAGCACGTAATGCTGTCCATCGTAGAAATTGGCCGAGTAGCCGAGATAGAACGGAAACGCCTCGAAGCCCGGCAGCGCATCGAATAGCGACGACGTCCATTCCCAGCCGTTGCCAAACTGGCCTTCGACACCGAACGCGCTGACATTCCCCGGCGATGCATCGACGGCTTGCGGGTCCCAGTTGCGGAAATCGTAGTTGCCCGAAGGCGCGTCCGGCACGCCTTGCGTGGCGCGCTGCCATTGCGCTTCCGTGGGCAGTGTCTTGCCGGCCCAATGTGCGTAGGCGCTTGCCTCCGCGTGGCTCACGTAGACGGGCCAATCGGGCGGCAGCGGGATATCTTCGAACATCGTGCGCAACGTCCACTCGCCGTCTGCATTCCGCGACCATGTGACGGGATGCGCGACGCCCTCCGCTTCCTTCCACGCCCAGTCTTTATCGTTCCAGTAAGCGCGATTGCGATAGCCGCCTGCGTCGATGAACTCGCGGAATTGCGCGTTGGTCACCATGTAGCGGTCCATCTCGAACGCGTCGACCTGCACGCGCTGCTCGCCGAACTCGTTGTCCCAGCCGAAGCGTCCATCTTCCTTCTTCATGCCGAGCACGGCCTCGCCTGCCGACACGCGTACCATCGGCGACGCTTCAACGTTGCGCGTGTATTGCGCAGTGGACGTGACGCCCGGCGGCGCGGCCTTCATCTCCAGCGGCAACTGATGCAGCATGTACGCGAGCGTTTCCGCGTGCATCAGCCGGTGTTCGATGGCGACATGCATCAGTTGCTCGGGCGAGCCCGTCGCCATGCCGCCGCTGCCGAACTCATAGGCGGCAAGACGGCTGTCGATCTGCTCGCGCGCCTTGCGCGCGTAGTCGCGCACGGCGTCGATCGAGGGCCAGTCGGAAGGTTGGTCGGTGGGAAAGCCACCGTCGACGGGATCGATGCCGAACGCGAACAGCCTGTCGAGTTCCGGCGCGAACGCGGGCAGCGGGCACAGGCGTTCGTCGAACAGATTGCGGTCGAAAGCTTCGAGGTGGCCGATGTAAAAGACGATCCGGTGGCGTTCGCGGATCGGCCGGTCATAGAGGTATTCGGGTTTGACAACCGAGAACAGGGCGTCGGTCACGCGGCGCGCGTCGATGAGACGTTCGGCCAGCGGGTGGTGCGGAGCGGGGTCGCGGTTCATTCGCCGGGTCTCCTCGTGGGGACAGCAAGCATCTATGCACGAGACGAGTGCGGGGTGCCGAAGACCCGACTCTCGCCGAGAAGAATAATCTTGAACTGTACCGCAGGCGCAGGAGACGTGCCAGGCGCATGCGCGCCGGCGTCGTGCGAGACGAAGCGGCGCGCGGGACCTTGGCGGGATCAGGCGTTCGGCGCGGCGCCGACCTGGCGCAAGCCTTCGGGATCGACGATATGAATGAAGCGGCCTTGTGCGTCGATCAGTCCGCGTTTTTGAAATCTTGACAGGGTGCGGCTCACGGTTTCGAGCGTCATGCCGAGGTAGCTGCCCATGTCTTCGCGCGTCATCCGCAGATTGAATTCCGCCGATGAATAACCGCGCTGCGCGTTGCGCCCGGAGATATCGAGCAGGAATGCAGCGACGCGCTCGTCGGCGCTCAACGAGCCGAGCACCATCATCTGCGCGGCCTCGCGGACGATCTGCTCGCCCATCAGCTTGTGCAGCCGTTCCTGCATCGAGCCGATCTCGCGGCACAGATGCTTGAGCGCCGCGTAAGGGATGATGCACACCGAGCTGTCTTCAAGCGCGACGGCGCTGCATGCATGCTGGTCGCTGCTGATGCCGTCGAGACCGAGCGCTTCGCCCGCGATCCTCAAGCCCGTGACCTGCTCGCGGCCATCGCGATGGGCCATCACCGTCTTCAACGATCCCGAGCGCACGGCGTACAGGCTGTCGAACGCATCGCCCGCGCGATAGAGCGCCTCGCCGCGTCGCACCGAGCGCGCCGAGCAGATCAGCGCTTCGAGCTGCGGCATCTCGTTGGCGGCCACGCCTTGCGGCATGCACAGATGACGCATCGCGCACGACGAACAGCGCGCAGCGCTGCGCACGGCGCGCTGCGTGGACGAGGCGGGGCTGCGGCGGACAGCGCGGGCAGGAGCGACAGCGGCGGTAACTGCGATGGGATTGAGCATGGGACCAACCGGCAATAAAAGGGTGACAACCGATTGTCCCACTCGATGCGCGCGCAACCAGGCGGCAAAATGACGCGTCGCCAGCCAGCGTCCGGTTGAGCGGCGTCAGGCTCTGCTTCGCGCGCGATGCTCAGGGCCTGGGTTCTTCCTCGGTGTCGCCGCCGCCGGCAGCGGAAGGAATCAGCAACACAGGCAATGTCGATTGACGTACGCACCGCTCGGCTACGCTGCCCAGAATCAGCCGCTGCATGCCGCGCCGGCCATGCGTGCCCATCACGATCAGGTCAGCGTTGAAATCGGCGGCGGCGCGCAGCACGAGCGTCGGCACGTCGTCGAAGGATGACGCCTCGCCCACTGCGATATCGCCCGATACGCCATGCTCGCGCATCGACGCCGACAGTTCCGCCGTCAACTCCTTGCCCTGCTCGACAAGACGGTTGCGCAAGATGGACGGATCGTAGCCGGGCGCGTCGAAGTACATCGGCGTGTTTTCGACCGCGTAGAACGCGCGCAGTGTCGCGCCCAGCTTGCTGGCCAGATCCAGTGCGCCGTCGAATGCGCGGCGCGACGTGTTGCTGCCATCGACGGCAACAAGGATGCGTGTGTACATGAAGCCTCCGTGTCGTGGAGGGCGTCGCGCGGCCGTGTTCCGCCTGCGCGGGCCGCCCGTGAAAGCGGTTTGAATAGGTCCGGATTGCGTCTGCAGCTTAAACGATCGTCGGGAAAAGGCGGGTTTCGATGGGCGGGAATGCAGATGTCAATCAAAGATTTGTCAAATTTTGCTGTCGGACGTGAGGTCGTTCATACTGGCGGGGTGCGCGCAACCACGCGTGTTCGGGCCGGAATCCGCCGTGATTTCACCCGGTAGCGCACGTTATTTGCCTTACAATTCCAATCTACTCTGACAAGCCGCTTCTCTCGACGATGAACGAGCGCAAATCGACCGGTCTGCCGGACAAGATCTACGGAGACATCCTCAACCGCATTCTCGAAGGCGAATACAAGGAAGGCGAGCGCCTGCCGACCGAGCATGCGCTCGCGGAGCGCTTCGAGACGTCGCGGCCGACGGTGCGCGAGGCGCTCGCGAGGCTGCGCGCCGACGGCATCATCGTCACGCGGCACGGCTCCGGTACGACGGTCGCGCGCCGTCCGGACCCCGATGTGCGTCGCTTCGCGCCGCTGGAGACGTTGTCCGATATCCGCCGCTGCTACGACTTCCGCATCGTGACGGAGTCGGGCGCTGCCGAACTGGCTGCGCAAATGGCCGAAGCCGATGACATCGCCGCGATCCAGCACGCATGGGACGAACTGGAGCGCGTGATCGAAACGCAGGGCATCGGCGCGAAGGACGACTTCGCGTTTCACCTTGCGGTCGCGCGTGCGTCGAAGAACCAGTTCTTCATCACGATGATGTCGTTCATCGAAGAGCAGATCGTGTTCAGCATGAATCTGTCGCGTAACCTGTCGCTGGTGAAGACGCTCGAGCGCCAGCGGCTCGTGCAGGCCGAGCATCTGGCCGTGCTCGAAGCGATCCGCAGCAAGGACGCAGCCGCGGCGGGCCAGGCGATGCGCCTGCATCTCGAGCATGCGCGTGACCGGATGTTCGGCTCCTGACGTTTTCCGCCTTGCCGGGCCGTTGTGCTGTGCTTGCGGCCCTGTTCCCTCTCCCCCTGATCTGAAAATGCGACGCGTACTGCGCCGCATCGCAAAGAAGTGAATTCTTCCCGTCCCCTGGTTTTTCGCGACGCACTGCTGGCCATGCTCGGCATCGGTCTCGTCAACATGCTGGTCGCGCTCGATCAGACGGTCGTCAGCACGGCATTGCCGTCGATCGTCGTCGAACTGCACGGTTTCGAGTATTACGCGTGGATTGCGAGCGCCTATCTGCTGGCGTCCGTCGTCACAGTGCCCGTGTTCGGGCGGCTCGGCGACTATTTCGGCCGCAAGTATTTCGTGATTACGGCGGTGATCGTTTTCACCGTGGCGTCGGGGCTGTGCGGCCTCGCACCCAGCATGCCGTTTCTGGTGTTCGCGCGCGGGTTGCAGGGCGTGGGCGGCGGGATGATGGTCGGCACCGCGTTCGCGTCGATCCCCGATCTCTTTCCCGACCCGCGCACCCGCGTGCGCTGGCAGGTGGTGCTGGCGGCCGCCTACGGAATCGGCACGGCGGCGGGGCCGTCGCTGGGCGGCTGGCTCAGCGAACAATTCGGCTGGCGCTCGACATTTCTCGTCAATCTGCCCGTCGGCGCGCTCGCGCTGTACTTCATCTGGGCGCATCTGCCGTACTACCGGCGCGAGCGCACGGGCGACGTGCGGATCGACTGGGCGGGCGCCGCGCTCGTCGCGCTGGTGCTCGGCGGGCTTCAGACGTTCATCGAAGCCGTGCCGAAGGACGGCCTGACCACGGGCAACCTGATACTCGCCGTGCTGGTCGTGGTGGGCGCGGCCGCGCTGCTGGTCTGCGAGCGGCGCGCGACACACCCGATCGTGCCGCTCGACCTGTTCAAGGACCCGCAGCTAGTGACGCTGTTCACGCTGTCGGTGCTGTCGGGTTTCGTGATGTTCTCGCTGATCTTTTTCGCCCCGCTGCTGCTGCAAGGCGGTTTCGGGCTGTCACCGCAGCAGGCCGGCCTGCTCGCGACGCCGATCGCCGCCTGCATCGCCCTCGGCAGCATGATCAATACGCGCATCGTGATTCACATGAAGCGCCCGACGGCGATTCTGACGATCGGTTTCAGCCTGCTCGTCGTCGCTTCAGTGGGCATCGCGCTCGCCACACCCGCGACGCCGCATCTCTATCTCGAACTGTCGATGGCGGCCGTCGGCATCGGGCTCGGTTTCATTCTCAACAACCTGAACGTGTTCGGCCAGGAGATTGCCGGCCGCGAGCGCTTCGGCATCACGACGGCGCTGCTGCAATCGACGCGGATGGTGGGCGGCATGCTCGGCACCAGCATCGTCGCGACGATCGTGAACCGGCGCTATGCGTCGGGCGTGGAAGAGTCGTTGCGCGTGCTCGGCGAAACCGTCGCGTCGGCATGGCGGCCGAAGCTCGCCGATCCACGCATTCTCGTCGACGAAAACCTGCGCGACTCGCTGCTGATCGAACTGAAACGCGCCGGCCTCGAAGGGCCGGCGCTGTTCGACGCCGCGCGTCACGTGCTGGTGCAGTCGATCCACATCGGCGTCGTGCTGACGGGCTGCGCCGCGCTGGCGGCGGCGCTGCTGGTGCGCCGGATCTCGCACATCACGTTCCGGCGCAGCTAGGCTCGGCTGAGGCTCGAACGCAAACTCAAGCCGCCACGGGCATCGGCTTGCAGACGGCTGCGCGAATCGCGTCGACGGTGATGTCGAGCGCGATCGTGCGTTCGACGCCGATCTTCACGGGCGGCCCCAACCGCGTCACTTCGATGCCCGTGCGGCGCAACAGCCGCTCGATCGCCACCGTCGTGACGGTCACATAGCGCGTGATGCTCATCCGGTCCGCGAACGTCACCAGTTCGTGGATGGCGTGCATCGTCAAATCTGCAAAGCCAAACGTTTGCTCTCCATCCGTTTCGATAGCAAAGCGGCTCAGTTCCCATATATGCCTCCCGATTGGGGCGTCGTGACCGTCGAGCAACTGCGGGAACGTATCCTTCAGCATGTTGGGGCCTTCCGTGGGCATCAGCCGCCAGCAGCCGCGCACCGCGCGGTCGGCGTCCTGGATGAGCATGTAATACGGCCCGAGCGCGTCGTAGCCGTCGATCTCCATGCCAGCGATGGTCGGAACGTCCCATCCCATGCGGTCCCGGAAGACGCGGGCGCGCAGCCGGTACATCTCGTTGATGTGGTTGTTGTCGAACTCTTGCCGTGTGCCAATCCGAATCGCCGTATGCATGGTGTGCTCCTTACGTTGGTCGCGGTACGCAGGAAACCGTATGCATTTCGGATAAAAAAAACACCTATTCACCTGGATAGGTGCTCAGTCCGTCTGATGATTACAAAATTGAGATGAGGGTCAAACACAGGGAAAAACCATCATGGAACTTCAGAATCACTGGCAAGCGGGCGTTCACGCAAACGTTCAACCGACCGTGCAGAGCCGTGGCGCGGATACTTCAACTGGCGTGGACCGCGTGCTGATCATCGCGTACCGCAAGAAAAAGAAGGAGAGCCAACGTCAATTCTGGGCGCGCTTTGGCGTGACCCAATCGCGCGGCAGCCGCTTTGAATCGGGCGCTGAAATTCCGGCACCCGTCTCGATCCTGCTGGGCCTCTACTTCACCAAGACGGTCACGGACGGCGATCTGGGCAGGGCAGAGAAGGTGCTCCACAACCCGGAAGCGCGCGAACTCATCAACCTGGATCAATAAGGCCGAGTTGCGTTGCAATCACGGCCGCCGCGCGCCGTGAGTTCACGCCGAATTTCGTGCGAATGTTCTTAAGGTGGAAGTTCACCACGGCTTCCGAGCAATTAAGAATGTGCGAAATTTCCCAAGTGGACTTACCGCGTGCGGTCCATTTCAGGCATTCCTGTTCGCGCGGCGTGAGCTTCGGCACCAACGCCTGCGTGTGAGCATTCAGGTGCGGCTGGCTCGTGTCGATGACGAGATCGCGCAACAGCACCAGGTTGGGCAACACGACGTCGAGATGACGCCAGAAGTCGTCGGTCGGATTACGGTCGTTGACGAAGCAGATCAGCCCCGATTCCTGCCTCGGCCCGTGAATAGGCAGGCTCACGCCGGCGCGCAAGCCGTGCGCGCGAGCTTCTTCGTACATCGTCTGAGCCGGATAGGTGACGAACAGATCTGGCGACCAGATCAGGGGTGACGACTTCGTCATGCAATGCGCGACGGTCGGGTCGATGTGCGCGAACCCCTGATCGTTGTAGAACTGCCGCCACGATGGAGAGTACGTGCTCCGGATGAACGCGTCTTCCAGCCGCATGCCCGGCCGTGGAAGGATGCCGACCAGCACGCGGTCGAAGCCCCAGCCGTCTGCCAGTCGGGCGACTTCGCGGAACCAGCTGACATCGTTCTCCGCTTCCAGCAACGGCGACATCTGTTCAATGAAATGTTGCGGCAAAGTCTATCTCTCGAGGTTCGCAGCGGTGGGGGCTATGGCCATGCCGATGCTGCGGTTACTCATGGGTCTTGTTGCGCATCAATTTATCACTATATTCGCCGGTTAATACGAATTGGCGATAGAGAATTTCTCGCCTGTTTCATTTATGGCTCAAAATCGGGCGTTGCGCCAACCGGGAATTAATTGCGTTGACGCAATTCTGCAGCAAATGCCGCAAATCCGCTCCTGCCGTGGCTGACAGCCATCTGAATAAGCTGTTATTTAGTAGGGTTTTTGCGCGATTTTGGGTCGGTATTAAATACGGTTCGATCTTGAAAATCGGAAGAGATTACAAAACGTTTGATTCAAACCGGTCCGATTTTCCATTCGTTGTCATACCAGCATTTTTATAAGTCAGATCTGCAGCGCAGCATCTCGGGCCTTTATTCATATGAAGAAAGCACGATCATGCATGTTGCATTGTAGTATTCGCGCACCCAAAGTTGTTTGACAACATTGGCGAGACGATGCTAATTTGGCCAGGTGATTGTCTTTGCGCCGAGCCGCCCGACGCACGTGTTCCAGATCGTCCGTCGACAGGCTCGCGCGGCACATTCGTTGCTGTGAAGTACGCGATCGTGCGCGACGATCCTTCGCGCGACGACTACCTGCGCCGGCTGCTGAAAAGCGTGAACCGGTCAAAGGTGATATCAGGAATGAGCGACTGACTGATGCGTTCGCTGCACGACGCGGTCACGTTGTCGACGCTCGCGGACATGCGGCCGATCTCGCCGCTGTTGCGTTCGACGCCGCTGTTCGACGCCGCTTGAACATCATGCGAAGATCGAAGTTGCGACGCCGGCTTTGCTCGACTTCGAGCGCCGTCTCGCGGAATCGTCCGCCCATTCTTGACGTCGCACTATTTGGATTTCCGGCCGCGCGACGCGACATGTGTTCCTGCCGCGCAGCCATCGACAGGAGCAGGACATGCAAATTACCGGTGACATGCTGATCGGCGGGTCCGAGGTGCGCGGCACCAAAGGCACGCTGCGCGCGTTCGACCCGGCGCGCAACATGGAAATCGAACCCGAGTTCGGTGCGGGCGGCACGGTCGAAGTGGATCGCGCGTGCACACTGGCCGCGCTCGCCTTCGATTCGTACCGTCAGACTTCCCTCGAAATTCGCGCGCATTTTCTCGAGACCGTCGCAGAGAACATCCTCGGGCTCGGCGACGCCCTGATCGAGCGCGCGCAGGCCGAATCCGCGCTGCCCAAGGCGCGGCTCGAAGGCGAGCGGGCGCGTACCGTCGGGCAGCTCAAGCTGTTCGCATCGCTGGTGCGCGAGGGCCGCTGGCTCACCGCCACACTCGATTCCGCTCAGCCGGATCGCAAGCCGCTGCCGCGTCCCGACCTGCGTTTGCAGAAGATTCCCGTTGGTCCCGTCGGCGTATTCGGAGCGAGCAATTTTCCGCTCGCGTTTTCCGTAGCGGGCGGCGATACGGCATCGGCGCTCGCGGCGGGTTGCCCGGTTGTCGTGAAGGCACACCCTGCGCATCTCGGTACGTCCGAACTGGTTGGCCGCGCCATTCAGAAAGCGGTCGCTGATTGCGACTTGCACGAAGGCGTGTTCTCGCTCGTGGTCGGCGCGGGCAATGAGATCGGCGAAGCGCTCGTTCAGCATCCGGCGATCAAGTCGGTCGGCTTCACGGGCTCGCGAGCCGGCGGCCTTGCGCTGGTCAATCTGGCGCAGAAGCGGCGCGAGCCGATTCCCGTGTTCGCCGAGATGAGCAGCATCAACCCGTTCTTCGTGCTGCCCGGCGCGCTGGCAAGGCGTGCGGAGCAGATCGCAACGGGCTTTATTGAATCGGTCACGCTCGGCGTCGGACAGTTCTGCACGAATCCTGGTCTCGTGCTGCTTCTCGACGGACCGAACAAGCAGATATTTATCGACGCTGCGGCGAAGGCGCTCGCGCAAAAGAGCGCGCAGACGATGCTCACGCCGGGCATCGCCAGCGCGTATCAGGGCGGCATTACGCATCGCACCGAGCAGCGTGGCGTGCAGAGCATTGCGCGCGGCACGTCGTCGGATGCGACCTGCGCCGCGCTGCCCGCGCTGTTCCAGACGTCGGCGATACAGTTTCTGACTTCCGCGGAACTCGAAGACGAGATTTTCGGGCCGACTTCGCTGATCGTCACATGCGCCGACATCGAGGAAATGGTGAAGGTGGCCGAATACCTCGAAGGCCAGCTCACGGCCACGCTGCAGATCGAGCCTGAAGACTACGACATCGCGCGACGCCTGTTGCCGACGCTCGAGCGCAAGGCCGGCCGCATTCTGGCCAACGGCTTCCCGACGGGCGTCGAAGTGTCGTACGCGATGGTGCACGGCGGCCCGTTCCCGGCGACGTCCGATCCGCGCGCGACGTCGGTCGGTGCGACGGCGATCGAGCGCTTCCTGCGTCCCGTTTGCTACCAGGACCTGCCGGCCGAATTGCTGCCGCAATCGCTGCACGACGACAATCCGCTGAAGCTCTGGCGTCTGCGCGACGGAAAGCCGGCGCAGACGTGACGGCTCGCGGTTGTTCGCGGTAGCCTTTCAGGCAGCATTACTACCCATAACCCGTCACCACCACGAACGCCGGGCGTCGATCGATTCGACGCCCGGCGTTGCTCTGACAGCGCCATGACCGAACTCAACTACCCGAACTCGCGCCGCTATCCTGATCCCGCCATTCGCAGTTTCGATCCTCGCTTCGATGCATTGCGCCTCGCCTCGGCTTCCGTCGAATGTCTCTATCAGGGCGCGCGCTGGTCCGAGGGGCCCGTATGGTTCGGCGACGGCCGCTACGTGCTGTGGAGCGACATTCCGAATAACCGCATGCTGCGCTGGGACGAGGAGACGGGCGCGGTGAGGCCATTTCGCCGGCCGTCGAACAATGCGAACGGCAATACGCGTGACCGCGAAGGGCGGCTCGTCACCTGCGAGCATCTGACGCGGCGCGTCACGCGCACCGAATACGATGGCTCGATCACCGTGATCGCCGACCGTTACCAGGGCAAGCGCTTCAATTCGCCGAACGATGTCGTCGTGAAGTCGGATGGCTCGATCTGGTTTACGGACCCATCGTTCGGCATCGACAGCTTCTATGAAGGCGAGAAGCAGGAGCCGGAACTGCCGCAAAACGTATATCGCGTGGACGGGCAGACGGGTGAAGTGACGATGGTTTGCGACGAAGTGATCGGCCCGAACGGGCTCGCGTTCTCGGCGGATGAATCGGTGCTGTACATCGTCGAATCGCGATCGAATCCGCGCACGATCCGCGCATTCGATGTGGTCGGCGAAGGGCGCACGCTCGCGAACAACCGCGTACTGATCGACGCCCAGGACGGCACGCCGGATGGCTTCCGGATCGATATTCACGGCAACCTGTGGTGCGGCTGGGGCATGGGCACCGACGAACTCGACGGTGTGCGCGTGTTCTCGTCGCAAGGCGAAGCCCTCGGGCATATCGCGTTGCCGGAGCGCTGCGCGAACGTGTGCTTTGGCGGCAGGCATCGCAACCGCCTGTTCATGGCCGCGAGCCACGGTCTGTATTCGCTGTATGTGAATACCCAGGGCTTGCGCGGCGGCTGAAGTTGCCTAACAAGTCGTATCTTGGTGTTCTCCCTATGCCGAACGGACGAATCGGCAAAACCCGCTGAAATCCTTACCATAAAAGGACTTGAAGAATTTGAAAGGTCATCGCGCAATGAACGCGTCAGGCTAAAATTTGCTTGACATCATGCGTGCCCGTTCGTTATGTTTCACCCACTAGCAGCCCGTAACACGTCAGCGCCGCGGATCCCGTCGGCGGACGTTCCATATAAAGAGGCGAGGAGACGAAATGGCTTTTTCTGGCAAGTTGTCAGCGAAGTTGCCACTCAAGGTGGCGGCACTGTGCGTAGCCGTTGGCGCAGCAGTGGCAGGATTCACGCAAGCGGCGCGAGCGGCAGATGCCGTCACGATCAATATCGTCGACGTCGCGGGCGATCTCCAGCTGACGCAAAAGGGCTTTGAAGCCTTCAAGGCCAAGTACCCGAATCTCGTTTCCAACATCACCTACACCAACGCGCCCGCGCCGCAGTTGCCCGGCAAGATCAAGGCGATGCAGGCGGCCGGCCGCTCGGACATCGACCTCGTGTTGACAGGCACCGACGCGCTTGCCGCCGGCATCGAGCAGAACCTGTGGGTCAAGCTGCTGCCGGAGAACAACGCGGCATTCCCCGGCGTGCTCGACAAGTACGCGCCCGGTCCGCGCAAGATGCAGGATCTCGCACAGGGCTTCGGGCTCGAAGTCGCCTATATGCCGGCCGGACCGCTGATCGAATACAACCCGGCCAAAGTCAGCGATCCGCCCAAGACGCCAGATCAACTCCTGCAATGGTGCAAGGCGCATCCGAACAAGCTGATCTACGCGCGTCCGGCCAATTCCGGTCCGGGCCGCACGTTCCTGATGGGCCTGCCGTACGTGCTTGGCGACAAGGACCCGAAAGACCCTGTCAATGGCTGGGATAAGACCTGGGCGTTCCTCAAGCAGCTGAACGACTGCATTCCTTATTATCCGGGCGGCACGTCGGCGGTGATGAAGGAACTCGGCGAAGGCACGCGCGACATGACCGTCACCGTGACGGGCTGGGACATCAACCCGCGTGCGCTCGGCATCGTGCCGGCTGAGTTCAAGGTGCAGGCGTTCGACAACATGACGTGGGTCAACGACGCGCACTTCATGGTGATCCCGAAAGGCGTGCCCAAAGAAAAGCTCGACACGCTCTACAAGCTGATGAATTTCATGCTTGAGCCGGCGCAGCAAGCCCTGACCTATGACGACGGCTACTTCTATCCGGGCCCGGCCATCAAGGGCGTGACGGAAGCACAAGCGCCCGAGCACAGCCAGGACGTGCTGAAGAAGTTCGGCCGTCCGGAATACGCGAAACTGCTTGCCGATCGTCCGCACGTTCAGCCGTTGAGCGCGGCAGCGATGGTCGCAGCGTTCCAGAAGTGGGACCGCGAAGTGGGCGCGCAAAAGACCAAGTAAGTTCATACCAACGCGTACCCATCACCGCGCAAAGCGGAGCAGCCGATGCCGCGCAGGGCCTGCATGACGCCTTGCGCACATCGGCGATATGTGTCGGCGCGTCTTATGAAGTGTCGTCTTATGAAGCGTCATAAGGCGCGGCCATGCAACATCGTAGGGAAGCGATCATGAAGCATCACTTTGAACAGTTGCGCCTCGAGTCCGTCAGCCGCAGTTTCGTGAATGCCGAAGGGCAGTCGGTGGCCGCGTTGCAGGGTCTCGATCTGAATATCCGACGCGGAGAATTCATCGCATTGCTCGGGCCGTCGGGTTGTGGCAAGTCGACGGCGCTCAACTGCATCGCGGGCTTGCAGCCATTGTCCGGCGGCGGCATCTGGCTCGACGACAAACGCATCGATGTGTTGCCGCCCGAAAAGCGCGGCTTCGGCATGGTGTTTCAGAACTACGCGCTGTTTCCGCATATGTCGGTGCTCGACAACGTCGGCTTCGGCCTGAAGATGCGCGGCATGGCGAAGGCGGAAACGGTGAAGCGCGCGCGCGAAGCGCTGCAACTCGTGCAACTGGTCGGCCATGAGAGGAAGCTGCCGGGACAGTTGTCGGGCGGTCAGCAGCAGCGTGTGGCGATTGCGCGCGCCATTGTGATCGAGCCACCACTGATCCTGATGGACGAACCGCTGTCGAATCTCGACACGAAGCTGCGCATCGAAATGCGCGCCGAGATTCGCCGCATTCATAGCCAGCTGGATCGCGCGACCATCTATGTGACGCACGATCAGGACGAAGCGCTGTCGATGGCCGACCGCATCGTCGTGATGAAAGAGGGTGTCGTGCAGCAGGTCGCGACGCCGAAGGAAGTCTACGGGCGGCCGAAAAATCTGCACGTCGCGCGGTTCATGGGTTATCGCAATGTGCTGCCGTTCACGCTCGAAGGCACGCAGGGCGAAGGCGTGGCAGTCGAATCGAACGGCGTGCGCCTGATCGGTATGGCCATGGACGGCTTCAATAGCAAACGTGTTTCCGTCGCATTGCGACCGGAGGACATGGAGCGCGCCGCGCCCGGTGCAGAAAACGCGTTCGACGCACAGGTCACGACGGTCGAATACGGCGGCCGCGATTCGCTGATTCGTGTGAAGAGCGCGTTCGGCGAGTTGTGGGCGCGCGTCGCGGGCGACTTTGCCGAAGGCGAGCGCATCACGCTGCGCGTGCCGTCGTCGCGCACGCTGGTCTACGACGGAGAGCCGTCATGAGCACGCTGACGCCCGCGTCCGCAGCGACACCCGCCGCGCAACGGGACGGCAAGGCGTGGCTCGTATCGCCTGCCTTGCTGTTCATCCTCGCGCTGTTCGTCTATCCGTTCGTCTATGGCCTCGCGCTGTCCTTCAGCCCGATGGAAGGCGGCGGCATGTGGGCGAACTACGCGAAGTTCTTCAGCGACACGTCGATGTGGCCGACCATCCTCGTCACGCTGAAGCTCGCCGTGCCTGCCACATTGATCAACGTCGGCGTATCGGTGCCCGTCGCGTTCGCGCTGCGCCGTCCGTCGCCGTATCAGAAGTTCATCACGACGCTGCTGGTGATTCCCGTCACGCTCGGCACCGTGCTGATCGCGGACGGCATGCTCACGTACTTCGGTCCGAACGGCTGGTTTCCGCAAGCGCTTCAAGGGCTGCATCTCTATACCGACGAAGTGCGTCTCACGCACAATTTCTGGGGTGTGCTGATCTCGCTGGTGGTGTCGGGTTTCCCGTTCGCGTTTCTGTTGACGCTCTCGTACGTGACGGGCATCGATCCGACGCTCGCGAGCGCCGCCGCAACGCTCGGCGCGAACCCGTGGCAGCAGTTCCGACAGATCTATTTGCCGCTGCTCGTGCCGGGGCTGACGATGGCCGCGTGTCTGTCGTTCGTACAGGCGTTTTCGGTGTTTCCATCGGCGGTGCTGCTTGGCGCGCCTGCGGGGCCGACACGCGTGATGTCGATTGCAGCGGCGGAAGCCGCGTTCGAGAGCTACGATTACTCGCTGGCATCGGCGATCGCGATCGTGATGGGTTTCGTGCAACTGGTGATCGTCGCCGCGATGCTCGGCGCGCGCCGCTTCTTCTACAGTGGACCGGCGACGGGAGGTAAAGGCTGATGGCAACCGATCATCAAGTCGCGCATCCGTGGCCCGCTGAGCCGCAAGGGCAAACGGTGAAATCGATGAAACCGCATGTCAGTTTGCGCGACCGCATCTACAAGGCGCTCGTCTGGGGCGCGATGATTTTCTTCCTGCTGAACATCGTGCTGCTGATCGCCACCGTGGCGGTTAATTCGATCGCGACGCGCTGGTTCGGGACGCTGCTGCCGCAGGGCTTCACGCTGCACTGGTATGCGCAGGCGTGGAGCGACTTCCAGCTTGCGGCGGTGCTGTGGGTGACGGTCGAAGTGGTCGGCGCGGTGGTGCTGCTGTCCATCCTGCTCGGCGTGCCCGCCGCGTATGCGCTCGCGCGCGTGCAGTTTCGCGGCAAGCGTTTCGCGATGCTCGTGTTCCTGCTGCCGTTGATGGTGCCGCCCGTGACATACGGCATTCCGATGGCGACCGTGATGTACAAGATCGGGCTGGCGGGTACGCTGTCCGGCGTGATTCTCGCGAACCTGGTGCCCGCGCTGCCGTTCGTCATTCTCGTGATGACACCGTTTATCGAGCAGATCGATCCGAACCTTGAATCGGCGGCGCGCATCTTCGGCGCGAATACGTTCCGCTATTTCCGCTATATTCTGCTGCCCTTGCTGGTGCCCGGCATGCTTGCGGCCGGTCTGCTGGTGCTGGTCCGTACCATCGGCATGTTCGAACTGACGTTCTTTACAGCGGGGCCGGCGACGCAAACGCTCGTCGTCGCGTTGTACTACGCTGTATTTTCAACGGGCGTGCGCGCGCCGCAGTCGATCGACGCAATGGCGATGATCTACATGGCGATCACGCTGATCTGGGTATTGATTGCGCTGCAGTTCGTCAGCCCGACACAGATCGTGTCGCGGGTGAAGGAGCAGCGCCGGTAGGAGTCGAAGTGTCGAACGATCAGACGAAGAAACGTAAGTCCCCCGACGAACTGCGCAGCCACCGCTGGTATGGCGTGAACGATCTGCGCTCGTTCGGCCACCGCTCGCGCACGGCGCAAATGGGCTACAGCCGCGAGGAGTATGCGGGCAAGCCCGTTATCGCGATCCTCAACACGTGGAGCGAGATGAACCCGTGCCACACGCACTTCAAGCAGCGTGTGGAAGAGGTCAAGCGCGGCATCTGGCAGGCGGGTGGCTTTCCGATCGAGTTGCCGGTGCAGACCTTGTCGGAGCCGTTCCAGAAGCCCACGACGATGCTCTACCGCAACTTCCTCGCGATGGAAGCGGAAGAGACGCTACGCTCGTATCCCGCCGACGGCGTCGTGCTGATGGGCGGCTGCGACAAGACCACGCCCGCGCTGCTGATGGGCGCGATCAGCATGGACCTGCCAACCATCTTCCTGCCCGCCGGCCCGATGCTGCGCGGCAACTGGAACGGCGCGACGCTCGGCTCCGGCTCTGACACGTGGAAGTACTGGGCCGACCTGCGCGCAGGCAAGATCACGGAAGAAGACTGGCAGGGCGTCGAAGGCGGCATTGCGCGCTCGCCCGGCCACTGCATGACGATGGGCACGGCGTCCACCATGACGAGCGCCGCCGAAGCACTCGGCTTCACGCTGCCGGGCTTCGCGTCAATCCCCGCGCCGGATTCTCGCCATGCGCAGATGTCCGCGAAAACGGGCATGCGGATCGTCGAGATGGTGTGGGAAGACCTGAAGCCGTCGGACATCCTCACGGTGAAATCGATCGACAACGCGGTCACGACCTGTCTCGCGCTGTCGGGCTCGACCAACGCAATCGTTCACATGATCGCGCTCGCGCGCCGCGCCGGGATCGAACTGACACTCGACCGCTACGACAGCATTTCGCGCAAGACGCCGGTGCTCGCGAACATCCGGCCGACGGGCGCGTATCTGATGGAAGACTTCTATTACGCGGGCGGACTGCAGGCGATGCTCGCGGAACTGGGTGATATGATCGACCGCTCGCAGAAGACGGTGAACGGCAAGACGCTCGGTGAGAACCTCGAAGGCGCGCAGATCTTCAATGACGACGTGATCCGCCGCCGCAGCAAGCCGCTGATGCCGGACAACGGTCTGGCCGTCCTGCGCGGCAACATCGCGCCCGATGGCGCCGTCATCAAGCCGGGCGCAGCCGAGCCGCATCTGCTGGTGCACACGGGCCGCGCGGTGGTGTTCAAGGACTACAACGACATGGCGGCGCGCATCGACGACGATGCGCTCGACATCGACGAGCACTGCGTGATCGTGCTGCAGCACGCGGGGCCTGTGGGCGCGCCGGGCATGCCCGAGTGGGGCCAGTTGCCGCTGCCGAAGAAGGTGCTGCAAAAGGGCGTGCGCGACATGCTGCGCATTTCCGACGCGCGCATGAGCGGCACGAGCTATGGCGCATGCGTGCTGCACGTCGCGCCGGAGTCGTTTATCGGCGGGCCGTTTGCGCTGGTGCGCGACGGCGACATGATCGAACTCGATGTGCCGCAGCGCAAGCTGAATGTGCTGGTATCGGATGAAGAACTCGCGCGCCGCAAGGCCGAGTGGGTCGCGCCAACACCGCGCTTCTCGCGCGGCTACGGCGCGATGCATCAGGTGCATGTGCTGCAGGCCGACAAGGGCTGCGACTTCGACTTCCTGCAACGCGACGGCGCAAGCGCGGCAACGGGAGAGCCGGAGATTCATTGAGCGACAGGCGCCGCGCAATGAAAAACGAGCGCACGACAACGTGCGCTCGCGAACAGACGTCAATTGAACGTTTTAGTAACCGACGCGATACACGCGTCCCGTCTGCGCGCCTTCGACGCTGCGCAGATACGCCTGCGCCGCTTTCTTCGCATCGACAGGCTCGAAGCCGCGGAAGAACGGCGCGTAGCTTTCCATCGATTCCGTCAGCACAGTCGGGCTCACCAGATTGATCCGAATATGGCGCGGCAGTTCGATCGCGGCGCCGCGCACGAAGCCTTCGAGCGCAAGATTCACCGTCGTCGCGCTGACGCCCAGGTTGATCGGCTCGTCGGCGAGAATGCCGCTCGTCAGCGTGAACGAGCCGCCGTCGCTTACATACTTCTGCGCGGCGAGCACGACGTTGATCTGTCCCATCAGCTTGTCGCGCAGGCCAACCCAGAACTGCTCGACGGTCATCTCGGGCAACGGGCCGAAGTGGACCTTGCCCGTCGTCGTGACGACGCCGTCCACCTTGCCGATGGTTTGAAACAGCCGTTCGACGCTCGCCGGGTCCGTGCTGTCGACCTGATGCGCGCCACGCGTCGCGCCGACTTCGATCACTTCATGCCGCGCTTTCAGTTCGGCGGCGACGGCCTGGCCGAGTGTGCCCGTTGCGCCGATCACGACGATTCTGCTCATCTGCTGCTCCGTGGGTGAGATTGCGCCGATTGTGCTGATCGTTTCACACGCGAACAAGATGTGCATGCGACGAAGTCATGAAACCAGCAGTTTCGAATCGCAGCTGCATGCATACGAACGCAAGCTCGCACGACGCGCCATGCAACGACGCGTCGTGCGACGAGGACATCGCGTTCACTTGACGCGTTCGAGCTCGATCACGCGCATCGGCCGCTGATGATTCAGCGCGAAATGCACGCGCCCGCGCGTGCGTTGGCCCGCTTGTGTGCTGGCCTCATGAAAGCGGTCGTCGAAGTGTTCGACGGGCTCGGGCATGGTCATGCCCTTGTCGATCACGCGATAGCCCGGTTCCAGCGCGAGCAGCAGATGATTTCCGCCGATGCGGCTGTCGAATCCCGCCAGCTCCGCATACGGGTTGTCGGGCACGCTATTGACGAGCGATGCGTTGCTCGTCGTGATCTCATCGGGGCCGATCGGCGCGTGGCCTGCGATGCGCGCGGCTTCGTGATTCTTGCTGTCGGTATCCACCGTGCTGTCGTGCGTGCGGTCGTTGTGCATCTCGGCGCTGCGCGCGACGTCGGTTCCCGATTGTGTCGCGGGTATCTTGCGGGTGTTGAGGCTCATTTTTACGCCCTCCTTGACTCGTGCCTTCGAAGCATTAGGAGCGAGCAAAACTCGTTCCGCGTGAGCGCCCAATCACGTTGGAATCCACGCGCGACGGCGCTTAGGGCAACCCGCGAATTTTTACTATTTTTTTTGGTGGACGCCCTTTTCCTACAGAGTATGATTCTGGTTCGAGTGCAGCAACGCACACAAGAGCATGACCGCCGCAGTCCTACGGACTGCCTCGACACACGGCATCGCACTCGCACAAGGACCATCTATGAGGCAGTCAGGGGCGGGTGACTCATGCACGTTGATGCTGCATTCACACATCGTGGCTACTTGCTTAACTGCGCGCCAGCGCGCGCGGGCGATGGGACTTGGCAACCGTATGTGGTTGTGTCGCGCTCCAGCGATGGCGAACTCGTCGCCAACCGTTTCTTCCCCACCGACCTCCGCTTCACTGACGAAGCAGCTGCTATCGCGCATGCCCGCGACTGGGCCGTGCGCTGGATCGATGCAAGCAGTATGACCGTATAGCACGTCATTTGCTACGCACTCCCGCACATGCAACGGCCTGCACTGCATGAGCCGTTCCTTATGCGTTCGTTATGCAATCCGCACCGGCGCCCGGCGGCGCGCGCCGAAACGCGGTAATCTCTGGGGACAATTCACTTTCGTCGCGCTTCACGCGCGACTGCCGTCCTCGCCATGTCAAATGTTTCCTCCCACAACTGGGGCCTCGAACAGATCGTCGCCGAACTGCGCGCGTCGCGTGAAGAACTGCATCGCACGCGCCATCCGCGCGGCATCCGCGAGCTGCCTTCGCGCGACGGCGTGATCAACATCGTCGCAGGATTGCGCGCCGCGCTTTTCCCGACGCACTATGGCGCGCCCGATCTGACCGACGAGAGCGTCGATTATTACGTAGGCCATACGCTCGAAAGCACGCTACGGCTGCTGGCCGAGCAGATCCGCCGCGCGTTGCGCTTCCTGCCGGAGCATGCGGAGACCTCGGATGCCGATCTGGGCACGCTGGCATTCGATGTCGCGCGCCAGTTCGGCAAGCAGTTGCCGGGCATACGCGCGTTGCTGGTCAGCGATATCCAGGCGGCGTACGTCGGCGATCCCGCCGCGCAGCACATTACCGAAATCCTGCTCTGCTATCCGGGCGTATGGGCGATGACGCATCACCGGCTCGCGCATGCGTTGCACCGGCTCGGCGTGCCGCTGCTCGCGCGCTTCATCAACGAGATTGCGCACTCGGCGACGGGTATCGACATTCACCCGGGCGCGCAGATCGGCCCGAGTTTCTTCATCGATCACGGCACGGGTGTCGTGATTGGCGAGACGGCCATCATCGGCGAGCGCGTGCGCGTCTATCAGGCGGTGACGCTCGGCGCGAAGAGCTTTGCCGCGGATGAAGACGGCACGCTCGTGAAGGGCAACGCGCGTCACCCGATCGTCGAAGACGATGTCGTGATCTACGCAGGCGCGACCATTCTGGGCCGTGTGACGATCGGGCGCGGCTCGGTGATCGGCGGCAATGTGTGGCTCACGCATAGCGTGCCGCCGGGCAGCAGCGTGTCGCAGGGCAAGATCCGCGAAGGCGAGCGCGGGCGCAACGACGAAGGGCGCCGTTGATGTGCGACGGCCGCCTCGTCTGCGAGAGGACGTGAGACGATGAAGCCGCGTGGGCGCGTCCAGATGTTGCGTTGCGCGCTCGACGGCGTCGAAGCGACCGTCGCGCATACGACGCACGCGTTCGCGCGTCATTCGCACGATCGCTTCGGCATCGGTATCGTGGTCGCTGGCGGACAGCGATCGGCTAGCGGGCGCGGCCCGGTCGAAGCGCGCGCGAGCGATGTCATCACCGTCAATCCCGGCGAAGTGCATGACGGCAGTCCCCTCGACGAACGCGGACGCGCGTGGCGGATGCTGTATTTCGAGCCTTCGCTGGTGATCGGCACGGTCGCCGAATGCGCGGGTACGCCGTTGCGGGAAGTTGAACTGACGCGCCCCGTGTTGAACGACACGCAACTGTCGCTGCGTTTTGCGCGGCTCTTCTCGGTCGCGGCGGACGAGGCAAACGAAGGTGTACCGCCCGACAATCTCGCTTGCGAAGAAGCATTGATCGCGTTGTTTTCGTATGTGAGCCAATACCACGCGACGCCATTGCAGCGCGGACCCGAGCGCATGGGTCCCGTCGCGCGCGCGAGATCTCGCATCGACGACGATCCCGCGTCGGCATCGACACTCGCCGATCTCGCCGCCGAAGCCGGCATGAGCCGCTTTCGACTGCTGCGCAGTTTCGCGCATGAAGTCGGCTTGCCGCCGCATGCGTACCGGATGCAGCGCCGCGTCGCGCTCGCGCGCCATCTGATCGCCAGCGGGTCTGCACTTGCGGATGCGGCGGTCTCGGCGGGCTTTTCGGATCAAAGCCATATGACGCGCGCTTTCGTGCGGCTGCTCGGTGTCACGCCCGCGAGCTACGCGGCCGCCATCCGCTGATACCTCATCTGCAATAACGTTCAAGACCGCGCGTGTGCGCGGCCCGTACGCTCGCCTCATCATTCGATACGAGGAGGCAGCGCATGAACGCGCGTTACGTCGGTTATTCCTTTTGCGCGCTGGCGATGATCGGCGTGGGCAGCACAGTCGTCGTCAGCAAGGCGATTGCGGGCGGCTTGCCGCCGTTCGCGGCGACAGCGTTGCGCTTTGCGATTGCGTTTCCCGTCTTCATCGCGATGATGCGCGTGCGCAGGGTCCGCTGGCCGAAGCTCGACACGCACGATGTGTTGCTCGTGGTCGCGCAGGCGGGAGCGGGCAGCGTCGGCTATACGGTTTGCCTGATCGGCGGGATGCGCCTCGCGTCGGCGGCCGATGCGGGCGTGATCGCGGGCACCTTGCCGGCTGTGTCGGCGGGTTTCGCGGCGCTCGCACTCGGTGAACGTCTGTCGCCTGCGTTGCTCGGCGCGATTGCGCTTGCGACGCTCGGCGTGCTGGCCTGCACAGTGCGCCTCGACGACACGGTGGCTGCGGGCGGCGCGCATTCTCTCGCGGGCAATGCGCTGATATTCGCCGCGATTGTCTGCGAAGCGCTCTTTATCTTGCTCAACCGCAAATTGCATAAGCCTGTCGCGGCGTTGCCGCTGTCGGCGCTGATGAGCGGAATCGGCCTGCTCGTCGCGATCGTGCCCGCGTGCTTCGAGCAACCGTGGCGACTGCCGTTCGACGCGAACCTCGTTGCCGCGCTCGCGGGCGTCGTCTATTACGCGCTCGTGCCGACGGTGCTCGGCTTCGTGCTCTGGTACGCGGGCGCTTCGCGCGTGAGTGGTGCGGAAGCGGGCCTCGTGACGGCACTCGTGCCCGTGTCGACGCTCGCGCTGGCGGCGGGCGTGTTGCACGAGCCGATCAGCCGCGCGCAGATGGCGGGTGTCGTGTGCGTGCTTGCGGCGGTGCTACTGGCGACCTTCGGACGGTTTCGATCGGTCGAAGCGCGCGCAGAAGCCTGATTAACCCACGCTGAGCTTTGCTCAGACCACTCAAATGTCTGAATGTGTCATTTCCGTCAGAACCACTAAGCTTGTTCTGAGATGATCTGTGCGGCATTGGCAGCACGCGCCGCGAGGCGCGTGGCCGGAGCAGGGCGGAAACGCTGCCCGCTCTCGACAGATCAGGTATTCGCCACGCTGACGGAAGTCGGGCCGTGGACGATCGACAGAAACTCGCGACGCGTCGACGGGTCGGTGCGGAACGTCCCGAGCATGCGCGACGTCACCATCTCGACGCCGGCCTTGTGCACGCCGCGCGTCGACATGCATTGATGCGAGGCTTCGAGAATCACGCCGACCCCCTTCGGCTGCAATACTTCGTTGAGCGTATCGGCGATCTGGACGGTCATCTTTTCCTGGATCTGCAGACGCTTGGCGAATGCATCGACGAGCCGCGCGAGCTTCGAGATGCCCACCACGCGATGCTCAGGCAGATAAGCGACGTGCGCGCGCCCGATGATGGGCACCATATGATGTTCGCAATAGCTTTCGAAGCGGATGTCCTTCAGCACGATCATTTCGTCGTAGCCGTCCACTTCGGAGAACGTGCGGGCCAGAATCTCGCGCGGATCGACCTCATAGCCCGCAAAAAATTCTTCATACGCCCGGACGACACGCGCGGGCGTGTCGAGCAGACCTTCACGCTGAGGATTATCGCCGGCCCAGCGCAGCAATACGCGCACGGCTTCTTCGGCCTCATCGCGGGACGGCCGGCCGGGTGCGTCGGCGGACGTCGTTTTCTTCGTATTCATCCTTCGCTCCAGTTCCAGTAAAACGCGCATCGCACGTTGCGGCATTGTTCCATGTTTCCCGGCCCTACGCCGAACAGGGATATGCGCCGCAAGCGCGTGCAGGCGTTACTTCGGCCACTCGTCCTTCGCATCGTTGAACAGTTCTGCAACAACGCTGCGCAGCCAGCTCGCGCGCGGATCGTTGTGGAACTTGCGATGCCAGTGCTGGCGCAAGTCGAAGCGGGGCAACGGCAAAGGCGGTTCGACGAGCGTGATCGACGCGTGTTCCGACACATACGCGAAGCCGATCGCGTGCGGCACGGTTGCGATCAGATCGGTGCGTGCGAGGATGAACGGCAGGCTCATGAAGTGCGGCGTTTCCAGCACGGCGCGCCGGCGGATGCGCTTCTTTTCCAGATACTGCTCGAGCACTTCCTGGCTACGTCCTTCGGCGCGTACGACGGCGTGACCGAGTCCGATGAACTGATCGAGCGTGAGCGGCGCGCCCGCGAGCGGATGATCGCTGCGCATCAGACAGATGAACCGATGCGTGAACAGACGCTGCTGAAAGAAGTTGTTGCCGGAAAGATCGGGAAAGTAGCCGACGGCGAGATCGACATCGCCCGATTCCAGCCCGCGTTCGACATGCGCGGGCGGCAGCGACACCGAACGCAGGTTCGCGTGCGGCGCGCGCTCGGCGAAGAGCTGCAGCAGGCGCGGCAGAAACACGATCTCGCCGACGTCGGACAACGCCAGCGAGAACGTATGCGTCGACGTCGTAGGATCGAAATCCTGTGAGTCGAGCATGCCCTTTTCGATGCGCGCTAGCGCCTCGCGGGCCGCGGGAATCAGCGCGAGCGCGCGCGGCGTCGGTTCCATGCCGCGCGACGTGCGCACGAACAGCGGGTCGTTGAAATACTCGCGCAAGCGGCCAAGCGCGGTGCTCACGCGCGGCTGGCTCACGCCGAGACGTTCGGCGGCGCGGCTCACGTTGCGCATGTCTTCGAGCGCGACGAGGTAGGGAATCAGGTTGAGATCGAGTTCGGCCATGCTTTGGTGCGCGGGCGTCGGGAAGCCCCTGTGCAGTATCGGTTATGCGTATACAACCTATCCTAAAAATCGCGTTGTCGCATATTCGGGAAAGCGCCGAGAATCGTTTGAATACTCGAACAAAAACTCGGAGACGAACGATGCGCACTCAGGTTGCCATTATTGGCGCGGGTCCCGCCGGTCTGCTGCTGTCGCATCTGCTGCGGCTGGCGGGCGTCGAAGCGGTGGTGCTGGAAAGCCGGTCGCGCGAACATTGCGAGCATCGGATACGCGCGGGCGTGCTCGAACAGGGCACCGTCGATACGCTCAACGAAGCCGGCCTCGGCGCGCGGATGCAGCGCGAAGGGCTCGTGCATCACGGCATCGAATTGCTGTTCGGCCGCAAGCGGCATCGGATCGATCTGACGGCACTGACGGGCGGCCGCGCGATCACCGTGTATGGCCAGCATGAGGTGGTGTGCGACATGATCGCCGCCGCTGTCGAGTACCAGCAACCGTTGTATTTCGACGTGTCCGAGGTGTCGCTGCACGATCTGACGAGCGACACACCTTGGGTTCAGTTTTCGCACGATGGCGCGGTGCAGCGCATCGATTGTGATTACGTGGCGGGCTGCGACGGCTTTCACGGCATTGCGCGCGAGTCGATTCCCGCCGACGCGATACAAACCTTCGAACGTATCTACCCCTATGCATGGCTCGGCATCCTCGCGAACGCCGCGCCGACCTGCGACGAACTGGTGTACGCGCATCACGAGCGCGGTTTCGCGCTTTTCAGCATGCGTTCGCCGGAGGTGACGCGTCTTTATCTGCAATGCCGTCCCGACGAAGACCTTGCGCAATGGCCCGACGAGCGCATCTGGGCCGAACTCCACACGCGCTTCGAGAACGACGATGGCTGGCTGCCCGCTGTCGGCGACATCACGCAGAAGGGCGTCACGCCGATGCGCAGCTTCGTGTGCGAGCCGATGCAGTACGGGCGCCTCTATCTTGCCGGCGACGCCGCGCACATCGTTCCGCCGACGGGCGCAAAAGGCATGAACCTCGCCGTCGCCGACGTAGGCATGCTGTCGAAGGCGCTCGCCGCGCGCTATCGCGAAGGCCGCGACGATCTGCTCGCCGCTTATTCGGCGACCTGCCTGGAACGCGTCTGGCGCGCCGAGCATTTCTCGTATTTCATGACGAACATGCTGCATCCGTCGTTCGACGACACGCCGTTCGTCAACCGGCTGAAGATGGCCGAGCTACGGTACGTCGCGCATTCCGATGCGGCGGCACGGATGCTGGCAGAGAATTACGTGGGGCTGCCGTTTCGCGATTGATTTGCGGGCGCGGCGGCAGGCGGAGCGGCATAGGGCAAACCACGAAACCGTTGCCTTGACAAGAGATGCGGGCGCAAACCATAATGCGCCAGTACGTTCGCTAAACGAAACTGTGTTCGCATAAAGAACTTTTCGCAAGTTCGACGGGCGATAGGGATTGAAGGGCGAGCCAAACACATGCGGCCTGCAGCGGGTCTGCATGCCGTCGTCAGCAAGGCTATGAAGGACGAAAGCGGACGTGGAGACCGTCCGGCGCGCGTTTCGCCAGTGAATGGCGGATCGCGCGGCGCGGATCGACGCGTTTTAGAGGATATTCGACATGATCAACAAGATTTTCGAGTCACTCCAGTCGGCGGTCGCCGACGTGCATGACGGCGCGACCGTCATGATCGGCGGCTTCGGCACGGCGGGCATGCCTTCCGAGCTGATCGACGCGCTCATCGAACAGGGCGCGAAAGAACTTACCATCGTCAACAACAACGCCGGTAACGGCGACACCGGCCTCGCGGCGCTGCTCAAGGCGAAGCGCGTGCGCAAGATCATCTGCTCGTTCCCGCGTCAGACCGATTCATACGTGTTCGACGCGCTCTATCGCGCCGGTGAAATCGAACTGGAACTCGTGCCGCAGGGCAATCTGGCCGAGCGCATCCGCGCAGCAGGCGCGGGCATCGGCGGCTTCTTCACGCCGACGGGCTACGGCACGAAGCTCGCCGAAGGCAAGGAAACGCGCGAGATCGACGGCAAGCATTACGTGCTGGAAGCGCCGCTGCACGCGGACTTCGCGCTGATCAAGGCGTACAAGGGCGACCGCTGGGGCAATCTGGTGTATCGCAAGACGGCGCGCAACTTCGGCCCGATCATGGCGAGCGCAGCGAAGACGGCGATCGTGCAGGTGTCGGAAGTGGTGCCGCTCGGCGCGCTCGACCCGGAAGTGATCGTCACGCCAGGCATCTTCGTGCAGCGTATCGTCGAAGTGCCGCAGGCGGCCCACGCCGCGCAACGTCCCGAACAAGCCGCCTGAAGGAGACCCGACATGAAACGACTGACCCGCGATGAAATGGCGAAGCGCGTCGCGCAGGACATTCCTGAAGGCGCTTACGTGAACCTCGGCATCGGCGTGCCGACCCTGGTGGCGAATCACCTCGACGCGAACAAGGAAATTTTCCTGCACAGCGAAAACGGCCTGCTCGGCATGGGCCCCGCGCCCGCCGAAGGCGAGGAAGACGACGAACTGATCAACGCCGGCAAGCAGCATGTCACGCTGCTGACGGGCGGCGCGTTCTTCCACCATTCCGATTCGTTCGCGATGATGCGCGGCGGCCATCTCGACTACTGCGTGCTCGGCGCGTTCCAGGTCTCGTCGAAGGGCGATCTGGCGAACTGGCACACGGGCGCGCCCGATGCGATTCCCGCCGTCGGCGGCGCGATGGATCTGGCGATCGGCGCGAAGCAGGTGTTCGTGATGATGGAGCATCAGACCAAGCAGGGCGAAAGCAAGATCGTCGCCGAATGCTCGTACCCGGTGACGGGCGTCGGTTGCGTGGATCGCATCTACACCGACCTCGCGATGATCGACGTGACGAAGGACGGCCTCGTCGTGCGCGAAATCTTCTCGGATATCGACTTCGCGGAACTGGAGAAGCTGACGGGCGTCGCGCTGATCGACGGCACGCAGCAGGCTCGCGCGGCTTGAGCCTTGCTCGGCCTGGAGAGATAGCCAGCACGCGCGCGCAAATGCGCGCGTGACCTCGGCGCGGCGTTCGGCGACAATGAAGCCGAACGCCGCGCGCTTTCAGGCGCGACCCAACGCGCATTCATCCCAACGCACAGAACATCATGCTAGAAGCTAGCGCTCGCTTGACTGGCCTGATCTGCGGCACGCAGCCGATGAACGACATCTGGTCGCCGCGCGCGACGCTGCAACGGATGCTCGACGTCGAAGCCGCGCTGGCGCGCGCCTCGGCGGCACATGGCGTAATTCCGCAGTCGGCCGTTGCCGCCATCGAGGCCACCTGTCACGCCGACAAGCTGGATGCCGACGCGCTCGGCCGCGACGCCGCGCTCGGCGGCAATCTCGCGATTCCCCTCGTCAAACAACTGACTGCGCGCGTCAAGGACGCCGACGCAGAGGCGTCGAAATTCGTTCATTGGGGCGCGACGAGCCAGGACATCATCGATACAGCGACCGTGCTGCAACTGCGCGATGCGTTCGATCTCCTCGACGGCGCGCTGTCGTCCACTTGCGATGCGATTGCCGCGCTCGCACGGCAGCATCGCGCGACGCCGATGATCGGCCGCACGTGGCTGCAACAGGCGCTGCCCATCACGCTCGGTTTGAAATTCGCGCAATGGCTCGATGCGCTGCTGCGCCATCGCGAGCGGCTCGACACGTTGCGTGAGCGCGTGCTGGTGCTGCAATTCGGCGGCGCGGCAGGCACGCTCGCGAGTTTGCGCGACAAGGGCGGCGTGGTTGCCGCAGCATTGGCGAAAGAACTGAGTCTTCAATTGCCCGCTGTGCCGTGGCACACGCAGCGCGACCGCATCGCCGAGACGGCGTCGTTCTTCGGCATGCTGATCGGCACGCTCGGCAAGATTGCGCGCGATATCTCGCTGCAAATGCAGACCGAACTCGGCGAACTCGGCGAGCCGGTTGCCGCTGGCAAAGGCGGTTCGTCGACGATGCCGCACAAGCGCAACCCGGTTGGCTGCGCAGCTGTGCTGACGGCGGCGGCGCGCGCACCGGGCCTTATCGCGACGGTATTCGGCGGCATGGTGCAGGAACATGAGCGCGCGCTCGGCGGCTGGCAGGCCGAATGGGACGCGTTGCCCGATCTCGCGCGCCTCGCGGGCGGCGCGCTGGCGAACATCGAACAGATCGCGCAGGGACTCGAAGTGAACGTCGCGCGTCTCGCGGCGAATCTCGATGTGACGCATGGCCTGATTCTCGGCGAAGCGGTGATGCTCGCGCTCGGCGACAAGATTGGCCGGATGGATGCGCATCATCTCGTCGAGCATGCATCGAAAGAGGCGGTGAAGACTGGCAAAACGCTCTTCGACGTGCTCGCCGCCGATGCGTCCGTCACTCAACATCTGCCCGTCGAGCAACTCAGACGTCTGCTCGATCCGGCGCATTACGTCGGCAGCGCGCACGCTTTCGTGGATGCCGTGCTGGCGCTTCATACCGCGCGCAAGGCGCGCGTGAACCAACATCAGGAGTAAAGGAATGCCTTACGCCGCAGTCAATGGCATCGAGCTTCACTACCGCATCGACGGCGACCGGCACGGCAACGCGCCGTGGCTGGTGCTGTCGAATTCACTCGGCACCGATCTGTCGATGTGGACGCCGCAGGTTGCCGAATTCGCGAAGCATTTTCGCGTGTTGCGTTACGACACGCGCGGTCACGGTCATTCGGAAGCGCCGAAGGGACCGTATTCGATCGAGCAATTGACGGGCGACGTGATCGGCCTGCTCGATTCGTTGAAGATTGCGCGGGCGAATTTCTGCGGCATTTCGATGGGCGGTTTGACGGGCGTCGGCCTCGCGGCGCGCCACGCGGACCGCATCGATCGCGTCGTGCTGTGCAATACGGCGGCGCGCATCGGCTCGCCGGAAGTCTGGGTGCCGCGCGCGGCGCGGGCGCGCACGGAAGGCATGCTGGCGTTGTCGGATGCCGTGCTGCCGCGCTGGTTCACGGCGGAGTTCATTGCGCGTGAGCCGCTCGTGTTCAACTATGTTCGCGACGTTTTCGTGCATACCGACAAGGAAGGCTACGCGCTGAATTGCGAAGCGATCAACGCGACGGATCTGCGCCCGGAAGCGCCTGGCATCAAGGCACCTGCGCTGGTGATTTCTGGCACGCACGATCTCGCTGCGACGCCGGCGCAGGGCCGTGAACTGGCGGCGGCGATTCCGGGTGCGCGGTATGTCGAACTGGATGCGTCGCATATCTCGAACATCGAGGTGTCCGATATGTTCACGAAGACCGTGCTTGATTTCCTGAAGGGACAGCGATGAACGACGATCAACGATACGAAGCGGGAATGGGTGTGCGCCGCGCGGTGCTGGGCGATGCGCATGTGGACCGGTCGCTGGTGAATCGCACGGAAGTGACGGAAGAGTTTCAGAACTTCATCACGCGGTATGCGTGGGGTGAGATCTGGACCCGCGAGGGGTTGCCGCGGCATACGCGGAGCTTGCTGACTATCGCGATGATGGTCGCGTTGAATCGCAGCGAGGAGCTTGCGCTGCATTTGCGTGCCGCAAGGAATAATGGGGTGACGCGGGAGCAGGTGAAAGAGGTTTTGTTGCAGACGGCTATCTATTGTGGTGTGCCTGCGGCGAATTCTGCTTTTCATCTGGCTGATAAGGTTTTTAAGGAGCAGGATGAGGTGGATGCCGGGAAGGGTTAAATCCGGGTAGTGGTTTGGTTTTTTTTTGGCGAAGCCGTTGTGATTTTGGGTCACGCGGCTTTTGTTTTTTTGTCGTGGTTGTGGTGCAAGGTTTTGGGTTTTGGGTTGTGTGCTTGTGTTTGCGCTGGCATCCGCGCTTTGCCTTCGTGCTTCATGCGTTGCCCCTGTGCGGGGCGGCACCTACTTTTCTTTGCCGCCGCAAAGAAAAGTAGGCAAAAGAAAGCGGCTCACACCGCCAGTTCTAGTACTTGCCTGAGGGCCCCCACAGGTTCTTACGCTTCACGCGGCAATCATGTGACTGACGTCCGTTGCCAGCGTTCTTGCAGTGCGCCTCACCTGCTTCACGCTCCCGCACTTCAGCATGCCGCGCCAGATAGTCCGCCGCCGCCCAGGTGGCAAACTGTGTGTAGGCCCTTTGTGCTCCACACGCCTCACTTCGGACCCATGGCGCACGCGTTCCACGCTGTAAGAGCACCACGCTATACGACGCGACAACCTGCACACAGTTTGCCACCTGGGCGGCACATGCCATTCACTGTCGCGTGCTTGAGTACGGGTGTTTGAAGCGGGTGAGGCATTTATTCAAAGCGTTGGCAACGCACGCAGATAAAGACGTTGCTGTGTGAAGCATGGGGACGTTGGGGGCCCGTGGATAGGAACATGGGCTGGCGGTGTGAGCCGCTTTCTTTTGCCTACTTTTCTTTGCGGCGGCAAAGAAAAGTAGGTGCCGCCCCGCACAGGGGCAACGCTCGCGAACCAATAACAAAACGCGGATGCCAACCCAAAAGCAAGCAATCCGCAGGCAATACACGGATGCCAGCGCAAAGGCAAACCAACATCAAAGCCCGGCGAATGCCAACAAAAAACCCAAACCGCAGATCAAAAACCCCTGCAAACCAAAAACATTTCCGGTATACCTGTCGCCCAAACACCGAATCAAACCCAAACCGACCCCCCGCCGCCAGGCAAAAATGCTCCCCAACCTGCTGGTCCAATTGATAAACGGACTCGCCGACGCTTCGGCGCTCTTTCTCGTTGCTGCGGGCCTGTCGCTGATCTTCGGCGTCACGCGCATCGTCAACTTCGCGCATGGCTCGTTCTACATGCTAGGCATCTACGTCGCCTACAGCATCGCGAGCCGTTTCGGCAGCAGCAGCATCTTGGGCTTCTGGCTGTCGATGCTCGCATCGGCGCTCGTGATCGGCCTGCTCGGCGCGCTCGTCGAGTTCATCGTCCTGAGGCGCATCTACAAAGCCCCCGAGTTGTTCCATCTGCTCGCGACATTTGCGCTGGTCCTGATCTTCCGCGACGCCGCCCTCGCGATCTGGGGACCGCAAGACCTGTTCGGCCCGCGCGCGCCGCATCTGTCCGGCGCCGTCGAACTGCTCGGCCATCAGCTGCCCACGTGGGACATCGCGCTGATCGTGATCGGGCCGCTCGTGCTCCTGTTGCTCTGGTATGCGTTGACGCGCACGCGCTGGGGCACGCTGGTGCGCGCGGCGACGCAGGATCGAGAGATGCTCGGCGCGCTCGGCATCAACCAGGCGTGGCTGTTCACGGGCGTGTTCTTCGTCGGCGCGTTTCTCGCGGGGCTTGGCGGTGCACTGCAGGGGCCGCGCATGTCGGCGAATCTGTCGCTCGATCTCGAAACAATCGGCAATGCGTTCGTCGTCGTAGTAGTAGGAGGGATGGGCTCGATTCCCGGCGCGTTCATCGCGGCATTGCTGATTGCGGAGATCAAGGCGCTGTGCATCGGCATCGGACATGTGTCGCTGTTCGGCGTCGATATTTCGTTGAGCCGCTTCACGCTCGTCGCGGAGTTCGTCGTGATGGCCGTGGTGCTCGTGGTGCGGCCATGGGGCCTGCTGGGACGCCCGACGTCGACGGTTCGCGCGGCGGCGCCCGCCGACATGCCCTTGAAGCCCGCAGGCAAGCCGCTCAAGTGGCTCGCGGCATGCGTGCTGGCCGTGCTCGTGCTTGCGCCGCTCGCCGCCAGCGCGTTTCCGTACATGCCCGTGCTGCTCGTCGAAATTTTGATTGCCGTGCTGTTCGCGGCGAGCCTGCACTTCATCATGGGGCCGGGCGGCATGCATTCGTTCGGTCATGCCGCGTACTTCGGGCTCGGTGCATACGGCGCGGCGCTCTTTCTGAAAGTGCTCGATCTGCCGATGGAAGTCGCGCTCGTTCTCGGCCCGTTACTCGCCGTGCTCGGCGCGCTGGTGTTCGGCTGGTTCTGCGTGCGCCTGTCGGGCGTGTATCTGGCGATGCTCACGCTCGCGTTTGCGCAGATCGTCTGGTCGGTCGTGTATCAATGGGATGACGTGACGGGCGGCAGCAACGGCATTCTCGGGCTATGGCCGTCGAACTGGCTGTCGTCGCCCGTCGCTTATTACTATCTGACGCTGGCATTCGCCGTGCTCGGCGTGTGGCTGCTGCGCCGCATGCTGTTCTCGCCGCTTGGATTCGCCATGCGCGCGTCCCGCGATTCGATGTTGCGCGCGGAAGCGATCGGCATCGATACGAAGCGCGTGCAGTGGGCCGCATTCGTGATCGCGTCGCTGTTCTGCGGGCTCGCTGGTTCGCTGTACGCGTTTTCCAAAGGCACGATTTCGCCGGAAGTGATCAGCGTGAGCCGTTCCGTCGACGGACTCGTGATGGTGCTGCTCGGCGGCATCCAGACGTTGACGGGGCCTGTGGCGGGCGCGGCGTTATTCACGTGGCTGCAGGACACAGTCGCGCGTCAGACCGATTACTGGCAGGCGCTGCTCGGCATCGCGATTCTGCTGCTCGTGATCGCTTTTCCGCAAGGCATCGTAGGGTTCGTGCGCGAGCGCTTCGAGCGCGACGATGCACGAGCGGGAGGCCGACAATGAGCCTTCTACGAGTATCGAATCTGTCGATGTCGTTCGGCGGCGTGAAAGCCGTCGACGACGTTTCGTTCGACGTAAAACCCGGCGAACTATTGGCCTTGATCGGCCCGAACGGCGCGGGTAAATCGACGTGTTTCAACATCGTCAACGGACAGCTACGTCCGACGCATGGCTCGGTGATGCTCGACGGACACGAGCTCGTCGGCATGCGGCCGCGCGATATCTGGCGGCGCGGCGTCGGCCGGACGTTCCAGGTCGCGGCGACCTTCAACTCGATGACCGTGCTCGAGAACGTGCAGATGGCGCTCGTATCGCGCGAACAGCGTCTGTACGGCTTGTGGAAACCGGCGGCGTCGCACTTCGAGGATGAAGCGCTTGCGCTGCTCGATCAGGTCGGCATGACGGCGCATGCGTATCGCGCGTGCAGCGTGCTCGCCTATGGCGACGTGAAGCGTGTCGAGATGGCCATTGCGCTCGCGAACTGTCCAAAGCTTCTACTGATGGACGAACCGACGGCGGGCATGGCGCCGCAGGAACGCACCGATCTGATGGCGCTGACGAAGCGTCTTTCAGCCGAGCGTAATATCGGCGTGCTGTTCACCGAGCACAGCATGGACGTCGTATTTTCCAGCGCGGACCGGATCATCGTGCTGGCACGCGGCAAGCTGATTGCGCAGGGCGACGCGGACACGATACGCAACGACGCCAACGTGCAGGCCGTCTACTTCGGCACGGGCAAGACGTTCCAGCCGCGCGCGGCGTTATCGGGCGATCGCGGCGAGTCACACACGGAGCCGCGCGCATGAATGCACCGCTGCTGAAAGTCGATGGACTGAACGCGTTCTACGGACGCGCGCAAATCCTCTTCGACGTGAGCCTCGAAGTGGGGCGCGGCGAAGTCGTCGCGCTGATGGGCCGCAACGGCGCGGGCAAATCGACGACGATGAAGTCGATCATGGGATTGATGGCGCGGCGCGAAGGCGCGATTCAATTCGACGGGGCGGATATCTCCGCGTTGCCGACGCATCGGATTGCGCGGATGGGGCTCGGTTACGTGCCCGAAGATCGTCGAGTGTTTTCTGGTCTTACCGTGATGGAGAACCTCGACACGGGGCGTCAGCCGGCGCGAGCGGGTGCGCCCTCCTGGACGCCTGACAAGCTCTTCAAGCTGTTTCCGAATCTCGGGGAAATGCCGCAGCGTCCTGGTGGGCAGATGAGCGGCGGCGAGCAGCAGATGCTGACTGTGGCGCGGACGCTGATGGGGAATCCGTATCTGGTGTTGCTCGACGAGCCGTCGGAAGGCGTCGCGCCTGTGATCGTCGAGCAGATAGCTAATATGATTCTTGAGCTGAAGCGTGAAGGGCTCTCTATTCTCCTTTCGGAGCAGAATGTGCATTTCGCTGAGCTGGTGAGTGATCGCGCTTACGTGCTTGAGAAAGGGCAGATTCGGTATGGGGGTGCGATGCGCGAACTTGTTAAGGATGATGCCGTGCGGCGGGCGTATCTTGGGGTTTGATTTTGATTTTGATTTTGGTTTTTGCTGCGCAAGCGGTGCGGTTTGCTTGTGTTTGCGCTGGCGTCCGCGTTTTGTCGTTGGTGCTTCAAGCGTTGCCCCTGTGCGGGGCGGCACCTACTTTTCTTTGCCGCCGCAAAGAAAAGTAGGCAAAAGAAAGCGGCTCACACCGCCAGTTCTTGTGTTTGCTTGAGGGCCCCCACAGGTTCTTACGCTTCACGCGGCAATCACGTCATACATGCTCGTTGCCAGCGCTCTTAATTGACGCCTCACCCGCTTCATGTGTCCGCGTCGCGGCACGCTGTGCCAGATAGTCCACGGCCGCCCAGGCGGCAAACTCTGTGTCGGCCCAGGTACTGCACGCGTCTGACTTCGGACCGATAGCGCACGCGGCCCACGCTGTAAGAGCCCCAGGCTAAACGACGCGACAACCTACACACCGTTTGCCACCTTGGCGGCACAAACCATTTGCTGCCGCTCGCCCGTGTGCGGGTGTCTGAAGCGGGTGAGGCTTCCATTCAAAGCGTTGGCAACGCACGCGAACAAAATCGCTGCCGTGTGAAATGTGGGGACGTTGGGGGCCCGTGGATAAGAATACGTGCTGGCGGTGTGAGCCGCTTTCTTTTGCCTACTTTTCTTTGCGGCGGCAAAGAAAAGTAGGTGCCGCCCCGCACAGGGGCAACGCTAGCGAACCGATAACGTCACGCGGATGCCAGCGCAGACCCAAAACCAAACCAACACCAACACCAACACCAACACCAAACGACAACCCCGCACCGCAAAAACCAAAGACCCGGTACGATTCACACTTCGCACCTCCACCCGGAACGGACAAATAACACGGAGCCACCCGCATGACCTCGCGCGCAGCATGGACCTCCCGCATCGCGGCTTCCCTGGCCGTCTCACTGACGGCCTTCAGCGCTTCCGCACAACAGACCATCAAAATCGGCGAAATCAACAGCTACAAGGCGCAGCCGGCCTTCCTGATGCCCTATAAAAACGGCTGGAACCTCGCGCTCGATCAGGTGAACGCAGCCGGCGGCGTGCTAGGCAAAAAACTCGAAGTTGTCTCCCGCGACGACAACGCGAACCCCGGCGACACGATCCGCGTCGCGCAAGAACTCATTGCCCGCGAACAGGTGCAACTGCTATTCGGCGGCTATCTGTCGAACACCGGTCTCGCGCTGACGGACTTCGCAAAACAGAAGCGCATGTTCTTCCTCGCCGCCGAGCCGCTCACCGACAAGATCGTCTGGGCCGACGGCAACAAGTACACGTACCGCCTGCGTCCTTCCACGTATATGCAGGTCGCGATGCTCGTCCCCGAAGCGGCAAAGCTGAAGAAAAAGCGCTGGGCACTCGTCTACCCGAACTATGAATACGGTCAGTCAGCGGCGGCGACGTTCAAGAAGCTGCTGAAGGCCGCGCAACCCGATGTCGAGTTCGTCACCGAACAGGCCACGCCGCTCGGCAATCTGGACGCCGGCTCGACGGTGCAGGCGCTCGCCGACGCGAAACCCGACGCGATCTTCAACGTGTTGTTCAGCGCCGACCTCGGCAAGTTCGTTCGCGAAGGCAACACGCGAGGGCTATTCAAGGACCGCAGCGTCGTGTCGCTGCTGACAGGCGAGCCGGACTATCTCGACACGCTCGGCGCGGAAGCCCCCGTCGGCTGGATCGTGACGGGCTACCCGTGGTATTCCATCGATACCGCCGCCAACAAGAAGTTCGTCGCGGACTACGAGGCGAAGTATCACGACTATCCGCGCCTCGGTTCGGTGGTCGGCTATACGGCGCTGATGTCGATTGCGAATGGCATCAAGAAGGCCGGCTCGACCGATCCCGACAAGCTCGCGGCCGCGTTCAAAGGCTTGAATGTCGATACGCCGTTCGGGCCGATCATCTATCGCCCGCAGGACAACCAGTCGACGATGGGCGCGTTCGTCGGCGTGACCGCGTTGAAAGACGGCAAGGGTGTGATGACGTCGTATCGCTATATCGACGGCGCGAGCGTGCAGCCGTCCGACGCCGAAGTGAAGAAACTGCGTCCCGCGGACTGATTCGCGAACAGGTAAGGCGCGTTTCAAAGGCCAGCCGCGCGGCTGGCCTTTTTCATGGGGCCGCCGTCATTCCTCGGCGTCGTGCTCGGCCACGAAATGACGCAGATACGCGAGTACGGCTGCTTCCGCCGCGCGATGGTCCGCGCAGCTTTTCGAACCCGCGTTCTCTTCGTCGCCGAAAAGCGTCGATGGCGCATTGTGCACGTCCACTTCCTGGCCTTCGCGGAAAATGCGGATCTCGTGCATCGTCTCCGCGTATTCCGCCACCCAGTGAATCCCTTCGATATGGGCGCCTGCCCTGACTGTCTGTGTATTCATGAGGCGTCTCCTGACGGTTGCATCGCCGCCTTTGACGTAAACCATAGACGCTATCGGCCCATTGCGCAGCCCTCGTTGCGCATCGAGGCCGCCTGCGTCGCGATTGCCAGGCAGCGCGAAGCGAAACGCCCGTTGCGTGGCAAGCGGCCGAAGGACCGCAAAAGTCGCGGGTTTCGAGCCGGTGCGGGCCTCAGCGAGGACAAGGCACACCCGTTGCTGCATATGAATGGCCACCATTCAACGGGAGCACTGTCATGCCTGATAAAGCAACCCTCAAGCGTGCCGCCGCCGACAAGCGCGCCGGCAAGTCGTCGAGCACTCAAGCCGGCGAATTCGTGAAGGAAGAAATCGACCACGTGCGCGAAGGCAAGCACGGCGTCAAATCGGCGAAGCAGGCAATTGCAATCGGCCTGTCGAAGGCTCGCCGCGCGGGTGTCGCACTGAAGCAGCCGAAGGCGGGAACCACGAGCGAAGCGACGCGCAAGAAAGCCGCGAAGGACACGGCTGCGGGACAGCACAAGACGCCTGCCGTTAAGCACTCAGCCGCGAAGAAGGCCTCGAAGACCACGGCTGCGCGCCGTCCGGGCAGCGAATCGACGGCGAAGCGCTCGCGCGTTGCCGAAGCCGTGCTGAAACGCGAAAGCGGACAGGGCGCATCGAAAGAAGCATTGTCGAAGCAGACCATGGCAGCGGCAGCGCGTCGTCCAGCAGCAAGCCGTTCGGCTGCGGCGAAGAAGGCGGCTGAAACGAAGGGCGCGGCAGGCCGGTCGGCGGCCGCGAAGAAGGCTGCGCATACGCGGGCCACGCGTGCGCATCACTGAAGGCTAGCGGGAGAACCGCTGCCGCGCTCGCCGACGGTTAAACAGTCGGCGAGCGGCGGCAGCGTGCAAGACGCTTACTGGATCGAAGCCAGCGCGTTGCGGACGGTCTGGAAGACCTGGTCGATCTGCGCTTCGTCGATGATCAGCGGCGGCGAGAAAGCCAGAATGTCGCCCGTGAAGCGGATCAGCACGCCTGCTTCGAAGCACTTGACGAACGCCTCGTAAGCGCGCGCGCCCGGCGCGCCGTCGCGCGGCTCCAGTTCGACGCCCGCGACCATGCCGAGGTTGCGGATGTCCTTCACGTGCTTCGCGTCGCGCAGCGCGTGAGCGGCGGCCTCGAACTTCGGCGCCATCGATGCCGCGCGCTCGAACAGCCCTTCGCTGCGATACAGGTCGAGCGTTGCCACACAGGCCGCTGCGGCCAACGGGTGCGCCGAGTACGTATAGCCGTGGAACAGCTCGATCGCGCCTTGTGCGCCGGCGTTGACGATCGTGTCGTGCACCGTGCGGCTTGCCGCGACCGCGCCCATCGGCACGGAGGCGTTGTTGATCGCCTTGGCCATCGTCAGCAGATCGGGCTTCACGCCGAAATATTCGCTGGCCGTTGCCGCGCCCAGACGGCCAAAGCCCGTAATCACTTCGTCGAAAATCAGCAGGATGCCGTGCTTCGTGCAGATGTCGCGCAGCTTTTGCAGATAGCCTTGCGGCGGGATCAGCACGCCCGTCGAGCCCGCGACGGGTTCGACGATCACCGCGGCGATCGTGGACGCGTCGTGCAGCGTGACGATGCGCTCCAGTTCGTCGGCGAGATGCGCGCCCCAGGCCGGCTGGCCTTTCGAGAACGCGTTGTGTTCGAGGTTGTGCGTGTGCGGCAGGTGATCGATGGACGGCAGGAGCGCGCCCGAGAACGTCTTGCGGTTCGGCGCAATGCCGCCAACCGAAATGCCGCCGAAGCCGACGCCGTGATAACCGCGCTCGCGGCCAATCAGGCGCGTGCGCTGTCCTTCGCCGCGCGCGCGGTGATAGGCGAGCGCGATCTTCAGCGCGGTATCGACCGACTCCGAGCCGGAATTCGTGAAGAACACGCGGTCGAGCCCTTCGGGCATCAACTCAGCGACTTTCGACGCCGCTTCGAACGCGAGCGGGTGGCCCATCTGGAAAGTCGGCGCGAAATCGAGCGTCGCGGCCTGCTTCTGGACGGCGGCAACGATCTCGTCGCGGCCGTGACCCGCGTTCACGCACCACAGGCCCGCGCACGCGTCGAGCACGTCGCGCCCGTCGGTCGAACGGTAGTACATGCCTTTTGCCGATTCCAGCAGGCGCGGCGCCGACTTGAACTGGCGGTTGGCAGTGAACGGCATCCAGAAGTTCGACAGATCGTCGATCACGGGGCGCGAAGTCATGGGTTTCTCCTCGAATGGGTAGCGAAACTGTAGCGTCCGAGGTTAAATGGCGGACATAAACAGTTGACTCACTGCGCTGCTAACTGTGCTGGTCGAATCAGCTCAACTGTGCTGGATATTGCGCTGCATCTGTCGTCTGTCTTGATAATCCTAATCCGTTGATGATCGAACTCGAACTGGATCGTGACCGCCGTTTAGCGCCGACGCTCGTCGAGCAGGTCGTGCAAGGCTTCGCGCAGGCGATCGACAGCCAGGCGCTGCGCGCCGGCGCGCTGTTGCCGTCGGTGCGTCAGCTGGCGCAATCGCATTCACTGAGTACCTTCACCGTGACGGAGGCGTACAGCCGGCTCGTGTCGATGGGCCTCGTGACCTCGCGGCGCGGCTCCGGTTATCGCGTCGCGCCGCGTGCGCGGGCCGCGCAGGCAAATACCGTCGACTGGCAGCCGCCCAGCCTCACGGCGACCTGGCTGCTGTCCGACGTGTTCGCCGACCATTCCATGCCGATCAAGGCGGGCGGCGGCTGGCTGCCGAACGAGTGGATCAACGAAACGGGCATGCAGCACGCGTTCCGCGCGATGAGCCGCGTGCCCGCCGCGCGCCTCGGCGACTACGGGCATCCGTATGGCTTCGCGCCGCTGCGCGCGAAGATCGCTGAGCAGATGGACCGGCGCGGCCTGCCCGTCGAGGTGTCGAACGTGCTGCTGACGCAGGGCGCGACCCAGGCGCTCGATCTGATCGTGCGCACGCTGCTGCGCGCGGGCGATACCGTCGTCGTCGAAGATCCGGGCTACTGCAATCTGCTGCAAATCCTGAAGCTTGCCGGGCTGAACGTGATCGGCGTGCCGCGCACGCCGGCGGGGATCGATACGGACGCGCTGGAGCAAGTCGTCGACGCGCATCATCCGAAGGCGATTTTCGTCAACACGACCTTGCAGAATCCGACGGGCGCGACCTACGGCATGGCGTCAGCGTTCCGCCTGCTGCAGATCGCCGAGCGCAATCGCATGTGGGTGATCGAGGACGACGTGAGCCGCGAACTCGGCTCGCCGGGCGCGCCGATTTTTGCCGCCATGGAAGGGCTGCGCCGCGTGCTGTATATCAGCGGCTTTTCGAAGACGGTGACGCCGGCGTTGCGTTGCGGCTATGTCGTCGCCGAGCGCGACGTGCTGCGCGAACTGGCGCGCACGAAGATGGCGGTGGGGCTGACGTCGTCGGAGGCGATCGAGCGGATCGTCGACAAGGTGTTGCATGAGGGCCGTTATGCGCGCCATGTCGAGCAGGTCAACGAGCGGTTGCGGGCCGCGCATGCGATCGTCGAGGAACGGCTGGATGCGCTGGGGCTGGAAGCGTTTCACCGGCCGCGCGCGGGGCTGTTCCTGTTTGCACGCTTGCCCGTGGAGCCGGAGCGCGCGGGCGAGATTGCGACGGCGGCGTTGTCGGACGGCATCTGGCTCGCGCCTGGTTCCTATTTCCGTCCCGACGATGCGCCGAGCGCGTGGTTCCGCTTCAACGTCCCGCATTCGACGGATGACGCGTTGTGGCGCTTCATCGAACGCGTTGGCCGGGGCTGAGCCGCGAAACGCGGGGACAAAGCTTCAGGGTCGGGCGAGCGAGTCGATCAGTTCGCCGATGTTTGCCGCGCCGACATTGTCTTCCAGCAGCCCGATGAACACGCGGCTGTAGAGTTGATCCCGCTGCACTTCGGGCAGATCCGAGCGGGCGTTCGCGATCGCTTCCGCCGCGCGGTGCGCCGAACTGACGATGCGTTGTGCGAGTTTCTTTTCCATACACTTCGCTAACGACAGCAAGCCGCAAAGCTTGAGCCGTTTTCCCCTGGTTTAGAGCATTCGTTGCGCCGCGATCAAACTGTGGGCCGAATGCGTTGTATTGGTTCTTTCCTGAGTCGTCCACGTACTACGCAACGAGCGCATTTTTTGCCCTTGGCGCGAGGTTTGCGCGGCTGCGCTCCTTCGCGTCGTACATCACCCGGTCCGCGCTTTTCACCAGATCCGCCGCGCGTTCGCCCGGTTGCAGCACCGCGATGCCGAGGCTCGCGCACACGCGGTAGTCATTGCCGTGCACGCTGACGGGCGCCTCGAGCGCCGCCGTGATCGCGGCGGCGACGTCGGGTGCCAGCGCCGCGTCGTCCTCGATGACGACCAGGAACTCATCGCCGCCCAGCCGTCCGACCTGCGCGCGGTCCTGCGCGACGTCCGTGAGGCGCCGCGCGATCTCGGCAAGAATCGTGTCGCCCAGATGGTGGCCAAACGTATCGTTGAGTTCCTTGAAGCGGTCCAGGTCGACGAAAATCACGGCCACGCGGCCGGCGGCATCCGGCGCGGCGACGGCTTCCTCGAGCCGATCCATGATGCAGCCGCGATTGGACAGGCCCGTCAGGCGGTCGGTATGCGCGAGCCGGTGCAACTGCTCCCGGCCTTTCAGCAGTTTCAGGATCAGCGCGGCGATCCACGTGGACAGTCCGACCAGAATCACCGAGATCACGCTCGCCATCGTCACGTAGACGCGGCGCATCCGGTAGTAATCGTCGAGCGTCTCGGCGACGGAGAGGCCCGCCATCACCGTGAGTCCGTACCGCTTCACCTCGCGGCGCGCGACGATGCGCTCCACGCGGTCGATCGGGTCGGTGAACATTTCGTTGGTCCCGCGCGGATCGATGTAGCCCGTCGGCAGCGTATCGCCCGTACGGCTCGGCGCGTCGCCTGCGCGGCGCGACAGCATCGAACCGCCGCCCGACAGCACCGCGATCATGCCGTGCTCGCCGAGCGCGGCGCTCGTATAAAAGCCATCGGTGAGCCAGGCGGGATTCTCCGACACGATCACCACGCCGCCGAAGCTACCGTCCGGACGGTTGATGCGCCGCGTCGCCTGGATCGACCATTGCCGCGAGATGCGGCCAATCAGCGGTTCGCTGAGGAACAGCCCGACATCGTCTCGCTCGCGATGCACGCGAAAGTGCTTGCGGTCGCTCAGATCGATCGCGCCCGAAAACGGAATCGTCGACGCGATCACATGGCCGTCCGCGCCCGCCAATGTGACTTGCAGCGCGGTATCCGCGGTGATAAGGCCGTAGGCCTGGTATTTCTTGAGGTCGAAGGTGTCGGGCGAGCTTTCGTAGCCGTATTTGACCAGCAGCGCGATTGCGTCGACGTCGTGAATCGTTTTCAGCGTGTGCGTGTCGAGCGCGCCCGCGACGGTGCGGGCGGCGACGCGCGCATCGTGCAGCACGGCAGCTTTCTCGACGCGCAGCCGCATCAGGATCGTGACCCACAAAACAGCGAGGATCAGCACGGTCAGCGCGGGCAGCAGAATGAACGCGCGGTGCGGCGCGTTGCCATGGCTGCGCGGCTGGAAGCGCGGGACGAAGGTGCGAAGTCTGCCTGTCAACGACCTCATTACGGACGCGGTGTTCTTCACTGGCTGATGGCTGACGCGTGAGGCACTTCAATTCGACCGTTCATGAACGACGGCGCACGCTGCCGCCGCCTTGCTGAACCCTTATAACGGCAGCAGCGGGCGGAAGTTGATTGCGGTTCTCAGATTCGTTTGAAACAGCATGGACGTGCTGAACTGACGGCGTTGATCGCGGGAATCGACTCGATGGAAGCGGTGCCGCGCGTCGAAATCATGCGGGCGGAATGGGACTGATGGCGAACGCATAGCCGTTCTTGCCGTGGCGCTTGACTTCGTACATCGCGCCGTCGGCGGCGGCGACGAGCAGCCGGTGATCGGCGACGCGATCGGGATAGGTCGCGATGCCGACGCTCGCGCGCACGAAGCCGAGGCCCATTTGCGTATCGGTTTCGCCGACGCAGTTCATCAGCCGCGTGGCGATGCCCGTGAGCTCCGTGTCGTTGCCGAAGCCGGAGACGAGCGCCGCGAATTCGTCGCCACCCATGCGCGCGACGAGATCGCCGGGGCGCAGCGACTGGCGAAAGCGCTGCGCGAGGGCGATCAGAAATTCGTCGCCGATCGCGTGGCCCAGCGTGTCGTTGACCTGCTTGAAGCCGTCGAGATCGACATACAGCACCGCGCAATTACCGGGCACGCGTTCGGCCGCGATGCGGTCGAGCCGCGCGAGCAGTTGCTGGCGGTTGGGCAGGCCCGTCATCGCGTCGTGCTGGGCGGCGTGGCGGAACTGATGCGTGAGACCCGCGAGCCGCCGATGCCGCCGCGCGAACACCACGAGTGCCGCGCACAGCGCGCCCGTCACCACGACGGTCAGCACCGCGAGCACGCTCGCGACGCGCAGCGTGCGCCGGCGGACATCGTTGCCGACGGCGTCGCGGCGCGCGTGCCAGTCGTTCGCCGTGGCTGCGAGCGACTGCTTCAGTTCGTCGAGGCTCCTGGCCGTCGCATTGGCTTGCGGCAAGCGTGGCGCGGGAACGGGACTGGAGCCGATCAGCGCGTCGAGTTCGGTCACCCGTGCGCCCAGTTCACCGAGCGCCTGCTGGTAGGTTGGGTTAGCCGCGCTCGAAGGCGCGCTGCGCTTCAGCAGGCTTGCGACGTTGAGCGCGTTGTCGGCGCGCCCGACGGCTTCCAGCACGAGCGTGGCGTATTGCTGCTGGAAGTGATCGGAGAATAGCGCCTTGAGCTGCACGGCGACGTAGAGCAGCCCGACCACGAGGCACGCGAGAGCGATCGCGCCGACCACGATGGGTTGCGGGCGCCATCGCGGGCTGAGCGGGCGGATCGGCGTGACGGTTTGCTTCACGCCGGCGGGTTAGGGATGCGAATACGGATCGGGGTTGTTGCCGGGATCTCGGGTGCGACGGTGATAGTCGACTTTGCGGAACATCGCGGTCAGCCGCGAGACGAAGGTTTCCTTCGGTTTCGCCCGTTGCGCATGGCGCGCGGCGTTGCCAGGCTGCTTGCCGCGGTCGGCGCGAGCGGCGGCGGCATTGTTTGGCCCGGGCGCGGTGCGCGCGGTTTGCGGCGGGTCGCTCGCGTCTGCGTCCGTTTCGTCGTCGGCTGTCTGGGCTGCCGCGAGCGAGTCGGCGGGCGCGGGCTTTTGCGTCGGCGCGGCCGGTATCACGCGGCCCGACACTGAACTCGTCGGCACGGCCGCATGGCTCGGGATGCGCAGGTCGGCGCTCGTGCTGGTTGCCGTCGTGGCAAGCGGGCGCCGGGCCGATTCGACCGCTTCGGCGTACGCCACCTGGTCACGGTTGAACCAGATCACATACGCAGCCGCGCCCATCACGCCAACGGCGAGACCCATCGCCGAGATCAGGCAAATCTGCACCCAGCTGTAATGCCGTGCCTGCGGATCGTCGCTATCGGATAGAAATGCGCTCTCGTACTGCTGCTCCCGGCCGCCGCGCGCGCGGTCCGGAGATTCCTGTGCGTCCATGTGTGCAACGCCTCCGACCCTTGCGGTCTGCGTCTGTCAATGGCGGGACTGGCGCGTCGGGTACGCGCCGGTGAAATCTGCTCGGAGATAACCGTGGTCTTGGAGCAATTATTGAGCCCGTCGCGTGTCGCAATCCGGCGATGGTGCCGGTGAGGACAGCGCGGAACCCGCTCGCGAGGACAGGGTTATGTGTTGGCTATTCTACTGTCAATTCGCGAGACGGGACGTGGCGGAAAACGCACGTTTGAAGCGTAGCGAGGCTGGCCAAAAAGGCGTGTAGGGAGGGAAAAATTTCCAGCCTCTTGGCGTGTCACGCAAGCAGGCGCAACACGATGGGATAAAGCGTCGCGACGAGCATCAGCGCCATCGCGATGTTGAACGTGCGCAGCCACACGGGGTTCGACAGGGCGCGGCGCATCGCGGTGCCGAACGCGGCCCACAGGCAGATGCACGGCAAGCCGATCACGTAGAACAGCACGGCCATCAACAGCGCGTTGATGCCGAAGTCGGCGCTCAGATGAATCGTCGTCGCGGCGGTGAGCACCATCATCCATGCCTTCGGATTGACCCATTGGAAGGCGATCGCTTCATGAAAGCGCATGGGGCGGCGCTCGCCTTTCTTGACCTGCATTTCACCCGACGTGCCGATTTTCCACGCGAGATACAGCAGATACACGACGCTCAGCACTTCGAGCACCGTGTACAGCACCTCGAAGCGGCGGAACGCTTCGCCAAGCCCAAAACCGACCGACAGCATCAGCAGCGCGACGCCCGCGCTGATGCCGAGAATATGCGGCAGCGTGCGGCGAAAACCGAAATTGACGCCGGATGCGAGCAGCATCGTGTTGTTCGGTCCAGGTGTGATGGTCGTGACGAGCGCGAACAGGATGCCGGCGGGCAGGGCGCTGGCGCTCAGGGTGTCGAGGGTCATGGGCGGCTCCGCAAAGAATTTTCGAGACTGGCGACAGTGTACCGAGCGAGGCCGGTACAGTACCGGTACAGATGGGTGAATGATTTCCGGTACGGCGCTCGATTGCCGAGGTTCCTTGCCACAGCGCAAGCATTCAGGGCAGGATGCGTAGATAGCACTCCAACGCACCCCAGCATGCACAACCCAAAAGAAAAATCGTCAGCATCCCTGAGCCTTCTGAAGGGCATCCTCCCGATCAGCCGCTCGACGGCGCTGCGCGACGTGTTCTCCGGCATCTCGCTCGCGTCGATGGACATACCGCAGGTGCTCGGTTATGCGCGCATCGCCGGCATGCCCGCGGTGACGGGGCTTTACACCGTATTTCTGCCGCTCGTCGCGTTCGCATTCTTCGGCGCGTCGCGCCACCTCGTGGTCGCCGCCGACTCGGCCACCGCGACCATCTTCGCCAGCCGCGCGTCGACCATTGCGCCGATGGGCAGCGCCGAGTATGTCGCGCTGGCGGGTATGGTCGCATTGCTGACGGCAGCGCTCCTGCTGCTTGCCCGCATCTTCAGGCTCGGCTTTCTCGCCGATTTCCTTTCGCGCACCGTGCTGGTCGGCTTCCTGACGGGCGTCGGCATACAGGTATCGATTGCGATGCTGGGCGACATGTTCGGCATGACCGTGCCGTATCCTTCGTCGCGAAGTCTGGCGCAACTGGTGTATGTGGTCGGGCATGTCGTGCATGCGCATCTGCCGACACTCATGCTCACCGTGCTGGTGGTGGGCGCGATTCTCGTCGGCAAGCGCTTCCTGCCGCGCGTGCCGATACCGCTCATTGCCGTGATCGGCAGCATCGCCGCGAGCAAGACCTACGATTTCGCCGGGCACGGCATCACGATCCTCGGCCCGATCAGCGGCGGTCTGCCGCCGTTCGCGTTTCCGGCTGTCACATGGCAACAGTTTCTCGACCTCGTGCCGGTGGCGGCGTCGTGCTTCGTGATGATCATTGCGCAGAGCGCCGCCGCGGCTCGCGTGTTCGCGCAGCAGTATCACGAAGAAGTGGACACCAACGCGGACATCCTCGGGCTGGCCGCGGCCAACGCCGCTGCCGCATTCAGCGGCACGTTCGTCGTCAACGGCAGCCCGACGCAGACCGCGATGGCGGAACGCGCGGGCACGCGCAGCCAGATCGGGCAACTGGCGTTCGCGGGTGTCGTAGTCATCGTGCTGCTGTTTCTGAGTTCGTATCTGCAATATCTGCCGCATTGCGTGCTTGCCGGGATCGTGTTCACGATCGCAGTCGGTCTCGTCAACGTGCCGAGCCTCGTGGCGATCCGCGCCGAAAGCCCCGGCGAGTTCACGCTCGCGCTCATCACGGCGGCAGCCGTCGTGATGGTCGGCGTCGAGCATGGCATTCTGCTCGCCGTCGCGTTGTCGCTGCTGCGGCATGTGCGGCACAGCTATCGTCCGCATACGATGGTGATGGAACCGTCGCCGCTCAACGGAAGATGGCAGCCCGTGCCCACGAAGCCGGGGATCATGACCGCGCCGGGACTCATCGTGTACCGCTTCGGCTCCGATCTGTTCTTCGCGAACGATCATGTCTTCACGGCGGAAGTGATCGAACTCGTCGATGCGGCATCCGGCGATCTGCATTCGCTCGTGATCGATGCGGGCGCGATCACGGCACTCGACTATTCAGCGGCCCTCACGCTGAGCGATCTGATTACGGATCTGCAAGAGCGCAAGGTGGCTGTCATTTTCGGGCGTGTGAATCCTTATCTGCGCGCCGATATGGACCGGCATCGCATTACGCAGATCGTCGGCGAGTCGAACATATTCGACACGCTGCATGAAGCGCTCGCGCATGCGGGCATCAGCCCGCCGCGCGAGGTGAATGCGCTATAAGCGTACGGGCCACGTCGCCCAGCCGATGGCGCATCGCAGCAGCCACGCTGCGGCATTCGCATGGGCCTATCGCTTTCCCTGGATCGCGCGTCGGACAGCAGCATGCGCCGTGCGCGCATGCTGCGCCGCACTCCGTTGTCCGGCGGCGCATCGCATCGTCTTCACACTCGAAGACACCTCCCCGTCCCATCGCACCCGCACGCATCTGCAACATAGGGCAAGTCCCTAAGCGCATTTAGCCCTGCATTACCACGTCGCACATCGCCCTTCTACACTCAGCATCAAATGGAGGAGGGACGACATGGCCAAGATGATCCACACGATGGTCCGCATTCAGGATCTCGACCGCTCGCTGAGCTTCTATCAACGCGCGTTCGGGCTCGAGCCTTCGCATCGGCTCGATTTTCCTGACTTCTCGCTGGTCTATCTACGCAACGACGAATCCGACAACGAGATCGAACTCACCTGGAACAAGGGACGCGAAGACGCGTACTCGCATGGCGATGGCTACGGACACGTCGCGTTCGTCGTCGACGACGTGAAGCGCGAACGCGAGCGTCTGATTCAACTCGGCATGACGCCGAACGACGTGCGCGAATTCAAGAACGACGACGGCACCTTGCTCGCGCGTTACTTCTTCATTCAGGACCCGGACGGCTACAAGATCGAAGTGCTCGAACGACACGGACATTACCAATAGAAAGCCGCGCACGACACGGTACCCCCACAACACAACCATCAAGGAGACAGGCATGAGTCACAGAGTGATTCCAATCGCCGCAACGTCTGGCACGGCTCATGAGCCCGATGCGCCACATGCGCCGCGCTCGCTGGCGAGGCGCGAGTGGCTCAAGGGTACGGGCGTGCTGGTCGGCACGCTCGCGTTCCCGTCGATACTCGCGACACTCGCGCCCAGCCGCGTATGGGCGCTCGAAATGCAGGCGCTCGATACGCACCAGGGCGCGGTGCTGCTTGCCTTCGTCAAGCAGCAGTACCCGCACAAGACGCTCGACGACGCGGTCTATGCGCTCGTCGTCAAGGACCTCGACGCGAAGGCGCAGAAAGATCCCGCCGCGCGCCAGACACTCGTCGATGGCGTGAAGCAGCTCGACGCGCTCAACGGCTCGGACTGGACCAAACGCTCACCCGCCGACCAGGCGCGCGATGTCGCCGCGATGCAGAAGACGCCGTTCTTCACGACCGTGCGCACGACGGCCATCGTCTCGCTGTACAGCAACGACATGGCCTACGCGCACTTCGGCTATGGCGCCGCGCAAGGCGACGGCGGCTATCTGACCAAGGGCTTCAACGATCTGGCGTGGCTGCCGAATCCGCCCGCCGCCGCGAGCGGTCCGATTCCCACCGACAGCTGAGCAACGGAGACCTGACATGGACGACAACAACAAGGTGCATTTCTCGCACAACGATGCGCGCGCCGTGGTCATCATCGGCTCCGGCGCGGGCGGTGGCACGCTGGCGAACGAGCTGGCGCAAAAGGGCATCGACGTGATCGTGCTCGAAGCCGGCAAGATGCATACGCAAGGCGATTTCACTACCGACGAATGGGGCTCGTTCTCGATGCTGTCGTGGCTCGACAAGCGCACCACATCCGGCAGCTGGCGCATCGCCACCGACTTCCCGAATCTGCCCGCGTGGATCTGCAAGACCGTCGGCGGCACGACGACGCACTGGGCGGGCGCGAGCCTGCGCTTTCAGCCGCACGAGTTCAAGGCCAAAACGAACTACGGCACGATCAAGGATGCGAACCTGCTCGACTGGCCTGTCACGAGCGAGGAAATGGCGCCGTGGTACGACCGCGCCGAGAAGAAAATGGGTGTGACGCGCACCAACGGCTTGCCGGGCCTGCCCGGCAACAACAACTTCAAGGTGATGTACAACGGCGCGACGAAGGTCGGCTACAAGGAATGCAACACCGGCCACATGGCGACCAACAGCGTCGTGCGCGACGACCGCGCGCATTGCTTCCAGCGCGGCTTCTGCTTCCAGGGCTGCCGCACGGGCGCGAAATGGTCGACGCTCTACACCGAGATTCCGCGCGCGCAGGCCACGGGCCATATGGAATTGCGCACTCAGGCGCAGGTCGTGAAGATCGAAACGGATGCGAAGGGCAAGGCGAGCGCCGTCGTCTATTACGACGCCGCGGGCAAGCTGCAACGTCAGAAGGCGCGTATCGTCGCGGTGGCGGGCAATGCGATCGAAACGCCGCGTCTCTTGCTGAATTCGCATTCGAGCCGCTTCCCTGACGGACTTGCCAATTCATCGGGACAGGTGGGGCGCAACTACATGCGTCACACGACGGGCTCCGTCTACGCCGTGTTCAACGACAAGGTCGACATGTACAAGGGCACGACGATGGCGGGCATCATCGAAGACGAAGCGCGCTTCGATACGTCGCGCGGTTTCGCGGGTGGCTATCACATGGAGACGGTGTCGCTCGGGCTGCCTTTCTATGCGGCGTTTCTCGATCCCGGCGCATGGGGCTCTGACTTCACGCAGGCGATGGACGCGTATCCGTACACGGCGGGCATGTGGATCGTCGGCGAAGACATGCCGCGCGAGACCAACCGCATCACGCTGAATAACGACGTGAAGGACCAGTACGGCCTGCCCGTGCCGAACGTGCATTTCGACGATCACCCGAACGACGAAGCGATGCGCGAGCACGGTTTCAAGCAGGGCAGCGCCGTGTATCAGGCGGCGGGCGCGAAGACCGTGTACAAGGTGCCACCTTATCCGTCGACGCACAACCTAGGCACCGCGCGCATGAGCGCGAAGCCGCAGGACGGCGTATGCAACCGTTTCGGCCAGACGCATGACGTGCCGAACCTGTTCATCTCCGACGGCAGCCAGTTCACGACGGGCGCCGCGGAAAACCCGACGCTGACCATCGTGACGCTGGCGATCCGTCAGGCCGACTACATCGCGAACCAGATGAACAGGCGCACAATCTGATCGAGGCGCGTGAACGAACGAGCTGCGGCGGGCAGGCGCGATGCGAGCCGCCGCACTCGCCGCCGCACTCATACGAACAATGGAGACACACCATGTGCAACGTGTACGTCAACGCGGACCCGATCCTGTACGAATCGCGCACGCGTTCGCTGCGCATCCACGGCGTGATCACGACCGTGCGGCTGGAGAATCTCTTCTGGGACGTGCTGCATGAAATCGCGTCGCGCGAGAACATGACGACCACGCAATTCGCCGTCAAGCTCTACGACGAACTCATCGCGCTGCGCGGCGAAGTGCCGAGCAACTTCGCGTCGTTCCTGCGCGTGTGTTGCCTGAGGTATCTGTCGATCGTTGCGGGCAAAAGCGAATTAACCAGCTTTCCCGTTCCCATCCCCGAGGTGAAACCGCGTGTGCTGAAGACGGTTTGATCCGTCGCGGCGTTTCACTCGGATTCAGCTTGCCCGCGAGCGCGCGTTATCGCGAGTGCGTACGGAACGCCTCGCCGCCCAGGCCCGCGCGATCGACGGCGACGATGCGGTTGCGGCCGTTGTCCTTCGCCTGATACAGCTGCGCGTCGATCAGATTGATGAACGCGGTCGTGTCCATGCTGCCGTTGGGAACGATCGTGCCCACGCCGAAGCTCGCCGTCACGCGCTGCTGATGCGGCGAGCGCACATGCGCGATCGCCTCGGCATCGATCAGATCGCGGCAGCGTTCGGCCATTTTCACGGCGGTATCCGCATCCGTGTCCGGCAGCACCAGCACGAATTCCTCGCCGCCGAAACGTCCGAGAAAGTCGCTGGAACGCGCGGCTTGCGCGAGCACGCCCGCGACGCGCTTCAGGCATTCGTCGCCCTGGAGGTGGCCGTAGTAATCGTTGTAGGCCTTGAAGAAGTCGATGTCGATCATGATCAGGGACAGCGGCTTGCCGCTTTCGTGACCAGCAGCCCACTCGCGCTGCATCACGGCGTCGAACATGCGGCGGTTGCCCGCGCCCGTCAGTCCGTCCTTGAACGACAGGTCTTCGAGTTCCTTCTGCAGACGCGCGAGTTTTTCTTCCGTACGCTTGCGTTCGCTGATATCGAACATGAAGCCGATCAGCGAATCGACGCCGCCATCGGGTTTGCGCACCACATGCACGACGTCGCGTAGCCACACGTAGCCGCCGTCTTTCGTCAGCGCGCGATAGTCCGCTTCGTGGTCGGTGCCCGCCTGCGACTGCGCGACGCAAAACTCGACCACTTTCTGGCGGTCGTCGGGATGCATCCGTTCGGCCCAGTCGTTGACCGTTTTCCACGACGACGGCGCCCAGCCGAGCAGCGCCTCGATCTGCGGGCCGATGTAGGTGAAGGCCATCGTCGCCCAGTCGATCTTCCACGGAATCGCTTTCGTCGATTCGAGCAGCGTGCGATACACCGCGCCGTCGTGTTCGAGCCGCTCGCCTTCGGCGCGCATGCTGGCGCTGGCATCGTCATGGCGCAGAAACGCGGCGCCGAGCATGTCTTGCGTGTCGTCGATGTTTTTCATGGTCGCTTCGTGTTTGTCGATGGCGCCCGATGGCGCGTCTCGCCATGTCAACGGCACGGCGGCATCGTTTCTTGATCGGCTGAAACCCGGACGGACAATTCTACTGATGGAGTGGCGCCGCGTCGCGCGCAAGATAGGCTCTGAACGTCTCGATCAGCGCGCGAACCTTCGGCGGCGTGTGCTGCGTCGGCGGAAAGACGGCCTGGATGCCCGCGGGCTCCGTCGACCATTCGGGCAGCAGCCGGACGAGGCGCCCGGCCGCGACGTCGGCGCCGATCGAAAAGTCCGTCAACAGCCCCAGCCCACCGCCCGCGAGCGTCGCCGCGCGCGCGGCTTCCGCCGTGTTCACGAGAAACACGTTCTCGCAGCGCACGTTTTCCGCGGCGCCGTTCGTGTGGCGCAAGTCGAGCGTTTGCGGGCGCGGCAGGACCGTCAGCGCGACGAAAGGCAGCGCGGGGAGATCGGCGGGCGTTTGCGGCGCGCCCCACGTCTCGATGAACTCAGGGCTCGCCACGACCCACTTCTCGAAGCGGCCGAGCGTGACCGCGCGATAGTTCGAATCCGCGAGACGCCCGAGCCGGATCGCGACGTCGATGCCGTCCGCGATCAGATCGACGACGTGGTCGCTGCACAGCAGTTCGATATCGAGCCGCGGATGCGCGCGGCGCAATTCGACCAGCACGGGCGCGACCACGAGCGTGCCGTAGTCGATCGGGCAACTCACGCGCAGCGTGCCGCGCACGGGCGCTTCCTCGCCGCCGATTTCAGCCAGCGCTTCCTCCGCGGCGCGCAGGATCTTCACGCTTGCGTCATAGAACGCGCGGCCTGCCTCGGTAACGCCGAGACGGCGCGTGGTGCGCACAAGCAGGCTCGCGCCCACTTCCGCTTCGAGCCGCTGCATGTGCGTGCTGACCATCGTTTTCGCGAGCCCGAGCCGTGCGGCGGCTGCCGTCAGCGAGCCCGCTTCGACCACGGCGACGAAGACGGCCAGCCGGTTCAGGTTCACGTCACGCACGTCGGCCATGTCGATTGTCCACTTTCAGAGGATTGTGTTTTCAAGGTTATCAGGCTTCTGCGGCCGCGCGGCGCGCATTAACCTTCGTATTGTCCAACATGACTGAACCTGGAGAGACGAATGCCCGCAGCCAAGCCCGCCCAGCCAATCCGCCTGTACACGACCCTGCTGTCGGGTCATGGGCATCGCGTGAAGCTGTTCCTGACTTTGCTCGACCTGCCGTTCGAAGTGATCGAACTGGACATGCGCGCGGGTGACAACCGCAAGCCCGAGTATCTGACGCTGAATCCGTTCGGCCAGGTGCCGACCATTCAGGACGGCGACGTCACGCTGTTCGATTCGAACGCGATTCTGGTGTACCTGGCCAGGCGCTACGGCGACGCGTCGTGGCTGCCGGAAGATCCGCTTGGCGCGGCGGCCGTGCAGCGCTGGCTGTCGCTGGCGGCGGGGCAGATTGCCTTCGGTCCGTGCTCGGCGCGGCTCGTCACCGTGTTCGGCGCGCCGCTGAATCATGAAACGGCGAAGGGCATCGCGGTGAAGCTGTTCGACGTGATCGAGCGCGAGCTGGGCACGAAGCCATTCGCAGCCGGCGAGCATGTGACGATCGCCGACATCGCCGCGCACACGTATATCGCGCACGCGCCGGAAGGCGGCGTGTCGCTGGAGCCGTATCCGAACATTCGCGCGTGGCTGCGTCGCGTGGAGGCGCTGCCGCACTTCATCGCGATGCCGGCGACGAAGGCGGGGCTGCTCGCCGGGTAACAGCGACGAGCGGTTCCGTACGACGCAACACGCTGACGTATTGCCTGCAGGAGCCTGACATGTCCGATTTCATTCCTCTGAACGGCTGGGGTCTCGATACCTCGCCGTTTCACGCCGACGAACTCGCCGCGCAGCGGCTCGCGGGCGTGGACAGTCAGGCGAACGCGTCGGGCCGCCGCAGCATCCGGCGCTACATGCCGGATCAGCACCGCGAGTTCTTCGCGCAGCAGCCGTTCATGGTGTTCGGCGGCGTCGATGCGAGCGGGCAGCCCTGGGCGACGATGCGCACGGGCGAACCGGGATTCGTGTCGTCGCCGGATGCGCGCACGCTGCGCATCGACAGCCGCGCGCTGCCCGGCGATCCGCTCGGTCCGCGCTGGCAGACAGGCGCGATGATCGGCGGCCTCGGCATTCAGCCGCATACGCGGCGGCGCAACCGGATCAACGGCGTCGTGACGGGCGTGGAAGGCGATACGGTGACGCTCGAAGTGACGCAGAGTTTCGGCAACTGCGCGAAGTACATTCAGGGGCGCGTGCCGACCTTCATCGACCGTGCTGTCGGCGGCGGCCCGGTGCCGCAGGAAATCTCGACGCACCTGAGCGACGCGGATCGCGCGTTCCTCGCGCGCGCCGACACCTTCTTCATCGCGAGCGCGAATATGGCGGATGAAGCGGGCCTGGCGCGCGGCGTCGACGTGTCGCATCGCGGCGGCGCGCCGGGCTTCGTGCGCATCGACGACGCAGCCACGCTCACCACACCCGACTTCACCGGCAACAAGTTCTTCAACACGATCGGCAACCTGCTGCACGCTCCGCGCGCGGGTTTGTTGTTCATCGACTTCGCGAGCGGCGATCTGCTGTATCTGGCCGTGCGCGCCGAGATCATCTGGCAGGGTGCCGAACTCGCCGCTTTCGAAGGCGCGGAGAGGCTGATGCGCTTTCACGTGCAGGAGGTGCGGCGCAGTAAAGGCGTGCTGCCGTTTCGCTGGTCCGACGTCGAATACGCGCCGCAGTTCGCGGCGGCGATTCGCAAGGCGGCGGCCCCGTCGCCGTGGCACAAGCTGAAGGTGGCGCACGTCGTCGAAGAGACGCCTTCGATTCGCTCGTTCTATTTCGAAGCCACCGATGGCGCGCCGTTGCCTGCGTATCAGCCAGGCCAGTATCTGCCGATTCGCGTACCCGTCGAAGGACGCGATGCGCCGTTGACGCGCACCTATACGCTGTCGGATGCGCATGATCCCCATCATTACCGGATCAGCGTGAAGCGCGAGGGCATCGCGTCGAACTGGCTGCACGATCATCTCGCGGCGGGCACGGAAATCGAGGCGATGGCGCCGCGCGGCGCATTTGCCTTCGACGCGCAGAGCTCGCGGCCGGCGGTGTTCATTTCCGCCGGCATCGGCATCACACCGATGGTCGCGATGCTGCATCACGCATTGAACGCGCGCGTTGCCGACGAGGGTCAGCCAAAACGTCTGTTCTTCTTTCATGGCGCGCGCAGCGATCGCGAGCGACCGTTCAGCGCGCATCTTAAGGACGTGGCGGCGCGGTATCCGTCGGTGTCGATGCATCTGTTCGACAGCGCAGCGAGCGAGCCTGTCGAGGGCATCACGCAAGGGCGCGTGGACGTCGCCGCGTTGAAACGCGCGCTGCCGTTCGACGACTACGACTTCTATCTGTGCGGCCCCGAGCGGTTCATGCGCGATCTGTATGAAGGTTTGCGTGCATTGAATGTCGCCGATGAACGCATCCGTTTCGAAGCGTTCGGCCCCGCCAGCGTGAAGCGCACGCCGACGCTGGCCGAACCCGTCGCTGAAGAAAAGACCGAAGCAGGCGGCGCGCAGGTGACGTTCGCGAGCTCGCAACGCACGATTCAATGGCTGCCGAAGCATGGCAGCCTGCTCGAACTCGCGGAAAAACTCGGTATCGAAGCGCAATCGAGTTGCCGTTCAGGGATGTGCGGCACCTGTTCGACGAAAGTGTTGTCGGGACATGTCGCTTACGATGGCGAGATCGAAGCGGAAGTCGCGGAAGGTTGCGCGTTGATCTGCATGGCGCATCCTGTTGTCGAAGGGGAGAGTGTGAGTTTGACGCTGGATCTTTGAGCTTTGTTGTTCAGGTCACTTGCCCGCGCCCGTCGAAGGCACGCATGTGAGGATCAGCGAACTGCCGTTGCCTGCTTCGGCGCTCAACATCGCGCGATGAAACTCACGGTGGTCGCACGACCATTCGGCTGTGAAATCGCGCGCACATGCCGCGCGTTGCGTTGCACCGAGCCGCGTGTTCACGATGTAGCGGCAAGTTGCGTGCTCGTTGCAGCGCTTCGCGAGGTCGCGTGTGGCGTTGCCCGATGCTGCGCCGCAATTCGCGCCGTACGTGCCTGATTCGATGTGGATGCGTTGCGCTTGCGCCGCGATGCTGAGCAGGGAGGCAGCGCAAGTGAGGATCACGAGCAAGCCGAGTCTGCACGCCATGATGTTTCTCCCGCTACTCGTCGCGCAATCGCGTCAGCACCGAAGCGACGATGCGGTCGCAATGTGCGCCGCCGAACTCGAATAGCTCCGGGCCTAACCTTTCCACTTCGTCCGCAAGCGATTCGCGCAACAGCACTTTCGCCCTGAAGTGACGACTGCGCACCGTGGCTTCGGGAATATCGAGGCATTGCGCCGTTTCTTCGACGCTCATCTCTTCGACCGAACGCAGCACGAATACCGTGCGAAAGCCGGAAGGCAGCGCATCGAGTTTTCGTTCGAGCAGCGCGCGAATTTCCGCGCGTGACGCCGCCTGGTCGGGCGTGTGACGGTCGTGGGCGTTCAGCGTGTCCATGATGGATGACAGGTGCTCGTCGTCGGGGCAATCGTGCAGCATCGGCAGCACATTCTGGCGCCGCGCTTCGCGGCGCATCCGCGCGAAGCATTCGTTCAGCACGAGACGCGAGAGCCATGTGAAGAGCCGTGCATCGCCGCGAAACTGCGCGATGGACCGATATGCGTTCAGATACGCGTCCTGCAATGCGTCTTCCGCTTCGGCGTCGTTGCGCAGCGTGGCACGCGCAAGTCGATAGAGGCGCCGGTTGTGGCGGCGCATCAGCAATTCGAATGCGGTGCGGTCGCCCGCGACGATGCGGCGCACGATTTCGGCATCGTCGTCGAAACGTGGCGTGGAAGCGGCTTGCGCCGTCATGCCGTTCATCGTGTCGCTCTTCATAATGTCATGGTGCCGGTTCGACGATCAGTGTGCCATGCATCGTCGGATGAAAGATGCAGCGGTACGTATAGCGTCCAGGCGTGCCGACCCGAAAGCGCCATGATGCGTCGGGCGCGATGCTGCGGGAGTCGAAGCCTTGTGCGTCGGTACTCGCCGTGTGCGCGACGAAATCCTTGTTGACCCACACGACTTCGTCGCCGCGATGCACGGTCAGCGTGGGTGGATTGAAGCGCATCTGTTCGATCGTGACGACATAGGCCCCGGCAAACGCGGGCGCTGCGAACACGTACGACGCCATTGCGATGCCGCGCAGCACCGCGTTGCGTACGCGGCTCATTGCGTTTGCGGCAGCGAGGCCTGCACCATCTTCGCGTGTTCGAGATGCGCAACGAACGCGGGCCTGACCTTCACCAGCAGCGCTTTCAGTTCGGCATTCTGCGCGGACGGTATCAGCGTCTTGTCGAGCGCATCGATCACGTTCTGGTGATACGTGACTTCATGATCGATATACGCGCGATCGAATTTCACGCCTTGCAGCGGCTTCAGATTCGCAATGTTCGCGTCGCCGCCCTGTTTGAGGCTGTCGCTGGTTGGATTCGTTTCGGGTTTGACGCCGAGCTTGTGAACGAGATCGACAGCCGCCTTGTTGACACCCGTGTGATCCGTGACCATTTGTTGCGCGAACGCTTTCACGTCCTTCGATTGCGTCTTCGATTCGGCGAGCTTGCCCGCGTCGATATCGGCCTGATTCGCGGCGACGACGATCGCGGCGATTTGCGGATCGGTTGGACCTGAGCCCTGGGACCAGGCGGGAGCGCCTGCAAGTGCAAGCGCGGTGAGCAGGAACCAGCGTGCGGATTTCATCTGATGCCTCCACGAAGATGTGCGGTCTGTCCTCTTCTGCAAGGGCAGGCGCTCGGGCACGATTCGAGGAGTTAGATGTCACGAGCCGGAAGGCTGTTCCGGCTCGCTGGGTTCACTGATGTTGCTATAGACCTTTGTTCGTCATTCAGCCGTGCGGGCGCGAGTTGCGCACGGGCGGAAAATGCTTTTTGCCCGACGTGAAGCTCAGACGCCGAAAGCGCTCGCGCTTGTGCTCCTCTTCGAAGTGCGCGACGGAAGGCTTCACGAGATCGCTGCGAGACACGACGCCGAGCAGTTGCATCGAATCGCGATCGACGACGACAGGCAGCCGTTCAAGATCGTGCACGGCCAGACGCGTCGCGACGAGGCGGCAGGTTTCGTCGGGCAGCGCGACGACCAGCGAAATGTCTTTCAGCACCTCAGCGAGCGGCGTATCGAGCGTGTGCGGCGTCGCCCCTTCGCGCACCGCATCGAGCATCGCGCGGTCGACGATGCCGAGCACCGCGCCGTTTGCGCGCACGACAGGATACGCACGCCGCTTCTGCGTCGCGCCGAAATACTCAGTGAGCGTGTCGCGCACGCTGAGCGCGCCGCTGACCGAATCGACCTTTTGCGTCATTACTTCGTCCACATAATGCCGTTCGAGCGGATCGACGCCGTACTCGCGATAAATGTGATAACCGCGCCGCGCGATCTTCTCGGTCATGATCGAGCGCTTCATCACGACGGTTGCGAAGCCGTGCGCGACCAGCGTCGCAGCGAGCAGCGGCAATAGCGCGTTGCTGTCGTGCGTGAGGCCGAACGCGAATACGATCGCCGTCAGCGGCGCGCCGAGCGTGGCGCCGAGCGTCGCGGCCATGCACACGAGCGGCCACAGCGCGGGCTCGTTGCCGGGCAGCACGTGGCCGAGCACGGTGCCGAGCCCCGCGCCGAGCATCAGCAGCGGCGCGAGCACGCCGCCCGACGTGCCGGAGCCGAGCGCGATCACCCAGATCACCGCCTTCACGACGAGAATCGCTACCGCGACCTGCAACGCGATATGTTGATGCAGCAGATCGCCGATCACGTCATAGCCGACGCCGAGCGCACGCGGCTCGATGAATCCGCCGATACCCACCGCCAGCCCGCCGATAGCCGGCCACCACATCCAGTGCAGCGGCAGCTTGTGAAAGAGGTCTTCCGTCTTGTAGAGCGCAGCGGACAGACCCGAAGCCAGTGCGCCCGACAACAGCCCCGCGATCACGCACGAGAACAGCGAAATCGCCGTCGGCGGCGCGGTCTGGAGCGCAAACAGGGGATCGGTGCCGAAGAAGATCGCGCGCGCGAAACCGGCCACTGCGCAGGCCAACGCGACAGGCAAGAAGCTGCGCGGCCGCCATTCGAACAGCAGCAGTTCGACGGCGAGCAGCACGGCGGCGACGGGCGTGCCGAACACAGCCGTCATGCCCGCGGCGGCGCCCGCGACGAGCAGCGTCTTGCGCTCCGCCGACGTCACCTTCACGCACTGCGCGATCAGCGAGCCGAGCGCGCCGCCCGTCATGATGATGGGGCCTTCCGCGCCGAACGGGCCGCCGCTGCCGATCACGATGCCCGACGACAGCGGCTTGAGCACGGCGACCTTCGGCGACATGCGGCTCTTGCCGAACAGAATGGCTTCGATCGCTTCGGGAATGCCGTGTCCGCGGATTTTCTCCGAGCCGAAGCGCGCCATCATGCCGACGATCAGGCCGCCGACCACGGGAATCACGATCACCCACGCGCCTAGCGTATTCGTCGAAGGCGAACGGTCAGCGAACGAAAAGCTGCCGAAGAAAAACAGGTTCGTGAACAGATGAATCAGACTCAGCAGCACGAACGCGGCCAGCGTGCTGAGTAAGCCGATGCCCGCCGCCAGCGCGGAAATGCCCGGCAAGCGCGCGTTGCTGGAAAAGTCCCGCTTGTGAGAGTTGTCGCTCATGAATGGTGTGTCGAATACGGTGTCGCTTGCTAACTGGAGGCCGGAATCAGAGATCGATTTGCGGAATCGTGAATGCGCCCTTGAGCGAGCGCAACTCCGCGCGATGCAGTTCCGCAAGCCGCGCCAGCACCTTTTCTCCCGCTTTCAGCAGATGCACTTCGACCTGGCGGCGGTCGGTCTCGCTGATCTTGCGCTTGACCAGTTCGAGCGCTTCGCAGCGCGACACCAGCGCGACAACGCCGTGATGCTGCGCCTGCAGCCGTTCGGCCAGTTCGCCGATGGTGGCCCATTCGCGATCGGGATAGCCCTTGATGTGCAGCAGCAACAGGTACTGCAGCGGCGTAATGCCCTCGCCCTGCGCGGCCTGCTCGGAGAAGCGCTCGAAGCGCCGCATCTGATAGCGAAACTCAGAGAGCTGTTCGTAGTCGGCCTTGTTCAACGTGCGTGTGAGAACTTTCATGTCGGTAGTCGCGCAAGGGAAAGCAAAAAATCTATCACAAAATGATATAAATGGCGATGCCTGCGCCTCGCCATGCGGAATTTTCAGGATTGTTGATTCAGCGGCGCGCGATGGTTGCGCTCACGCCGCGGGGCGCTGTTGTGCCTGAGCCTGTGCTTGAACTTGAGCTTGCATCTGCGTCTGCCGGTACAGACCCGCGATCAGATCGGATTGCGTGATGATGCCGACCAGCCTGTCGTGCGAATCGACCACGGGAATGTGATGGTGGCCGTCGTCGGCGAAGAGCGGCACGAGTTCGACAATTGGCGTGCTGGTCGAGACGGTGCGCACGTGCGTCGTCATGACGGTGCTGACGAGTCGTCCGCGTGTCGCGTCGCGCTTGAAGAGACGCGCCGACAGCGCTTCCATCAGACGCAGGTCCGCGCTTTTCGGCTTGTTCGCGAGATCGGCGCGCGTGACGATGCCGGCCACGTGCTGACGTTTGTCGACGACGGGCAGCGCCTTGATCGAGTGGCGTTGCAGCAGGTCCGCTGCGGCGCGCAGTGTGGTGTCGGGCGTGATGCTGACGACGGGGGCCGACATCACGTCGCGGCACGACAGTTCGCTGAAGGTGCGCGCGTAAGCCTGCAACTGCGTTTCACGAAACAGTGTTTCGAGGTCTTCAGGGTCGATGTCGAGCAGTTCGCCGCGCCGGTTCAGCACGGCTTCGAGGTCGGCGCGCGTGATGCTGTTACCGGATGCGGGCGCTTGCGGCACGGACGGCGCGGCGCGCACCGCGTGCGGGTAGCGGTGGCCCGTCACCGCGTGATAGACGAGCGCCGCGCCGAGCAGCGCCGCCGACTGGATCAAAATCGGCTCGAGCACGAAGCGAAAGCCGAGCGCGTGAATGGCCGGTCCGCCGACCACGGCAGTCAACGCCACGGCGCCCGACGGCGGATGCACGCAGCGCAGCGCGAACATCGCGGCGATCGCCACGCCTACCGCGAGCGCGGCTGCCGCGACAGGGTCGGAGATCAGCATCGCGCAGGCCACGCCCACGGTCGCCGACACCAGATTGCCGCCGATGATCGACCACGGCTGCGCGAGCGGACTGGCGGGTACGCCGAACAGCAGAACGGCCGAGGCCCCCATCGGCGCCACCAGCAGCGGAATGTTCACGTTCGGCCCGAGCAGCAGATGCATGCTGCCGCCCGTGAAGGCAATGCCGATCAACGCGCCGAGCGCCGAGCGCATGCGCTCGGGCCATTTGACGTTCATCGCGGCGGGATAAAAGCGCGCCAGCCACTGGGAAAAAGGGGAACGGGTCAAGATATTGTTCTGTTGTGAGGGAAACGGGCAGGCGTAAGTTAAGGGAAAAGCTGTCAGAAAGGAAACAACTTGTCGTCATGGATATATGCTAACGTGATATAAATCCCGCGCAACGCCCGCCGCGTGGACGCCCGCGGAGCCTGTAAATGCAGGGAAAACCCGTATGATCCACCTCGTTGCACTGCATCATGACGTGATATGAATCCGGCATGAAGCGGTGGCTGTCGCTGCTGGCGTCGTCTTTGCTCGCTGGCGCATTGCCGCATTAACGGGCATGATCGTGCCATGTGCCTGCGTCAAGCCTTCGAGGCACATGCCCAACCCACCGAAGCACCTTGTGGAGATCAAGCATGGAACCCTTTGACGCCGCCAATCCGTTCGCCGAGTTCAACAAGCTGTTCGAACAGTTCAAGCTGCCCGGATTCGACGTGCCCGCCGTGATGGAAGCGCGTCGCAAGGACGTCGAGGCCTTGATTGCCGCCAATCAGACGGCCGTGCAGGGCATCCAGGCGCTTGCGCAGAAGCAGGCCGAAATGCTGCGTTCGACGCTCTCCGAACTGCAGGAAGTCGCGCAGAAGCAGGCAGCCACGGGCGGCGTGCCGTCGGCGCAGACAGCGGAGCTCGTCCAGCAGACGCTGCACAAGGCGCTCGCGGACATGCAGCAGCTCACCCAGGCCGCGTATCGCACGCAGGCCGATTCGTATGCGGTGATCGCCAAACGAGTCGAAGAGAACGTCGAAGAACTGAAGACGCTGCTGCAGAAGAAGTAACGCGCGTTCGGCGCAAGCTACATACATCAAGACCGGCCGCGCATGCGCGGCTACTTGTGCGTCGACGCCTGCGCAATCACGCGATGCACGAAACGCAGCTTGTCGACGACAGGCGGCGCCAGCGCGAACGGATAACCGTCCGGCATGCCGAGACTGCGGTTCAGGCTGTTCAGCACGTCCGTCAGCGGAAACCAGCGCTTCATCAGGTTATCGAAGCTCGCTTCCTCGACGGGCGTCTGGTCGGTGAGGGACGGCTCGTTCGGCGCGGGCGGCAGCAGCGCAAGCCCGTAGGCCGTCGACGTATCGAGCACGTCGACGATCATCAGGTAATGCGCCCACGTCTCGGCCCAGTCTTCCCACGCATGCATCGTCGCGTACGCGCTGATGAAGCGGCTTTCCCAGTCGGCTGGCGCGCCGTTGCGATAGTAGGCGGCGAGCGCCTCGCCATAGTCGGCCTGATCGTCGCCGAAGCGCTCGCGAAACGGCTTGAGCCAGTGCGTGCCCGCAACCAGTTTCTCGAAGTAGTAATGGCCCGACTCGTGGCGGAAATGCCCGAGCAGCGTTCGATACGGCTCGCGCATGTCGTTGCGGACTTTCTCGCGATGCGCGTCGTCGGCTTCGGCCACGTTCAGCGTAATGCGGCCGTTGTCATGGCCCGTCATCACCGTCTCGCCGTCGCCCGTGTTCTCGCGGAAGTCGAATTCGAGGCCGTTGTCGGGATCGACCTGGCGCGAGTCGATCGCGAGGCCCAGCGCATCGAGCGTATAGAGGAGGCGGCGCTTCGCCGTCTCCAGCCGATACCAGTAGAGCCGGTTGTTCGGTTCCGCGAGATTCGGAATGGTGTGCGTGAGACGGCACGAGCGGCACAGGGTCTCGGGATCGTCGGCGGGCAGCATCCAGTTGCAGATGTTCTCGACCGCGTAGTTGTGACACTGACGGTACAGCTTGCCTTTGACGTCGGGATGCAGGCTGCGCCACTGGCCGTCGCCGGCATCTTCGAACGCGCTGATTTCGGCCAGTTCCGGCACGTAGCCGAGTAACGCCTCGCAGCGCTCGCACAGCACGTTCTCGAAGAACACGCGCTGGTCGCATCGGTTGCAATGGAAGGCTTTCATCGCTTCAATCCGTTTTACGTTTAGGTCGTCATGCTGTGAATGAGGTGTGTGTCCGTCGGCCGTGCCGCGCGCCGTCGATGTGCGGCGGCGGCTGTGGCAACCTCGACGCGCGTGGATTCCCGCAATCTTCATGCCGCTTCGCTATAACGTCGTGGGTCTTGCGCACATTGCGTGCGCGAACGACCCGCCGCATGCGCCGCTTTGGTGCGCGCGGGCCGTCGCGCAGCATGCATGCTTTGACATTCGAAGACCTTCGAAGCATGAAGCCGCCGCGTGACAATGCGATAGATGCAAACGCAGCGCCCACAGCCTCGTCACGCTCAACGGCATAGAGCTTGCTTTTCGCGTCTGCCCCCTTATCGGCCTTTTCCGCCCAGGAGTCCGGAGTGTCCATACGTGTCGCGTTGAACCATGTCACGCATTACCGCTATGACCGTCTCGTCGGATTGTCGCCGCAGGTCGTGCGGCTGCGCCCGGCGCCGCACTGCCGCACGCCGATCCTGTCGTACTCGATGCGCGTCGAGCCGGAACTGCACTTCATCAACTGGCAGCAGGACGCCTTCGCGAACTATCAGGCGCGGCTCGTGTTTCCCGAGCGCACGCCCGAGTTCAAGATCACGGTCGATCTCGTCGCGGAAATGGCTGTCTACAATCCGTTCGATTTCTTCCTGGAGCCGTCGGCCGAGCAGTTTCCGTTCGAATACGCACCCGAGCTTGCGGCGGAACTGGCGCCGTATCTCGTCAAGCGCGAGATGACGCCGCGCTTCAAGGAGTTCGTCGGCAGCATCGACCTTACGCCGCGCGGCACCGCAGATTTCCTCGTCGAACTCAACCAGCGCCTGCAGCACGATATCCGCTATCTGATCCGGATGGAGCCGGGCGTGCAGACGCCCGAGGAAACGCTCGTCAATGCGTCGGGCTCATGCCGCGATTCGGGCTGGCTGCTGGTCGAAACCCTGCGCCAGCTGGGGCTGGCGGCGCGCTTCGTGTCGGGCTATTTGCTACAGCTTGCGCCCGATACCAAGTCGCTCGATGGCCCGAGCGGCACGGAGTACGATTTCACCGACCTGCACGCGTGGTGCGAAGTGTTCCTGCCCGGCGCGGGCTGGATCGGCCTCGACCCGACCTCGGGCCTGCTCGCGGGCGAGGGCCATATTCCCGTCGCGTGCACGCCGGAGCCGGGCAGCGCTGCGCCGATTTCGGGCGCCGTCGACGAGTCCGAAGTCGAGTTCGAGCACGCGATGTCGATCACGCGGGTGCTCGAAACGCCCCGCGTGACGAAGCCCTATACGGAAGCCGCGTGGGACCGCGTGCTCACGATGGGCGAGCATGTCGACAGCCAGCTCGCCGCGATGGATGTGCGCCTGACGATGGGCGGCGAGCCGACTTTCGTGTCGGTGCGCGACCGCGACGCCGCGGAATGGAACACCGACGCGCTCGGCCCGACCAAGCGCGGCTATGCCGTCGCGCTGATGGACAAGCTGCGCGCGCACTACGGCGCGAACGGCTTTCTGCATATCGGCCAGGGCAAGTGGTATCCGGGCGAGCAGTTGCCGCGCTGGGCGCTGTCGCTGTACTGGCGCGCGGACGGCGAGCGGTGCTGGAACGACCCGGCGCTGTTCGCCGACGAGCGCAGCCCTGGCCGCTATACGTCCGACGATGCGCAGCGCTTCATCACGCGGCTCGCCGACAAGCTGTCCGTCGACAGCCAGCACGCGCAGCCCGGCTACGAGGACACGTGGTACTACCTGTGGCGCGAGCGCCGCTTGCCCGTCAACGTCGATCCGTTCGATTCGCGGCTCGACGACGAAATGGAGCGCGTGCGGCTGCGCCGCGTGTTCGAGGCGGGGCTGTCGGGCGTAACGGGTTACGTGCTGCCGCTGGCGCGCTCGACGGCCGGCCCGGGCTGGACGAGCGGCGCATGGTTCTTCCGCGACGAACACATGTATCTGATTCCCGGCGACTCGCCGATGGGCTTGCGCCTGCCGCTCGATTCGCTGCCGTGGGTCTCGAAGGGGGATTACCCGTATCAGCACCCGCACGATCCTTTCGCGGCACCCGCGCCGCTGCGCACGTCGGCGCAATTGCGGATGCAGTATGAAGGCGCATCGTACGACGCTCGCGGCGATGCTGAACCCGTCGGCGGACGAGGGACTGGTGTTGGCGGAACCGGCAGCGGCCCGGCCACGCGGCCGCAGGACCGCTTCCCCGAGCGTGGCGAATCGGCGGCATCGCTGATCCGCACGGCGCTGTGCGTCGAAGCGCGCAATCCGGCGCGCGCAGCGGGCCCGAAAGTGGAAGCCGACGCGCTGGGCGACGGCCGTGCGCTGCTGCACGTCTTCATGCCGCCGCTCACCGAACTCGACGACTATCTCGACCTGCTTGCCGCGATCGAAGCGACGGCCGCGGAGTTGAAGATGCCCGTCGTGATCGAAGGCTATCCGCCGCCGCGCGATCCGCGTCTGCATGTGCTGCAGGTCACGCCCGACCCCGGCGTGATCGAAGTCAACATTCATCCGGCGAAGAACTGGAACGAACTCGTCGATCACACCGAGTACCTCTACAACGCTGCGCACGAAACCTATCTGAGCACCGAGAAGTTCATGCTCGACGGCCGCCACGCGGGCACGGGCGGCGGCAACCACTTCGTATTGGGCGGCGCGACGCCTGCCGACAGCCCGTTCCTGCGCCGCCCCGATCTGCTCGCGAGCCTCGTCGCGTACTGGCACAACCATCCGTCGCTGTCATATCTGTTCTCGGGGCTGTTCATCGGGCCGACCAGCCAGGCGCCGCGCGTCGACGAAGCGCGCAACGACCAGGTCTACGAGCTCGAACTGGCGTTCAGCGAACTGCAACGGCAGATCGATCTGCTCGGCGGCCAGGGCAGCGCACAACTGCCGTCGTGGATGATCGACCGCGCTCTGCGCAACATCCTGATCGACGTGACGGGCAACACGCACCGCGCCGAGTTCTGCATCGACAAGCTCTACTCGCCCGATGGCCCGACGGGCCGTCTCGGCCTGCTCGAACTGCGCGGCTTCGAAATGCCGCCTCATGCGCGTATGAGTCTCGTGCAGCAACTGCTGCTGCGCGCGCTGGTCGCGAAGTTCTGGCAGACGCCGTACACGGCGCGTCTCACGCGCTGGGGCACCGGCTTGCACGACCGCTTCCTGCTCGGCACGTTCGTGCAGATGGATTTCGACGACGTGCTCGCCGATCTGCGCGGCGCGGGCTACCTATTCGAGAGCGAATGGTTCGCGCCGCACTTCGCGTTCCGCTTCCCAGCCATCGGCGAGATGCACGCGAACGGCCTGTCGCTGACGATCAGCGGCGCGCTGGAGCCGTGGCACGTGATGGGCGAAGAGGGCGCGGCGGGCGGCACGGTGCGGTATGTCGATTCGTCGGTGGAGCGGCTCGAGGTGAAGGTGCTTGGGCTGAACGACAACCGTCACGTCGTGAGCGTCAATGGCGTGTCCCTGCCGCTGCAGCCGACCGGCCGCATCAGCGAATTCGTCGCGGGCGTGCGCTTCCGCGCATGGGCGCAGTCGTCGTCGCTGCATCCTACGATAGGCGTGCACGCGCCGCTGACATTCGATGTCGTCGATACCTGGACGGGGCGCTCGATCGGCGGATGCCAGTATCATGTCGCTCATCCGGGCGGACGCAACTATCAGACCTTCCCGGTGAACGCGTACGAAGCGGAAAGCCGGCGACGCGCGCGCTTCTTCACGACAGGCCACACGCCCGGACCGCTCGTGACGGAAACGCCGCCGCGCAGCCTGGAGTTCCCGTTCACGCTGGATTTGCGGCACTGGTAAGCCGCTGCTACACCCCTAAACCCATAACGACAGACTCGCGACGACATCTTGGCCTTTCAATCGACCTTTCCGTTCGAAGCGGCAGCAGGCCATCCTGACGCGCTGGCGCTGCTGCGCTCGCTGCCGCTGGTCGACGTGCGCGAAGGCCACTGGGACGAACTGCGCGATGCTGCGGGGCCGCTGCGCGAGCCCTGGCAGCGCTTTTTCGAGCTGCTCGGCGAGGAAGGCATCGCGGGTCTGGAGCCGGGGCGCGCATCGATCGCCCAGCAGGTGCGCGACAACGACATCACCTACAACGTCTACGCGGACAAGGGCGAGCCGCGTCCGTGGGCGCTCGACCTGCTGCCGTTCATCATCGCGGAAGACGAGTGGGCGCTTATCGAGCGCGGCGTGCAGCAGCGCGCGCAGTTGCTCAACGCGATCGTCGCCGATGTGTACGGTCCGCAGAAGCTGTTGGAGCAATGCAAGCTGCCCCCGGCGCTCGTCTATGGGCACCCTGGCTATCTGCGCGCCGTGAAGGGTTTCACGCCGCCAGGAGGCCAGTTCCTGCAAGTGGTCGGCGTCGATCTGGCGCGCGCGCCCAGCGGCGAGTGGACGGTCGTGTCGCATCGCACGGAAGTGCCTTCCGGCCTCGGCTATGCGCTGGAAAACCGCATGATCGTGTCGAGCGTATTCGCCGATGCGTTCCGCGAAATGCGCGTGAGCCGCCTTGCGCCGACGTTTTCCACGCTGATCGCGACGCTCGCCGAATGGGCGCGCGCGACGATGCGCGACGGCAAGACGGACAGCGCGCCGCATATCGCGCTGCTCACGCCGGGGCCGTTCGCGGAGACGTATTTCGAACACGCGTTCCTGGCGCGCTATCTGGGCGTGACGCTCGTCGAAGGCAAAGACCTGACGGTGCGCAACGACATGCTGTATCTGAAGACGCTCACGGGCCTCGAGCGCGTGCACGTCGTGCTGCGGCGTCTCGACGACGCCTTCTGCGACCCCGTCGAACTGCGTGCCGATTCGACGATCGGCGTGCCGGGGCTGTTGCAGGTGATGCGCGCGGGCAATGTGATCGTGTCGAATGTGCCGGGTTCGGGCTTTCTCGAATCCCCGGCGATGCACGGCTTCTTGCCGGGCATCGCGCAGACCTTGCTGAACGAGCCGCTGTTGCTGGGCGGCGTGTCGACGTGGTGGTGCGGCGAGGACGCCGCGCGCGAGCATGCATTCGCGAACATGGACGACGCTTTCCTGCAACCGACATGGCCCACGCGCACAGCGGACGGGCCGCCTGGCATCGCGCCGGGCGTGCAGCGGCTCGACGCGTGGAAGAGCCGTATCGAGCGCGCGCCCGATGCGTTCACGATCCAGCAGCCGCTGCCGTATTCGTGCACGCCGCGCTACGAAGACGGCACGCTCGGCAACCGGCCGTGCGTGCTGCGCGCCATCGCCGTCGCCGATGCGAGCGGCAGCTGGCATGTGCTGCCCGGCGGCTTCACGCGTCTCGCGGGGGAACGGCAGTCGTCCGTGTCGATGCAGTTCGGCGGCAGCAGCGTCGATACGTGGGTGCTGTCGAGCCATCCGAATTCGACCTTCACGCTGTTGCCGTCGCCTTTGAAACCTGCGGATCTCGCGCGCAAGCATCGCACGGTGTCGAGCCGCGCGGCGGAGAACCTGTTCTGGAGCGGCCGCTACGGCGAGCGCGCGGAGAACAACGTACGGCTGTTGCGGCTGATTATCGGCTCGCTGGAAAGCAACGGCGCGGACACCATGTTCGGCACGCTCGCCGAACTCGCGCTGCAATTCGGCCTCGTGCAACCGGGCGATATCGTCGCAGGCCAGTCGCTGCGAGCATTCGAGCGCACGCTGGTCGCGAATCTGCACGAGAACACGGGCGCGTACAGCATCGGCCAGAATCTCGCGAGCCAGGCGCGCGCGAGCGGCGAGATTCGCGGGCGGCTCTCGAACGATCACTGGCGCATCACGCTCGCCGCGCGCAACGACTTCCGCGACGCGCTGCATGACCTGACGCCGGCGGCCGCCGTCTCGTCGAATGCGTCGTCGCGCGGCAAGGCGCGCTACAACCGCGTGTCGCTGATGAACGCGCTCGAACATCTTTCCACGCAACTTGCGGCGATCAGCGGCGCGCAAGGCGACCGCATGACGCGCGACGAAGCGTGGCGCCTGATGTTCGCGGGCCGGCATATCGAGCGCGTGTGGGCGATGACGTCGATACTGCGCGTCGTGGCGACGCAGCGCCAGCTGGCGACGCCCGCCGCCTTCGACCTGCTGCTGCAACTGTTCGACAGCACGCTCACGTATCGCTCGCTGTATCCGGGGCGCCTCGAAGTGCCTGCGCTGATCGATCTGCTCGTGATCGAGCCGACCAATCCGCGCGGACTGTACGGCGTGTACGCACGGCTGTGCTCGAAGCTCGACGATATCTCGATGGCGGCGGGCAACACGCGTCACCGGCGGTTCAACGACCTGCTGCCGGACGTGAGCACGCTGCCCTCGCTGGAGCAGTTGTGCACGACGGACGACAGCGGCCTGTACGCGGAACTGATCGCGCTGTGCGACCGCCTCGGGATGAGCATGACGGCAGCGGCGAATGAAATCAGCGCGCGCTATTTTAGCCACGCGAACACGCTGGCCGCGCAGGTGTCGTCATGAAAGACGCGCAGACGTTGCTGTCCGTGTCGCATCGCACGACCTATCACTATTCGACGCTCGTCGAAACCGCGCAGCATCTCGCGACGATCCGCCCGCTCGCATGTGCGTGGCAGCGGGTGGTCGCGCATACGGAGCGCATCGAGCCGTCGCCTTCGTATCTGCATAGCCGCATCGACGCGTTCGGCAATGACGTGCTGTATTTCGCGCTCGATGCGCCGCACGAACGTCTGCAAATGGTCAGCGAAACGACCGTGCAGCTCACGCCGCGGTGGCGCGATCTCGATCCCGGCGCCACGCCCGTGTGGGAAGACGTCGCGGACTCGCTGCGGTTTCGCGCGGGCGGCGTGTGTCATCCGCAGGTCGAGTTCTGTTTCGGGTCGCCCAATGTCGCGCTCAAGCCTTCGTTGCGCGACTACGCGCTGCGCAGCTTCCGCCCCGGCACGCCGATCGTCGCGGGTGCGATCGATCTGATGCATCGCATTTACGCGGATTTCGACTACAAGCCGTCGGCGACGATGTTCGATACGCCCGCCGAACGTGCGTTCGATATGAAAAGCGGCGTCTGCCAGGACTTCGCGCAGGTGATGATCGGCTGCCTGCGCGCGCTCGGGCTGCCCGCGCGCTATGTGAGCGGCTATCTGCGCAACGATCCGCCGCCGGGTCAGCCGCGCCTGATCGGCGCGGATGCGTCGCATGCGTGGGTGTCGGTGCATTGCCCGCAAAGCGGCTGGATCGATCTGGACCCGACCAACGACGTGCTCGCCGACATGGACCACGTGACGCTCGCAATCGGCCGCGACTATAGCGACGTGTCGCTGCTACGCGGCATGATTCTTGGCGGCGGCGCGCATCGCGTCGAGGTCGCCGTCAGCGTGCTGGCGTTATGAGCAACAATGAATTTCAGTCAGCGCACCGCATCGCGATTTGACAGCGTGCATACGCACATATAGACTTCCTTCCCATGAGCAAGCCTATTTCTCACGACGATTGCAACTGTTTCGCGCTGCGGCAGGCGGCGCGTTTCGTCACGCAGATCTACGAACGCCATCTCGGCCAGGTTGGCCTGACGGCGGCGCAGTTCACGATCGTCGCGAAGCTCGCCCGCAAGCCTGGCCTGACCATGGTGGAGCTGGCCGACACGATGGTGATGGAACGCACCACGCTCGTGCGCGCGCTGAAGCCGTTGCAGCGCGATGGTCTTGTGCTCAGCGAGCCGTCCGAGCATGACGGCCGCACTTATCAGTTCAGCCTGTCGAAAGCGGGCAAGGAAACGTTCGAGCAAGCCGCCATCGCGTGGCGCGCCGCGCAGGACGAATTCGAAAGCAAGTTCGGCCGCAGCCGCGCCAAGGCCTTGCGCGCCGAGCTGTTCAATCTGACCTCGTAATCCCGTTGTTTCTTGCGCGTGGCATCGCGCGTTCGACGAAATCGATTTCATGGTGTGCATATGCACGTAGAGACTGACACTGAAGAAATACAGGTTTCACCCGACGACGACTGCTTTGCGATCCGGCAAGCGGCGCGCTATGTGACGCAGCTTTACGACCGTCATCTCGGGCAGGTGGGCCTCAAGACCACGCAGTTTTCGATCATGTGCCGGCTGCGCCGCCGTAAGTGGATGACGATGAAGGAACTGGCTGATTCGATGGTGATGGAACGCACCACGCTGGTCCGCGCGATCCAGCCGCTGCAGCGCGACGGTCTCGTGTTCACGGAAGCGTCGCGCAGCAATCGCCGCGTGTTGACGGTGATGCTGACGACGGCAGGCGAAGAACGGTTGCAGGCGGCGCGTGACCACTGGTTCGCGGCGCAGGAAGAATTCGAGCAACGTTTCGGACCGCAGCGCGCAGCGAACCTGCGGGATGAGTTGTTCGACATGACGAAGCGCTAACGCTCACGATTTCAGGCAACAAAGCGGGCGCTTCCAGGCGCTTTTTTTCAACGTTTCCCAGTGCATACGCACATTAGGCCATGTCTACAACTCCTTCTATTGCTCCGCCGAGCGTCGCCGGCGCCGCGAAACAGACGCGCAGCATTCCGTGGATGCTGCTGGCGGTGATCACCGTCGTCGTCGTCGTGGCGGCGGCCGCATCGTACTGGTTCTTCGTGGGCCGCTTTGTCGAAACCACGGACGATGCCTACGTGGGCGGCGACGTCACGGTGCTCGCGCCGAAGGTGAACGGCTTCGTCAACGACGTGCTGGTGCAGGACAACCAGTATGTGAAAGCGGGGCAGGTGCTGATCCGCCTCGATGCACGCGATTACGATGCGCGCCTCGCGCAGGCCAATGCCGAAGTCGCGAGCGCGGAAGCGGCCGTGACGGAGCTCGAAGCGAAGAAGTCGCTGCAACTCGCGACGATCAACGAGCAATCCGCCGAAGTGCGCGCGTCGGGTGCGGAACTCACGCGCAGCGCATCGGATTCGGTGCGTTACCGGCAACTCGTAAAGGACGATGCGGTGTCGAACCAGGTCGTCGAACGCGCGGATGCGGACCTCGCGAAAGCGCATGCCGCCGTGGATCGCAGCAGCGCCGCGCTGACGGCGGCACAGCGTCAGCTGCCCGTGCTCGATGCGCAGATCAACGATGCGCACGCCCGCGTCGCGACGGCCCTGGCGGCGCAACGTGTCGCCGCGCTCAACGTCGAGTACACGACGATCCGTTCGCCCATCGACGGCTATGTCGGCAACCGCACGGCGCGTGTCGGCGTGCTGGCCAATGTGGGCGTGTCGCTGCTGACGGTGGTGCCCGCCAGCGGGTTGTGGATCGACGCGAACTTCAAGGAAGACCAGTTGAAGAAGATGAAGGTCGGTGACACCGTCGATGTCGATCTCGATGCATCGAGCCGTCGCATCGAAGGGGTGGTCGAGAGTCTTGCGCCGGCGACGGGCGCGACCTTCAGCGTGTTGCCCGCGGAAAACGCGACGGGCAACTTCACGAAGATCGTGCAGCGCGTGCCTGTGCGGGTGCGACTGTCGGTGCCGAAAGAGATGCAGGGCGTGCTGCGCCCTGGCCTCTCCGCGACGGTCAAGGTGCATCTGCGCTCCGACGCAGACGCAAGCCACGACGCAGCCCGCTCGGCTTCCTAACCCACGGACGCCGCGACCATCATGAGCAAGACGACATCCGCCCCCGTGAACCCGGCCGATCTGCCGACCGCAACCAAAGTCTTCGCGTTCTCACTGCTGTGCCTCGGCTTCTTCATGGCGACGCTCGATATCCAGATCGTGGCGTCGTCGCTGAAGGATATTGGCGGCGGCCTGTCGGCGAGCCAGGATGAACTCTCCTGGGTGCAGACCGCGTACCTGATCGCCGAGATCATGGTGATCCCGATGTCCGGCTGGCTCACGCGTGTGTTCTCGACACGCTGGGTGTTCGCGGCTTCCGCGCTCGGCTTCACCATCACGAGCATGCTGTGCGGGCTCGCGTGGGACATCAACTCGATGATCCTGTTTCGCGGCCTGCAAGGCGCAGCCGGCGCGGCGATGATTCCGACCGTGTTCACGACGGCCTTCATGCTGTTTCCCGGCAAGCAGCGGATCATCGCCGCGACGACGATCGGCGCGCTCGCATCGCTCGCACCGACGATCGGCCCCGTGATCGGCGGCTGGATTACGGATCAATGGTCGTGGCACTGGCTGTTCTATCTGAACCTCGTGCCGGGCGTGCTCGTGACGGTGCTCGTGCCGCGCTATGTCAACGTCGATCATGCCGATGTCTCGCTGCTCAAGACGGGCGACTATCTGGGCATCCTGCTGATGTCGGGCTTTCTCGGCTGCCTCGAATACGTGCTCGAAGAAGGGCCGCGCAAAAACTGGTTCGGCGACACGACGATTCTTTTCTGCGCATGGATTTGCGCGATCTGCGGCTTCCTGTTTCTCGTGCATGCGTTCACGGCGAAAGAACCGATCGTCGATCTGCGGGCGCTTGCGATCCGCAACTTCGGTATCGGCAGTCTGTTGTCGTTCATCACGGGTATCGGCTTGTTCTGCACGGTGTTTCTGACGCCGGTGTTTCTGTCCCGCGTGCGGGGTTTCGATTCGCTGCAGATCGGTATCGCGCTGCTGTCGGTCGGGTGCGCGCAACTGGTGGCGCTGACAGCGTACTCGTTCCTTGCACGCAAGGTCGATATGCGGTTGCTGATGGTGTTCGGCCTGCTGTGCTTCGGCGTCGGCTGCTATCTGTATGTGCCGCTGACAAACCAGTGGGGCTGGCAGGAACTGCTGATTCCGCAAGTGCTGCGCGGCGTCGGCCAGCAGTTCTGCGTGCCGCCCATCGTGACGATGGCGCTCGGTTCGCTGCCGCCTTCGCGGCTCAAGTCGGCAAGCGGTCTCTTCAATCTGATGCGTAACCTGGGCGGCGCTATCGGTATTGCCGTGTGCAGCACGATGCTCAACGACCGCCTGAACCTGCATTACGAACGGCTCGACGAACACGTGACGGCTGGCCGTCCGGTCATCGAAGCGATGCTGCGCAATCAGGCCGCGCACTTCTCGGCCGTCGGCGGCGACATGCTCAACGGTGCGTCGGCGGGTCTTGCATCGCTGCATGCACTGCTGATGCGCGAAGCGCTCGTGCTGACGTTCTCGGACACGTTTCTCGCGGTCTCGCTGTGCTTCGCGGTGGGCCTGATCAGCGTGCTGTTCTCGCGGCCTTTCGGTCTTACCGCGCCGCCGCCCGACGCGCACTGAACCCGCGCACTGAATCACGCGAAAGACATCAACACATTCGATGATTGGAAGACCCGAAATGAAAACGATCGTAGCCAAAGCGCTCGCCGTTGCCGCCGCCTTGACGCTCGCCGCGTGCGCCGTGCAGCCCGAGACGCACGCGGACCTGCCGCAGACGGTGAAGACCGTCGCCCCGGACGCGTGGAGTGTCGACGCGCCGAAAGACACCGTGGATGCCGACCAATGGTGGTCGCAATTCGGCGACCCGACCATGCACAAGCTCGTCGACATCGTGCTCAACGACAACCTCGACGTGAAAGCTGCCGTCGAGCGCGTGAAGCAGGCGCAGGAGGTCACGAAGCAGCAGCGCGCGGCGCTCGCGCCGCAACTCGATGCGGGCGCGACGGCCGCGTATGAGCGGCAGAACACGCCGCCGCCGCTCGGCTATGTGAAGCAGGCGGGCGTCGGCTTGACGGCTTCGTGGCAGCCCGATGTATTCGGCGGCGAACGTCTCGCGGTGCTCGCGGCGCAGGCGCAGGTGTCGGGTCGTCAATCGGCGCTGAACGAATTGCGGCTCGCGCTGGCGGCGAACGCAGCCGCTGCGTATATCGACTTGCGCTGGGCGCAATCGCAATTGCAGATCGTCAACGACAACGAGGAAATCCGCGCTCGCGCGCTGAAGCTCACGCAGCAGCGCCTGAAATACGGGCTGTCGACGCAACTCGACGTGGCGCGCGCGCAGAACCAGTTGCAGGATCTGCAGGCACAGTTGCCGAAGATCCGCTCGGACATTCAGCACGATATGAGCCTGATTGCCGTGTATTCGGGACGCACACCGGAAAGCGTCGACACGCTGCTGCTCAGCGACGCGAAGCCGATTCCCGTGCCCGCGCAAAGCGTGCCGCAGACGCTGCCGTCCGAAGCGCTGCTGCGCCGCCCCGATGTGCGCACCGCCTACGCGACCGTCGAGCAACGCGCGGCCGAAGTGGGGGTCGCGCGCGCGGACCGCTATCCGAAGTTCAATCTGAGCCTGAGCGACGGCATTCTCGCGTCGTCGTATCTCGGCCTGCCGACGCTGACGGACAACCTCTTCAGTGCGGCGTTGAACGCGACGAGCCCGATCTTCAACGCAGGCCGCATTACCGCGCACATCGAACAGAACGAGAGCCGCATGCGCGAATCGCAACTCGGCTTGCAACAGACGATGCTGAGCGCGCTGAAGGAAATCGAGGACACGCGCAGCGATCTCGTCAACGGCGACGCACAGGTCGAGAAACTCGGCGGCGCGCTCGGCGCGTCGGGTCAGGCGCTGAAGCTTTCCACCGAGCTGTACAAGGGCGGTGCGTCGAGCTTCCTCGATGTGCTCGATGCGCAAGAGGCCTATCTGCGTGACGCGGAATCGTTGAACCAGGCGAAGCGTGAGCACGCGCAGGCGGCCGTCGCGCTGTATCGATCGCTGGGTGGCGGCTGGGACGTGCCGGCCAATAGCGATGTCGCGAAGACGAAGGCGAAGTCGTCGACGGATGTCGCGGCCAATTAAAGCGAAGTGAAGCTGAATGAAAGTGCCTCGTTGGTGCGAGGCACGCAAGCGTAGTCCTTCAACCTGAGGAATAGCGATGAATGCTCGCGATATTGTGATTGCCCATCCCGTCCGCACGCCGATTGGCGCATTCGGCGGGTCGTTGAAAGAAGTGCCTGCCGTGCAACTGGGCGCGGCTGTCGTGCGCGAGACGTTGCGGCGCGGCTGGCTCGATGCGAAGGCGTTGTCGTCGGTGGTGATGGGCAACGTCGTGCAGGCGGGGAACAAGATGAACCCTGCGCGCCAGGCAGCGATTGGCGGTGGCGTGCCCGTGTCGGTGCCCGCGCTGACGGTGAACCGCGTGTGCGGATCGGGCGCGCAGGCGATCGTGTCGGCGGCGCAGGAGATCGCGCTCGGACTCGGCGACGTGGCCGTCGCGGGCGGAATGGAGAACATGGACCGCGCGCCGTATCTGCTCGAAAGCGGACGCTGGGGCAGCCGCATGGGTAATGCGCAGGTGCACGACAGCATGCTGCGCGACGGCCTCCTCGACGCGTTTTCGAACGAGCACTCCGGCTGGCATACGGAAGACCTCGTGAGCAAGGCCGAACTGACGCGCGCCGCGCAGGACGAATGGGCGGCGCGCTCGCAGCAGCGCTTTGCTGCCGCACAAGAGCGCGGTGTGTTCGACGCGGAAGTGGTTGCGATTGAAATCGCCGGGCGCAAGGGCGCCGTGCAGTTTGCGCGCGACGAGCAGCCGCGTCCCGACACGACGATCGAGACGCTCGCGAAGCTGCGCCCCGCGTTTCGCCCTGAAGGCACGATCACGGCGGGCAACGCGCCGGGCCTCAATAGCGGTGCAGCGGCGATGATCGTCGCAGGGCGCGACTATGCAGAGGCGCATGGCATCGAAGCGTCTGCGCGTCTGGTCTCGTTCGGCATCGCGGCTGTGGAGCCGGGCATGTTTGGACTCGGCCCTGTGCCTGCCGTGCAGATCGCGCTCGAACGCGCGGGCTGGAAACTCGGCGACGTCGAGCGTGTCGAGATCAACGAGGCGTTTGCCGCCGTGCCGCTCGCCGTCGCGCAGAAGCTCGGGCTCGCGCACGACATCATCAATGTGGAAGGCGGCGCGATTGCGCACGGTCATCCCATCGGCGCAACGGGCGCGATTCTGACGACACGCCTCATTCACTCGATGCGTCGCGACGGTCTCAAGCGCGGCATCGTGACGTTGTGCATCGGCGGCGGGCAGGGCATTGCGCTCGCGCTGGAAATCGTCTGACGCCGATTTCGTTGCCGTACTGATGCCCGCAGCGGGACCCGCAAGCCCGCTGCGGGCATCGTCGATTTGCGACATACTTGCTGGCGCATGGCGCAGGCCACGCAAACGGATCAATGGAGGAGCAATGCGAATTCTCGTAGTGGGCGCGGGTGCTGTAGGCGGGTACTTCGGCGGACGTCTTGCGCAGGCGGGCCGCGATGTCACGTTTCTCGTGCGCGAAAAACGCGCCGAAGAACTGCGGCACTTCGGGCTCGTCATCAAGAGTCCGCGCGGCGATGTGACCTTGCGCGACGTGAAGACCGTACTCGCGAATCAGATCGCGCAGCCGTACGACCTCGTGCTGCTGAGCTGCAAGGCGTACAACCTGGACGACGCGATCGAATCGTTCGCCTCTGCTGTCGGCGAATCGACGATGATCCTGCCCGTGCTGAACGGCATGCGCCATATCGATGTGCTCAAGCAGCGATTCGGCGCGTCGAAGGTATTGGGCGGCCAGTGCGTGATCGCCGCGACGCTCAATCGCGAGCGCGAGATCGTGCATCTGAACGACATGCACTCGATCGGGTTCGGCGAACTCGGTGGAGGTATCAGCGAGCGCGTGCAAGCCGTTGCATCGACATTCGATGGCGCGGGTTTCGACTCGACGGCGTCCGACAACATCCTTCAGCAGATGTGGGAGAAGTGGGTGTTTCTCGCGACGCTTGCGGCCAACACCTGTCTGCATCGCGCTGCGATCGGCGACATTCTGAAGACACCGGACGGACGGCGCGTGATCGAAGGCATACTGGCCGAATGCAAGGCCGTCGCGGCGGCGAACGGCTATGCCATTGGCGAGGCGTCCAATGCGCGTGCGCAGACCATTCTGTTTGCGGACGGCTCGGCGTTGACGGCGTCGATGCTGCGCGATATCGAAGGGCAGTCGCGGATCGAGGCCGATCATATCGTCGGCGATCTGATTGCGCGTGGCGGCGACGCGCAGAAAGAGGGCGTACTGTCGTTGCTGCGTATCGCGTACAGCCATTTGAAAGCCTACGAGGCGAGGTTGGCGCGGCTATCCGCGTGACGACACCGAGGGGCCAGAACGCCGCGAAGCTGAAGTAGAATCGACGGCACTGAATCACGCGAGGTGGATCATGCCCACTCCCCAGGGATCGGTGGCGGCGCTCTGCACGGCTTCGGCGACGACGTTCTCGATCGGCATTATCTTTCTCGGCTATTGGGGCCTGCAGGAAGGAGGCGACTGGACGCTTGCGGACAAGTTCGTTGCGGGGCTAGCGATTGTTGGGTTTGCGTTTCTCGGGCTCGTGCCGTGGGTGGCGACCAGTCCCGTCGAGCCCGATACGAATGATAAGAAAGTGCGCTCCGCGCGGGGTATGTTTTTGGTGGGGATGATTGCGGTTTGGTTGTCGATTGTGGTGTCTGTAGTGTTTTGATTTTTTTTGTTGTCTGCGACGCTGGGTGGTTCGCTTGTTTTTGCGCTGGCATCCGCGTTTTGCTTCTGGTTTGCTAGTGTTGCCCCTGTGCGGGGCGGCACCTACTTTTCTTTGCCGCCGCAAAGAAAAGTAGGCAAAAGAAAGCGGCTCACACCGCCAGTGCTAGTTCCTGCCTGAGGGCCCCCACAGGTTCTTACACTTCACACGGCAACCACGTGACCCACGTTCGTTGCCAGCGCTCTTGCGGTGCGCCTCACCCGCTTCACGCTCCCCCACTACAGCACGCCGTGCCAGACAGTCCACAGCCGCCCAGGTGGCAAACTGTGTGCAGGTTGTCGCGTCGTATAGCCTAGGGCTCTTACAGCTTGGGGCGCGTGCGGTATCGGTCCGGAGTGAGGCGTGTGGAGTACTTGGGCCTACACACAGTTTGCCACCTGGGCGGCACATACCATTCGCTGCCGCTTGCCCGAGTACGGGTATTCGAAGGGGGTGAGGCGTTCATTCGAAGCGTTGGCGACGAGCACCAGCCAGGGCGCTGCCGTGTGAAGGGTGGGGACGTTGGGGGTCCGTGGATAGGCACACGTGCTGGCGGTGTTAGCCGCTTTCTTTTGCCTACTTTTCTTTGCGGCGGCAAAGAAAAGTAGGTGCCGCCCCGCACAGGGGCGACGCCTGAAGCACGCTAACAAAACGCGGATGCCAGCGCAAACACAAGCAAACCAAACCAAACCAAACCAAACAAGCCACGCCGAAGGCATCAATCCAAACCGCCGTCGGCAGACAAAAAAAACCTCACCGCGCCAGCGAACCCAAATCCCACCGTGGCTTAACGGTAAAAGCATAGTCATTCCCAGCCTGCGCGGGCCAGCGCTCGAGACGAAGCGCACCAGCAAGCGCAATCATCGCCCCGTTATCGGTGCACAGCGAGAGATCCGGATAGTGCACATGAAAGCCGCGCTTCTCCGCGGCCGCAGAGAGTGCCTCGCGCAATTGCCGGTTCGCGCCAACACCACCCGCGACAACCAGCCGCTTGAGCCTGGTCTTCTTCAGCGCCGCGAGCGATTTAGCGGCCAGCACATCGACGGCAGCGTCGACAAAACCACGCGCCAGATCAGCCTTAGCCTGCTCGCACACATTGCTGCCAAGCTTCTTCACATGCGTCAGCACAGCCGTCTTCAACCCGCTGAAGCTGAAATCGAGATCACCGGAATGCAGCATCGGCCGCGGCAGTACGACAGCGCCCGGCGTGCCGAACTCCGCAAGCCGCGACACTTCCGGCCCGCCCGGATAACCGAGCCCAAGCAGCTTCGCGGTCTTGTCGAAGGCTTCGCCGGCGGCGTCGTCGAGCGTCTCGCCTAGCGTCTCGTAGACGCCCACATCCGTGACCCGCATCAATTGCGTATGACCGCCCGACACGAGCAACGCGACAAACGGAAACGGCGGCGGCTCATCGACCAGCAACGGCGACAGCAAATGCCCTTCCAGATGATGGATGCCGATGGTCGGCTTGTTCCACGCCATCGCCAGCGCATTGGCGATACTCGCGCCGACCAGCAGCGCGCCCGCCAGCCCCGGACCCTGCGTGTAGGCAATCGCGTCGATCTCGCCGCGCGCGGCGCCCGAGCGCTCCAGCACCTCTTCGAGCAGCGGCAGCGCGCGCCGGATGTGGTCGCGCGAAGCCAGCTCCGGCACCACGCCACCATATTCGCGATGCATCGCGATCTGCGAATGCAGCGCATGCGCGAGCAGCCCACGCTCCGTGTCGTAGAGCGCGAGTCCGGTTTCGTCGCAGGAGCTTTCTATGCCGAGAACGAGCATGATTTCGACCGTCGATCGGGCGCCTGACGTGCCGCCCGAAACATCAAAAAGGAACCTGAAAGTATAGCAGCGCGAGCACGGCGCCGCCGGCCGCCCCAGGTGCGGCGGTTACAATGCAGCCCCATGGAATCCTTCGATATCGCCGTAATCGGCGCGGGCGCGGCGGGCATGATGTGCGCATCGGTGGCGGGGCAGCTCGGCCGGCGCGTCGTGCTGATCGACCACGCGGCGCGGCTCGCCGAGAAAATTCGCATCTCGGGCGGCGGCCGCTGCAACTTCACGAATCTGTACGCCGGACCGAACAATTATCTGTCGGCGAATCCGCATTTCTGCCGTTCCGCGCTGGCGCGCTACACGCCGCGCGATTTCATGGCGCTGCTCAAGCAGTACCGGGTGACGTGGCACGAGAAGCACAAGGGACAACTCTTCTGCGACCAGTCGAGCGACGCCGTCATCGACGTGCTCAAGAGCGAATGCGATGCGGGCAACATCGCATGGCGCCGGCCGCTCGCTGTCGAGCAGGTGCGTCACGCCGATTCCGACGGCTTCACGCTCGACACCCGCTCCGGGCCGATCCGCGCCCGCGCGCTGGTGATCGCGACAGGCGGTCTGTCGATTCCGAAAATCGGCGCAACCGATTTCGGCTACCGGATCGCGAAGCAGTTCGGCCACAAGCTGATCGACATGCGCCCGGCGCTCGTACCGCTCACGTTCGCTCCCGCCGACTGGCAACCGTTTGCGGAACTGTCGGGCGTGTCACTCGAAGTGCATCTGGCGACGGGCGCGAAGAAAGCGGGCGGCGAGTTCGTCGAGGACCTGCTGCTCACGCATCGCGGTTTGTCGGGCCCCGGCGTGCTACAGATTTCGAGCTACTGGCAGCCGGGCGAGCCGGTGCACGTCAATCTGCTGCCCGAGCAGGACGCCGTCGCCGCGCTGCTCGAGGCGAAAAGCGCGACGAAGCGCCAGATCGGCAACCTGCTCGCCGAATGGGTGCCCGCTCGGCTTGCACATGTCTGGTTGCAGACTCACGGCGTACCCGCTGACGCACGGCTTGCCGATCTGCCCGACAAGTCGCTGCGCCGGATCGGCGAGGCGCTGTCACGTTGGACGCTCACGCCGAACGGCACGGAAGGCTACAAGAAGGCCGAGGTGACGCGCGGCGGTGTCGATACGCGCGAACTGTCGTCGGCGACGATGATGAGCGCGCGCGTGCCGGGCCTCTATTTCATCGGCGAGGCCGTCGATGTGACGGGCTGGCTCGGCGGCTATAACTTCCAGTGGGCGTGGGCATCGGGCGTGGCGGCCGGGCAGGCGGCAGCGGAATTCGCGGCTGTCGGGTAGCCCTTAAAATCGGGCGCTGACGCCCGCCAAATGGGGCTTGACACCTTTATGCGATTGTGCGAAACAGCTGCTATACTTTCCCATCTTGCCAAGCTCCGTTATTGAAAGATGACGACGATCCGCTTAAAAGAAAACGAGCCTTTTGAAGTTGCGATGCGCCGCTTCAAGCGCACGATAGAAAAGAACGGGCTGTTGACCGAACTTCGTGCGCGCGAGTTTTACGAGAAGCCGACATCCGAGCGCAAACGGAAGAAAGCAGCGGCGGTGAAGCGCCATTTCAAGCGCCTGCGCAGCCAGCAGCTGCCCAAGAAGTTTTACTGATTCAACGTGAAGTCGCGGCTCTCGCCCGGTCTCTTGAGCGATAGCGAAAGCGGCGGCTCACACAAGGTGACGGCGCGGGAGCATGCCGGCGCTTGCGGTAACTGGCTGCACATGTGGCCGCTCATGTGGCCGCATAGGGGTCCGGTCTCGCCGGAAGGCGCGACGGGCCGCTTCGGTCAACGCTCCGCAAGGCCGTATCCAGGTGCACGGTTCACCGCGTATTTGGCACTAACCCGCTTGAGGAACGATCCCAAGCGGGTTTTTGCGCTCTGCACCGCGTCTTCACCCGTATTTCAAACCCTCCACGCATTCAGGTGAAAGATGAGTCTCAAAGTCCGAATCAACGACGACATGAAAGCAGCGATGCGCGCGCGCGAAACCGAGCGTCTCGGCACGATCCGTCTGCTGCTCGCCGCCATCAAGCAGCGTGAAGTCGACGATCGCGTGGAACTCGATGACGCCGCCGTGACAGCCGTCGTCGACAAGATGATCAAGCAGCGCAAGGACTCGATCTCCCAGTTCGAAACGGCCGGTCGCACCGATCTCGTCGACAAGGAGAAGGCCGAGCTGGACGTGCTGAGCGCCTATATGCCCGCGCAGCTGTCGGACGCGGAAGTGGCAGCCGAAGTGCAGGCCGCCGTCGCGCAGGTCGGCGCCGCTGGTCCGCAGGACATGGGCAAGGTGATGGGCGTGCTCAAGCCGAAGCTCGCCGGCAAGGCCGACATGACGGCCGTGTCCGCGCAGGTCAAGGCCGCGCTGTCGAAGTAAGCTCCTGATCGTTTTCCGCCGTGCGCGCCCTCCGTTCCGGCGCGGCGCGCATGGCTGGGTGCTTCGCGCACCCTTGCCTCATCCTTTTTAAGGCCGCGTCTGCATTGTGATCCCGCATTCCTTTCTGCAAGACCTGCTGAACCGCGTCGATATCGTCGACGTGGTCGGCCGGTATGTGCAGCTGAAAAAAGGCGGCGCGAACTTCATGGGACTCTGCCCGTTCCACAACGAGAAGAGCCCTTCGTTCACCGTTAGTCCGACTAAGCAGTTCTATCATTGTTTCGGCTGTGGCGCGCACGGCACGGCCATCGGTTTCCTGATGGAGCACGCGGCGCTTTCCTTTCCGGAAGCCGTCAACGAACTGGCGCAATCCGTTGGTCTGACCGTGCCGCAAGAACCGTCGCCGATGCGCGGCGGCGTGGGAGCCGGCGGCTCCAGTGGCGGAGAAGGCTATGCGCCCGCCGTCTCGAAGGCGGTGACGACGGCGCTGTCCGACCTGATGTCGACGGCCAGCGACTTCTACAAGGCGCAGCTGCGCGGCGCGCCGAACGCCATCCAGTACCTGAAGAAGCGTGGCCTGACGGGCGAGATCGCCAAGCGCTTCGGCCTCGGCTACGCGCCCGACGGCTGGCAGAACCTCGAAACGGCCTTCCCCAACTATCGGGACGACGCGCTCGTCGAGGCGGGCCTCGTGATCGTCAGCGAGAAGGCCGATGCGCAGGGTCAGAACCGCCGCTACGACCGCTTCCGCGAGCGGGTGATGTTCCCGATCCGCAACGTGAAAGGCCAGGTCATCGGTTTTGGCGGACGCGTGCTGGACGGTGGCGAGCCCAAGTATTTGAATTCGCCCGAAACGCCTTTATTTAACAAAGGCAGCGAGCTGTACGGCCTGTTCGAGGCGCGGCTTGCGATCCGCGAACAGCGTTACGTGCTGGTCGTCGAAGGGTATATGGACGTGGTTGCGCTGGCCCAGCTGGGTTTCGAGAACGCGGTTGCGACGCTCGGCACCGCCTGCACGCCGATTCATGTGCAGAAACTGATGCGGCAGACGGATACGGTGGTATTCAGCTTCGACGGCGATTCGGCCGGCCGGCGCGCCGCGCGCCGCGCGCTCGACGCCTGCCTGCCGCATGCCGCCGACAACCGCACCATCCGCTTCCTGTTCCTGCCCGCCGAGCACGATCCCGACAGCTATGTCCGCGAATTCGGCACGGAGGCCTTCGCGGACCAGGTGCGCCGCGCGATGCCGTTGTCGCAGTTCCTGCTCAATGAAGTGCTGGCAGGCAAGGAACTGGACCAGCCGGAAGGCCGCGCGCGGGCGCTGTTCGACGCCAAGCCGCTGCTGCAGATGCTGCCCGCCAACGCGTTGCGCGCGCAGATCATGCATATGTTCGCCGACCGGCTCGATGTGCCGTTCGAGGAAGTGGCCGCGTTATGCGAAGTCGACGCGCGGATCGCCGCCGTAGCACGCAGCGCGCCTGCCCGCAAAGACCGGCGCAGCGTGACGGGGATCGAGCAGCGGGCGCTGCGCAATCTGGTCATGCACCCGCGCATCGTCGCGGTGCTTGGCGAAGAAGAAGAGCAGGCGCTGCTGACGGTCACGCGGCACGGCGAACTGTTCGAGGAAGTGACGACGCATGCCCGTGGACTGGGCGACACGGCCGAGTTCCAGTTGCTGTCGGACCTGTTGCGAAACGGGGCTAACGCCCCCACCTTCGAGGAAATCTTCCGGGAAATTCTGGACTATGATGAAAACGTTCGGGATCTGCTGTTGAAGAATCCCGAAGACGCGACGGTCGCCGAGGAGCGCCGTGAACACGAGCGCCTCGCCGGGGAAGAATTGAAAGCGGCCATTCTGAAGATGCGTTATGACGCTTATAGCGAACGGCTGGATCAATTGTCGCGTCAGTCGAGGCACACCCCGGAGGAGTTGCTGGAGTATCAGGAATTGAGCAGGACGTGCGCTGACATGAAGCGTCAGCGCGGGCAGTGAAAGGGAAGCGCTGAAAGGCCGAATGCTATAATTAAAAGATTTCAGCGGTTTTGTTTTTCTCCAGGCAAAGGCGATATAAGGCGATTGCAATGGTAAAGACTACAGGCGGAAAAAAGGCGACAGGCAGCGGCTCGGACGAGCCGAAAACGACCACCAGGGTCAGCGCAGCCAGGTCGGCTCCTTCCGCACCGAAAAAGTCTGCCGAAACCGCTGCTACGCCGGTTGTCCGGAAAAAAGCCTCGACCGCTCCGGTCGCGCGAGCGGCATCGGTGACATCGAAGTCGGTGACATCGGTCGCGAAGCGGCAGGGCGTCAGCAGCGAAAGGGAAGCGGATGTCGCGCAGGACGATGCGGCTCCCCGCGAGTCTTTGGTATCCACGGTTCAACCGGCTGTCGTCCAGCAGCCGGAAGTCGAGACTACAGCCGGTATGGCGAACTCCATGACGAAAAAGCTGAACGAAGTATCCGTCGATGACGACGCATCCCCGAGCGAAGAAGCAGCCGCCACACCCGCTGCGGGCAAGGTCGAAAAGGTCAAGGCACGCGACCGCCGCGCAAAGGAGAAGGCGCTGCTCAAGGACGCGTTCGCGTCTTCGCAGCCCGGCACCGTCGAGGAGCTCGAAGAGCGCCGCTCGAAGCTGCGCGCGCTGATCAAGCTCGGCAAGGAGCGTGGCTTCCTGACCTATGGCGAGATCAACGACCACCTCCCGGACAACTTCACGGAAACCGAGGCGATCGAAGGCATCATCAGCACGTTCAACGACATGGGTGTCGCCGTCTACGAACAGGCTCCCGATGCCGAAACGCTGCTGCTGAACGACAACGCGCCCAACGCTTCGTCGGACGACGAAGTGGAAGAGGAAGCCGAAGTCGCGCTGTCCACTGTCGATTCCGAATTCGGCCGCACGACCGACCCGGTGCGCATGTACATGCGCGAAATGGGTACGGTCGAGCTGCTCACGCGCGAAGGCGAAATCGAAATCGCCAAGCGCATCGAAGACGGCCTGAAGCACATGGTGATGGCCATCTCCGCCTGCCCGACCACGATCGCCGACATTCTCGCGATGGCCGAGCGCGTCGCGAATGAAGAGATCCGCATCGACGAACTGGTGGACGGCCTGATCGACGCGAACGCCGAAGATACCGACGGCTTCTCCGAACAGGAAGCCGAAGCGATCGAGAACGAGGAAGAAGAAGAGGAAGAGGCGGACGAGGAAGAAGAGGAAGACGACGATGGCGCCGCGCAAGCGACGGCCAACGCCGCCCAGCTCGAAGAACTGAAGCGCATGTCGCTCGAAAAATTCGCGATGATCAGCGAATGGTTCGACAAGATGCGCCGCGCGTTCGAAAAGGAAGGCTACAAGTCGAAGTCCTACCTGAAGGCGCAGGAAACCATTCAGGAAGAGCTGATGATGATCCGCTTCACCGCGCGTACGGTCGAGCGGCTGTGCGACACGCTGCGTGCGCAGGTGGACGAAGTGCGTCAGGTCGAGCGTCAGATCCTGCACACCGTGGTCGACAAGTGCGGCATGCCGCGTGCCGAGTTCATCGCGCGTTTTCCGGGCAATGAAACGGACCTCGAATGGGCCGACAAGATCGTCGGCGAGAATCACGCGTACAGCGCGATCCTGTCGCGTAACGTACCGGCCATCCGCGAGCAGCAGCAACGTCTGCTCGACTTGCAGGCGCGCGTCGTGCTGCCGCTGAAGGACCTGAAGGAAACCAACCGTCAGATGGCGGCGGGCGAACTGAAGGCGCGTCAGGCGAAGCGCGAAATGACCGAGGCGAACCTGCGTCTCGTGATCTCGATTGCGAAGAAGTACACGAACCGTGGCCTGCAATTCCTGGATCTGATTCAGGAAGGCAACATCGGGCTGATGAAGGCCGTGGACAAGTTCGAATATCGCCGCGGCTACAAGTTCTCGACCTACGCGACGTGGTGGATCCGTCAGGCCATCACGCGTTCGATCGCGGACCAGGCGCGCACCATTCGTATCCCGGTTCACATGATCGAGACGATCAACAAGATGAACCGCATCTCGCGTCAGATTCTGCAGGAAACCGGTCTCGAGCCGGATCCCGCGACGCTGGCCGAGAAGATGGAGATGCCGGAAGACAAGATCCGCAAGATCATGAAGATCGCGAAGGAGCCGATCTCGATGGAAACGCCGATCGGCGACGACGACGATTCCCATCTGGGCGACTTCATCGAGGACACGAACACGGTTGCGCCGTCGGACGCCGCGCTGCACGCCAGCATGCGCGATGTCGTGAAGGACGTGCTCGATTCGCTGACGCCGCGCGAAGCGAAGGTGCTGCGCATGCGTTTCGGTATCGAAATGAGCACGGACCACACGCTCGAAGAAGTGGGCAAGCAGTTCGACGTGACGCGTGAGCGGATCCGCCAGATCGAGGCAAAGGCGCTGCGCAAGCTGCGTCACCCGAGCCGCTCGGACAAGCTGAAGTCGTTCCTCGAAGGAAACTGATCGAGCCTGCTTGCTGGCCGCGTGACGTAGCAGATCATCAGGGCTTCCCGATCGTTTTGTTCAGCGAAGCGATCCCGGAAGCCCTGTTTTCGTGTAGTATGTCGGCCAATCGACAGACAGGCCCGGCCTTCGGACCGGGTCTTTTTGTTGGTTCTCTCCAGCTTCCGTCGCGAAGCATCGTTGGGCCGGACGCCGTGCTGGTTGCAGGCAGCGGACTCATAATCCGCCTCCGAAAGGACACCGTGGGTTCGACTCCCACCCGGCCCACCAAAACCGCCAAGGCGTGCTTCGCTGCAATGCAGACCGACAGCGCACGCCATCACGCATGAAGTGGCCACCGAGACCGGATCACGAATGCAAGCGCCCAGCGCCACTGTCCCCATCTCCCTCGTTAACGGCTTTCTCGCCGCCGCCGACGCGCAGCCCGACGTCATGCAGCGCTATCTCGAGCAAGCGGGGATCACGCCCGAACTGCGCAGCGCAGCCGGCGCACGGGTGACGGAAGAGCAGTTCTCCACGCTCTACCGCACGCTCGCCATCAAACTCGACGACGAAATGCCCGGCATCTTCAGTCGTCCGTTTCGCAGCGGCACGCTGAAGTTTCTTTGCCTCAGTCTGCTCGACGCACCCAACCTCGAAACCGCGCTGCACCGCTTCGGCCAGTTCTTTCATATCGTGCTCGACGACTTTCACATCGGGTCTCGCCGTGACGACCTGATGGCGCAGGTCGAACTGCGTCCAAACCCTGCGTACGGCAGCATCGGCCCGCTCGGTCAGGAACTGATGCTCAAGCTCGCGCACGGCGTGTCTTCGTGGCTGATCGGGCAGAAAATCCCGCTGCTGCAGGTCGATTTCGCATGTCCGCAACCGCCGCATGCGTTCGACCACCGCTACTTCTTCTCCGGTCCCGTCCGCTTCGGCTGCGACGCCACGCTGATGCGATTCAGCGCGGCCTTTCTCGACATGCCGATCCGCCAGAGCAAGCGCAATCTGCGCAAATTTCTCGCCCGTTCGCCGGGCGAGTGGATCTTCGAAACGTTCAGCGAGCAGCGAGTCAGCCATCGCGTGCGGCAGTATCTCGCGCAAGAACTGCCGGACCTGCCGACCATCGACCAGGCCGCCAAAAGCCTGCATTGCTCGGTGCGCACGCTGTGCCGGCGTCTGTCGTCGGAAGAGACGACGTTTCAGTTGCTCAAGGACGAGTTGCGGCGCGATATCGCGATCCAGCGCCTCACCGATACGCACGACACGATCGCCGTCATCGCCGGCGATATCGGATTCGACGATCCCAGCGCCTTTCACCGCGCATTTCGCCACTGGACGGGCAGTACACCGGGCACCTATCGACGGCCCTTGCAGGCTGGGTAACCCAGGGTGGGTGGGGAATACCCCCCATCCGGCGTGGCCAGATTTGTCAGTACCCGGGCCGGTTTGGACAGTCGAATCGCGGGATATACCGTTAGGATCGACAGGTATCGTCACCGCTTGGCCTTCGCTTCTATCGGGCGCCGTGGCAGTGATCCATTGAACGCCTGATTGGAAGATCGACCATGAGTTACATCGCCCCGGTTAAAGACATGCTTTTCGTGCTCGAGGAATTGAGCGGCATCGACGACATTGCGAAGCTGCCCGGCTTTGAGGAAGCAGGTCTCGAAACCGCACAAGCTGTGCTCGAAGAATCCGCGAAGCTGTGCGGCGAAGTGCTGGCGCCGCTGAACGTCGAAGGCGACCGCAACCCGAGCAGCTGGAAAGACGGCCACGTGACGGCGACGCCTGGTTTCGCCGATGCGTTCCGCCAGTTCGCCGCAGGCGGCTGGCAGGGCGTGCAGCATCCCGTCGAATACGAAGGCCAGGGCCTGCCGAAGCTGATCGCGACGGCGTGTATCGAGATGCTGAACGCGTCGAACCTGTCGTTCGCGCTGTGTCCGCTGTTGACGGACGGCGCGATCGAGGCGCTGCTTACCGCTGGCAGCGAGGCGCAGAAAAAGACCTATGTGCCGAAGCTGATTTCGGGCGAATGGACGGGCACGATGAATCTCACCGAGCCGCAAGCGGGCTCGGATCTCGCGTTGGTGCGCACGCGCGCCGAGCCGCAGGGCGATGGCTCGTTCAAGCTGTCCGGCACGAAGATTTTCATCACGTGGGGCGAGCACGACATGGCGGACAACATCGTCCATCTGGTGCTCGCACGCACGCCGGATGCGCCTGAAGGCGTGAAAGGCATTTCGCTGTTCGTCGTGCCGAAGTTCCTCGTCAACCAGGACGGCTCGCTCGGCGAGCGCAACGACGTGCACTGCGTGTCGATCGAACACAAGCTCGGGATCAAGGCGAGCCCGACGGCCGTGCTGCAGTTCGGCGACCACGGCGGCGCGATCGGTCATCTGATCGGCGAAGAGAATCGCGGCCTCGAATACATGTTCATCATGATGAACGCGGCGCGGTTTGCGGTGGGCATGCAGGGCGTGGCCATATCGGATCGGGCTTACCAGAAAGCCGTCGCGTACGCGAAAGACCGCGTGCAGAGCCGGCCAGTGGATGGTTCCGCAAAGCAGTCCGTGTCGATCATTCACCATCCGGACGTGCGCCGCATGCTGTCGACGATGCGCGCACTCACCGAAGGCTCGCGCGCACTGGCGTATGTCGCGGCGTCGCATAGCGATCTCGCGCACCGGCATCCCGACGAAGCGAAGCGTGCGGAGCATCAGGCGATCTATGAATACCTGGTGCCGATCGTGAAGGGCTGGAGCACGGAGCTTTCCGTCGATGTGACGAGCCTCGGCGTGCAGGTGCATGGCGGTATGGGCTTCATCGAAGAGACGGGCGCGGCACAGTACTATCGCGACGCCCGCATCCTGCCGATCTACGAAGGTACGACGGCCATTCAGGCGAACGATCTGGTCGGGCGCAAGACGGTGCGCGACGGCGGCGCAGTGGCAAAAGCCCTGCTTGCCCAGATCGCGCAGACAGTCGAAGCACTGAAACAGCACAAGGGCGCAGCGTTCCAGTCAATGCAAAAACATCTGTCGTTTGGACATGATGCGTTGCAGTCGGCCGTGGCGTTCGTCGTCGCGAACACGAAGAGCGATCCCAATGCGGTGTTCGCAGGCAGCGTGCCGTATCTGAAGCTTGCGGGCATCGTGCTGGGCGGCTGGCAGATGGCGCGCGCGATGCTGGCCGCGCAACAGAAACACGCGCAGGACCCGTCGTTCTACGGCGCGAAAATCGCGACCGCGCAGTTCTTCGCGGAACATCTGCTGCCGCAGGCGGTGGCGCTGGAAGCGTCGATTACCAGCGCGAAGGGCGGCGAGGGCGTGCTCGCGCTGTCCGAAGACCAGTTCTAAGCACACCAACTACCCGCAATCCCACGGCGGGCTTCGACTGAACGCGAAGCCCGTCCGCTTCAAACCTGCTTCAAACCCGCCTCAACCCCTCCGCATACCCGCGAGCGCGCCGCTCACTCCACTTTCGCGCTCAACCCCTTCAAGCCCTTGATCACGACGAGCAACGCGCGGCCGTGCTCCTCCGAGCCGTCCCATGCGTCGACGATCGCGTTGCGCAGCAACTCGTTGTAGCCCGTCGCCCGGCCGCCCACATGGCGCGCTTCCACGCCATAGAAACTGCATAGCTTATTGAATGACGCGCTCTTGCGCACACGGCGTCCTTTCGACAGCCGAAGCCGCGACACCGTAGGTTGACTCACCCCAGAAAGTCGCGCAATTTCGCTGGACGAGCGCACGTCCGCCATCAAGCGGCGCAACAGGTCCTGCACGGGAAAATCGCTCATCGGGGCTTCCATTCCATGCATTATATCTATACATTAACGCTTGTTGAATGGCTGACCATTTCGCCAATCGCTCGCATGTCGGCGAGCCGAACGGCAGTCCCGAGGAAGTTGATGACACTGAAGCACCTACCGCCCACGTTCTGCTGGACCAAGACAGGCACCGAATCCAGCGAGGAACTTCCCAGCATCGTTCTCCAGAAAGAATGGGAGCGGAGGCTGGGTGGCGGGCGTTTTCTGTGGGGCGTCGGTCAGTCGCTCGGCAATAGCGCGCAGATTGCGGCGCATCGCACCGGCTCGCTGCTCGCGCTGTTTTCGCCGGCGTCGAGCAAGCCGCGGCAAGGTGGACGCAAGCGCGAGGACATGCTGCTGTGGAATGCGTGGATCGACAGCACGGGCCAGGTGCGTCAGCTGCCGCCGCATGCGTTCATCGTCAGCCGCACGGTGTTGCCTTCGGGGCGGCGCAGAGAACAGCACTACGCGCTGGTGTGTTCGTCGCCCACCGAACTGAGCATGGGCACGCGGCTGCACATTTACCCGGAGCACCTGCGCAGCGTCAGCACGGGCAAGGCGCTCGGTCCCGCGCAAGGCACGGCCGTCGTCGATTGCACGTCGCGCGCGGGCGAATTGAGCGGCAAGCGCTATCCCGTTGCGCTTGCCGTCGAGCTGGAGGCGCCGTATTTCGTGCGGCTCACGCAACCCGTCGTGCTCAAGGCGCGTGACTTCGCGGAGGTCAACAAGGCCACGCGCGACGGCGACTTCGCGGCCTTCATCGAACTGGTTGGACGGTTGCGCACCCGGCCGCCGCAGGAGCGCATGCGCGGTTTCACGCGCGATCTGTTCGACATGCCGCCCGTCGAGGCGATGGCGGCGTTCAACGCGGCGCAACCGCAGGCCAGTTTCGCGTTATGACAGACGGGGATCGAAAGCAGGCGTCCGGCGCATGAAACCTGGGAACACTGAATAACGGGTATTTGTGTCTTAAACCGCACGCTGTTGCAATTCAGACCTGGCGCTTCGCACCGAGCGGAGCGAAAATCGGCAGCATGCCGCAGTCAATTCGTTTTGTAGCGCTGGCTCGTCTCGACAGCCATCGGCGCGAACCGCACATGGGCGCGCCGCACGCATCGCACGCTGAATATCCGAATCGAAACCAGATGGGGGAACGCTTATGTCGGCAATGATGCAATCACGGCAGGCTCAGGCCGCACAGCGTTTTGTCGAAGCGACACGCAATGTCGATCTGGCTTTTCGCGCCGTGCGCGCCGACCCGGAAGACGCCGCGTCGACGGCCGGGCATGCCGCTGCCGTCGCGCAACTGGACCGCGCGCTGGACGAACTTGCGCGAGCCCAGGCGCTGTTCGACTCGGTCGTTCGCATCGACGCGCGGCGGCGTAATTGAGCCCCTCAGTTCTGGTTTCGCCCGTACGAATGGATTGCTGATCTCTCCACACTACGAATCGCACTTCGAATCGCACGAGCAATGTCTACTTCAATCGCAAAACTCGACGGCCAGGCGCGGGAGCGCCTGATCGCGTGGATCCAGAATCGAATGAACGAATTCGGCATCACGTTCGACGCGCTGGAACGCTCGTTCGCCGAAGACGAACGGAACGCACGCGCCATCCGCTATCAGGACGCGTCAGGCCATGTCTGGGACGGCCGGGGCGATTTGCCCGAGTGGCTGCGCCGCGCAGTCGCCTCGGGCCAGAACATCGATTTCTTCCGCTGCGAAGGCTAGCTGGACCGGTCCATCAGCCCGGATCGCCATCGTCGCGGCTCTCGGGCGGCACGACGTCCAGCCGATACCCCACGCCGTAAATCGAACGGATCATGTCGTGATCCGGCCGCACATTCTGCAGCTTGCGGCGCAAATTCTTCACATGCGAGTCGACCGTCCGGTCGGCGACCACCCGATGATCGTCATACAGTTGCCGCAGCAGATGGTCGCGCGAATAGATTCGGCCGGGCGTGGAGTGCAACAGCGCGAGCAGCCTGATTTCAATCGGCGTGAGATTCAGGTCTTTTCCATCGAGCGACGCGACATGCCTGTCGAGGTCGATTGCCAGTCCGCCCGAAACAGGTTCCGCGCCGGCGCGCGCTGCGCCCGATAACGACTCGATGCGCCGCAGGATCGCCTTCACGCGCGCCACGACCTCGCGCGGACTGAACGGCTTGCACACGTAATCGTCGGCGCCCAGTTCGAGGCCGAGCAGACGGTCGATCTCGTCGACGCGCGCAGTCAGGATGATCACGGGCACATCCGAAAACGTCCGCAATTCGCGGCATATCTCCAGCCCGCCACGTCCCGGCAGCATCAGATCGAGCAGAATCAGCGAAGGCGGATGCGCGCGCACCGAGGCGATCACCTCGCGGCCGTCTTCGATCACCTGAGTGTCGAAGTTCTCGGCGCGCAGATAGTCGGTGAGCAGCGCCGACAGCTTCGGCTCGTCTTCGACGATCAGTACGGAAGCAGGCGAGCGGGCAAGTGAAGAGTCAGTCATCTTTGGTTTCTAACGTAGCGAACCGGACCGCGATCCACAGTCCTCCCAGCGGCGAGCGCAATGCGTCGATCGTGCCGCCATGCTGGCCGACGATATGTTTGCACAGCGCAAGCCCGAGGCCCGCGCCGCCGCTTTGGCGGCTGCGCGATGCATCGACGCGAAACAGCCGGTCGAACAGATGCGGCAGCAAAGGTTCGGGCACGGCGGGGTGCGTGTCCTGCACGTCGATCCGTATCTCATGCTCGTGCTTCGCGACGGCGACGCGCACCTTGCCGCCCGAATCGGTATAGCGCAACGCGTTTTCGAGCAGGTTCTTCATCAGCTGTGTGAGCCGATACGGGTCACCGAGCATGATGACGCTCTCGGCGTCGATATCCGTTTCCAGCGCGATCTTCTTGTCGGCGAGCCGGTCCTTGAACGAGTCGGCGGCGGCTTCGACGATGGGCGCAACATCGAGCCGCACCTTCTCGAAAGAAAGTTCGCCGATATCCGCGAGCGACAGTTCATACAGGTCGTCGATCAACTGGCTCAGCAACGCCACTTCCGCCTGCAGCGACGCGAGCGTCGCGCGGTCGGGCTTGCGCACGCCGTCTTCGATCGCTTCGAGTTCGCCGCGCAGCACGGCAAGCGGCGTGCGCAACTCATGCGAAATATCCGCGATGAGATTGCGGCGCGAACGTTCGGCGTTGCCCAGCGAGATCGCGAGCCGGTTGAAGTCGGCGGCGAGATCGTGCAGTTCGTCGCTGCCCGCATCGGGCACGCGAATCGAATAGTCGCCGCTCGCGAGCCGATGCGTCGCCAGCACGAGACGCCGCACGGGCGCGAGCAGCAAACGCGCGAGCACGACGGCAACAGCGGCGGCCAGCAATGCGGCGAACCCGGCGATGATCCACGTTGCGCGAACCTGTTGCGCCTGAAACTGCCGGTCGGCGGAATGGAACATCACTTCGGGCCCGGCGACCACCAGCCAGCCGATCACCTTGCCGTCGACGGTCAACGGCAGGCGCGGCGCATCGGGCGGTGGTGGCGGTCCTTTTTGCAGCACGCTGCGCATGTCCGTGTCGTAGACGCGGAACGGCGGGTGGCGGTTGGCCTGTGGCCCCGGGCTTTGCATATCGCGCATGTCGAGCGGAGCGCCCGCGTCGCCGGGCGGCGGGCCCGGGTCCCCGCCGATACCACCCGGCGCGCCGTCAGGCGGCGGGCCGTCGTGCGGCGCGCTCATGTCGGGCGGCCCGGACGGACCCGGCGGCGGCACGCCTGCGCCGACTGCGTCGGGAATCGCTGTCGCTGCCGCCGCCGGGTCCTTGATGAACTCCCAGCTTCGATGCTTCGCCCACGCGGCTTCGAGTTCCTGCTGCAGGCGCAAGGAATGCGTTTGCGACTGGTGTTGCAGATAGCCGAGGAAGCCATGCTCGAAGCTCCAGCGCACGGCGACGCCCATGGTGACGGCCACGAGTATGCACGCCGCCGAAATCGCGACGAAGAGCTTCGACGTAATGCCGATTCTCATGGCGAGACCCCGCGGCCGCCACTTTTCATGCTTGCCACCCTGTGTTTTCCCTGTCGGCATGCGTTGGCCGGGCCGCACGCATGCCAGTTGCTATCGATATGCCGTCATGGCGCTATTTTGACCCGACGTGCGCGGCGACGGACGACCGTTCGGCAATCTCCACACAATCTCCATTATTTTCACCGTCTTGCCTGCACAGTTGCTCTCTATCATGGTCCTCCATTCAAATGGGAGAAGGACGGAAACTTCATGACCATCCATCTGCTCGTCGTCGAGCCTGACCAGGCAAGCCGCGACATGCTTCGGGCCCATGTGCAGCAGCACAAGATCGAGATGTCCGTCCTGTACAACACCGACTCGCTCGAACGGCGCCTGGAAGTCGAGGTTCCGTCGCTGATCGTGATGCGTCACGGCTTGCCCGAAGTGGACGGTCTGGCGGCATTGCGGCGTATCCGTTCGCTCGGCTACGACCTGCCGGTGATCATCGTCAGCCGGTCGGACGATGTCGTCGACAAGGTGCTCGCGTTCGAACTCGGCGCGAACGACTATGTCGTCGATCCGCACGATCCGCGCGAAATGATCGCACGCGTACGCAACGCATTGCGGTCAGGGCCGCCGTCGCACGTGCCGATGCATATCGAGCGCGAGCCCATCGCATTCGACGATTTCGAAGTGGACGTTGCCGACCGCGTGCTTACGCGTGGCGGCGTGGAAGTGCCGCTGCGCAGCACGGAATTTGCGCTGCTCGTGGTGCTCGCGTCGAATCCGATGAAGGTGCTGTCGCGCGTACGCATTCTCAACATGCTGCGGCGGCATTGCAGCGTGACGGAACGCGGGCTCGATGTCGTCGTGTTCAGGCTGCGTGCCGCGTTGAAGCTGTCGCCAACGGGCCGGCAATACATCAAGACCTTGCGCGGCGAAGGCTATATGTTCGCGCCCGACGACGCGCTGCCGCGCCATGGCGCAGCGGACGATCGACATGACGCGCATGCGTCGATGCTCGACGTTGCCGCGCCCATCGTGGCCGAAGAGCGCATGCGTTTCGATAATGCGGCGCGGAGAGTTCAGTAGCGCATGCATTGCGGGCATTCGAGAAACGCCAGGTCAAAAGCAAAAGAGCCCGCTTCAAAGCGGGCTCTTTTTTCGTCGGTCGGTTTAGAAAGACGTACCGATCTGAAACTGAAAAACCTGGTACTTGTCGTCCGCATGCCTGACGATCGGAAACCCAACCGACAGCTTAAGCGGCCCAATCGGCGAAATCCATTCAAGGCCCGCGCCATAGCTGTATCGCAAGCCGTTGGCGCCTGTACTATTGCCTTCGTTGCCCCACACGTTGCCCGCGTCGACGAACGTGAAGACGCGCAGCGTGCGGTCCCAGCCACTGCCAGGCAGCGGAAACGTCATTTCGACGTTCGCGACCACCATCTTCGAGCCGCCGATCGAATCGCCCGTCGACGAATCGCGCGGCCCAAGCGAACTCGACTCATAACCGCGCACCGAACCGATACCGCCCGCGTAGTAGTTCTTGAAGATCGGATACGCCTTGCCTGCGAAGCCATTGCCATAGCCCGCCTGCAGGTTCATGCCCAGAATGAAGCCGCGCGCGAACGAGTAGTAATACTGGCTCTGCACGTCGGTCTTGTAGTACTCGGTTTCGCCTGCGGGCGTGCCGACCTCGCCGTTGACCTGCAGCATATAGCCACGGCTCGGCACGAGCGCACTGTCGCGCGCATCGCGCGACCAGGCGGCCGTCAGCGGCACGTTGTTGACCACGCGGCCGAACTCGCTGACATAGTCGAGATAGGCTTGCGGCGTCGATGAATCGGTGTTGAAGCGATCCTGCTCGATGCCAAGACCAAAGTAGACCGTATCGACTTCCGAAAACGGAATACCGAACTTCAGGTCCGCGCCGAGCGAGACGATACGAAAGCTCTCGTCGTTGCTGTAGTACAGCGGATAGCTGGTGCGATAGTAGACATCCGAAATACGTTTGATGCCATCGACAGTGAAATACGGGTCCGTCTGCGTAACCGACAGCGTGCGATACGTCTTCGCCGTATTCACATTGACGCCGAGGCTCGTGCCCGAGCCGAACACGTTGTCCTGCGTGACGCCCGCCGACAGCACGACCTTGTCCGACGAAGAAAAGCCCGCGCCGAGCGTGATTGCGCCCGTCGGCTTTTCCGTGACCTTGACGTCGACATCGACCTGATCGTTCGATCCCGCGACGGGCACGGTCGTCACGTCGACGTCGGTGAAATAGCCAAGGCGATTCACGCGTTCCTTCGAAAGCGAAAGCCGGTTCGAATCGAACCACGCGCTTTCGAGCTGACGCATTTCGCGTCGTATCACTTCATCACGTGTGCGGGTGTTGCCTTCCACATTCACCTGGCGCACGTACACGCGCCGTCCCGGATCGACTTGCAACGTGAGATCGACAGTGTGTTTGTCCTGATCGATCTGCGGCACCGCATTGACGGCGGCGAACGCATAGCCGTATTCGCCGAGCCGGTCCACGATCGCTTTCGTCGTTGCTTTGAGCCTGTCTTCGGAGAAGGTTTCGCCGGGCTTGATGCCGAGCAGCGGTTTCAATTCCGCTTCGCGATCGAGCAGATTGCCCGCGAGCCGGATGCCTGTGATCGTATAGGGCTCGCCTTCATGGAGGTTGAGCGTCAGATACATCTCCTTCTTGTCTGGCGTCAGCGAAACCTGGGTCGAATCGATCCTGAACTCCAGATAGCCGCGATTCAGATAGTACGAACGCAGGCGATCCAGATCGGCGCCGAGCTTCTCTTTCGAATAGAGATCGTTCTTCGTGTACCAGGAAAACCAGTTCGGCGTCGACAGTTCCATTTCGTCGCGCAGCGTGCTTTCCGAAAACACGCGATTGCCGATGAAATTGATCTGCCGGATCTTCGCATTCGGACCTTCGATGACGGAGAACAGAACCGATACCCGTCCGCCGTCGACGGGCGTCGTCGTGGTTTCCACTTGCGCGGCGTAGTAGCCGCGTGTGAGGTATTGGCGCTTCAGTTCCTGTTCGGCCTTGTCGATGAGTGCCTTGTCGAAAGGGCGGCCACGCGACAGACCGACGGCGCGCAGCGCCTTCGTCAGATTGTCCTTCTCGAACTCATGAATGCCGGAGAAATCGATCTCCGCAATCGCAGGCCGCTCGACGACGTGAACCACCACGACATCGCCTTCGAGCGACACGTTGACGTCGCTGAAGAGACCCGTGTCGTAGATCGCGCGCACGGCTTGCGAGGCCTTGTCGTCCGTGAAGACATCGCCGCGTTTGATGGGCAGGTTGGCGAGCAGCGTTCCCGCTTCAATGCGCTTCAAGCCGTCGAGCCGGATGTCCGCGACGATCACGGAGTCGCCGGCATGGGCCGTCGATGGCGTCAGTGACGCGGCGCACACTGTGATCGCACTGGCGAGACAGATAGTTGATGCTCTTTGTTTCATCGAGGATCTTGTTGAGAGCGGGACGCGACTCACTATGGAAAGCCGCGAGTATAGGAATGGGCTTCTTGCGCAGGGTTACGCCAAACTTTCTGTTTATTTGTTGCGTGGGGTAAGGAATAGCGCAGCGGTGAATAGCGGCGCGCGCTGCACGGGCGATATCGTGCAAAGGCGGAAAGATGCAGCTAAGAATCGGTAGGGTCGTGGTAACGCGATGGGAGCGAAGGTGGCGGTATCGTGCCGACTCCATCCACCTCTGGTTCCTCGCCATGCTCGAACATATCGATCCCGTCGTACTGGTTGCTGTGTTACGCGCCAGCTCCGCGCCGCTTTTTTCCGCCTGGATGGCCCGGGCGTCTTCTTATGAACCGTGGGTCGAAGACACGCGCACGCATCGCGAGCCTGACGCCGACGCGCAACGAGGCGCGAGCGAGGTGCGCCATGTCTGAGCGCGAGACACAGGTCGTCGATTCGATTGCCGATCTGCAGATGACGGAGGACGGTCTCTATCTGCTGCTGCACGGCAATCAGGCGACGACAGCGATCCATCGTTCCGTGCTCGACCAGTTGCTGGTTGCATTGCCGAACGCGATCGAGCATTCGGACAGGATCATCAACCAGAACGAGCACATGGCCTTTGCGTTTCAGAGCTACGGCTGGGAGCTCGGGCGCCTGAACGGCACGCAGACGGCCGTCATTCGCTTCAGGCTGGCGGGCAACATGGGCATTTCGTTTTCGTTGCCGTGCGAGCAGATTGCGCCGCTGATCGAAGCGCTGAGCGGCGTCGCTGCGTCCGCTGGCGCCGCCATTGCTCAGGTCACGAGCGATGCCGTGACGTTGCAGTAAGACGCTCGGGACGCATCTTCATTCGGGCCGGCGTCCGCCCGTCAATCAGACGCCACGATTCCGCTTTGATATTCCGCCGAGAAGTCCAGGGCCTCGCTATCAGGCCTATTGCCGCATGGGTGCTTTGCCTGCTTGCGCCGATGCAGGTTCACGCGCAACTCGCAGGCGACGCGGCGAGTGCCGAACGTCTTTCCGACGCGTGGAGCTTGCGGGTCGCGCCGCAACTCAGCGAAACGCCCAACCCGCCCAATGCGAAACCGGCAACGATCGCATTGGGCAATTCCATCACAGGTACTGTCGATACCGACGTGTCGCTAAAGGGAGCCGCCGAACTGCGCCGCTATGGTTTCGTCGTGAAAGGCGATGCGCTGCACTACGACGCCGATCGCGATATGGGCGATGCGTATGGACGCGTCCGCATTGTTTCGAAGGGCGACGTATTCGATGGACCGTTCAGCCAGTTGCGCGTGAACGCGAGCGAAGGCTTCATTGCGCAGCCCAGATACCACTTCTATCTGAACGGCGGATGGGGCAGCGGCAAACGTGCCGATCTCGTCGACAACGAGCGTTCGAAGATCGAAGACGGCACATACAGCACCTGTGCGTGCGAGACGAATCCCGCGTGGTATATCCGAGCGTCTCAATTCACGATGGACCGTGGCGCCGACGAAGGCGTCGCCCGCAATGGCGTGCTGTTCTTTCAGAACATTCCATTGCTCGCGAGCCCGTGGTTGTCCTTTCCGCTCGACGGCGCGCGCCGCAGTGGTCTGCTGTCGCCGACGTGGTCGATGAGTTCGAAGAACGGCGTGGACATCACTGTCCCTTACTACTTCAACATCGCGCCGAACTACGACCTGACCATTGCGCCGCGCTACATGTCGAAGCGCGGCGAAATGCTGAGCGCGGACTATCGGTATCTGACGAGTGCATCGTCCGGTTCGCTTTCAATTGCATGGCTGCCCAACGACATGACGACACACGAGCGCCGCTATTCGATCGATCTGGATCACGTGTGGACTATCGGCTCGGGCTTCGGCGCGTACGTCAATTACAACCGCGTGTCGGATGCAAATGTGTCGACCGATCTCGGCTCGGGCAGCGCGTTTCCGACCAGTTCGACCACGCTGTATCAGCAGGAAGCCGGCCTCACCTACAACAGCGGACCGTGGTCGGTGCTCGCACGCGAGCAGCACTGGCAATCGTTTTCCAGCGATACGACCTACAACCGCGAGCCACAGCTCAACGTGCGCTACAACCGTTACGACGTCGGCGGCTTCGACTATGGTTTCGAAGCGGACGCGACGCGCTTCACGCTTGCATCGGACGATGCGACGCAAGGCACGCGTTTCGTGTTCAATCCTTTCGTCAGCTATCCGATCGTGCGGCCCGGGTGGTTTTTCACGCCAAAGATCAAATGGCATTTCGCGTCTTACGATCTGACTTCGATTGCGTCGGACGCGCCCGCAGGGCAGCCGCGCACTGTGAACGTGAATATTCCGACCTTGAGTCTCGACTCGGGCATGACGTTCGAGCGCGCCGTGCGCATCTGGGGAAGCTCGTATATCCAGACGCTGGAGCCACGGCTCTTCTACGTCTATACGCCTTATCGCAATCAGACCTACGTGCCGCTCTTCGACACGACGGAAGCTGACTTCGGACTAGGCGAACTCTTCAGCGATAACGCATTTGCCGGCAATGATCGCGTATCCGACGAAAGCCGTTTGACGGCCGCGCTGACCTCGCGCCTGATCGACGCCGCGACGGGCGACGAACGCGCGCGCTTCGTGCTCGCGCAGCGTTATGATTTTCGCCAACCGCGCGTGACGCTGTACGACACGGAAGACACGGCGAACGTCGCACGAACGAGCCTGATTGTCGGCAGTTCGATCAAGATTGGCGCGGGCATCAATGTCGAGGACGCGTTGCAGTACAGCCAGGCGAACAACTATCTGACGCAAGGATCCGTCGGCCTTGCGTGGTCGCCGGCGGCGGCGCATGTGCTCAATGTCGCGTACCGGTACACGCGCGCCAACACGACGCTGGACTTTCAGCCCGTGAACCAGTTCATCGTGTCGGGGCAGTGGCCGCTCGCAAAGAACCTGGCGAGCGTCGCGCGCGTCAATTACGACATGAGCACGCACCGTCTGATCGCGGGCCTTCTGGGGCTTCAATACGACGCGCAATGCTGGTCTCTCGCGCTCGCGCTGGAAAAGTACACGAACGCAACGAGCAGCACGTCGTCGCCGAGCACGGGTACACGCGTGCTGATGCAGCTTCAGTTGAAGGGCCTGTCGCGGACCGATCGCGGTCTGCTCGACCAGTTCAAGGCGGACGTGCCCGGCTATTCATCCGCGCCTGCCGAGGAAGAACCTGTATCGCGCTTTAGCGAATATCAATGACGGCGCGCAGGAAGGGAAATATTGTGTAAGAAGCGCGCGATGAACAGGCGCGAAATTCCATTCGAATTTGATGCAGTATGTGACGCTTCGTGAAGACGCCATTCCACCATGCAAGTCGTCGTTTGCCTGACCTCGTTCAATCGCACGGATTGCGCGCGTATTTCGATGGAGATCATCAAGCTGAACTGGCCGCGCAAGTGGCCAGTCGTGCACGCGTGCGCGGATTCGAGCTATACGCGCTATATCGAAGACATTCTGGTCATGCGCGAGCCGAAGCCATTGACACGCGGTGCGCACGATCTGCTCGTGGCGTCGATCGAAGCGGCCGTCACGAAGCTGAAAGCGGATTACGTCATTCATCTCGAAGCCGACACGTGGATCTTCGATCAGAGCGTGATCGTGCGTTATCTGGAGAAGCTCGAAAAATCGCCGCATGCGCTTGTGGCGGCATCGTCATGGAGCACCGATCGCGTGCCTGAATGGAGCCGTTCGGATGACATACGAAGAAGGCTGCGCGCACGCCTCGCGTTGTGGTCGAGGCGGTACGGATCGCGTTACGGCATACGTGATCGCAAATCCCTGTCGACCCAGTTTTTCATCGCCAAGAGCACGCCCGCGATGCTCGACGTCATCCGTTCATTGCATCCCGGCGATAAAGACGTCCTCGAAAAGAGGCTTTACGAAGGCGTGATCCGACGCTTCGGGCGACGCGCCGTGCTCGGCATGGCTGAACGCGAACCCGTGCACCCCGATTTCAGGGATGTTTGCGAGCCATTGAGTCTCGTCTGTCATCACTGGCCGAGTGCGGCTGACGCGCCCCGTCACGATGCGCTCGACCGCTTGCTTGGCAAAAAGGAATGGCTGCAAGCCGCCAACCTGCGCACGCACGGACCGCACATGAAGCGTCTTCTGTCGGAAACGGACCTGGGCTACTACAACGGCGATGCAAAGCGGACGGGCTGAACATGCACGCCGTTTGCACACGCCGCTCAGGCTTTCAGATTCTTTATCGCGTAAGGCATGTGCGGGCCCCGCGTGATTCGATTGCACGCCACACAGGCGCTTGCGACACGCGATGCTTCCCGCGTAATAGTCGGAAAGATTACACAAATCCTGTGTGACAGGCCCAAACCTATAATGCGCTGCGATCGTATGCGTCGACGCGCGACGCCAGATCCACGTCATTCATTGAGAGCAACAACCATGCAGCACGCCAACGATTCGGCTTTGAACGTAGCGGTGACGACGTCGCCGGCGTTGGGCGACTCGCTGCTGCTGATGACCGTCGCGCGCAATCTGCAATTGAGCGGCAAGACGGTCACCGTGTTCAGCCAGCAAATGCGTGCGTTGCGCGACTGGTTTCCCGGCATCGATATCCAGCCCGCCTTGCGCGAAGACGATGCCGACGCGCTGCTACGCCCGTTCGATTCCGTCATCCAGCTTCACGCCGATCGTCCTGTGTCGCGCCTCGCACAGCGCCATCCCGATGCACTCGTGCTGGAGCATCTGTGCCGCGCACCGTCGACGGAATCGATGGCGGGACGCCTCGCGCAGTTTTGCCGTGAGTCGCTGCGCCTGCATCACGCGGACACGAGCAATGGCCTCGCGGTTCCAGCAGGGCTGATTCATCGCAAGCACCGTTTGCGGGTGGCAATCCATCCGACGGCCAGCACGCCCGACAAGCGCTGGCTCGCGCCGCGCTTCGTGCGCCTGGCGCTGGCACTGAAAGCGAAGGGCTTCGAGCCGCATTTCATCGTCACCGACGACGAGCGCGCCGATTGGGAACATGTGCAACGGCACGGCATCGGTTTGCCGCGCCTCGGATCCCTCGATAACGTCGCCGCGTGGCTCGTGGAATGCGGCTGGTTCATCGGCAACGATTCGGGCATCGGTCATCTTGCGTCGTGTCTTCAGGTGCCGACGCTGTCGCTCTTCATGCGCAAAGGCATCGCGCGCACATGGCGTCCGGGCTGGGGCGCGGGCACAGTGCTGGTGGGCGGCGCATGGCTGCCGACGGGCCGCCTCAAGGAGCGCTGCTGGAAGTACGCGCTGTCGGTGAAGCAGGTGTTGCGCGCATTTGACCAACTGCAGCGCGAGGCGGCCTGACGTGGACGCGACGTTGCCCAAGAGCGTGCGCCTCGCTTCGATCAGGCGAGTCGCATTCGTGATGTCGAATGCGATCGGCGATTCGCTGGTGTCGATGGTGATCGTGCAGAACCTGCGCGCGAGCGGTATCGACGTCTGCGTGTTCGGCACGCCGATTTACGCGCTGCGGCACTGGTTTCCTCATGTCGAGATTCACCCGCTGCCACGCGAGGCGGATTGCGCAGCACGCCTCGAACCATTCGACGCCGTCTTGCAGATGCATCGGCATCAGCCGTTTGCGCAACTCGCGGGCGCGCATCCTCATGTGATCGATCTGCACGATATCGAGTATGCCGATGCGCACGGCTGCATGGCGGAACGGTTCGTGCAGTTTTGCCGTACGCGCTTCGGGATCGTCACCGGCACGACCGAGAACGGCATCACGGCGCCCGCGACGTTAAAGCATCGGCGGTATCGGCATCGCGTCGTGATTCATCCCGAAGCCAGCACCGACGACAAACGCTGGTCGCGCGCGCGTTTCATCGCGCTGGCGAGGCGCCTGCAGGCGCTCGGCTACGAAGTGTGCTTCGTGATCGCGCCCAGCGAGCGCGCACGCTGGTCCGAACTCGAAACACTCGGCATCGCCGCGCCCGCATTCGACGATCTGCATGCGCTCGCGTGCTGGGTTTACGAATCTGGCTGGTTCATTGGCAACGATTCAGGCATCGGCCATCTGGCATCGAACCTGTCCGTTCCGACCATCAGCCTGTTTCGCCGCAGAGCCGTGGCCGAGCGCTGGCGGCCGGCGTGGGGCACCGTGCGCGTCGTATTGCCGTGGCAATGGCTGCCGACGTCGCGGCTGAAGGAAAAGTTCTGGCGCGAGGCGCTGACGTGTCGACGCGTTGTCGCTGTGTTCAGGCAATTGGCGGAGCAGGGCTAAAGAACGCGCGATGTGTCCTGACATCGGAAGCGCGATGACTTGCCAGTGCCGTTTGGTAATCGAACAAAAGCATGAAAATCGGATTGTCGTGCAATGCACTGAAGTACAGCGGGGGCCTCGAACGCTATGCGATCGAGGTGACACGGGGACTCGTGGCGGCTGGGATCAAGCTGGCCGTGTTCGGCCGCGCGTTCGATCCGAAGCTGCCGGAAAGTCGCCTCGTCGAGCCGCACCGGATCAACGTGTCGTTCCTGCCCGGGAAGTGGCGGGACGAATGGTTTTCGCGGCGCCTGAGCGCGATGCGGCGCGATGCGAAAGTGGATGTGCTGATCGGCTGCAATCGCGTCGAGGCTTCGGAGATCGCGATTTGCGGCGGCACGCATCTGGGCTTTCTGAGCGCGACGGGACGCACGCCATCGTTTTTCGATCGCCGGCAGATCGCGCTGGAGCGCCGTCAATATCGGCGCGCGCGCTTCGTCGTCGCGCATTCGCCGCAGATGCGCGATGAATTGCGGCTGCTGTACGGCGTCGACGACGCCAAGATCCGCGTGCTGTATCCGCCTGTCGACAACGGCCGCTTCTCGCCCGTCGCCGACGATGAGCGGCGCGCATTGCGCAAGCGTCTCGGTTTCGCTGACGACGAAATCGTGCTGCTGTTTCCGTCGAGCAGTCACGAGCGCAAGGGACTGCCGCTGATCGAAGCCGCATTGCGCGATCTCGATCTGCCCGTCGTCGTCGCGGTGGCGGGGCGTCCGCCCGAACGCACGTCGCAGCGGCTGCGCTATATCGGCTACGTGAACGCGATCGAAGACGGCTACCGCGCGGCCGACTATACGATCCTCGCGTCGAGCTATGAACCGTTTGGCCTCGTCGGTGTGGAATCGGCGATGTGCGGCACGCCCGTGATCCTGTCGTCGAATATCGGCTGCCACGATGTGATCGCGCCGCAGGCGAAGCTCGTGTTCGCGCCGAACGATGTCGACAGCTTGCGCCGCGTGCTCATGCAGGCCGTGCATCGCGCACGTGAAGCACCGCATGCGCGGGGGACCTTTTCAAGCGACGCGGTGCTGTACGACGCGTGCATCGCGCGGCATGTGTCGGATCTGCTTGCGTTGGCGGATCAGGTGGGATCGGCGGAGTTTTAAGGCCACGGTGCGGGCCGGACTAGCGCGCATCCGCGACGCGCCGTGCAAGCGCCGTCGTGCGCAGATTGCGTAATGTCAGCAGCGCGAGCACGCCCATGACGAGCGCCGTGAACAGATAGAGACCGGCGGGCCCGGCGAGCGCCATCATCGCCGACGCGAGCGTCGGGCCGCCGCTCGCGCCGAGCGAAAAGATCAGCAGCAGACCGGCGCTGACGGCGATGCGTTCGTCGGCGGGCACGCAGTCGTTCACATAGGACGTGACGACGCCATACATCGAGAACGCGACGGCGACATACAGATAGCCGAGCGCTTCGATCAGCACGCCATCGTGCAGCATGAACAGCAACACGCTCAGCGATCCGGCGAGCGCCGCGAGGCACAGCAGCACCTTGCGCCGGTCGAACAGATCGGCAAGCCTGGCGACGGGCCATTGCGGCACGAGCGCCGCGAGCAGCGCGAAGCCCATGAAGTGCGACACGTCCGGCACCGAATAGCCGACGCGCCGCATGAACACCGGCTGCATCGTGTAGAACGCGCTGTTGAGCAGTCCCGCCGCGAGGCATGCGACGACGCCGAGCGGCGCCCAACGGTAGATAGTCTGCAAGCCCGACAGGCCGCGCGCGAGCCGCGCGCCGCAGGAAGCGCTCGCATGGGTGTCGTGCGCGGCGATCGGGCCGGGCGCCGTGCCCGCCAGCGCAACGGGAATCAGCGACGCGGTGAACAGCGCGGCGACGGCGCTGAACAGTTCGAAGCCCGCCGGGTCAGCGAGGCCGATCAGAAACTGGCCGATGCCGACGCCGAGATAGTTCGTGATCAGATACGCCGAGAACACGCGTCCCCGCTGCGCATTGCTCGCGACCTGATGCAGCCAGCTTTCGACCACCGTGAAAATACCGACGAGGCAAAAGCCCGTGATGAAGCGCAGCGCCACCCACACAGCGTCCGCTTCCCACACCGCGTAGCCGAGCGCGCAACAGGCGGATGCCGCCGCGAAGGTAACGAAAGCGCGGTGATGGCCGACGCGCCCGATCAGCGAGCCTCCGTACAGGGCGCCCATCATGAAGCCGACGTAATACGCGGACTGCACGATGCCGACGACGATCGACGGCGCCTGCTGCTGGATGAGCCGCAGCGAGATCAGCGTGCCGAGCAGGCCGTTGCCCGTGATGAGAATCGCGTAGCCGAGCAGCAGGATCGCCGTGGCGCGCAGGCTGCCAGCGGGAGGCGGCGCGGACACGGGTGCGACAGGGGCGCCCAGAGCCGGGCCGCTGTCGACGAAATCGGCGAGGGGCTGCGAGGTGTGCAGAGGGAATGCGCCGCACGGCTGGGTCGCCGGATCGTGTGCCTGTTTCATGCTTGCTCGGTCTGGTTCGTCTCTCGCGGCACCCGGATGGCGACGGTTTACGGGCTTCGTCTGGTCGAATGTAGCGGGCCGCCGAACGGCTGGCATGGCAAGAATACGACATCGGTTTGCTGTAAAACGACTTTCTTTTGCGCGAGGCCAGCGGGCAGCGCGATTCCCACGACGGCGCTACCATACACGCTCGCTGCGCCCCGAACGTCGTCTGTCGATCGCCTGAAAAGGAGCCGCCGGTCATGCCGAAGCACGTGAGCACCGAACTGCTGGATATCGCCTATGAGGAGTCGGGCCACTTCGAAGGTTGGCCCGTCGTGCTGCTGCACGGTTTTCCCTACGACATACGCGCCTACGACGAAGTCGCGCCGCTGCTCGCCGCGCAGGGCGCGCGCGTGATCGTGCCGTATCTGCGAGGCTACGGGCCGACACGCTTTCTTTCCGCCGACACGCCGCGCTCGGGTCAGCAGGCAGCGCTCGGTGCCGATCTGCTCGCGCTGCTCGACGCGTTGCAGATCGAACGGGCGTTGCTGGGCGGCTATGACTGGGGCGGGCGCGCGGCGTGTATCGTCGCCGCGCTTTACCCGCAGCGCGTGCAGGGCCTCGTCACGGTCAATGGCTACAACATCCAGGACATCGCGGCGTCGGGCAAACCTGCGTTGCCGGAAAACGAACTGCGCCACTGGTATCAATACTATTTTCACGGCGAGCGCGGACGCGCCGGCCTCACTGAAAATCGCCGCGCGCTGTGCCGTCTGCTCTGGACGCTGTGGTCGCCGAGCTGGCGTTTCGACGACGCGTGCTACGCGCGCACAGCGTCATCGTTCGATCACCCGGATTTCGTCGATGTCGTGATTCACTCGTACCGGCACCGCTATGCACTAGTGGCCGGCGATCCGCGCTATGACGCAATGGAACGGCAACTCGCCGCGCAGCCGCCCATCTCCGTGCCGACGATCTCGCTCGACGGCAGCACCGACGGCGTGATGGGAATCGGCGGGACCGCGCATCATGCGCCGCATTTCACGGGGCCATACGAGCACCGCGTGATCGACGACGCGGGACACAATCTGCCGCAAGAGGCGCCTGCCGCATTCGCCGATGCGCTGCTCGCCGTGCGAACGCGCGGCTGAAGAATGCCCGCGTTGCCTTCAACGCATCCGCATGCCCGCTGTGGTAACTTTTGAGGCTTCAATTCCAGATACAAGAGCGTTGCCTATGAAAGTCGCGGTTATGGGCGCGGGCGCGGTGGGCTGCTACTACGGCGGCATGCTGGCGCGCGCGGGACATGAAGTGGTATTGATCGGACGCCCGCAACACGTCGAGGCGATCGGGCGGAACGGCCTGCACCTCGAAGCGCAATCGTTCGACGAGCACATCCCCCTCACCGCGAGCATGCAGGCGAGTGCGGTGCAGGGCGCGAAGCTCGTGCTGTTCTGCGTGAAATCGACGGATACGCAAAGTGCGGCGCTGGAAATCAAGCCGTTTCTCGCGCCCGATACGCTCGTGCTGTCGCTGCAGAACGGCGTCGAAAACGCGGATGAAGTGCGCAAGGTCATTACGCAGCCGGTGGCGGCCGCCGTCGTCTATGTCGCGACGGAAATGGCCGGGCCGGGGCACGTGCGCCACCATGGGCGCGGCGAACTGGTGATCGAGCCGTCCAGCGCGAGCGCGGACGTCGCGCAGGCGCTGATCGCGGCAGGCGTGCCCACTGAAATCTCCGATAACGTCCGCGGCGCCTTGTGGGCGAAGCTGATCCTCAACTGCGCGTATAACGCGTTGTCGGCGATTACGCAGTTGCCTTATGGCCGGCTCGTGAAGGGCGAGGGCGTGACTACCGTGATGCGCGATATCGTCGACGAGTGTCTCGCGGTCGCGAAGGCCGATGGCGTCACGATTCCGGGTGACGTCGACAAGGCCGTGCGCATGATCGCCGAGACGATGCCGGGGCAGTATTCATCGACGGCGCAAGATCTGTCGCGCGGCAAGCGCAGCGAGATCGATCACCTGAATGGGCTGATCGTGCGGCGCGGCGACGCGCTCGGCGTGGCGACGCCGTCGAATCGCCTGTTGCATACGCTCGTCAAGCTGATCGAAAGCAAATAGCGAATAGCGAAGCGAAAGGCGCGTGCCGTGCACGCGCCGTTTGCCACCTTGCTACCCGGCGTTCGCGAGATAGTCGAAGGCAACTTCACCGATATCGAGCGTGAGATTGGCGACGACCTGGCGCGCGCCGACCACGCGCCGCACGGGCAGATCCGCGACGGGCGCGAGGGCATGGTGCCGCAACTCGAGCGCGGCCGGTCCCGCCCACGCGCCGAGCACCGTCACGTCGCGCAAGAAAAAGCGTACCAGTTCGCACACGCGCGCGGTCCCGTCCACGTGCGGGATCACCTTCAACAGATAGTTCGGCGTGTCGGCGAGTTTTGCGCGCTCGGTTTCCACGTCGAGCGTCCAGTGCTTGTAGCCCATCGTGCCCGTCGCGATGCGTTGGGTGCCGTAATCGAGCGTGCCGAGCAACGTGTCGTTGCCGTCCACGCTGATATGCGGACGTGCGAGTTTCTTCGGGAAGCCCCAGATTTCGCGGCCCGCCGCAATCGGGCCTTCGTCGTCCAGATACATCGAATGCGTATAGTTGCCGAGCCGGCCGTCCGCGTCGCGCACGGAAATGACCTGGCCGCTTTCGGTGTAGTCGCCGAACCCCGACGAATCGGGCATGCGAATGAACTCGTAATGCACCAGCGCGTTCTCCGGCTTGAGCGGCGCCGGCACGGCAGCGGCGATCGCATCAGGATCGGATTCGTAGGAAATAATGAAGTACTCGCGATTCACAAAACGAAACGGCGGACGCGGAAAAGCGGGATTGTGTACGGGCATCGCAAAAGCGTTCTTGCGGATCGAATCCAGGTCCATGGACGTTCTCCCGGTAGGCAGCGCACACTGCGCGCGTCAATAGTAAAGCGATTACGCGCGCAGCGGTGTGTCCGTTCGATGGCAATGTGCGGCTGTTCTTCGCCGTGACCCGCGTGCTAGCGGTGCGCGAGAATGTTGACGAGTTTGCCGAACGGATCGCGCACATAAAAGCGCCGCACGCCCCACGGTTCGTCGACGGGGCCGTATTCGATCGCAAAGCCTGCGGCTTGCATCGCTTCACAGGCGGCGTCCACGTCGTCGACTTCGATCGACAGGTCAGGCACCGGCGTGCCCGAGCCGCCTTGCTGCGCGAAACTGATTTGCACCGTCATTGGCTGGTCCGAACCGTAGGTGCGAATCCAGCCGTGATCCATTAGCAGGTCGAGGCCGAGAATGTCCCGATAGAAATGCTGTGCTTGCGCCGCGTCCTGCACTTCGATGTTCGAGACGATACGGTTGACCTTCATCGGCAAACCTCGCGTGATCCGTTATTGAAGCGCCTGTTCTTCACGATACAACGCAATCTCTTCGGCCAGTGCTTTTGCCACATGCGGACGCTGCACGATGCGATGGTAATACGCGTCGACGGCGGGCCATTGCGCAAGATCGACGTCGCAATGCTTTGCCCAGTTCAGCACGGTCGTCAAATAGGCATCTGCAACCGTGAAGCGCTCGACGAGGTATTCGTGCGCGGACAGATGCAACTGCAGATAGTCTATCCGCCGCGCAATCTTTTGACGCGCGTAATCGTGCGGCGCGGCGGGATCGAGCAGCGGCACGAAGATGCCCTTGTGCAGTTCGGTGCTGATAAAGCCGAGCCATTGTTGAAGCTGCGCGCGTTGCGCGGTGCCTGGCAGAGGCGCCAGTTGTGCTGCCGGAAACTGGTCCGCGACGTACGGCAGGATAGCCGTGTTCTCGGTCAACAGCCAGCCTTCGTCGGTGCGCAACACGGGCACCTGGCCGAGCGCGTTGACGGGATAAAAATCGGAACCGTCGCGTAGCTTCTTCGTTTTCGTGTCTACCTGAATAAAGCCAGCGTGCGCGCCGGCTTCGTACAGCGTGATGCGTGTGGCGAGCGAACACGCGAGCGGCGAAAAGTATAGATCCATAGCAACGTCTCCCCCCTATCGATGGATGGTTTTTGTACTATAGTGGACAAAAATCGGAGATGCCAATATTTATATGCGAAACAGTACAAAAAATGAGAGGCGCGCACGCGGACGGCCGCGCGCCTACGATGCGGACGATGCGCTCAGCAACGCCACCAATGCATTCTGGCTCGGCGGCTATTCGGGCACATCGCTCGATACGCTGAGCGATGCGACGGGCATGAATCGCCCCAGCCTGTACGCCGCGTTCGGCGACAAGCATGCGCTTTATCTGAACACGCTGGACCGTTACGTCGAAGCCGGCGTGCAGGGCATGCACGTTGCGTTACGCGACGACATTCCATTGGCGCAGGCGTTACAGCGGGTCTACGACAGCGCGCTCGCGCTTTATCTGCCCACTGGCGGCGAGCCACGCGGATGCTTTCTGATCGGCACGGCCGTGGTCGAATCGAAAGTCGATGAAGCCGTGCGCACCAGATTGGCGCAAGGCCTCAAATCGTTCGATCGCGCATTCGAGAAACGCATTCGGCGGGCGCAAACAGACGGCGAGCTTTCAGCCGACGCGGATGCCGCCGTGCTTGCGCGCGTCGCATCGGCGATTCTGCATAGCCTTGCATTGCGTTCGCGCGCGGGCGATTCCCGCGCCTCGTTGCGAGCGACGGCTGCCGAAGGTGTCGCGCTGATTTGTGGTGCACGCAACGACCCCACGCCAAAAGCTGCATCAATGACAGGCGCTCGAAAACGTTTAGAGAAATAATCGACGCGGCCTCGCGTGATAACCGTTCAGATGGAGTTGGCGGGTACAGCGCTTGCACCGTTAAGCGTGTACTACCTACTTCACGGAGGAAGTCATGAAACTGCTCAAGCACGCTGCCATTCTTGCCGCCGTCATGGGTGTTTCCGCCACGGCCTTTGCACAAACGACTGTCCAGCCGAACGAGCCCGCCACGCGCGGCGAAGTGAGGCAGGACCTGAAGAACGTCGAGAGCGAGGGTTATCGTCCGGGCGATGGCGACCGCACGAACTATCCTGCTAACGCGCAAGCCGCGGAACGTCGTCTGTCCGAGCAGCAAGGCCAGGGCGAAAGCTATGGCGGCGTTGTGAACGGAACGGGCGCGTCGGGTATGGCAACCCAGCCGATGGGTTCGCGCTCCAATGACGGCACGAAGGGTGTTTACTTCGGTCAGTAACCAAGGTTGCGTGAACACATAAGTACGGGCGGGTTGCAGACTATGCCCCCCGCCCGTTTTATCGTCCGCGTCAGTTCGCAGGAATCGTTACGACGGGCGCTTTGCTGGCCGTGTCGGCTTCCGCAAGCGCCATCAGGTTCTGCACGACCGTGAACGCATACTTCGAGTCGAAGTCGTTGCGGTCGACCCAGTAGGTCGTGGCGCCGTAGCGCACGGCGACGTACGCATCGGCGGGTGGTTTGGCGCCGTTTTGCACGACGATCGTCGGCCGTGTTTCGCCACCGACGAGCGTGACGGTCGGCTTGGTCGAACCGTCATTGATCGTGTCGTGAGGCACCTGCACCTGGGCGCCGAGGTCGGTGAGAATGCCGAGCACCGAGCGCGTCAGGATCGCAATCTGGTCGCCGCCGTGCGACGACTGCCCATACACAATTTCAAAGTTGCCCGCGTTGCTCTTCAGATGCAGGAGCTTGCGCACGATCATCAGGTCGGGCACGGCATTGGCCTCGCCCGATGTCGTCGCCGTCCCCAGCACGAGATACACATGCTGCTCATTGTTCTCGGTTCGCGATTCGACGTTCAGCTCGCCCGCCATCTGCAGACGCCGAAGCGCCTGTATCAGCTGGAAGAACTGCGGTGAACCCGCGCTGTCGTCGCCGCCCAACGCGGTGCCGTTCTGCAATCCGCCTATCGATTGCGCGGAGATGCGCAACAGCAGGTCGATCGGGATGCCGCCTTCGGCGAGCGGCAGCACCAGCGACGGCGCTAGCGGACGGATATACGCCTGCGCATACGCTTCGCCTGTGGTCGGCGTGAAGGTGAAGGTCGGGTGGTTCGAATACGACATCGTCCCCGTGGCCAACGCATAGTTCGGCATGCTGCCCGAGCCTGCGTTGAGCGTCGACGACGCGGACGCGTCGACGTTATAGGCCGCGATGATCTGGCTGACGGTCAGGAAGGACGGCGCATCGGCATAACGCAGGCCAACGACGGCCGCGAGTATCTCCCGCTTTTTTGCTTCGCCGAGCGCGCGGGCGTAGTCGACCTGATCCGCTTTCAGACGCGTGGGGCCCACGCTGGTACATCCCGCGAACAAGGTGAGCGCGCAACAGGTGAGCAGGCCATGAAGTCTTTTCATCGTAGTAGAAAAATGTGCAGGGTGGTGTGATCGAATGGGTGGTCCCGGTAAAGACGTCCGTGGCGAATCAGCACGTTGCATGCCTCGCGTTGCAGTCATGCGGCGGGCAGGCGTGGGAATACGCGTTGCTCGTTGAAAGTGGCTAACACGAGAGGAGGGAACGCGACATGGGACAGACGACCAGGGAGCAACCGAACACGATGGACGAGCCGGGCGGACCGGAAGCGCCGCTGCCCGCAGACAATCAAGGCGACGGAAGCAAACGAAAGGACAAAGCGGCGCATGGCGCGCCGACGGACGCGGATTTCGAGCCGCCTGTCGTGCCCGGCGAATCGAAGGACGCGCCACGCAAGTAGCGCCGTCAGGTATTGAGAGCAAAGCAGGGAGCAAAGCATGCAAACCGATCCAACTGTCGATCCGTTCGCGGATCCCGCCAACCAGCCGCTCGACGAGCCAGGCGACCAGCCGCGTCCCGCGCCCGGCATTCCCCCCGACATGGACCCGCTTGCGCCGGAGCCGTCGCCGGATGAAGAAGGCGCGCCCCGCGACGACAACGCGCATTTCCAATAGCGTCGGCGACACAACGCGGGACCAAAAAAAAGCCCGCTCGAAAGCGGGCTGAAAATGCGCCTGACGCGGGGATCGCGTCCGGTTTCCTACAACTGTATGTCGCGCGTCGCCCGTTCAGGCGGCGTGCGAACCACTCGTCGCGCTGCGTGTCATCACGTTCACATTGCTCTCGGCCGTTTGGACCGCCTGCTGAACCGTTTTCCAGACACTTTCATAAAATGCGTTCGCTGCCGTGATGGCCGAATTCATCGCCGTCACCGCGACTTCGGCGCCTGCGGGCGCGCGCTGCGCGGCGTCGCCCAGCTCCGCCTGCACCGTGCCGATCTGCTTTTCATACTGCGCCGTCGCATGCCGGACGATGGCGGCCTGTGTACCGGCAAAGATGTCGAACACCTGGCGGTTATAGAGCGCAGCGCGTTCGATAACCGACAGATCGCCGCGGCTTGCGGCAGCGATGCCCGGCGCTTCGCCATTGGCGAGCGCGTCCATCGCGCGCTGCGTGCCGTCGCGCAAGACGCGCAGGTTCAACTGCGCGAGCTTCTCAAAGCCGCTCACCGCCTCGTTCGTCATCGCGAAGAGCGTTTGAACTCCGGCTTTCTGTGCAGCAGTCAGTTCGTCGATGGTGGTGAGCATCGAGTGGCCTCGCAAGGTTGAATGCACGAAACGGGCGGCGCGCGTCGATGTGATCGTAGATCGACGCCCGCTGGTCAAATAGAGGTTGCCGCTGACCGCCTGTCGCCTGTCTGAGCGTGACCCGGCAGCGTCATTGGGGCGCAGCGCCCAGGCGCGCGAGCAGCGCGTGTCCGCGGTCCGTCAGACGAGGCGTCACGCTGGCCTGGGGCCGGTCGATGACGATGAACTCGCGGTCGGCCAGCGCGAGCAGATCGGCCTGATCGAAATCGGACTGGGAGGTCGCGTTTTTGATCAGCATGAGCGTCGAAAATTCGTGTGGGCTCAGCACGGGTATCTCCTGAAAGGCGCAGCGCCTGCGCTTGCCAGCATCAATGATCTGCAAATGCCTTTGCAGCCAGCAAATATGTTTGGAAGTTTTTAGCCCGAACAATGCTTATGGCATCGACGGGGTTCTCATCCTAATGCGGCGATTTTTAAATTTCAATCGGAATTAACAGTATGCCGCAAAGTACTTTTGTCGGAGGGAAGTGCAGCAAGTATTTCGTGTCTAAATCAGGCGTCCAGGAAAATACTGCTGACATGCTTGCCCGTTACTGGCGGTTGAGCGCTAGTCCTTTGCCGACAAGGGTGGGCGGGGTATCTGCAGCGCATTGATACGTACGATCATGCTTTAAAACGTTTTCCACGCAGCGCGCTGGGAACGCAAATCATAGATAAAATCCGGCTTTAAAGATGAACGACCTGGGTGCGGCCCGAATAAATAATATTAATCATACGTGGCCGGGTAATGATTGATCGAATTGGTTAATCACCTCGCGTTTGTCGAGCCGTCTTTGGTGTCGGTTTTTTTACGCGGGCGCGCCGGTAGCATCACCCGATCCTCTGCGCAACGACTACCGCAGCGCCCCATAAAGCCCCGCCGTTCGCGCCCTTTCTCGTACGTGGCGATATTCTCCGTGCTATTTTTCTACCCGTCAGGCTGCGCGCGAGATGCAGCCGGCAGTCGGAACGCGCTGACGCCGTTCCGTTCGATTGGGCAACGTCTGTCGCAGCAGCGGGTGTTGCCGACAAACAATGACAGGGCACAGGAAATGGACCGCTTTGAGGCAATGGAGATCTTCACTCGCGTGGTGGACGCGAACAGCTTTTCGAAGGTATCGGAAATGCTCGATTTGCCGCGCGCAAAGGTGAGCAGGACAATTCAGGCGCTCGAGGAGCATGTCGGCGTGCGCCTGCTGAACCGTTCGACGCGGCAGGTGAGCGTGACGGAAGACGGCGCGCTGTTCTATGAGCGATGCGTGCGCATCCTCGCGGAAGTAGCCGATGCGGAATCGTCGCTGTCGAACAAGCGTGAAAGTCCGGCGGGCACGATTCGCGTCGATACGTCGGGCACGCTTGCGCGGGCGCTGCTGCTGCCTTCGCTCGACGATTTCTATCAACGTTTTCCGGAGATCGACGTGCGCCTCGGTCTCGCGGATCGCAATATCGATCTGATCCAGGACGGCGTGGATTGCGTGATCCGCATGGGCATGCTCGAAGAATCGAGCCTGGTTGCCAGGCGCATCGGCAGTGCGCGCATCATCACGTGCGCGTCGCCCGCCTATCTGGAACGGCACGGCACGCCGAAGACGCTCGAAGAACTCAGCGAGCATCAGGCCGTGAACTACGTATCGGCGCGCTCGGGCAGAACGTTTCCGTTCGAGTACAACGTCGGCGGCGAAGTGGTGAAAGTGCAGATGAAGAGCGTGCTCGCCGTGAACGACGGCTCGGTCTATATCAACGCGGGTGCACTGGGCCACGGCATCATCCAGCCGTCGCGGTTCATGGTGTCCGAGTTGATCCGGCAGGGCGCGCTGACCGAAATCCTCAGCGACTACGACAGCCCGTCGACGCCGCTCTCGGTCGTCTACCCGCATCGCCGCAATCTCAGTTCGCGGCTGCGCGCGTTTGTCGATTGGGTATCGGAGATCGCGCACAAGAATCCCGATCTGCGTAGCAAGCAGGACTGATCCGGGTGTTTTTTGCCTGCTGCGTTCGCCGGGAGCGTAGCAGGCAGGTCGAATTCAAACGTTCTTCATGGGCTCGGCGGGATGTGGTGCATCTTCATACGCGCCCCAGATCGACTGATCGAAGTTGACGATCGAGCCCGTCATCAAGCCCGATTCGCTGCTCGCGAGAAATGCGACGGCGCGTGCCGCCTCGGCCGGGTCGATCAGACGGCCGAACGGTTGCGCGGCGGCGGCCTGCTTTAGCCAGTTATCGTCGGCGCCATGAAACTCGCGTTGAATGCGGTCTTCGCCGTCCGATGCCATCCAGCCCAGATTCAATCCATTCACGCGAATGCGATTGCGCAACAGCGCATACGCGGTGTTTTGCGTGAGCGTCGCGAGCGCGCCTTTCGATGCGCAATACGCGGAGATGAACGGCTGCCCGGCCATCGCCGACATCGAGCCGATATTGACGATCGTGCCTTCTATCCGCTCGCGCAGCATCACGCGTATCGTCTCCTGCATCAGAAAGAACGGCGCGCGCACATTGGTGGCGAACATGCGGTCGAACAGCGCGGGATCGGTATCGAGTATCGTGCCGCGATCGGTGAGCGCCGCGGCATTGACCAATACATCGACGCGGCCGAAGCGCTGATCGGCGGCAGCGACGACCTTGCGGCAGTCGTCGACATTCGCGAGATCCGCCTGCACGAACACGACCTGTGCACCGCGCGCCTCGCCAAGCCGGCTCAACTCGCGCGCTTTCGCTTCGCCTTTTTCTTTTGCGCGTCCGCAAATGACGACGCCGCGCGCGCCGCGCTCGACGAACACTGCGGCAATCGCCGCGCCTAAGCCTTGCGATCCGCCCGTGACGATCGCGACCTTCGAATCGAATTGCGCCATGCACTCTCTCCTTCAACGATGTACTGCGATGGATAGTGGATATCTCGGCTTGCTGCGCGCGCGGCGACGATGCGATCATGGCGCGTATGCCGACTACAACGAAGCCAGCCATGTCCGAGACGCGCCGCCGCAAGACGAGCATGACTGACATTGCCCGTGCAGCGGGTGTCAGCGAGGCGACAGTCGATCGGGTATTGAACGGGCGTGGCGGCGTCTCGCGCGAGAAGGAAACGCGAGTGCTCGAATGGGCGCGCAAGCTGAAGATCGATCGCGCGCTCGAAGCAGTGTCGGTGCGCTGGCTGCGTATCGCGATCCTGTTGCAGCAGCCTGTTGCGCAGTATTACGTGCATCTGAAGCAGGGCTTCGAACTCGCACAAAAGAACTTCGAAGCGCAACGCGTGATCTGCGCCGTTACGTACTTCGACAGCCTCGAGCCGCAGGCCGTCGTCGAGACGATCGAGCGCGCGACGCGCAAGGCCGATGCGCTCGTGATCGTCGCGTATGAGCATCCGGATATCACGGCGGCGCTGCGTCACCTGAGCCACAGAATGCCCGTCGTGACGCTCGCGAGCGATCTGCCCGGCACGGGCAGGCTCGCCTATGTGGGCATCGACAATCGCTGCGCGGGACGCGTCGCCGGCGAACTGATGGGCCGGTTTCTGGGCGATGCGGGCGGCAAGGTGCTCGTGATGACGGGCATGCATGACTTCCTCGGCCATGAAGAACGCGAAAGCGGGTTTCGGTCTGTGCTGCGGCGGCGTTTTCCGAATTGCGACATCGTCGAGACCGTGGAGAGCCGCGAGCAATCGTCGATCACCGAAAGCCTCGCGCGCGACGCGTTTCGCCGCTATCCGGATCTGCGCGGCATCTACAACATCTCGGTGGGCGACGAGGGTATCGGCAACGTGCTGCGCGCGCTCGATCGCGTGCACAAGACGGTGCTGATCGGGCACGAACTCAACGACACGTCGCGGCGTCTGCTGATCGAAGGCGTGCTCGACGCGGTGCTCGACCAGAACCCCGTGGGCGAAGCGCTGCATTCGATCGAAGTGATCCTGCGTCACTATCATCGCGATCCCGGCGTGACGTTGTCGCAGCAGATTCCCGTGACGGTGCTGCTGCGCGAGAACCTGCCGCTTACGGACTAGCTGGCGTCGAGCGCAACCGCTTCCTGCTGCGCCACGTCGTTCCACAGTTCGCGTATCCAGTCGCGCATCAAGCGCGATTCGGCCCAGCGGTCGGTCGTGTCGTTGCCGTCGCGCCCGATGATCGCGTAAGGCTTCGGCCCGAGTTCGCAGGTGAAGACGAGCGTATCGTCGGGGCCGGCGCGCTTGCGCCACGACACGAATCCGTCGCGCCACCAGCGCAGGAACAGATCGACCCACATGCGGTGCGGCTCGAAAGAAATCTCGATCTGCACCTGCTCGCGACTCGCGACTCGTCCATGAAACGCCCACGAATGATCGATGATCCGTTGCATCGCGGCTTCGTTTTCTTCGTTCACGGGCCACGCGAATTCGCGGCCCACGAGGTAATGCGACAGATCGCCGAGCAGTTGCAAATCGGGCCGCGCGTCGAGCAGATCGAGCGTGAAGTGCAGGTCGGTCGTCATGCGGTCGCGATGCGTTTCGATGTAGACGGGGATGTCCACCTGCTCCGCGAGCCGCTGCCAGCCGTCGATCAGTTCGAGCGCATCGGCAACGCGGCGTGGCCGCACGTCCGGTTGCAAGTCGATATGATGCGCGCCGAATTCGACAGCATGTTCGAGAATGGGGCACAGGTCTTCGACGGTGCGCGGAAAGCACTGAGCTTCCGCTTGCAGACCATGTTGCGCGAGTACTTGCGAAAGACGCCGCACGTCTTCGCGCGACGCATACGATGTGCTCACGCCTTCGAAGCCCGCTCGCGCGATCATCGCGACGTTGTCTTCCAGCGAGCGCTCGAAGCCATCGGTATGACGCCGCTCCATCGCCCACAGCGACTGATACACGGCAAGCCGTTGCGTCATAGCGCCTCCGCGGCGACGAGTCCCTTCAGCTTGACGCTGCGATCTTCGAGCAATGCAGGCTCGATGCAGGCGCGCTGCCCGATCAGAGTCTGCGCAACGCGCACGTCGCGTGCGATCTCGCTGACCTTGCCGACGCCGCTTGCACCGACCAGCACGCCATCGCGATCGAGCGCGAAGAAAATGCGGGACGTGTCGCCCGTTTCGCGCACCACGCTCTCCACGCCGAACGCGGGCATGCCGGCAATCTGGATCGTCATGTCGTACTGATTCGACCAGAACCAAGGCACTTCCGAATACGTCTCGCCGCGCTCCAGCATGTTGCGCGCGACGATGCGCGCGTGATCCTCGGCATTCTTCCAGCATTCGAGCCGGATGCGCCGCCTGAACAGACGGTGCGGAAACGAGCACACGTCGCCCGCCGCGAAGATATGCGGGTCGTTGGTGCGCAAGGTGTCGTCGACGGCGATGCCGTCCGCGACATCGATGCCTGCGGCTTCAGCGAGTTCCGTGCGCGGCTTCACGCCAATGCCGACGACGACGCAATCGCAGTCGATCTGCGTGCCGTCCTTGAGCCTGATGCCCGTCACATGCGTGCTGCCCAGCAGCCGTTCGATCTGCGCGGCGAAATGAATCTTCACGCCCATCTGACGGTGCCTGTCGATCAGATAGCCCGCCACGACTTCCGGCACCGCGCGCATCAGCGCACGGGCGCCCGCTTCGATGACGACCACTTCACAGCCGCGCGCCACGGCCGATGCCGCGACTTCGAGGCCGATGAAGCCCGCGCCGACAACCGCAATGCGCCGAGCAGGCTGCAATACTTCGGCAAGCGTATTGGCATCGTTTGCGGTGCGCAGCAGATGCACCCCGTCGAGATGCGCGCCCGGCACGTCGAGCCGTCTCGGCTCGGCACCCGTCGCGATCAGCAGACGCTGATAGTCGATCGTGCGCGCATTGCTCAACACGACCTTGCGCGCGGCACGGTCGATCTGCTGCACGCAGGCATCGACGCGCAAGTCGATGCGCTGGTCGCGATAGAACGCGTCATCGTAAAACGCGCATTGTGCGGTGCTGCGTTCGCCGAGCAGCACGGCTTTCGACAGCGGCGGCCGGTCGTACGGCGGCGAGCCTTCGTTGCCGAGCAGCGTGATCTCGCCGTCCCAGCCGTTCTCGCGCAGCGCGGCTGCCGTGCGCACGCCGCATTGGCCAGCGCCGATGATCACCATCGCGGCCTGTGTGCTCATGATGCGTCCTGCACGGGAAGGCCGAGCAGCACTTCGCCCTCTTCGACGCGCACCGGATAGGTTTTCAGATGCACGCAGACGGGCGCGCTCTTCGCCTTGCCGCTGGGAATGTCGAAACGCCCCTGATGCAACGGACATTCGATCTCGCGATTGACGACGAAGCCATCGGCGAGATGCGCATGCTCATGCGTACACCAGCCATCGGATGCGTAAAAGCCTTCCGCGATGCGATAGACCGCGTAGCTCGCGCCGTCGTGATCGAAGCGCATGACATCTTCTTCGTCGATATCGTCGGGCGCGCAGGCCGCAATCCAGTGGATCTTTGCATTCGTTTCGACGCTCATGGCTATCTCCTCCAATCTTCTTTGTGCGTGGGTCGCGCCCATTACGCAGCGGGAATGGCCCGCTCGATCACGTGCGCCGGGTCGGTGCGCTGCTTCCACAATGCGGGCAGCATCTCGCGATACGCGGCATACACGCTCGGGTACGCGGGCGGTAACTGGTCCTTGATCGCTTCGTGAAGACGCGGCAGCGCATGGAACGGCACCATCGGCAGCAGATGATGTTCGAGGTGATAGTTCATGTTCAGATACAGAAAGCGGAACACGAAGTTGGTGTACACGGTGCGCGTGTTCAGCCGATGGTCCTTCACGTTGACGGCGAGCCCCGCATGCTGCGTGAGACCGAGCAGTTGATGCAGCCAGCCGCCGTAGAAGCGCGGCGTCCATACGAACATCAGCGGCAGGAAGCTGTGCAGCGCGATGGCGAGTGCAATCGTACCGATCACGACGGCCAGATAGATGCGGCATGACCAGATCATTTTCGGTTTTTCACTTGCGGGCAGAAACGCGTCGGTGGTGGCATCGACGCGGCCGAACGCATGACGCACGATCTTGCCGATTTCGAGCGTGCAGCCGACCAGCCCCACGAAATCCACGACGATGGGCAGCACTTTGGTCGGGCGCGTGACCTGAATCTCCGGGTCGCGCGTCTGAAAGTACGTGTGGGTGTGATGACGCGCATGGCTCCAGCGCCACCAGTAGCCTTCACGGATCGTCATGAACGACGACAGGTGATAGAACGCGTCGTTGATCCAGCGCGTCTTGAACGGCGTGCCGTGCGACAGTTCATGCCAGCGCGCGTCGCTGGACGAATAGATCGTGCCGTAGACGAAGAATGCCGGCACGGCCCACCATGTGCCCCATGTGAAGGCGGCGACCGCACCTGAAGCGACGAGTAACGCGAACCACGGAATGAAATTGCGCAGGCCCGCCGCATCGTCGCGCTTCATCAATTCCTTGAGCACGGCGCGCGGAATGCGCGGCTGATACCACTGCTCGGCGATGCGTGCGTCGAAGGAGGGATCGGTGAGACCGGGCGCGGCAGTGCTGCCGCCGTCGACGGCAGAGCTCGAGGACATGAGTCGTCTCCTTCTTTGTGATTGCGGGAATCCCATCAGCGCGACGCTTCAGGTACACATTCCATTTGCACAAAGATAGTTGAAGGAGAGCGAAGCCTCACGCCGAAAAATGATGGTTTTCCATCAAGTAGCGGCAAGCGCGCGACGGCGCGCGGTGGAGCGGGGATTTAGGGGCGCAGCAGATCGTATCCGCCGAACACAACGACTCCGCTCAAGGCGATGAGCGCAACCGAGTGCTGGCCAAAATAAAGGAGCGCGGCGGCGGACCACGTCGTCAGACAAAAGGCGGCAATGCGTTTCATACGGGTACTGCTCTACAAAAAGATCACTGCAATTTTACGGGTTTTCCCTATATATCACAGTTGCGCCGGAGGCATCTTCTACGTCGCCCGAAATGAAAAACGGGCGACATGGTCGTTGATGCCATGCCGCCCGCTATCGCAATCACGCGCGCCTTGCAGCGCGCATATCGTCACGCCAAATCAGAAAATGGTGCGCAGACCGAGCGATACGCCCGTCTGGTTCGACGTGCCCGGCAGTTCGACCGTCGCCGCGCCCGTGACCTTGTTGAAGTCGACGGTGCCGTATACCTCGGTGCGCTTGGACAGCGAGTATTCGGCTACGGCCACGCCCGTGTAGCGATTGCCGCTACCCACTGCGCCGCCGCCGATCGCCGCGTTCTTCATGTGGTCGTAGTAGAACGCGCCCGTCAGCAGCAGCGCGGGTGTCGCTTGCCACGTCACGCCCGCGAACGGGCCGTCGTCCTTGCGGCCCGAGCCCTTCAGGATATCGACGCCGAGCGTCAGATCGCGCTGCGACAGCGTGCTGTCGACAAAGCCCGTGTCGTCCTTCGAATGGATATAGCCGACGTAGATCTTCGTCGTGCTGAAGGCGTAGACGGCATTCGCGTTGTAGATGGTCTGCTTGTGATTCGAGTTGTCGCTGTTCTGCTGCACGCCTGCGCCGACGCTCAGCGAACCAAACGCATACGAAGCCGTGAAGCCGTACATGTTGCCCGCGCCGAGGTGGCCCGGAACCTGGCCGGAGAAGCCGTCCGCGCCCGTCGACGTCGAGTTCGTGCCGAACGAGTACATCGCCTTGACGTTCAGGCCGCCGAACTTGCCGTCGTACTTCACTGCGTTATCCGCATAGAGGCCTGCGCCGAGCGCGACAGGCAGCCATGCGTTTTCGAAGTAATTGCCAACGGTCAGAGGATCGTACGTATCGCCGAGCAGATCGAACAGCGGCGTCTTCTGACGGCCGAGCGTCAGCGTGCCGTAGTTGCTCGACAGGCCGACATAGGCCGCGCGGTTGAACAGGCGCTTGCTATCCGATTGCGCGCCGCTTTGCAGATCGATGCCGCTTTCCAGCTGGAAGATCGCCTTCAGTCCATTGCCGAGATCTTCCGAGCCTTTAATACCGAAACGGCTGTTCGTGATCGCGCCGTTGGTCATGAACAGACGGCCGTCGTTGTTTGCATTCGAGTGCGTGAGATAGCGAATGCCGACGTCCGCGACGCCATATAGCGTCACCGAGCTTTGCGCGAATGCGCTTTGGCAAGCGAGTGCGATGGCCGTTGCGCCCAGCGCGGTAACTGTGCGTTTGATTTGCCTGGTCATGGGTGTTGTCTTTTCATGTGTTGAGAACCCTGCACGAGCTTGTTGTTGTTGTGCGCTACGGGTGGCGGAGATGCGGTCGCGTCTGCGTTGCAATCGAAGCGCAATGCATACCGTCCATTCAAGTCTTATAGGTCCGCGCGCACGTGATCCCGTGCAGCCCGGCGGACTTTTATCACATCAGTTTCGGCTACGCCGCGAACATGACAAGAGTGTTGCATTCATGCCTAAAGTGCCTGGCATCGCATTGCAAACAACAAAAAAGGGCGGCCCGAAGGCCGCCCGCTTGACAACGCGTAGTGCCGCTTGATTCGCTTATGCGCGATCGATCGAGTACTTGCCCGGACCCGTCACGAACAACAGCAGCAAGCCGCCAATGATGCTGATGTTCTTGTAGAAGTTGATCATGTTGATGTACTGCTCCATGCCCGTTTGCGTCCAGAAGTGGTGGCCGATGAACGCGGTGCCGAGCGTATAGAGCGCGAGCACCAGTGCGAGCACACGCGTCTTGAAACCCACGGCGATGACGATGCCAACAGCCAGTTCCATCACGATCGCGATCACGGCGGCCAATGCCGGGACGGGTGCGCCCGTCGACGCCATGTATTGCTCGGTGCCCGAGAAGCCGGTGAGCTTGCTCCAGCCAAACAGTACGAAAAGGACGACCAATAGCACGCGTGCGACGAGCAGCAGTGCATCCTTGCGTTGTTCGATAAAGATGTTCATGTTCAATCCTTTTTCAATGTGGTCGGGTCGTTGGCGTTCGCTGCTCAGGACCACAATTCCGATACTTCGTTATTGCGCAGGTCGAATACGAGTACTTCCGCATCGTGGCCTTCCGTGAATTCGAGGCGACGCTCATTGCGAATGCGCGCACCGTCGCCTTCGTTCAACTCGACGCCGTTCAGCTTCACGCTGCCGCGCGCCACATGCACATACGCATAGCGGTCGGCGGCGATATCGATGCCAGCCGCTTCGTTGCCGTCGAAAAGACCTGCATACACACGCGCGTCCTGGCGCAATTCGAGCGAGCCATCCGTGCCTTCAGGCGACAACACGAGACGCAACTTGCCGCGCTTGTCTTGCGCCGAAAAATTCCGCTGCAGGTAACGCGGCGTCGCGCCCTTGACCGACGGTGCAATCCAGATCTGCAGGAAGTGGACGGAGTCGCTGGCCGAGTGATTGAACTCGCTGTGCGCCACACCCGTGCCCGCGCTCATCAGTTGCACGTCGCCGGGAACGATCACGGAACCCGTGCCCATCGAATCCTTGTGCTCGAGCGCGCCTTCCAGCACGTACGAGAAGATTTCCATGTCGCGGTGCGGATGCTTGCCGAAGCCACGGCCCGGCGCCACGCGGTCGTCGTTGATCACGAGCAGGTCGGAGAAGCCGATCTGCTTCGGATCGTAGTAGTTCGCGAAAGAAAACGTATGACGCGAGCTAAGCCAGCCGTGTTCGGCGCGTCCGCGTTCGTTGGCGTGTCTGATGTCGATCATTTCTCTTCTCCGTTATCGAATTGCCTTTGCTTCTCGTGACATCGGCGGCGCCGTTGTCTGAAGCAGTGATTGAAGTGTAGGTCAATCAGAGTGGCTATAATCGACGTCAAAAGAGAATCACTGTCACGGTGAAGTGGACAATTAACGCGTAACGCAGAGGCAAAGCCATGCAGTTGGACGATCTGAAGATCTTCGTCGCCACCGTCGACGCGCGCAATTTCACGGCCGCCGCGGTCCGCCTGCAACTGTCGAAACAGTTCGTCAGCCGGCGCGTGATGGCGCTGGAGGCGAGCCTTGGCGTGCGGTTGCTGGTGCGCAATACGCGCAAGCTCGCGGTGACGGACCTCGGCTACGAGTTCTATCAGCGCGCGACGCGCATCCTCGGCGATGTCGAGGATGCCGAGCAGGCGATGTCGTCGGGGCGCTCGGACCCGCGCGGACTGCTGCGCGTCAGCGCGCCGATGTCGTTCGGGATGATCCATCTGTCGCCGCTCGTCGCCGCGTTTCTGCGTGCGCATGCCGACGTGCGCATCGATCTGGAACTGAGCGATCGCGTCGTCGATGTGGTCGGCGAAGGTTTCGACATGGCGCTGCGCATCGGCACGCTCGCGGATTCGACGCTGATCGCGCAGAAGCTCGCCGAAATGCGTATGGTCGCGTGTTGCAGCCCTGCGTATCGCAAGGCGCGACGGCCGCCTGCGACGCCCGACGATCTCGCGCGCCACGCGTGCCTGCTATATGGGCAGGAAGCGCGCAGCGGCTGGGAGTACATCGTGGATGGCGCGAGCCGGACCATCGAAGTGCACGGCCCGCTTCGCGTCAACAACGGCGAAGTGATCCGCGATGCCGCGATTGCGGGGCTCGGCATTGCGCGTCTGCCGGAATTCATCGTGGCCGACGCTCTGGCAAGCGGCAAGCTCGTCGAAGTGCTCGGCGACTACGTCTCGCCGCCGTTGACGCTGTACGCCGTGTACCCGCAGCACCGTCAGGCCTCCGTGACGATACGCGCGTTCACACAGTTTCTTCGCGACCGCTTCGGCAAGGCCATGCGCAAATAACACCGTGTTTTAAAGCTAATTGAAAGCTTGGCGCGCATTGAATAAACGCTTGTTACGCTGCAAGCAACAATAAAGCTTTTCGCAGATAATGCGCGTACTTTCGCGGGCGCCCGCGTGAATATGCACGCTCTCGCATGTATTCGGGCGCATCAGCAAAGCGGATTCAATCAGATAGACCAAAGAGGGACACACGTGGAACCTACCGAACCGGCCGGCCGTTCTTGGCTCTGGCTCATCTTGCTAATCCCCTATATCGCGCTGCTGTGGCTGCCTTTCTATAACGACACGCGCCCGTCATTCGCTGGCTTTCCTTTCTTTTACTGGTATCAGTTCCTGTGGGTTCCGCTCACGTCGCTGCTGATCTACGTCGTGTACCGGGGCATTAAACAATGAGCGATCTGAACCCTGTGAACCCGGTCGCGATGACCGTCTTCGTCGCATTCTTTCTACTCGTCACGGTGCTGGGTTTCGTCGCCGCGCGCTGGAAAGCAGGCGATCTCACGCAATTGCACGAGTGGGGCCTTGGCGGCCGGCAATTCGGCACGATCATTTCGTGGTTTCTGGTAGGCGGCGATTTCTATACGGCCTATACGGTGATCGCGGTGCCCGCACTGGTCTATTCGGTCGGCGCGTATGGCTTCTTCGCGTTGCCTTATACGATCATCGTCTATCCGTTCGTGTTCGCGGTGATGCCGAAGCTGTGGAAGATCGCGCACGCGAAGAACCACATCACGGCAGCCGACTACGTGCAAGGCGAGTACGGCGGCAAGTGGTTCCCGGCGGCCGTCGCGCTGACGGGTATCGTCGCGACGATGCCGTATATCGCGCTGCAACTGGTCGGCATGCAGGTCGTCATCAAGGGGCTTGGTATTTCCGGCGAAGCACCGCTCGTGATCGCGTTCATCATCCTCGCGCTCTACACGTATACGAGCGGCCTGCGCGCGCCGGCGATGATCGCATTCGTCAAGGACATCATGATCTATATCGTCGTGATCGCGGCGGTGTGGCTGATTCCGTCGAAGCTCGGCGGCTATGGTCATGTGTTCGATGCAGCGGACACCTACTTCAAGGCGAAAGGCGGCGCGACGGGCATCATCCTCAAGCCGACGCAGTTCACCGCGTATGCATCGCTTGCGCTCGGCTCGGCGCTCGCGGCCTTCATGTATCCGCACACGATGACGGCCGTGCTGTCGTCTTCGTCGATGCAGACGGTCCGCAAGAACGCGATCTTCCTGCCGGCGTACACGTTGCTGCTCGGCCTGATCGCGTTGCTCGGCTATATGGCGATTGCCGCGGGCATTCACGTGAAGTCGCCGTCCGACGTCGTGCCGACGCTGTTCGGCACGCTGTTCCCGTCGTGGTTCGTCGGCTTCGCTGCTGCCGCCATCGCGATCAGCGCGCTGGTGCCGGCCGCCATCATGTCGATCGGCGCGGCGAACCTGTTCACGCGCAATCTGTGGCGTCCGCTGGTGTCGCCGAACATGGCACCCGCTCAGGAAGCCTCGACGGCGAAGATCGTGTCGCTGGTCGTGAAATTCGGCGCGCTGCTGTTCATCGTGTTCCTGCCTACGCAGTACGCGATCGACCTGCAACTGCTCGGCGGCGTGTGGATTCTGCAGATTTTCCCGGCCATCGTGTTCTCGCTGTACACGCGCCGCCTGAACACGCCGGGCCTGTTCTTCGGCTGGCTGGTCGGCATCGTGCTCGGCACGGGGCTCGCGATTTCGCAGGGCCTCAAGCCGGTGTTCGCGCTGCATGTCGGCGATTCGACCTGGCCGCTGTATATCGGCCTGATCGCGCTGGTCGTGAACGTGGTCGTGACATTCGTCGTGTCGATGGTCACGCCGAAGCGCGCTCACGCCTGATCGCGCAGTAGCCTTGTGAGTCGGCCGAATCGGCCCGCGCAAGCGGCGCAGATTCGGCCGAACTCTTTTCCGGCGTCGCCCCGCGGCTTCCGTTCGCGCTGCCGATTCTTGCAAAACGCCAGTACGCCCACGCTGTTTTGGTAGGATGCAGCCTTTTCTGCCGATGGTGCGTTAGCGTGAGACAGTCGATACTGTCCTTCCTCAGGGAAATCTCCGTCCGGGCCTGGGCCCGTGCAAAGCCGCTCCTCATGCGCGCGGTGCAACGTTTGCGCCGTCCGACATGGCGCGGCGTGGCGTTGTCGGTCGCCTCCATTCCCGCGCTCGTTCTGCTCTATGTGCTGATCCTGGTGCCGTTCACGCCGGGCATCGGCGACATACGCAAGGCGAAGATCGAGCAGCCCGCGCAGATCTATTCGGCGGACGGCAAGCTGCTCGCCGAATTCAAGCCGACCAACCGCGTGTGGATGAAGCTCTCCGACATCTCGCCGCATGTCGTCGATGCATTGATCTCCACGGAAGACCACCGTTTCTACGAGCACCACGGCATCGACTTTCGACGCACGGCGGGCGCGGCGCTGCATACGTTTTCGGGTGATCGTCAGGGCGGATCGACGATCACGCAGCAGCTCGCGCGCAATCTCTATCCCGACGACATCGGTCGCGCGCCGACGCTCACGCGCAAGATCAAGGAAGCGCTGACGGCCTTCAAGATCGAAGCCGTCTATACGAAGAGTGAGATTCTCGAAACGTACCTGAACACGGTGCCGTTTCTCTACAACGCGTACGGCATCGAAATGGCGGCGCGCACTTACTTCGACAAGTCCGCCGGCAATCTGACCGTGCTCGAAAGCGCGACGCTGATCGGCATGCTGAAGGGCAACAGCTATTACAACCCGGTGATCAATCCCGAACGCGCGCTGGACCGGCGCAATATCGTGCTCGGGCAGATGGTGAAATACGGGCGTTTGTCGCAGGCGCAATTCAATTCGCTCAAGGCAAAGCCGTTACGCGTCGACTTCGAGCGTCAGACGGAGCCGCCCGGTCCCGCGCCGCATTTCGCGCAGCAATTGAAGAAGTGGCTGATCGCGTGGGCCGACGCGAACGACTACAACATCTATTCCGATGGACTCGTCGTGCGCACGACCATCGACGCGCGCCTGCAAACCATGGCGACGCAGGCGTTGACGTTTCAGGGCAACCAGTTGCAGTCGATTGCGAATGCAGCGTGGAATGCGCGTAGCGCGTGCACCGGTCACAAGGATGTGTTCGATGCGTTTATTCGCGAGACGCCCGAATACCATAGTGCAAAAGATTCGGGCATGAGCGACGAAGATACGCTCAAGCATCTGTCGGCGGATCGCGGTTTCATGAAAGCGTTGTGCGACAGCAAGACGCGCGTGCAGGCCGCATTTGTCGCGATGGACCCACGCAATGGCGAAATCAAGGCGTGGGTCGGCAGCCGCGACTTTACGCAGGACCCGTTCGATCACGTGTCGCAGGCGCGGCGTCAACCGGGTTCGACGTTCAAGCCGTTCGTCTACGGCGCGGCGTTCGAGCAAGGCGCAAAGCCCGACGATACCTTCCCCGATCAGGCCGTCGAAATCCCGCTGGCAGGCGGCGAAGTCTGGCGCCCGAGCGACGAAGACGCGCCGAGCGGTCGCCCGATCACGCTGCGCGATGGCCTCGCGTATTCGCGCAACCGCATCACCGCGCAACTGATGGAATCGGTCGGTCCCGCCAAGGTGGCGCGGCTCGCGCGCGCGATGGGCGTGCGCGACAGCCAGCTCGACGCGGTGCCTTCTCTGGCGCTGGGCACGAGCCCCGTGACGCTGAAAGAGATGGTGTCGTCGTACGGCACGATTGCGAATGAAGGCGCGTATGTCGCGCCGATGCTCGTCACGCGGATCGAAGACCGCAAGGGCGAAGTGCTCGCCGGGTTCCAGCCGTCGCGCGCCGATCGCGTGATGCCCATTGCGAGCGCGCAGACCCTGCTCGACGTGATGCGCTCGGTCGTCAACAAGGGAACGGGTTCGGCGATTCGCACGCGGTTTGGCATACGCGCCGATGTCGCGGGCAAGACGGGCACGACGCAGGACAACGCGGACGGCTGGTTCATCCTGATGCATCCGCAACTCGTCGCGGGCGCGTGGATCGGCTTCAACGACAGCCGCGTGACGTTGCGCAGCGACTACTGGGGGCAGGGCGCGCATAGCGCGTTGCCGATCGTCGGCGATTTCTTCCAGCGTTCGCTGCGCTCGCGCCTTGTCGATCCGCGCGCGAAGTTCGCGGAAGAGCCGCCGCCCGGCATGTTCGACACGTTGCGCATGAAGCTGCGCGCATGGATGCAGTACCTGTTTTCGTCTCCGGCGAAAACCGAAACGCCCGCGCCGCGGCCGAAGCCGCGTCCGGCGCCCGCGACGCCTGCCGCGCCCGTGGTGCAGAATGCGTCGCCCGTTGTCGAGGCTTCCGCGCCGACGGATATCGAGCCGCCGCAAATCATCTCGCCCGCCGCATCGCAGCCGCCAATTTTGCCTTCGCCGGGCGAGGCGAGCGCAGCGGCTGCGGCGAGCGCGACCGCTTTCTTTAGCAACGAAGCGCAGGCGCCCACGTTCGCGTCGACGCCTGCTGCAAGCGCGCCCGCGTCACAGCCCTGAACTGATAACTGATGCTCACTTCTTCGCTTTGCGTTTGGGCGCTGGAGAAGGAGCAGGCGCAGCGGACGGCTCGACGATCGGATAGGTATGCGGCGTGTAAAAGCGCCCAATCGGCTCGCGCCCGTTGAACTTCTCGAAGTACTCATGCCAGTAATTCGCTGCAGCCCAGATTGCTTCTGGACATGATGCTCGCGATTCGAGCCCCGGCGTCAGGTCGAAATTCGCAGCGGCGCACACGGTTTCGATCATGCAGGTAGACGGCAAGCCGTAGTTGTCGTGCAGCGGATTCGGCGTACGTGCCGCGCCCCATGCAAAGGCGAGCCAGCGCAAGACATGTTCGAGCGCATCGAGCGTCGCGCGCGACTGCTCGAAACTCGCCACCTTGTCGACCACCTTGTCCTGCGCCACGGGCAATGCGATCACGGCGATATTCGGAAAGCGCGACGTGTCGTCGAAATCCGTCAATGGGCGGGCGACCACGCCGTTCACGCGCGCCGCAAACGCGGGCCCTTCCGGCTGATGCAAAGGCACATGCAATGCTTCGGCATTCTTGAGCGTCGCGCCGCCGAGCCGCACGAGTATCGACTCGGACCAGAACGACGGCAACATGTCATTGCGCAGATGCGATTGCGCGACCCGCACGCGAAACGCCAGCGTATCGCTGCCGCCTAGCAGCACGACATAGGTCCATTCATCCGGCCCGCCCGCTTTCATATCGAGTACCGCGCGCTCGCCCCATGCGGTATTGCTCTCGCCGTCCTTGCGCTCGAATGGCGTGAACTGCGGATTCGATTGTGTCGTCGTCGATCGTACGATCTTCAGCATGAGCTTGCCTCGTCTTTTAATTAACGCGCGCGCAGTTCGAAGCGCGCCGTGGATTCCGATTGTGAAAGCGCTTTATCGCTGGAAATGCCGTAATACATGACCTGCATGTCGACCCCACTGCCGACGCGCGTGAACGACAGGATCGCAACCTGATCGCCGCGTCGCCCGAATTCCTGCTTGAGTGCGAAGCGGTGATTCACGCCGAAGCGGTCGGGCACATCCTCGGGATCGGAATGACGCGGCCACGCAGTGCCGCCGCCGAAAATCCCTTTGACCGAATTGGCCGCTTCTTTTGCGGTGTCGAGCAACGGCGTGCGGATCAGCCGCGACGGCGAGGCGATCACTTCGTAGAGCGCCGTGCTCGTCTGCAGATCGTGACCCGATGCGACGCGTCCCCAATGCACGTCGCCCGTCATATAGACGATCGGGACGCCGTTGTCCGCCAGCCGCCCGAGGGTCGCTTGCAGAACGTCGAATTGCGCGTAGTTCGGCATTTCGGCGTCGAAGGTCTTCTTGCGCCAGTTGCTCTCGGGCGGATCGATGAAGAGCGCCTGCCCGGAAGCGAGCAGTCCGACAGCGGGTTGCCCTGCGGCGTGTGCATCGATGAGATCTTTTTCCCATGCCTGCATCGCCGCAACGGCTTTGGGGCCCATCAATGACTTGAAGGTACTGTCGCGGTCGCAGCGCATATCGACGAACAGCATCTTCAACGGCTCGACGTCCAGCCGGATCGCACCGCCCGCGCCGCCCGGCGCACCGCCGATCTGGTAGTCCTCGTAAAGCGCGCGCGCCGTATCGCCGAGCAGTTGGCGCGATCCGTCCGTCCACGTATCGGGCAACTGCTTTTGTGCAAAGGGATAGTTGTTCCAGAACTCGTGATCGTCGGGAATGCACACGACGGGCGCGCGCTCCAGCACCGATTGCAACCCCGGCACGCGCAACGCGCCGGAGAGCCAGTTGAGGTAGTACTTGTTGGCGAGCAGCCGCGCGCGGTCGGGGTTCTGATCGGGCACGCGCTGCGTGAGCGGCAGGTCGAGGTACACCTGGTCGCCCGCGAGCACGGTCAGATGCGGTTGCACCTTGATCTGCGAGACGATCGTGCCGAGCAATCCGTCGATGTCTTCCGGCTGCGAATAGCACGACGACAGCAGGATATTGAAGCTGCCGTCCATCAGCGTCGGCACTTCTTTCGGCAATGAAGTACTGGCGAATTCGAACTGTTCGCCACCTGCGTTGATGACGATCTGACGCGGCCGCGATTCGTCTGGCACGTCGAAGCGCAGCACGCATTGATGATTGATGGACTGGCCGTTGTCGTCGACGCTGAAATCGCGAATCGGGAAAAACGCGGGCGGATCGAGCGGCACGGCCGCTTGCCGGTCGATGGAAACCTGCGGCACGGGCGGCGCAGCAACGCCGAACATGCCGATCCATAGCTGCAACAGGCCCGGTTTGCTGGCCTGCACATAAGCCGTCAATAGCATCGGTGCACCTTGTCTTTTTCGTCTTATGAAAGCTATTTGTCTGGTTCGAATAAGACGAGGCTAGTCGATGCAAACTGAATTGCAACCGGAAAAGGCTTTAGTGCATTGCGTGTTTAAAGATGCACGACGCGTATTTACGCAAAGCGCTCTTGCTGAAGGATACGGATCATCGAATGCGCATTGCGTTGCGCGGCGTCTTCAAAGCAGTTGTTGAACACCACATGGGTGCGCCCCACGCGTTTCGCGATCTCGCGCACGGGCACGGCGATCTCTTCCAGTTCGCGCTCGGTGTAGTCGTAATTGAAGCGGCCCGCTGCCGTCGTGCTGCCGCTCCAGGTTTCCGCATTGCGGCCGTGCAACCGCACGATCACCAGTTCCGGCGACGTCGCTTCCCACACGGTATGCGCGCGGTTCGGCACGCCTTCGGGCGCATCCATCACCACGTGCACGAGGCTGTGCTCGCGTTCGAATGCGAGCGTCGATTCGCGATTCCGGTCGTCGAGCCAGCTGGCATTGCGGAATTCGAATGCCGTCAGATAAGGCGTCATCCGGTCCGCGCAGTGCCGCACGTGCGATTTGTCGCGCGGCGCAGTGGAGATCCACGGCGCGAACTGGAACAGCACCGCGCCGAGCTTGCCAGCCGTGCGCAGCGGCTCGAGGGCCTCGAAGAAGCGCCGCCACATCTCGTCGATGATGTCGGGCGGCACGTCGCGGTAGTACAGGTTCTTCTTGTCGTTTTGCGGCAGCAGCGGCTGAATGTCCGGCGGGAAGAACTTGCGCTCCGTCTGATGCCCGGTGAAAAGCCGGAATGCCTTCACATTGAACGTGAAGTGCTCAGGCGTGCGTTCGGCCCATAGCGTGCTGGTCGCCGCGCTGGGCATCGCGTAGTACGACGCATCGACTTCGACCATTGGAAACTGGCTCGAATAGAAACGCAGGCGTGCCTCGGCGCTCGTGCATCCCTTCGGATAGAAGCGGCCGGATTTGATGAGCGTGGCGTCCGTCCAGGACGCCGTTCCGACTTCGATCGACATGGCTCGTCTTCCCCGTGCAGGTCAGTGCGGCCATCGTACTGCATGCGCGCGCGGTTCATCAGCATGCTGAGTACTCAGCGCGGGCCGCTATGTGCGCCGCGCCGCATTGGTGCAAACCCCGGGTTCAGAACCATTTACGCACGACCGTTATAGAAAGTGGAAGCCATTCGAAGACGCAGTCATTCCACGCACTGAACTGTCACGCGGCGGTCGGCGCCGCAGAGTACATCCGGATAGTAGCGTGCAACGGAGCGGTGCTCTTCGAATGGGTCCGTCTATATAGGTCGACGCGTGTCCACTTCGTCTAACCAGACATAAGTGCTACGATGCCTGGGTGACGACGATGGAGGTGGAAATGGCGACCTATGCTATCGATGCCGTACGCATTAACCCTATGACTGACCGCGTCACCCACGTCCGTTGGGCTCTCGTCAATCCAAAAACGAATGAATGGCTCTCGCCACATGAAATTGTCGAAGTCGCGGACGTCGTGACGGCAATTCATGCGGGTAATGCCGTCTGGTCGTTCTTCACGCTGGGCGGCCTGCATCTGCTGGGCCCCAAGATCAAAACGGTTTCGCACGCCGACGGCAACGACGGGATCGACACCGACGTGCCGGATGGCCACGTCGAGAAGTTCATCGACGATCTGCCGCGCGTCTGATTTTTCAGGCGCGCGATGTTCTGAGGGCGACAGCCCGATTTCCGGTTTGCGCGCGCGGGCCGCGTTCGACGCGGCTGCCGCGCGTTCCGCGCTGCATTGCGGCTTCGCACAAAATCTTGCGCCCGGGCATTGGCGGCGCTGATTCATGCAATGCTTTTGCACGTGCATTACGCATTCGAACCCGATATCCATTGCCACAAAACAACTAAATCGACGGGGCCGCACGCTTCGGAGGAGACACAGCCATGACGCATATGTACGACGCGGGACTCGCCCGTCGCGAGGCCAATCATGTACCGCTGACGCCGATCGATTTCATCGCGCGGGCCGCCGAAGTCTATGGCGACCGGCTCGCCGTCGTGCATGGCGACGTGCGCCGTACGTGGCGCGAAACGTATGAGCGCACACGGCGTCTGGCGAGCGCGCTGCAACGCGCGGGCGTCGCGCGCGGCGAGACCGTCGCGGCGCTGCTGCCCAATATTCCGCCCATGATCGAAGCGCATTTCGGCGTGCCGATGGCGGGCGCCGTGCTCAATACGCTGAATACCCGGCTCGATGCCGCTTCGATCCTGTACATGCTGCGGCATGGCGAGGCCAAAGCGCTGATCGTCGATAGCGAATACGGAGAGCTTGCGCTGCGCGCCGCGCGCGAGTTTCCGCAATTGCGCATCATCAGTGTCAGCGATGCGCAGCCCGCCGATACTCGCCATTTCCCGAACGCGACCGACTACGAAGCGTTCCTGCAAGAGGGCGATGCGCGGTTCGCCTGGACGCCGCCCGCCGACGAATGGGACGCCATCGCGCTCAACTACACGTCGGGCACGACGGGCGAGCCGAAGGGCGTCGTCTATCACCATCGCGGCGCGTATCTGAATGCGCTCAGCAATATCCTCGAATGGGATATGCCGAAGCATGCGGTGTATCTATGGACGCTGCCGCTCTTTCACTGCAACGGCTGGTGTTTTCCATGGACAGTCGCGGCGCGCGCGGGCGTCAACGTGTGTCTGCGCAAATTCGATCCGAAGCTCGTCTTCGATCTGATTCGCCGCGAGCGCATCACGCATTATTGCGGTGCGCCCATCGTGCAGAGCGCGCTCGCGAATGCTCCTGCCGAGTGGCGCGACGGTATCGCGCACCGCGTGTCGACGATGGTGGCGGGCGCGGCGCCTTCGCCTGCCGTGATTGCTCGCATGAAGGCGATCGGTTTCGATCTGACTCATGTGTACGGTTTGACCGAGGTGTACGGACCCGCCTCTGTCTGCGCGAAGTAGGACGCATGGGATGCGCTCGACGACGACGAACGCGCGCGGCTCAACGCGCGCCAGGGCGTGCGCTACCACCTGCAGGCAGCCGTCGACGTGCGCGACCCCGATACGCTCGAACCCGTGCCGCGCGATGGAGAAACGATCGGTGAACTGATGTTTCGCGGCAATATCTGCATGAAGGGCTATCTGAAGAACGAGCGCGCAACGGAAGCCGCATTCCGCGGCGGCTGGTTCCATACGGGCGATCTCGGTGTGATTACCGAAGACGGCTATGTGCGCATCAAGGACCGCAGCAAGGACATCATCATTTCAGGCGGCGAGAACATTTCGAGCATCGAGATCGAGGATGCGCTGTACCGTCATCCGGCCGTGTCGGTGGCGGCCGTGGTCGCGATGCCCGACGCGAAATGGGGCGAGGTGCCCTGCGCCTTCGTCGAACTGAAGGACGGCGTGGACGCGAGCGCCGAGGAAATCATTGCGCATTGCCGTCAATTGCTCGCCGGATTCAAATTGCCTAAAGCGGTCTTCTTTGGCGAATTGCCAAAAACCTCGACGGGCAAGATCCAGAAATTCGAATTGCGCGCACGCGTGAAGTCGTCGAGCGCAATCGATCAGGAGCCGGAAAAAAAGTAGCATGCTTATGGTCCGATTGTCGCAAACGTAGAGCCCATGCCGCTTTCCGCAGCTATCAAAGCAGCGGGTTCGACGCGCACGCATGGGAATGAATGCTAGAATCCCGAGAAATCAGGGAAGCGACCTTGGCTCTTCAAGGTTCATGGCGAATTCCAGTACGCACCATGCGGGTTTTTCGCCGCCATTCAATCTGTCGGAACGCGCTGACAACTTCATTCGGCAGAAGTTGGTGGATCCGTATTAAGGCTTCGCTGTCAGTGCGAAGTCATTAATCTATTTAACGCGTGCTAATTGGCCGCGTAATTCGAAACGTTATCGGCACGTTATGAAAGAGCGAGAGGAACATCGGACGCTCGACCTCGACGGTCAAGCGCGAGAGCGGCTGATCTTGTGGATCCGTCGCCGCATGGATGAATTTGGCATTACGCTTGAAGCGCTCGAAGAGGCGCTGATCGCCGACGCCGCCGTGCCGAAATACCGCGATGCATTCGGGCACGAATGGGACGGCAAGGGCGACCGCCCCGACTGGCTCACGCGCGCCATCAACGCGGGTCAGGACATCGAGCATTTCCGCGTCTGAGCGCCGCATTCGCGGACGCTATTATCGAGTCCGTTTTTTTGTCACCGCTTTCCGCTTTCCCTTCACACGCCGCGCGACTGTATTCATGGAGACATCGCCATGTCCGACATGACCCCGCAACAGGCTGGATATAGCAGCGAAGAATGGACGACGCGCTGTGAGCTCGCCGCGCTGTATCGGCTGGTCGCGCATTTCCGCATGACCGATCTGATCGACACGCACATCACCGCGCGCGTGCCCGGTCCCGGGCATCACTTTCTGATCAACCGCTATGGCGTGCTTTTTCACGAGATGCGCGCGTCGGATCTCGTGAAGATCGATCGCGACGGGCGCGTGGTTGAAGCGGCGGACAAGGTCGCCGCCGATCCGAAGCGCTATCGCGTGAATGCGGCGGGCTTCACGATCCATTCAGCTGTGCATACCGCGCGGCCCGACATGCGCTTCGTGATTCACACGCATACGTCGGCCGGCTCGGCCGTGTCCGCGCAAAAGCAGGGCTTGCTGCCCATCAGCCAGCACGCGCTGAAGTTCTACGGCGCGCTCGCGTATCACGACTACGAAGGCATTGCACTCGATCTCGGCGAGCGCGAGCGCCTCGTCGCCGATCTCGGTTTGTGCAACGCGATGATCCTGCGCAATCACGGCCTGCTGGCGGGCGGTAAGTCGGTGGCGACGGCGTTTCAGGAAATTTACTTCCTCGAACGCGCGTGTCAGATCCAGATCGACGCGCTAGCGGGCAATGCGGAATTGACGCTGCCGCCCGAACACGTGCGCAAGCTCACAGCCAGCCAGTTCGCACGCGACGACGAAGAAGGCATCGCGGAACTGGCGTGGGAATCGGCTTTGCGGCTGATCGACAATTCGGTTTCCGATTACCGCAGTTGACGCACGGCGCGGCGTGACGAAACGCAGACGAAAAAAAGCCCGCGTCAAAGCGGGCATCCAAAAACTGCTCGGAGTTTCATTGCGCGATTTGACTCGCGCAACGCATCCTAACTTTCATTTGTGAACAGGCGATGAACCTTGCATCGAATGCATGCGAGGTTCGTGCACCGTGCGTCGCATCACAGGTCGAAGAACACCGTTTCCTTCGGGCCCTGCATGTGGATGTCGAAGCGATAAACAGCCTTGCCGCCCTGCGTTTCGCGCTTCGCGACCAGCGTCGCGCGGCGCTCGGCGGGCACGCTCGTAAGCACGGGGTCTTTGTCGTTTGCGGCGGTTTCGTCGTCGAAGTAGACGCGCGTGAACGTGTGCAGCAGCATGCCGCGCATCGTCACGATCACGTTCAGATGCGGCGCTTCGTCGGGCGATGCGCGGCCCGGCTTCACCGTTTCGATGATGAAGCGCTTCTGCGGGTCCGTGCCCGTGCCGAAGCGCGCAAAGCCGCGAAAGCCCGTCTTCGCCACTTCTTCGCGTGACTGCGGATAGCGGCCTTCGCTGTCCACCTGCTGCACTTCGATCATCGCGTCGCCGATCACCGCGCCGTCGCCGTCGAATACCTGGCCGACCAGCGTGATGTGCTCGCCCGCTGCCTCACGATCCGCGAGGACGTTCGTAAAGAGGCTCTTCAGATCGAAATTGTATTGCTCGGGGCACAGGCCGTAGGCGAAGTACGGTCCGACCGTTTGCGAAGGGGTCTGCTTAAACGTCGTCATGATCAGCGCTCCATCGGGGTTTCGTTCGGGCCGCGCAGCACGATGTCGAATTCATAGCCGAGCGCGTAGTTTTCCTGGGTCACGTCGAGTGTGAAGCGCGAGATCAGCCGGTCGCGCGCGCCTTCGGGCGTCCCCTGGAAGATCGGGTCGTACTGCAGCAGCGGATCGCCGGGGAAGTACATCTGCGTGACGAGGCGCGAGCCGAAATAGTCGCCGAACAGCGAGAAGTGGATGTGGTTCGGGCGCCACGCGTTCGGGTGATTGCCCCACGGATACGCGCCGGGCTTGATCGTCATGAAGCGGTAGCGGCCTTCGTTGTCGGTCAGGCAGCGGCCCGCGCCGAGGAAGTTCGGGTCGAGCGGCGCGTCATGCTGGTCGTTCTTGTGCACGTAGCGGCCGGCGGCGTTCGCCTGCCACACTTCGACCAGTGTATTGCGCACCGGGCGGCCGCCTTCGTCGAGCACGCGGCCCGTCACGATGATGCGTTCGCCGAGCGGCTCGCCGTTTTTCGCGGCATTGCGCGTCAGGTCGTTGTCGAGCGCGCCGAGGTCTTCCGCGCCGTAGACGGGCACGCGCTGGTCGCGCAGGCGCTCTTTCAGCGGAATCAGCGGGCGCGTCGGGCCGCGCTTGACGGACGATCCATACGGCGAATGGACGTAGGCGGGATGCGAGGGGAAGTCGCGCGGACTCAGAATGGAATCGTCCATCAGGTGTCTCCTTGGGGGATTCGATTTTGGCTAGTGGATGACGTGACTTTATAGAAGCCGAGAAGTTATGCAAAATGACGTTTTTTCCCATCTCGTATAACGATCCGTTATGCAACGCAGCCTCGCGGATAGCCGCGTCAAGTTCCGGCATTTGCAGTGCTTTCTTGCCGTCGCGCAGTTCGGCGGCGTGCAGAAGGCGGCGGAGAGCCTGTCGATCACCCAGCCTGCCGTGTCGAAGACGGTGGCCGAGCTGGAAGAGATTCTCGGCGTGCGCCTGTTCGAGCGCGGCCGGCACGGCGCCGTGCCGACGCGCGAAGGCCAGCTTTTCATGCCGCACGCCAGCGCCTGCGTGAGCGCGCTGCGCCAGGGCGTCGATCTGCTCGCGCGCGCGGAAGGCGAAGCTGCCGCGACGCTCGATATCGGCGTGCTGCCGACTGTCGCCACCTCGCTCGTGCCGCCCGTGATGCGCCTGTTCGGCGAGCAGTGGCCCAATGCGATCGTGCGGCTCAAGACGGGTTCGAACACCGAACTGCTGGAGCGCCTGAAGGCGGGCGCGATCGAGTTCGCCGTTGGCCGGCTGGCCGATCCGGAGCGCATGGTGGGGCTGACCTTCGAGCAGCTGTACAGCGAGCCGCTCATTGCCGTGGTGTGCGCGGGGCACCCGCTGGCGTCGGGCGGGCTGTCGTCGGCTACGCGCTTGCTGGAGTTTCCCGTCGTCGTGCCGCCGTATGGGACGCTGATCCGGCAGTCGGCGGAAAGCCTGCTGCGCGCGTGGGCGGTGCCGCCGCTGTCGTCGTTCATCGAGGTGCTGTCGGTGTCGGTGGGGCGCGCGCTCGCGCTCGAAAACGACGCCGTATGGTTTGTGCCGCGCAGCGCAATCGAATACGAACTGGCGCACGGCTTGCTCGTGACGTTGCCGTTGCCCGTCGCGGGCACGGAGGAGCCCGTCGGCCTGATCCTGCGCTCGGACACGCAGCCGACGCCCGTCGGACGCGCGCTGATCGAGGCCGTGCGCAAGGTCGCGCGCGAGCGGCTCGCGCGCCATGTGCAGGCGCGCGCGGAAGAGGGACGAGCCAGGCCTTCGGGGAAGCGCCGCACAAAACGCGACGCCGGGATCGACGCCAAAGTCGACGTCGGTATTGACGTGAAGCGCGACGCGAGCCATGGTGCAACCAAGCGTGGCGCGAAGTCACAAGGGGACAAAGCCTCGGGAACGACCCGCCGGAAGATGCCTCTTTGAACCGATTAGTACAAAATCGAGGTTGCACGAGTGGCGCTGCACGGTGTAAAACACGGTGCGCGGCGCGCCCATCTGCGCGCTTGCCGAGTTGAAACAGCACGTTCCATGGAGATGCACATGCCCAGCGACCTGCCGACCCCTGCCGACGCGCTCAAGGCCGTCGCGGACCCTGAGCACAATCCGCTCGGCACGGCCGGCATCGAGTTCGTCGAGTTTGCCGCGCGCCATCCGCAGACACTCGCCGACACCTTCGTGAAGCTCGGCTTCAAGCCGATTGCGCGCCACATCAGCAAGGACGTGACGCTGTTCCGTCAGGCCGATATGAATTTCCTGCTGAATGCCGAGCCCGATTCGTTCGCCGAGCGCTATGCGGAAGAATATGGCGTCGGCATTTGCGCGATCGGCATTCGCGTCGCCGATGCGCAGCGCGCTTATGACCGCGCGACCGAACTCGGCGCCTGGTCGTTCGAAGGCGAGCGGGTCGGTAAGGGCGAACTCACGATTCCGGCCATTCAGGGCATTGGCGATTCACATATCTACTTCGTGGACCGCTGGCGCGGGCGTGGCGGCCAGAAGGGCGGCCTCGGCGATATTTCTATCTTCGACATCGACTTTCGACCGATTGAACCCAGCACTGCGCAGGCCGATCTGAGCCACGCGGGCACGGGCCTGATCGCCGTCGATCATCTGACGCAAACGGTCGGCGCGGGCCGCATGCAGGAATGGATCGACTTCTACCGCGAGCTGCTCAACTTCCGTGAGATTCACGAATTGCATGCGAACTGGCATGTGTCGGCGGAATCGCGTGTGATGGTGTCGCCGTGCGGCGCGATCCGGATTCCGCTGTATGAGGAAGGCACGCGGCGTACGAGCCTGATGCATGAGTATTTGCCGGATCATCCGGGCGAAGGTGTGCAGCACATCGCGCTCGCTACCGAGGATATCTTTGCATGCGTCGATCAGTTGCTCGCCAACGGCATCGAGCTGGTTGAGCCGCCTCCTGCCTATTACGAGCAGATCGATACGCGTTTGCCGGGGCATGGGGTCGATATCGAGCGCTTGCGGCGCGGCCGGATTCTGGTCGATGGGGAGATTGGCGCGGACGGCGTGCCGTTGCTGTTCTTTCAGACTTTTGTGCGGCGGCGGGAAGGCGATATCTTTTTCGAAATCGTGCAGCGCAAGGGGCATCACGGTTTTGGTGAGGGGAATCTCAGCGCACTTGCGCAGGCGCGGGCGGTGGGGTGAATCGCCGGTTTTGGTTTTTGGTCTTTGCTGCGCAAGCGGTGCGGTTTGCTTGTTCTTGAGCTGGCATCCGCGGTTTGCTCTTTCATTGGCATCCGCGATTTGTTAGCGTGCTTCAGGCGTCGCCCCTGTGCGGGGCGGCACCTACTTTTCTTTGCCGCCGCAAAGAAAAGTAGGCAAAAGAAAGCGGCTCACACCGCCAGCCCGTGTTCTTGTCCACGGGCCCCCAACGTGCCCACCTTTCACACGGCAGCGTCCTTATTCGCGGGCGTTGCTAACGCTTCGAACAATCGCATCACCCGCTTCAGGCACCCGTACAACGGCAGACGGCAGCGAATGGTATGTGCCGCCCAGGTGGCAAACTGTGTGTAGGTTGTCGCGTCGTATAAGTTCGCGCTCTTACAGGGTGGAACGCGTGCGCAGGCGGTCCGAAGTGAGGCGTATGGAGAACTTGGGCCTACACACAGTTTGCCACCTGGGCGGCGGTGGACTGTCTGGCTCCGCGTGCTGTAGTGCGGGAGCGTGAAGCGGGTGAGGCGCTCATAAGAGCGCTGGCAACGAGCATGTATGACGTGATTGCCGTGTGAAGTGTAAGACCCTGTGGGGGCCCTCAGGCAATAACCAGAACTGGCGGTGTGAGCCGCTTTCTTTTGCCTACTTTTCTTTGCGGCGGCAAAGAAAAGTAGGTGCCGCCCCGCACAGGGGCGACGCTTGAAGCACGCTAACAAAACGCGGATGCCAGCGCAAAGGCAAACCGCGGATGCCAGCGCAAAGGCAAACCGCGGACGCCAGCGCAAAGGCAAACCGCAGACACCAGCGACCACCAACGGTCGCTATTTCTTCGATGCAGTGCCACCAGAAACTGGCAAATCAGCACTCGTCGCCATCCACAAGACCTCAGCGTCTTCTTCGCTCGTCGAGACCGCGGCATGCCCCGTTCGGCTATCGAAATAAAGACTATCCCCCGCATTCAGATGCGTAGGAGCATAAAGCTCCGAGTACAGGCACACACTGCCGCTGATCACATACAGAAACTCTTCGCCCTCGTGGCGACCCCAGTCATCAAAAGCATCGAGCGTATGCGCGGTGATACGAATGCGAAACGGCAACATCGCCTTGTGCGCGAGATCCGTCGCCAGCAATTCCATCTGATACCCGCGATACGCGTGGCGCTGACCCGCGTCCTTGCGCGTGAGCGCGCGCCGGCCGCTCGCGTTAACTTTCGGCGTCGAGCCGAACAGCTCGCCCAGATCGATCTTCAGACCCACGACGATCTTTTGCAGCACGTCGAAGGTCGGCGACATCAGGCCGTTTTCGATCTTCGACAGCGTGGAGCGTGATACGCCGCACAGGCGGCTGGCCGTTTCGAGCGTCAGATCGTGCGCGAGCCGTGCGGCACGCACGCGGCGGCCGAGGTCCGAGGTCGAGCTTTCGGGTGTCTTGGTGAGCGAGCTATCCATGGGCGTGAATGACTATGCGGCGTAATGCTTTTGATGTTTCCGATCATAACATCGGCCTGTTCGCGGACCGCCGCCCGGCCAGCACGGCGGGCGATGGATGCCAGCGGATTTCCGATCTGAAACGCACCCGCAGAGTGTGCACGATGATGCCTCGCACTGAAAAGCGCTACGCGTACAAACTCGGGAAAACCCTCATTTCTCCCCGTTTTCGGCCTTTCAGCGGATCGCGCAAGTTCATGTCGCAGTGCCGCTTGTCGTCATAAATGACGGCGTGTATAGTTTCCGAACTTACTTTTGTTTCGTATCGGAAATCAAGGGAATCCAGATGAACGCATCGAGCATCCTTGCCGATCTCGGCATTGCAGACGCAACGCAAGCGGGCGACATCGCCGTCCATTCGCCCATCACGGGCGAACTCATTGGCCGCGTGGCCAGCCAGTCGGCGGCGCAAGTCGATACGGTGCTGGCCAACGCGAAACAGGCATTCGAGCAATGGCGCAACGTGCCCGCGCCGCGCCGCGGCGAACTCGTGCGCCTGCTTGGCCAGCGTCTGCGCGAGAAGAAGCAGGCGCTCGGCAGCATCATCACGCTGGAGACGGGCAAGATCCTGCAGGAAGGACTCGGTGAAGTGCAGGAAATGATCGACATCTGCGACTTCGCGGTCGGCCTGTCGCGCCAGCTGTACGGTCTGACCATCGCATCGGAGCGCCCCGGCCACCGGATGGCCGAATCGTGGCACCCCATGGGCACCTGCGTCGTGATCTCGGCGTTCAATTTCCCGGCAGCCGTGTGGTCGTGGAACGCCGCGCTCGCACTGGTGTGCGGCAACGCGGTGGTCTGGAAGCCGTCGGAGAAAACGCCGTTGACGGCGCTCGCCGTCAACCAGATTCTCAACGAGGCACTGAAGGAATTCGGCGATGCGCCCGCGGGCCTCACGGCTGTCGTCAACGGCGGGCGCGATGTCGGCGCGAAGCTGGTCGCGGACCCGCGCGCGTCGATCGTCAGCGCGACGGGCAGCACGGAAATGGGCCGCACGGTCGGCGTCGAAGTGGCGAAGCGCTTCGGTCGGTCGCTGCTCGAACTCGGCGGCAACAATGCGGGCATCGTCGCGCAGACGGCCGACCAGGAACTGGCGCTGCGCGGCATCCTGTTCTCGGCAGTCGGCACGGCCGGGCAGCGTTGCACGTCGCTGCGCCGCCTGTTCGTGCACGACAGCGTGTATGACCAAACGGTCGAGCGTCTGAAGCAGCTCTATGCAAAGGTGCCAATCGGCAATCCGCTCGAAAAGGGCACGCTGATGGGACCGCTGATCGACAAGCAGTCGTTCGCGCGCATGCAGGAAGCGCTGCAACAGGCAGCGGCCGAAGGCGGCAAGGTGTCCGGCGGCGAGCGCGTCGAAGTGAAGGGCTATGAAGGCGGCTAC